>NZ_KV807679.1:125688-264135 GCF_001812085.1 Rothia sp. HMSC065C12
GGGACGAGGCGACCGGCCAGTTCTACCTGCACATCTTCTTCAAGGAACAGCCCGACCTGAACTGGGAGAACGAGAAGGTTCGCGAGGACCTGTACTCCATGGTCCGCTGGTGGCTGGACAAGGGCGTTGACGGCTTCCGTCTGGACGCTATCAACATCATCTCCAAGCCCGAGGGCTTCCCGGATGACCCCTCCACCGACTTTGAGAAGCACACCTCCTCGATTCCGTTCGTCATCTCTAACGGCACCATGGTGCACCCGTGGATGAAGGAACTGACCCGCGAGACCTTCAGCCGCTACGATGTGATGACCGTGGGCGAGACCAGCGCAACCAGCCCCGAGGACGCTAAGCTGTGGGCTGGCTACCACACCGGTGAGCTGAACATGATCTTCCACTTCGATCACATGGGCGTGGATAACGACCCGAACGGCAAGCTGGGCGGCAAGTGGTCCTACGCGCCGTACAAGCTGACCGAGCTCAAGCGCATCCTGAACGACTGGCAGACCACCCTGGAGGGTAACGCTTGGGGTTCGCTGTACTGGAACAACCACGACCAGCCGCGCGTTGTCTCCCGCTTCGGTAACGATTCGGATGAGTTCCGCACCCTGTCCGCTAAGCAGCTGGCGACCACTCTGCACTTCATGCAGGGCACCCCGTACATTTACCAGGGTGAAGAGCTGGGCATGACCAACGTGAAGTTTGATTCGATTGAGGATTACCGCGATGGTGACTCGATTCGCTTCTACGAGGACATGCACGTTGACCACAAGCGTCTGAGCCACGAAGAGGCGATGCAGGCGATTTACATTAAGGGCCGCGATAACGCTCGTACCCCGGTTCAGTGGGATGCCTCCGCTAACGGTGGTTTCAGCCCCGAGGGTGTGACCCCGTGGATTGCTGTGAACCCGAACTACCCGGCGATTAACGCTGAGGCTGTTCTGGCGGATGAGGATTCGATCTTCTACCACTACCAGCAGCTGGTGGCTCTGCGCCGCGGCAAGCTGAAGGACCTGATGGTTTACGCAGCCTTCGCTCCGGTGGATTCGGTTCAGGTTCCGCACAACGAGGATGAGGCTGTGTACGCGTACACCCGTACCGGTGGTGCGGATGGCAGCCCCGCGAACGAGTCTTTGCTTGTTGTTTCGAACTTCACTGCCGAGGAGCAGGAGCGCGACTTCGCGGTACTTTCTGAGGCTCGTGAGGCTGGTGCTCGTGTTGAGCTGGTGAGCTCGAACTACAAGGACGACGCGGGTTCGACCCTGCGCCCCTACGAGGCGAAGGTGTACCACATCGTTCGCTAAGCGCTGTAGCTCGTTGAGTGCTACCGCGTGCCGATAAGGTGATAGACAACAGAAGGAGGGTGAGGCTTATGCCCCGCCCTCCTTTTGTGTTGTCTTCTGCGTGGTCTCCTGTGTTCTCCTGGCGTGCTTTCTTGGCTCTACTTAGCTGGCGAAGACGAACTGCAGGATCGGCACGGCGAGCGCTATCATTCCCACGCTGACGGCCGCCCCTGCGGCAATGACGGGGGCTGCGGTGCCTTCGTGCCGGTAGTGGGTTTCCAGAATGACGATATTAGCTGCTGGCGGCAGAACAGCCAGAAGGAAAAGCACCTGCGGATGCGCGAGCAACTGGTCAAAGTGCATGCCCGCCGTATCGTGTGCCCAGCGGGCGAGTGCCAGCACGCCGATGCTGTAGACGCTTACGAGCACGGCGCGTAGGAGCGCCCATCCGGCGGCGCGGGTCAGGTCGGCGCGGTGTAGCTTGGCGACACCGAGCCACATGCCCAGAACAATCAGTCCGATAAAGCTGAAAATCCAGGTCAGTACCCGGTAGAAACCTGCCCCGTGAACGCTCAGGAAAGAGCCGGCGGGCAGGCAGAGCAGACCCACCACCACGGCGATAACCGGCGGGCTGGTACGCAGCCCCCGCATCACCGTGTGGAGGGTTTCACCACGGCTCCTGGTGGCTCGTGTATCCGGCGCGTTGCCATCCCCTGCCCCTACATCTGTATTAGAACCGCCTCGTAGTAGCGAGGTGCCCAGAATATTACCCATGATGGAGTTGCCGATATACGCGCCGATGTAGACTCGCACGGCTTCCTCACCCCAGAACCCGGCGACCACGGGGATGCCGAAGAGTCCCGCGTTCAGATAGACGAAGGCGAGTTTCTGCACGGGGTCGCGGGTGATGCGCCCGGCGCAGAGCACTCCGAGGAGCATCAGCACCATGGTGGAGGCTGCAACGAAGAAAAGCTCAGGGCGGCTGGTGGCGACGGTGTAGATGATGACGGCGGGAATGATCCAGCGGGTCAGCAGGGCGGAGGCGCTTTCTTTCAGGCGGTTGCCCCAGTGCTCAGGTAGCAACATTGCGAGCCCGAATCCTGCCCCTAAGAAGAGGAGTGGGAGGATGATTCCCATGCTCGTTCCTTTCGCTGTTGCTGTGTCTGTGCCGTTGTTTTACGGCTATGGTCCCTGTCTAATAACCCTACCCTGAACCTTCAGGTTGAGGTTTACTGCTTTTTCGTTGTATTTTTCGAAATTTTCGCGTCATATTGCATCATATTCGCTGATGCTCTCGTTTTTTATACTGCTCGCTTCTAATCTTGAAATATAGAGAGAATATATTTTCCACCACATTCTTTCGTTCTATCACCGACACTCATTTCTTACGAGATTAGGAACTAGGCTGTTCCTTCTCCCGTGAGGCTAAATATGCAGGAGCCCGCAATGCAGCAGCCGTATCTTTCGTCCCCTCCCGAATCTGGAGGCGTCCCGCAGCGTCCGGCGCAGGTTCCCAGTCAGCATGCTGATGCCCATATTCCGTGGCGTTCTTCTTCGGCTCCCTCAACCCCTAATACTTCGAGCATGGTGGTTGAGGCTACCGTAGCTTCTGCCGCGCCCATAGCGCCTGTGAGCGGCCCCGAGCGTACGTTTAGGGTCCCGCACCCGGTGCTGAGTGCTATCTCGTGGCTGATTGCGGCTGCGAGCGCTGCATGGCTTGTCATTCTGGCTGTTTCGTTGACGATGATTGTGGCGTCGGGTCTGAGCCATGATTCTGAGTTTGTGATGCTGACCTATGGTGTGTACATGGCGTGCGCGTTTGGCTTCTGCTGTTTTGGTACGTTTTTTGCTTTGCATTTTGGGTTGGGGTCGAGCGCTCATTGGCGTGATTCGATTCGTCACCCGCATCACCCACACTAAAAAGGTTTATATCTGGGTGTAGTTTTTCGGCATGTTTTTTCGGGTATTTTCGGAATGCATTTCTTTTATTTAGACCCCGCGTTTAAAAAATAAATGAGGATTTTTTAATACGCCCCAAAACCCTTCTCCCCTTTTCTACACGACTTAATGCAAGGAGCCACCTGGCGCATCCACATTCGGATGCACCGGGCGGCTTACTTCTAAGCTAAAAGTCTGGGGCAGGGCGCTGCGAGGCAGAACGTTCCGCCACGGGGATTTCTTCAGAACAGTTTGCGTCATCTGCAAGGGCAGGAAAACTGACGAAAAACTCATAGACGGAGGATTCATACTCTTGCTTTTGAATGTGCTCGTTATCAGCTTTTAACATCTTTAGCCCCTCCTTATGCCATTAGGTTAATGCTCTGCGCATGTCAGACGAAGCATGCATAAGCACATTATATTTCGTTCATCCCTGGCATCTGCAACGTACATACTCACAAAAGGAGCCGCCCAGCGCATCCACATTCGGATGCACCGGGCGGCTCCTTCACAGGCTCCCAGCTACAAAGCTAGGTAGCCCAAAGCGGGATTACTCCCACTCAATGGTTCCCGGGGGCTTGGAGGTAACGTCCAGCACCACTCGGTTAACGTCCTTGACCTCGTTCGTAATACGGTTCGAGATCTTAGCCAGCAGGTCGTACGGCAGGCGCGACCAGTCAGCGGTCATTGCGTCTTCCGAAGAGACCGGGCGCAGAACAATCGGGTGGCCGTAAGTACGGCCGTCACCCTGAACGCCCACGGAGCGAACGCCAGCCAGCAGAACCACGGGGCACTGCCAGATGTGCTCGTCCTGACCTGCTGCGGTCAGCTCTTCACGCACGATAGCGTCAGCGGCACGCAGGGTGTCCAGGTTCTCGCGGTTAACCTCACCGACAATGCGGATGCCCAGTCCGGGGCCGGGGAACGGCTGACGTGCCACGATCTTCTCGGGAACGCCGAGCTCACGACCGATAGCGCGAACCTCGTCCTTGAACAGGGTGCGCAGCGGCTCAACCAGTTCGAAGGTCAGGTCGTCGGGAAGGCCGCCCACGTTGTGGTGGCTCTTAATGTTTGCGGTGCCGTCGCCGCCGCCGGACTCAACAACGTCCGGGTACAGGGTGCCCTGGACCAGGAACTTGATGTCTGCGCCCTCTTCGCCCGCTTCAGCGATCAGCTTGCGCTGTGCCTCTTCGAAGGAGCGGATGAACTCGCGGCCGATAGCCTTACGCTTCGCCTCAGGCTCGGTGATGCCATCGAGTGCGGAGAGGAAACGCTCCGACTCGTCGATGGTGATGACCTTGATACCCATGGATGCTGCGTAGTCCTGCTCGACCTGTTCGCGCTCGCCTTCACGGAGCAGACCGTGGTCGATGAAGAAGCAGGTGAGCTGGTCGCCAACAGCCTTGTGCACGAGTGCTGCTGCCACGGAGGAGTCAACGCCGCCGGAGAGCGCGCAGATGACGCGGTCGCTACCGACCTGCTCGCGGATCTTTGCGACCTGCTCTTCGATGATGTTGTTAGTGGACCAGGTGGGCTTCAGGCCTGCCACATTATAGAGGAAGTTCTCCAGGGCGACCTGGCCGTAGTCGGAGTGCTTCACCTCGGGGTGCCACTGCACGCCGCCGAGCTTGCGGGATTCGTCCACGAATGCTGCCACGGATGCGCCGGGGGTCTTAGCCAGCACCTCGAAGCCTTCGGGGGCTTCGGTCACGGAGTCACCGTGAGACATCCACACGTTCTGGGTGGTGGGGGTGCCGGTGAGGAAGGAGGAGTTCTCAGCGCAGACCACAGCGTCGGTTGCGCCGTATTCGCGCAGACCGGTCTGGGCGACGGTGCCGCCGAGGGTCTGGGCCATCACCTGGAAGCCGTAGCAGATACCGAAGATCGGCACGCCAGCTTCGAAGAGGGCCTTGTCGCCCTTGGGTGCGCCATCGGCGTAGACCGAGGAGGGGCCACCGGAGAGCACGATGGCTGCCGGGTTCTTGGCGAGCATCTTCTCGGTGCTCATGGAGTGGGGGACGATTTCGGAGTAGATGCCGGCTTCACGCACGCGACGAGCGATGAGCTGCGCGTACTGTGCACCGTAATCTACCACCAGGACGGGACGCTCTTCGAGCTGGTCCAGGTTCACAGAGTTGGTCACGAAAATTACCTCAACGTGTTGGTACTAATCCGCGCACTTGCGCGGGGATATATCTATTTTACGCTATTGCTGTATGCCGCCGACGGTACGTAGCCGCTCCCCCATCTGGAGGTACCGCTACATGCTCTAACGGGGGTAGAGCGTGCGTATAGAAAGCACCGCCCGGCGACCGGCAGATCACAACCTGCCAACCGCCAAGCGGTGATTCATGAAGCTACATTAGCCGCGGTACGCAGGAACCACGGTCAGATCCGCCTTCTGGAACTTCTTCAGGTCCAGGTAACCGCAGTTAGCCATTGCGCGCTTGAGCGCACCGACAATGTTGCTGGTGCCGTTCACGTGGTGCGAAGGACCGTACAGGACCTCCTCCAGGGAGCCGACAACACCCAGCGGGGTGCGCACGCCGCGCGGGAAGTCCAGCGAGTGCGCCTCGTTGCCCCAGTACCAGCCCTGGCCGGGAGCCTCGGATGCGCGAGCCAGCGGAGCGCCCAGCATGACGGCGTCAGCGCCCAGTGCGAGCGCCTTCACCATGTCACCGGAGCGACCCAGGGAACCGTCAGCGATCACGTGTACGTAGCGGCCGCCGGACTCATCCAGGTAGTCGGAACGTGCCGCAGCCACGTCGGCGATAGCGGTTGCCATCGGTGCGGAGATGCCCAGGCCCTGGCGGGTGGTCTGTGCGGAACCGCCGCCGAAGCCCACCAGCACGCCGGCTGCGCCGGTACGCATCAGGTGCTTAGCCTGCGAGTAGCCAGCAACGCCACCAACGATGACCGGAACGTCCAGCTCGTAGATGAACTTCTTCAGGTTCAGCGGCTCATGGGAGGTGGAAATGTGCTCAGCAGAGACAGACGCGCCACGGATGACGAACAGCTCAACGCCCGCCTTCACCACGGTCTCGTAGTGCTCCTGGGTGTTCTGTGGGCTCAGGGAGCCTGCAACAACCACGCCGGAGTCACGGATCTCTTCCAGGCGTGCAGTGATCAGTTCCGGCTTAATCGGCTCGGAGTAGATCTGCTGCATGCGGGTGGTTGCGGAGGCGGGGTCCGCCTCGGGCAGCTCAACAATCTCGTCGAGCAGCGGCTGCGGGTCCTCGTAGCGGGTCCACAGGCCCTCGAGGTTCAGCACGCCCAGGCCGCCCAGCTTACCCAGTGCAATAGCGGTCGCCGGGGACATGACCGAGTCCATGGGCGCACCAATGATGGGGGTGTCGAACTTGAAAGCGTCAATCTGCCAGGAGGTGTCGACGTCGCGGCGGTCGCGGGTACGGCGGGTAGGCACCAGCGCCACATCGTCCAGGGAGTAGGTGGGGCGGGCGTTCTTGGAGAGGCCAATCTGAATTTCAGACATGGGGTGAATCCTTTCGAATTCGGTTTGAGGGGTGCCGCTGGGCGTTATTCGCGCCGATGCCCGCCCGATACCTGAACGGGTATGGGGCGGGCTCAACGGCGCATGGTGTGCACACCATGCGGCGAATCATCGTTGGTGAGGCGTTTTAGCGGCGGTAGTTCGGTGCCTCAACGGTCATCATGATGTCGTGCGGGTGCGATTCCTTCAGACCTGCGGGGGTGATGCGCACGAACTGACCCTTGTACTTGAGCTCCTCGATGGTGCGGGAACCGACGTAGAACATGGTCTGGCGCAGGCCGCCTTCGAGCTGGTGAATCACTGCGGAGAGCGGGCCGCGGAAGGGAACCTGACCCTCAATACCCTCGGGAATCAGCTTCTCTTCGCTGGAGACATCAGCCTGGAAGTAGCGGTCCTTGGAGAAGGACTTGTGGCGGCCGCGGGTCTGCATTGCGCCCAGCGAACCCATGCCGCGGTATGCCTTGTACTGCTTACCGTTCATGAAGATCAGCTCACCGGGGGACTCGGTGGTACCAGCCAGCAGGGAGCCGAGCATCACGGAGTCAGCGCCTGCAACCAGTGCCTTGCCAATCTCGCCGGAGTGCTGCATACCGCCGTCAGCAATCAGCGGCACGCCTGCCGGGATTGCTGCCTTAGCGGACTCGTTGATAGCGGTCACCTGGGGAACGCCAACACCGGCGATAATGCGGGTGGTGCAGATGGAGCCGGGGCCAACGCCGACCTTCACGCCGTCAGCGCCGGCGTCGATGATCGCCTGTGCGCCCAGGCGGGTTGCAGCCTGGCCACCGATGACGTCCACGTGTGCTGCGGCGGGGTCCTTCTTCAGGCGGGCAATCATGTCGAGCACGCCCTGGGAGTGGCCGTTTGCGGTGTCCACGAACAGTGCGTCGACGCCTGCCTCGACCAGGGTCATTGCGCGCTCGTAGCCGTCACCGAAGAAGCCGATAGCGGCGCCGGCACGCAGGCGGCCATCCTCGTCCTTGGTGGCGTTGGGGTACTGCTCAGTCTTGACGAAGTCCTTGAGGGTAATCAGACCGGCGAGCTTGCCTGCGTCGTCGACCAGGGGCAGACGCTCAATCTTGTTGTTGGACAGCAGCGCGAATGCTTCGTCCTTGGTGACGCTGGGGTGCGCGGTGACCAGCGGCATAGGGGTCATGATATCGCGGACGCGAATGCCCTCGTAGTCGGAGCGGGAGATGTAGCGGATATCGCGGTTGGTGATGATACCTTCCAGCACGCCCGCTTCGCTGACGACGGGCAGACCGGAAACCTTGTAGTAGCCGCAGACCTCGTCGTATTCGGCGATGGTTGCGTCAGCACCGATGGTGACGGGGTTAATGATCATACCGGACTCGGAGCGCTTAACGCGGTCCACGTGTGCAGCCTGGTCCTCGATGGAGAGGTTGCGGTGGATAACGCCCATACCGCCCAGACGTGCCATAGCGATTGCCATAGCGGAGTCGGTCACGGTGTCCATTGCGGCGGAAATAATGGGGGTGTTCAGGGTGATGCGCTTAGACAGGCGGGTGGAGGTGTCCGCATCGGAGGGGATGACGTCGGTGTTGCCGGGCAGCAGCAGCACGTCGTCGTAGGTCAGGCCGGTGAAGCCGAAGGGATCCTCGGACAGAGCGGTGGGAATGGTCATTGTCTACCTTTCGGATGCTGGCTTCATCGGTGAGAAGCTCAGCCTATACGTTGCGTATGTCAAGATGCGGTACGACCCGTCTGCTCGCACCCCACAAGGTGGTTTGAGCGCAAACGGGAACAGCTTACCTTCTATAGTAAACCGCTAAAGGTTTCTTTGCTGAGAAGCACTCATAGTAAGAGCCCCTCAGCAGGAGGCTGTCGGCAGGTTCTAACGCTCTTTCGAACGCGAGCGCATCCGAGCCTACCGACAGCGAGTGCCCGGTACCGCCTCCATGGTGGAGGGGGCGGCACCGGGCACACACACTATTTAGTCTTCTTCAGTTTCTTCGGGCTTCTCAACCACCAGGGTCTCGGTGGTCAGCACCAGAGCCGCAATGGAGGATGCGTTCTGCAGAGCCGAACGGGTCACCTTCACCGGGTCAATCACACCGGCTTCGATGAGGTCCACGTACTCGCCGGTCTTGGCGTTGAAGCCGTGACCCACGGGCAGTTCGGAGACCTTGGAGACGATGACGTAGCCATCTTCGCCAGCGTTCTCAGCAATCCAGCGCAGCGGCTGAACCAGGGCGCGGCGAACGATCTGTACACCCACGTTTGCGTCGTGGTTGCCCAGGTCCATGCCGTCCAGTGCCTTCAGCGCGTGAACCAGTGCGGAACCGCCGCCGGAGACGATGCCCTCTTCCAGAGCGGCACGGGTGGAGGACACAGCGTCCTCGATGCGGTGCTTGCGTTCCTTCGCCTCAACCTCGGTTGCGGCACCGACCTTGATGACACCCACGCCGCCGGCGAGCTTAGCCAGGCGCTCCTTGAGCTTCTCGCGGTCCCATTCGGAATCCACGCGCTCAATTTCGCGGCGCAGCTGCTGCACGCGGTCCTCAATCGCCTCGGGGTCGCCGCCGCCGTCCACGATGGTGGTGTGGGACTTGGTGACGGTCACGCGGCGTGCCGAGCCCAGGTGCTCCAGGGTGACCTGCGGCAGGTCGATGCCGAGCTCGCCGGTCACGACGGTGCCGCCGGTCAGAATTGCCAGGTCCTGCATGATTGCCTTACGGCGGTCACCGAAACCGGGAGCCTTCAGAGCGACCACGTTGATGGTGCCGCGCAACTTGTTCACGACCAGTGCAGAGAGCGCCTCACCGTCAACGTCTTCTGCGATGATGGTCAACGGCTTCTTCGCCTGAACAATCTTCTCGAGCACGGGCATGATTTCTGCAATGGTAGAAATCTTGCCCTGGTAGAGCAGTACGAGGCTGTTCTCCAGCACTGCTTCGCCGCGCTCAGCGTCGGTGACGAAGGAGGGCGAGAGGTAGCCCTTGTCGAACTGCATACCTTCGGTGATCTCCAGCTCAATCTCGGTGGAGGAACCGTCCTCGATGGTGATAACGCCGTCCTGGCCGACCTTCTCGAAGGCGCGGGCCAGCAGCTCACCGATCTGCTCGGACTGCGCGGAGATCGCGGCAACGTGCGCCACCTCGGGGCCCTGCACGGGACGTGCGTTCTCGAGCAGGCGTGCGGAGACAGCCTCCACAGCAGCCTCAATGCCGCGCTTGACGTCGGCGGGTGCCGCGCCGCTAGTGACGTTGCGCAGGCCCTCGTTGACCAGTGCCTGTGCGAGCACGGTTGCGGTGGTGGTACCGTCACCGGCTACGTCGTTGGTCTTGGTGGCGACTTCCTTCGCCAGCTGGGCACCCAGGTTCTCGTACGGGTCGTCCAGTTCAATTTCGCGGGCAATGGACACGCCGTCATTGGTGATGACGGGTGCGCCCCACTGCTTGTCGAGCACAACGTTGCGCCCGCGCGGGCCGAGGGTTACCTTGACCGCGTTTGCCAGCTTATCGACGCCAGCCTGCAGGGACTTGCGGGCGGCATCGTTGAATTCAAGCTGCTTAGCCATGTGTTCGCTACTCCTAGTGCGTCACAGAAAGGAAAATTTGAGGGGCAGATGATAGCTCATGCGCCGTACCGGATGAGCGGTACGGCGCATGAGCATCTGAAAGTATTAGTCGACGATTGCCAGAACGTCGCGTGCGGAGAGAATCAGGTACTCTTCGCCCTGGTACTTGACCTCGGTGCCACCGTAGCGGGAGAACACGACAACGTCGCCTTCCTTGATGTCTACGGGGATGCGGTTGCCCTTCTCATCCACGCGGCCCGGGCCAACGGCGACAACGCGTGCTTCCTGCGGCTTTTCCTTCGCAGTTTCGGGGATGACCAGACCGGATGCGGTGGTCTGCTCAGCCTGCTCGATCTTGATAACGACGCGGTCTTCCAGGGGCTTGATAGCCATAATCGGTTCCTCCGGGTTGTGGATTTACGTTCAATGCGAGACAGCGGCGCAGTGGCGCGCCCGATGACTGTCTCGAGTGCTACCTCAACTCTAGTTTCACCTGTGCTTTCGGTCAAGAAAAGCGCCCCTCTGCCGGGGTGTTTCACCGCAAGGCGAACGCTGAGCAAAAAGCTGGGCAAATCAGGCTCCCCACCTGCCAAAACCGGCACCCCGTAAAATGAGGAGCATGCCTATTCCCGCATCCCCTTTTACTCCCGCCGCCGAGCTTCCGTTCAGTACCGAAGCGCTCGCGGCAGCCGATGAGCTCTACCCGCTGGGCTCGGACACGCTCAGCGCCGTTACATCTTTGCGTTCGCGAGGTTTTAGCCCCGAGGAGTCTACACAGATTATTTCGCTGGCGCAGGCTCGTACCCGTGCGCGCGCCAAATTCGGCGAGCGCGCCCGCACGCTCATGCTAACTCAGGAGGCTGCAGAGCAGGCGACCCGCCCGGTGATTGCCCACTATCGTGCTCAGCGCCTGCGCCCGGTTGCCGGCACGGTGGCTGATTTGGGTTGCGGTATTGCGTCGGATTCTGCCGTGTATGCGGCGGAGCGCGGTGCCGTGGTTGCGGTGGAGTTGGACCCGTTGACGGCTTCTTTTGCAGCGAAGAACCTTGAGTTTTGCCCGCAGGCGCGCGTGTATTCGGGGGATGTGACCGATTATGTGCACGGTGAGCTTCTGGACGCTGCCGGTGAGCCGGTGGGCATTGTGTGGATGGACCCGGCACGCCGCGAGTTGCGCGGTGCTAAGAAGGCTCAGACGGAGCGCCTTTTTGATCCGGAGGCGTTCTCTCCTCCGTTCTCGTTCGTGCTGAATCTGGCACGTACGGGCGTGCCGATGGGCGTGAAGCTGGGTCCCGGTTTTCCGCATGAGGGCATCCCCTCGCCCGAAGATATTGCGTCGGAGGCAAACCCCAACCCGCGTGTTGAGGCGGAGTGGATCCAGTCGGAGGGTTCCCTCGCCGAGTTGGTGCTCTGGTTTAACGCGCTAGCTCAGGAGGGGGTGGCTCGCACGGCAACCTCTGTGCATGAAACCTCTGTGCGCGAGCTGTCCACTGAAGAGGCTGCCCCCACCGAAGGTTCCGCCGAAGGCTCCCACGGAGGCTCCGCCGAAACCGGTGCCCTGCTGCCGCCGTACGAGGCGGTGAGCTTCCGCAGCCCCCTGACGGCGGAAGAGGCGGAGCGGAGCGTTGACGTTCCGGCATCCTTGCCGCAGCCGGGTGAATACCTGCTGGAGCCCGCCCCGGCGATTGTGCGCTCGCATCTGGTCGCTGAGTTTGCACAGAGTATTGGCGCGCATCTGCTGGATGAGCACCTGGCGTACCTGTGTTCTGCCGAGCCGGTGGAGCATCCTCTGGTTGCCTGCTATGAAGTACTGGAGGAGATTCCCCTGCAGGAGAAGCAACTGAAGCGTTGGGTGCGTGAGCAGGGCTTTACGGCGCTGACGATTAAGAAGCGTGGCGTGGATATTGTTCCGGAGCAGTTGCGTGCGCGACTACTGGGTTCTGCGGGTTCTAAGCCTTCCAAGAAGAAACAGAAAAAGAACGCTAATTCTTCTTCGGGTGTGCAGGCGGGTGCGCAGGAGTCCTCGTACCGTCCGGCAACGCTGGTCTTTACCCGCATCGGTTCGGGCAGGGATTCACGCCGCGTCGGCTGGCATGTGCGCCCGCTCTAACCTCGCCAGCCCCGGCCGCCCATCCCTAACTACCCAGCGCTGACGACCCAGCCCCGAGGACGGGTTACCGTTCGTGACGATTCGTGACATTTCCCGTTCCGGATTCTGCACTCGACAGGGCACCGGGCACCGCAAGACCGTACACTAGATACGGTGCCCGATAAAGATACTGTGCCTGATTAAAGATACGCGGCCTAGTAGAGGCACTCCCCCAAGGAGCCGGCTCCCACCGGCTAGCGCACAGCCGGGTAGAGCCCACCGATAATAACTTCCATAGTCGGCACCATGCACGACCCTATTTCCAGACGCAGGAAAGGCAATATGATCGACTTTGCTACCTCCCCGCAGTCCACTCTCGGCGTGGAATGGGAGATTGCGCTCATCGACCGTGAAAGCGGCGCACTGACCCAGCGCGCCAGCGAGGTGCTATCCATCCTGCGCGAGCGCCGCCCCGAACTGCTTGAGCCCGCCTCCGACCGGGCGCATGTGACCGGCGAATTCCTGGAGAACACCCTCGAAGTGGTGACCGGCATCTGCCACACCGTCGCTGAGGCGTGCCGTCAGCTGCAGGATTTAGCGGATACCCTGCGTGACATCACCGATGAGCTCGGCATTGAGTTCTACCCCGCCGGCACTCACCCCTTCTCCCACTGGGCTGACCAGCCGGTCGTGGCGAAGGAACGCTACCAGCGTGTGGTCGAGCGCGCCCAGTATTGGGGCCGCCACATGGTCATTTACGGTGTGCACGTGCACGTGGGTGTTGACTCCCGCGATAAGGTTCTGCCGCTCATTGACGCGCTGACCAACTACGGGCCGCATCTGCTGGCGCTTTCGTGTTCTTCCCCCTACTGGGATGGAATCGATACCGGTTACGCTTCGCACCGCACCCAGCTTTACCAGCAGCTGCCCACGAACGGTCTGCCCTTCCACTTTGATACTTGGGAGCAGTACAGCGAGTACTTGGAGTCACTCGTGGCGACCGACGTGATTAACGATCCGAGCGAGGACCGTTGGGATGTTCGCCCGGTTCCGCGTTACGGCACCATTGAGATGCGCTATTGCGATGGCCTCGCCTCCCTGCCGGATGTTGCGGCGATCGTGGCGTTCACGCAGTGCCTGGTAGAGTACTTCTCCCGCCAGATTGAGGCGGGTGAAAGCATTGAGGTGCTCGCCCCCTGGCACGCGCAGGAGAATAAGTGGCGCGTCGCCCGCTACGGCCTGGAGGCTAAGATCGTGGTCTCTAACGAGCCGGTGCAGCGTACCCTGCGTGAAGATTTTGAGCTGCTTCTGCCCAAGCTGGAGCCGGTAGCACGCGACCTTGACTGCGAGGTAGAGCTGGCGCAGGTGCGTCGCATCCTCGCCGAGGGTACGGGTGCGGATCGTCAGCGTGCGGTCTTTGAGAAGACCGGCTCTCTGCGTGAGGTGGCGCTGGATGTTGCCGCGCAGTCTCGTGCGCGAGCGCTGCGTTAGAGCCGCTCCCCCGCCCCCCCCGTAACTAAAGTTTGAATACAGAAAATGCCTCGGCGCAGTCCTTTGTGAGACTGTGCCGAGGCATTTCTATGAGCATTTTCGAGGCGAGCCGCATCAACGGGCTCGCGCTAATAATCCCTGCGGAAGTAGCTATTTCAGAGGCAGCCCGCCTAGAAACAGACCGTGGTCACCGGCAGCGAGGAGTCCGTCGTGAAGTCCACGCCCGAGGGCTCACGACCGGCGGCGACCAGGCGAGCACCCAGCGCCGCAACCATCGCGCCGTTATCGGTGCACAGGGTGAACTTCGGGATAATCAGGCGCACCCCCTCGGAGGCGCATCGGGCGGCAAGCAGCTCACGCAGGCGCGAGTTAGCCGCCACGCCACCGCCGAGCAGCAGGGTCTTCATGCCCTGCTCGCGGCAGGCAAGCATCGCCTTCTTGGTGATGACGTCCACGACCGCCTCCTGGAAGGACGCGGCGATATCGGCAACCGGGACCTCTTCACCGGCCGCTTCAAAGCTTTCAATCACGCGCGCCACGGCGGTCTTCAGACCGGAGAAGGAGAAATCGTAGCGGTGTGCGCCGGGCTCCTCGGCGGTGCCCATGAACTTGCGGTTCGACAGACCGCGCGGGAACACGAAGGCGTTGCGGTTACCCTCGGCGGCGGCGCGGTCAATCGCGGGGCCGCCCGGGTAGTCCAGGCCGAGCAGTCGGGCGACCTTGTCGTAGGCCTCGCCTGCGGCATCGTCGAGGGTCGCGCCGAGCAGGCGCACATCGGAGGTAATGTCTCGCACCTGCAGGATTTCGGTGTGACCGCCAGAGACCAGCAGCGCACCCAGACCACCGGAACCGGCATTCGCCAGCAGGTCGGAGCCGTCTTCGGTGCCGTTGTCCTCCAGCAGGCCAACGCCAACGTGGGCGACCAGGTGGTTAATGCCGTAGAGGGGCTTGCCGGTGGCAATAGCGAGCGCCTTCGCCGCGGAGACACCCACCATGAGTGCGCCCGCCAGGCCGGGGCCAGCGGTGACGGCGATAGCGTCCACCTGATCGAGGGTGATGTCCGCTTCGGCAAGTGCCGCCTTGAGGGCGGGGATCATGGCGTCCAGGTGAGCTCGGGAGGCGATTTCGGGGATCACGCCGCCGAAGCGCACGTGCTCTTCCATGGAGGAGGAGATGGTGTTGCTGAGCAGCTGTGCACCGCGCACAATGCCGATACCGGTCTCATCGCAGGAGGATTCGATGCCCAGAACGAGGGGTTCGCGAGTGCTCATAGTCTATCTTTCTGTTGCGCTGTCTGCGCGTAGTGCTTCTAGTTGCAGTGATATAAGGATGCTGTGATGTAGGGATGCCGCGGCATAGAGGGCAGCGGATACTCGCCCCTATCGCATGGGTTGCCGTTTAGCCCAACGGAGCATTTAGAACGTACATTCCATAATGATGGCGTCGGTTCCGTCATCGTAGTAGCCGCGACGTACGTGAATCGCACGGTAGCCGTTGCGTTCGTAGAGGCGCTGGGCGCGCGGATTGTCGGCACGCACCTCCAGCAGGATGCGCTCGGCCCCCTGCTCGCGGGCACGCTCGTGCATCTGCTCAAGCATGGCGCGGCCGAAGCCGTGGCCCTCATATTCGGGGAGCACGCCGATGGTTTGAACGTCGGCAGTGTCGGCTACGACCATGGTTCCGCAGTAGCCGATAGCGCGCCAGCCGCCCTCGTTATCTTCCGAACCTTCTGCAGGTAATTCGAGCATGTAGTAGGTGCGGGTCGGGTGGGTCAGCTCTTCGAGGAACATGTCGATGTGCCAGGCGTCGGCGGGAAACAGGGTGGTTTCCATGCGGTGCATGGCCTGCACGTCGGCAAGTTCAGCAACGCGCAGGCGGGCGCCCATAGCCAGGTTACTCAGTGCCAGGTCGTCTCGCACGATATTGTCGGTAGCGCTCATTTAGCTCTCCTTCTGCGCGGCGGCCTGCGCGGCCTGCTTCTGCTGGCGGGCGAGCATTGCGGCGGGGACCTTTGCGTCCGAGTCGCGCAGGTACTGGGCGGAGGTGTCCTCGCTCAGGTTCTCTACGCCCAGGCGCGCCGCGGCGGCAACCAGGTACTCGGCGTGCGGGTGAACCTCGCGGGCAGAATCGACGATGGTCCAGCCGTGCTCTTCGAGAGCCTCGGCGTACAGGCCAGCACCGTAGCCGTAGGCGTAGGAGGGAGCCCCACCGGGCAGAATTTCGGAGGCGGGGCATACGTTCGGGCCGTCCACCAGGCTGTAGCCTTCGGCATTCACGCGGTAGCGGGCGGAGTAGACTTCGCGGCGGCGCGCGTCGGAGAGTACGAGCAGCTCAGCATCTTCTACAAGCTCAGCACTTTCAGCAGAGGCGAACGCTCGTTCTGCATTCTCTTCACCGGCAACCACGCCAGACACAGCACGCTCAGCCAGCGCGGTCAGGCTCATCATGCCGTACACCGGCACCGACCAGGCAAAACCCAGAGCGCGCGCAGTAACGATACCGGCGCGAAGACCCGTAAAAGGTCCCGGACCGGTACCGGTCAGAATCGCATCCAAATCTTCGCCGCGCACGCCAGCGTCCTGCAGGGCCGCCTGCGCGTATGGGCCCATCACCTCGGCGTGGGAGCGGGTATCTTCACTCTCGTAGCGGGCGAGGATTTCGAAGGACGCACCGGCTTCGGAGCCGTGCACACGGGCGAGCGCCACAGATGCGGTGGCGGATGAATCAAGGGCAAGTACTAGCACCCTATCATTCTAACGCGCGGGCTCTAGGCGCTCTGCAGGGCCTCTTTCAATGCGTCAAAAGCGTGCTCCCAGCGGGGGCCGAAGGCGCGCACCCGCAGCAGGCGAGGTTCGGGGGTGTCCGCGTCCTCGTCGCTTTCGTCCTCGTCTTCGTCGTCCCAGCTGAACTCTTCGGCGCCCGAGTAGGCGAAGCGCGCATCCGCGCCGGTCAGGCGGGTGAAGTCCAGCTCCAGGCGGGAATCACTCAGGTGCTCAGCCTTATCGCGGCCCCATTCGATGACGGTCACAGAGCGCGGCAGGGAGAACTCCAGATCCAGGTCGTCGAGCTCTTCGGCACTGGAGAGGCGGTAGGCATCCACGTGCACCAGGTCGGGGCCGCCGGGGCGGGGGCCGTCCGGCAGGTTCGGGTGCACGCGCGAGAGCACGAAGGTCGGTGAGATAACGCCTTCGCGCACGCCCAGGCCTTCACCCAGGGAGCGGGTGAACGTGGTCTTGCCCGCACCGAGCTCGCCCGAGAGCAACAGTACATCCCCGGCGTTCAGGTGCTGCGCCAGGGTGAGCGCCAGGCGGCGGGTATGGTCGGGGCCGGTCACATCCAGGTCGAGTGCGGCAGAAGTGTACTCAGCGCTCATTAGCCCTCCTGCTCCTGCCCGGTACCCCACAGCTCGTTCAGTTCAGCTTCAACCCAGGAGCCGCCGACGTAGAGGCGCTCCACGCGGGACGAAATGCGGGTCACGATTTCGTAGTTAATGGTCTGCGCGGCATCCGCCCACTCTTCCACGGGCGGGTTCTCACCGGTACCAAAAAGGATGGCGGGCGCCCCCAGGTAGCCCAGGGCGGGGTCACTCAGACCGGGTTCGCCCAGGTCAACGACCATCTGGTCCATGGCGATGCGGCCGACCACGCGGTAGGTCTTACCTTCCGCGTTGTTAGGCACGGAGCCGTTCTCCGCGTTCTGCGCGCCCGGGTAGATGCGCACCGGCGCGTTCTCCGCAATGCGCGGCACGCCGTCAGCGTAGCCAAGCGGTACCAGCGCCAGGGTGGTTGCCTTGGGAGTGTGGTAGCGCAGACCGTAGGAAACGCCCTGACCTGCAGGAACTTCCTTCACGGCGGCAATGTAGCTACCCACCGTCATGACGGGCTTCAACCCCAGGTCCTCAGCGGTCACCTCCGGCAGCGGGGAAAGACCGTAGAGCGCCAAACCGCAACGCACACCGTCACCGAGCAGACGCTCCTCCGTGTCCCAGCCCTCCAGCGAGGCGGTCAGGGTCGCCGGCGAGTTCGCCAAATGCACGATCTTCGGGTCCAGACCAGCTTCACGAGCCTGAGCCACAAAAGTATCCAGGGTGTCGAGCTGCTGAGCAGTCTCGGCGCGGGTCGGCTCATCAGCAACCGCCAAGTGGCTAAAAATACCTTCAACCGTAATCAGCCCAGACTTCTCCAGGGAGGCGGCGCGAGCCACCAGCGCGGGCCAATCCGCCGCGGTCGCACCGTTACGACCCAGACCGGTATCAGCCTTCAGATGCACGATAGCGCGCTCGCCGGTGCGTTCAGCGGCGGCGGCTACCGCCTCCAGGTCCCAACCGGAAACACCCAGGCGGATCTTCTCCTGCAGTGCCGCCTCAAAATCGGTGGAGGGAGTGTGTAGCCACGCCATGAGCGGCACCTCAATACCGTCAGCACGCAGTTCCAGCGCCTCGTTCACGTGCACCACACCCAGCAGGTCAGCACCGGCGGCAATAGCCGAACGTGCCACCGGGTACGCGCCGTGACCGTACGCGTCCGCCTTAATCACTGCAATGAGCGCGCGGTCGCCAATAAGTTCCTTGAGGCGGCGCACATTATGTTCTAGCGCATCAAGGTCAATCGTGGCGCTTCGCTCTGCCTCTGCTGGGGTACAGGGCGGGCAGTAGAGCGGTTTGGCAGGCTGCTGAGGGTGAGTCATGGTCCTTCACGGTCCTTCTGACGGGCGGGTACTACAGGCTGCGCTTGGTCAGCCTCTCTTCTACTAAATTCTAGACCTCCCGGTGTGCGAAAGTCCTATCGCGCTACACTAGGTCAGGTACACCTTTGAGAGAGGAAAGCATCGATGAGCACTCTGCCGCCGGTTCGGACGGTTCATGTGTATTCCATGCACACCGACCCCTTTGCGCAGCCCGGTAGCGGAGATGCAGGCGGCATGAACGTCTATATTGCCCGGTCGGTGCACGCCATGCTGGAGCTCGATCCGGAGCTGCGGGTTGAGGTTTTCACCCTGGACCGCGGTGAGGCGCTTCCGGCTGATTCGCCGTTCCGTCAGCCTCCTCAGCCCGGCGAGCGCATTGTGCGCCGCAGCCTTGATCTTCCGTCCGCTCGTGGTCTTTCGAAGAACGAGTTGGCTACGGTCACCGATGATTTTGCGCGGGCGTGCGTGGAACAGGCACTGTACACCCCGGATATTATTCACGCCCACTATTGGCTATCTGGTCAGGCTGCGGCTCGTGCATCCCAGCTGTGGTCGGCTCAGGGCGTTGACTTCCCGGTTCCCGTTCTTTTCACTCCGCATACGACGGCTGCCGCCAAGGATGCGCGCCGCGGCGAAGGTGAAGCACCCGAGCCTGAGGAACGCTACCGAGCCGAGCGCCTCATGAGTAGCTCCGCGAGCCGGGTAATTGTGAACACTCCCCTGGAGGCGCAGCAGATGGGCGAGTACTACGGTACGGACGCGCAGAAGCTTGCCATTATCCCGCCGGGTGTTGACACCTCGATTTTCCATACGATTCCGGGGGTGCATCCGCTCAACGACACCTCGGAGACTCGTTGCCGCATTGTGTTTGCCGGTAGGCCTCAGCCGTTGAAGGGCCCGCATCTGCTGGTGGAGGCGCTCGCACTGCTCCCCTCCGACTTGCAGGTGGACGTGGATATTATTGGTCGCTCCGATTCGGATTATGAGCGCCGCCTGTTGCAGCGTGCAGCTGAGCTGGGTGTGGCAGATCGGGTGCATTTGAAGGACCCGGTTCCGGCGTCTGAGTTGGCGAATATTTTCCGTGCCGCCGATATTGTGGCATCCCCGTCGTCGTCTGAGACGTTCGGGCTGGTCGCTTTGGAAGCGCAGGCGTGCGGCGCGGCGGTGCTCGCTACGGATGCTGACGGTCTGCGCTTTGCGGTGGAGAACCACCGTACGGGCCTGCTGGTGGCGCCTCGTACTCCGCAGCGTTGGGCTGCGGCTATTGAGCGTCTGGTGCGTGCCCCATATCTGCGTCATTCGTTGGGTGCGAACGCCGCTGCGCGTGCCCGCACGATGGGTTGGGAGCAGACGGCGCGTAAGACCCTGGAAGCTTATGCCGAGGTACGTGAGGGTATCTCGCAGTAATGTATTTTTCACGTTGTGAGGAGTTTTAATGTCTTTCTCGATGAGCCGCGATGAGTTCGCCGCGTACCTGGATTCTGTGCGTATTACCGGCGAGGTGGCAACCGCCCGAGAGAATAACCTGGACCATATTCAGGGTTTCCTGGACGGTAATGAGCACCTTGAGTTTGGTGTGCAGTGGACCCGCGAATGGGATTACGATTCGGTGTTTGAGGTGATGGTCCGCCGCGCGGGTCTGAACCCGGATCGTTCGCATACTCACGGTCAGGACACTATTGGTGCCAAGCAGTGCATCAGCGCGCTGGAGGAGTACGCCCGCATCTTCGGTGAGGCGGTGCGTGCGGGTTCTCGTATTCTGTTTGCGACCGGTCACCCGGCGGGTCTGTTCCCCATCTATGCGGTGATGGCTGCGGCTGCGAAGGCTGCCGGCGCTGAGGTTCTTCAGATTGAGGAGGGCGAGCGCTTCCTGGACGGCGATGTCCGTCAGATTATGGATGTCGTGATGTTTGAGCAGTACGGTAATCTGCAGCATACGCATTTCCCCGGCCCGATGCGCATCGCGCTGGATCAGTTGAAGGCGCGCGGTGTGACTCCGGATCTGGTGGTTTCAGATCACGGTATGGCTGGTTATGCGTCCTCGACCTGTAAGCTGCTGACGATTGGTATTGCGGACTGTAATGACCCGGGTCTGTTTGTGGCGGCTGAGCAGGGGGACCTGCCGGTGTGCGTGCCGATGGACGATAACGTTCCGCCGCGTCGTTATGAGCCGATGATTGATTTTATTTTGGATCGTGCGGGGCTTGAGCGTCCTTAATGTCCCTTTTACACCGTGTGTGTAGGGTTTGTTGTTGAGCCTCCGGGGTTTGTCGTTTTATATGCCGGTTATTGTTTTTCTGCAGGCGTGTGAAATAGTCTGGTGTTTTTAGGAGTTTCTTAGCTTCACTAGGCATTCTTCTCGGGGGCTCTTATTCTCTTCTTTTTCTGTGATTGATTTCATCACGCGGGAGCGACTTTACGGCTTTATTCTTCGAGACGTAAGACCCCCGACCCCGTAGAATAGTTTACGGAACACGTTTATGCGCTCTGTGGGTTCATATAACGCTCCACTAGGCGTCTAACCAGCGCCTTTACCGTAATCTCTGCCATTATTCACTCAGCAAGATTAAGGGTTCACTCATTCATTCAGAACATAGACTAGGACACGTCTCCCTTACACCGATAATTAGGGGTAAATGTGCCTATTCGCCGCTCTCAGTCCACGACACAGGACAAATTTCCGGGGAAGATTACACCGTTGAAAGTACAAGATCGTCTTAAAAAAATGTGGGGTGCAGACTTCGTCGTCAAGCGAAGCTGGCATCCCAAGGTTCAGCGCGCCCTTTACTTTGGCGATTTTCTCGCCATTGTTATCGCGGTTGTCGCTGCGCATCTGATTCGTTTCGGGTGGGAGAATGCTGACCTGCCCTATGTGAACGTTTGGCCTATTAACGCCTTGGATGGCCGTATTCCCGCTATTGATTACATTTTCCTGGGCGTCGGTATGGTCATCGGCTGGTGGTTTATCCTCCAGGTGAACGGCTCCCGTAGCCTGCGCATCATGGGTTTCGGCAACGAGGAGTACCGTCTCATTACTCGCGGTAGCACCTATTTCTTCTGCCTGCTGATTATTGTGGCGTTCTTCCTCAAGGTTGACGTCACCCGCATGTACTTGTTGATTGCTTACCCGCTGGGTCTGTTCCTTCTGCTCGTTGAGCGTTGGCTGATTCGTCAGGGTCTGGTGCGTTCGCGTACCCGCGGTCGTGCGCTCACTCGCGTCATGATTATTTCTGATGTGACGACCGGTCAGCACCTGTATAAGAACCTGGAGGGCGTGGTTGCTTCCGGTCTGTCCCCCGCTGCGTTCTATCTGCCCGGTTTCACCCCGGGTACCACTGTTGCTGGCGCACCGATTCCGGTGCTTGGTTACAGCACTTCTCCGGCTGACATTATGGATGCTATCCGCGAGAACGATATTCATATGGTTGCTGTTACGAATGGTCACCACTTGAGCCCGGATCAGGTTCGCCTGCTGGGTTGGAAGCTGGCTGATGCACATATTTCGCTGATTATGGCTCCTGCGACGACCGATATTGCTGGTCCGCGTATGCACATGCAGCCGTTGAACGGTCTGCCGCTGGTGCACGTGTCGACTCCGCGTATTACCGGCCTGTCGGCGTTCTTCAAGCGCACCGTGGATGTTGTGTCTTCGGGTCTGGGTTTGATTCTGCTCTCTCCGCTATTCCTGGTGGTGGCACTGCTGGTGAAGCGTGATGGTGGCCCTGTCTTCTTCCTGCAGAGTCGTGTGGGTCTGAACGGTGAGCTTTTCAAGATGGTGAAGTTCCGTTCGATGCGTACTGACGCTGAAGAGGTCAAGAAGCGCCTCATGGAGCAGAACGAGGGTAACGGCGTGCTCTTCAAGATGAAGGACGACCCGCGTATTACTCCCATTGGTAAGTTCATCCGTAAGTACTCGATTGATGAGCTGCCTCAGCTGTGGAACGTGTTCATTGGCGATATGTCGCTGGTGGGTCCGCGTCCTCCGCTGGTTGAGGAAGTTGAGCAGTACGAGGACATTGCGTACCGCCGTCTGCTGGTGAAGCCGGGTATTACCGGTCTGTGGCAGGTTTCGGGTCGTAGTGATCTCTCCTGGGAAGAGTCGGTTCGTCTGGATCTCTACTATGTTGAGAACTGGTCGCTTACCGGTGACTTCATTATTCTTCTGCGTACTGTCCGTGCGGTTTTCGCTAAGGAAGGCGCGTACTAAGAAGGATGGTGGGAGTTTCTCCCGCTGGTTCGTATGCCGGTTTTTAGTGATGCTGTCCCGGCACAGGCAGCTCGGCATCGTGTATTGATATAAGCGCGTTGAAGGGGCGTGAATCCATTTCCGGTGGATTCACGCCCCTTCTGTGTGCCCAGGGTATCTGGTCAGCTCTTCGCTTCTAGACAAGCGTCAGAACATCAGGGCGCTAGTTCCGCTCCCCTATTCGGCGATGAGGCGTGCGATGACTTCGGGGAGCATCTGCGCAACGCGGGTTGCGGGTGCCGGGCCGGGCAGAGCGTCCTTGACGCTTCCGGTGGCGCTGGCGCGTGCTGCTTCACCATGCAGGTAGACTGCGAGCGCGCCGATGGAGGCGAAGGTGCAGCCTTCTAGGGCTTCTCCGCGGGCGTCGAAGGCGGCTACGGTTTGGGCGAGCAGGGCGCCGTAGATGCCGGTGAGGGTGTCACCGCTGCCTGCGGTGGCGAGCCAGGGGCTTCCTCCGGCAACGCTGTAGGTGGCGCCGTTGGGTGCCGCAATGAGCGTGTAGCCGCCCTTGAGCATGACGGTGGCGCCGGAAAGTTCGGAGGCGGCGCGTACCCAGCGGAAGGGTTCTGCGTCGATATCCTTGCGGCTGGGTACGATGGCGTCACCCAGGTGCTTCTTCCAGGTTTCGGGGGCGAGCTCGTGCACGATGCGCAGGAAGCGTTCGAGCTCTGCGGCGTGCGGGGTGAGGATCTTGTGGGAGCCGAGGTGCTTACCGGTTGCCAGGTATTCTGCCGCCAGGTCGCAGGCGCCCGCGTCGAGGATGGCGGGTTCGGGCGAGTGGAGCAGGTAGCGGTTCTTATCCAGCGAGTCGTGGCTAGAGCCAGATCCGCCGGCCCAGACGGTGACCCTCTGCAGGGCGGGGGCGCCGCTGAAGTAGACGGTTTCGGGGTTGTGAGCAATCATGAGCTGGCGTAGCTCGTGAGAGTTGGCGTTGAAGCGGACCATGCCCACGCCGGTGTTGAGGGCTGCGCGTACACTCATGAGGGCCGCGCCGGGGTATTCGAGGCTACCGGTGAGCATGCCCAGTACGCCGCGGGTGTACTTGTGGGAGTGCTCGTCGGGTACTTCAATGAGTTCGCGGTAGTCTTCGCGCTCAAGGACGCGCAGGGCGGGCTTGTGGGAATCGAGGGCTTCGGGAACGCCCAGGTCGTAGAGTTTGATGTCTCCGGAGTGGACGCTGTGGCAGGTGCCTGCCGGTAGCTTGTGGCCGATGAAGGTGACGGTGCGGTCGGCGCGCAGGGAGGGTTCGTGCACGGTTCCGCGGTTGTTGTCGACTCCGGAGGGGGTGTCTACTGCGAGGACTGCGCCGAGCTTACCGTCGAGCTGCGCTGCACGGAGTACGCCCAGGTATTCGCCGGCGCTACCGCGTACGGCGCCGCTGGAGCCGGTACCGAGGATGCCGTCAATGGTCAGGTCGTAGCCGGTAAGGTGTTCGAGGGTGTGTTCGGGGTCGAGTACGCGGGTGCCTTCGCCACCTTCGCGGGCGATGAGTTCGAGGTTCTTTTCGCTGGGGTCGAAGATGACTGCGTCAACGCGGTGGCCCTTGGCGCTGAGGCGGGCGCCGGCGTAGATGGTGTCTGCGCCGTTGTTGCCCGGGCCGATGAGGAGCAGGATTTTGGCGTTTTCTGTGCCGTGGAGTAGCTCCTGCGCTTCGGCTGCGACGGCGTCTGCGGCACGTTGCATGAGGTAGCCGTCGTAGTCGACGGCTTCGATGTAGGGCTTTTCTGCTTCGCGTACCTGGGAAGCAGTGTAGATGAGCTTCATTGCTGTCTCCTTGGGTGGCACCGTGCGGGCCTTAGGGGTCACCTGGTTGTGGTGTTGGTGTGACTCTGCGTTAGTCGTCGGTGTCGTCACCGGCGATGACGCTGAGTCGGTAGCTTTCGGGGTTGAACTTTTGCAGGTGCGCCAGTTCTGCGTCGCTGAGGTATTCGGCGGTTGCGATGGCGATGGCCATGGGTTCGTCGTGGGTCAGCGAGAGGTGAATGCGGTTGATGCCGAGTTCTTTGGCTCGGCGGGCGATGGTGCCCTGAATGATGAGGTAGGGCTGGCCGCTTTCGGCGGTGGCGACTTCGCAGTCTTGCCAGTTGAGTCCGGCGGGTGCTCCGAGTACTTTTGCGACTGCTTCTTTAGCGGCAAATCGTACGGCTTGGGAGCGTACGTTCCGGGTGCGTTCGTTGGGGGTGAAGACGCGGCGGACGAAGGCTGGTGTTTCGGTCACGATTCGCTCGAATCGTTCAATGTTGACGGTATCTACGCCGATTCCCATAATCATGAGCTTCACCTTTTACGGTAGGGGTGGTAACCGCGTCCTGTTTGCGGTTTCTCTTGTTTTAAGTCTAGCGAGATTCGTTTCTTTTAGGTGGGATAGCGTCAAATATGACGCATGGTTGATGTCTGTTTCACAGCGTCATTTTTGTTGGTTAATCCACGAATAACCGCCCGATTAAACGACAAGGGCGGTGGTTGAGTTCTTAGAGAACTCAACCACCGCCCTTTCGTTATCGCCGAGGCAATTTCCGAGGATTACTCCAGATGATTACTTCTGAGGATTACTCCACGGTCACGGACTTTGCGAGGTTACGCGGCTGATCAACGTCCAGGCCCTTAGCTTCTGCCAGTGCGCATGCGAAGATCTGCAGGGGCACGGTTGCCAGCAGGGGCTGTAGCAGCGAGGGGCATGCCGGGACGGTGATGAGGCGGTCTGCGTAGGGCTTGACGGCCTCGTCGCCTTCCTCGGCGATGACGATGGTGAAGGCGCCGCGTGCGCGCACTTCCTGGATGTTGGAGACGACCTTGCCGTGCAGGGAGTCGCGACCATTTGCGGAGGGAACCACCACGATAACCGGCTGGCCTTCATCGATCAGTGCGATGGGGCCGTGCTTGAGCTCGCCTGCTGCGAAGCCTTCAGCGTGGATGTAGGTGATTTCCTTGAGCTTGAGTGCGCCTTCCATTGCGACGGGGAAGCCCACATGGCGGCCGAGGAAGATCACGGAGGAGGCATCCTTCATTTCGACGCCCAGTTCCTTGACCTGGGTGTCGTTGTCGATGACCTTCTGGATCTTTGCGGGCATGTTCTGCAGCTCGGCGAGGATCGAAGCGATTTCGTCCTTGTACTTGTTGCCGCGCAGCTGTGCCAGGTACAGGCCGAGCAGGTATGCTGCGGTGATCTGTGCCAGGAATGCCTTGGTGGATGCCACTGCGATTTCGGGGCCTGCGTGGGTGTACAGGGCAGCGTCGGATTCACGGGGCAGGGTCGAGCCGTGGGTGTTGCAGATGGAGATAACCTTTGCGCCCTGTTCGCGTGCGTGGCGCACTGCCATCAGGGTGTCCATAGTTTCGCCGGACTGCGAGAGTGCCACGATGAGGGTCTTCTCGTTCACGATGGGGTCGCGGTAGCGGAACTCGTGTGCGAGCTCGACCTCGGTGGGGATGCGGCACCAGTGCTCGATGGCGTAGCGTGCCACCTGGCCTGCGTATGCTGCGGTACCACATGCAACAACGATGATCTTGTCAATCGAGCGCAGCACCGAGTCGTCGATGTTCAGCTCGTCGAGGGTGAGGTTGCCGTTCTCGTCGAGGCGGCCCATGAGGGTCTGTTCAACTGCGGTGGGCTGCTCGTGGATTTCCTTCTCCATGAAGGAGTTGAAGCCGCCCTTTTCGGCT
This sequence comes from Rothia sp. HMSC065C12, assembly GCF_001812085.1. NCBI lineage: Bacteria > Bacillati > Actinomycetota > Actinomycetes > Micrococcales > Micrococcaceae > Rothia > Rothia sp. HMSC065C12. The sequence goes on from NZ_KV807679.1 coordinate 152,131, forward strand.
GCTGCTGCGTCCCATTCGATGTGGAAGGGCTTGCCCTCTGCGGGGTTACCTTCGAAGTCGATGATGGAGTAGTCAGTGCCGGTGATGGTCACGATCTGGTCCTGACCCATTTCGACGGCTTCCTTGGTGTAGTCAATGAACGCGGAGACGTCAGAGCCGAGGAAGTTCTCGTTCTCGCCCAGGCCGATAACCAGCGGGGAGTTGCGGCGGGTTGCCACAACGCGGTCCGGGTGGTCGGCGTGGATAGCCAGGATGGTGAATGCACCTTCGAGGCGGTTGGATGCGACGCGTACTGCCTCGGTGAGGTCACCGGTACCGAGCTTGTTGTAGATGCTTGCGATGGTTGCTGCAGCTACCTCGGTGTCGGTCTGAGATGCGAACTCTACGCCTTCGGCGAGCAGTTCGGCACGCAGTTCTGCGAAGTTTTCGATAATACCGTTGTGTACGACGGCGAGGCGGCCGTTGTCGACAACGTGGGGGTGAGCGTTGTTGTCAGTGGGTCCACCGTGGGTTGCCCAACGGGTGTGACCGATACCAATCTGGGAGTCAGGCAGGGGGTGTTCCTTGACCTCGTTCTCAAGGTTCAGGAGCTTACCAGCCTTCTTACGGAATACGATGCCGTCGGGGCACACGAGTGCCACGCCAGCAGAGTCATAGCCGCGGTATTCCTGACGGCGCAGACCTTCGAGGACCACATCGTATGCGTTGTGGTCAAACTTGTTACCGTCCGGAGCAGTGTCCAGACCTACATATCCTACGATTCCACACATGCTATAAGTTTATCCCACAAGTATCCAGATATGCGCACGGTGAAATACCGTTATGCGTCACGTTTAATGTGGCTTTCCTAGCTTTTCAGGTTTTACCCTTTTCTTTCCATCAATTTATTTCTACAAACAAACCGTGAGGGTGGGTATTTTCCCCGCGGGCTGAAAGTTCGTACACTTAGATAAATGAGCACCGCACCGTATTTTTCTGGCGATGACCGCTTCATGCATCTTGACCGTTCCCGTTGGTCGCACCTAGCCAATGAGATTTCTGTCCCCCTCAGTGCTGAGGAAATTGAGTCTCTTCGTGGTCTGGGTGAAACTGTCGACCTTGAAGAGGTGCAGCGTATTTATCTGCCGGTTTCTCGCCTTCTTAATCTGTATGTAACTGCCGCATCCTCGCTGAACCATATGACGAATGATTTTCTGCATGTGTCTCAGCGTCGCGTCCCGTTCATTATTGGTGTGGCGGGTTCTGTTGCTGTGGGTAAGTCGACGACGGCTCGTATTTTGCAGGCTCTTTTGAGTCGCTGGCCTTCGACTCCGAAGGTTCAGTTGGTGACTACGGATGGTTTCTTGTACCCGAATGCGGAGCTTCAGCGTCGCGGCATTATGCACCGCAAGGGTTTCCCGGAGTCTTATGATCGCCGCGCCCTGTTGAATTTTGTGTCGCAGGTGAAGTCCGGTGCCGAGCGTGTGGTGGCGCCGAAGTATTCGCACCTGTATTACGACATCATGCCGGATGAGCATATTGAGGTCACGGCACCGGATGTTCTGATTCTTGAGGGTTTGAATGTTTTGGCGCCTTCTCAGGCTGAGGGTCCGGAGACTTCCGATCTGACGCTGAGCGATTTCTTTGATTTCTCTATTTATGTGGATGCCCGCACTGAGGATATTGAGCGCTGGTATGTGAATCGTTTCTTGACTCTGCGTTCTTCGGCTTTTGCGAATCCGGAGTCGTATTTCAAGCGTTATGCGGAGCTGAGCGATGAGCAGGCGGTTGAGGTAGCGACCGGCATTTGGAAGAGCGTGAATGAGCCTAATCTGGTGCAGAATGTTTTGCCGACTCGTGCTCGTGCGCATTTGATTCTGCAGAAGGGTGCCGAGCATACCGTGGAGCAGGTTCTTCTGCGTAAGAACTAGAGGTTCTTTAGGTTTTTAGTGTTCGTGTGCGGCTTTTAGCCGGTATTGTGGTGCATTCTAGTAGAAGGCGCCGGAGGCTCCACTCCCTCGCGGGGTGGGTTTAGGCTTCCGGCGCTTTTTGTTTGCATCTACGCCATGATGAGGAGTTATTGTGAAGTCTCTGCACCGTACGTCTACCGCTCAGGAGTCTCTTAATAGTTCTGCGGTTAATAGTTCTGCAGTGAACCGCCGCACCCTCTTGGGTGCCGCTTTGGGGGTTGGCGGTACCGCGTTGTTGGCGGCTTGTGGCTCGCAGGGTGGTTCACAGGGTCAGGGTGCCTCCTCTTCATCTTCTGCAACGAGCGCTTCTGCGTCTGAGTCTGCGACGGCTTCAGCGGCTTCTTCTAGTGCCTCTTCCACTGCGGCGACCTCTTCTGCCGCGCCCTCCCCTGTTGCTTCTGCAACCAGCGCTTCTGCTACCAGTGCTTCTGCAAGTGCTTCGGCTTCTGCGAGCGCGTCTTCTTCCCCGTTGGCGCTTGCCCAGCCGAGTGTTGAGTCTCAGCCGGATTCTTTGCGTTGTCTCGTGAATAAGATGCGCCCCTTTGCGCAGCAGGATTGGGAGCCGAGTGACCTGGTGGAGTTCTACGGTCATCAATTGCGTGCTGAGGCGGCTAAGGCGGCGGACACGATGATTGATGCGGCGGCGACCGATGGCGTGACTCTGCTTGTTTCTAGCGCGTATCGTTCGTATGCGGTGCAGCAGCAGACCTATCAGTATTGGGTTTCGGTGAACGGTCAGCAGGTGGCGGATCAGTTGTCTGCTCGTCCCGGCTATTCGGAGCATCAGACGGGTTTGGCGATTGATTTTGCTTCTCCTGAGGGTTGCCGTCTGGAGGAGTGTTACCGCGATACGCTGGCTGGTCAGTGGTTGGTGAAGAATGCTCCGCGTTACGGATATATTTTGCGTTTCCCTGATGGTCGTCAGTCGGTGACCGGTTATCGTTTTGAGCCGTGGCATTACCGTTATGTGGGTGTGCAGATTGCTCAGGAGTATGTGTCTTCGGGTGCGAAGACTTTTGAGGAGTTTATCGGTACGGGTGCGGCACCCAATTATGCAAGTGCGAGCTAGGGTCTGGGCTAATCTTTCGGCTTTGGTCGGTGCGCCAAGTGGTGATGCGTGTCGTATTTCTGGCTTCCGTGTCAGAAATAAATAGGCACAGTAGATGCATATTTTTTCGCGTACACGCCGCGTAAATCCGCGATTTTTCGCAGGTTTCAGAGATTTTTACTCACCTTTATGTGACCTAGACCTTAAGTATTGGGTACCACAGAACCACTGTGAAGAAAAACACATGCTTTACAACGAAAATTTTCTCAGAATATGGCATTTTCTGAGGCGAAAAGGCGCTATTCTATATCTCATGCTTAAGGGTTTTAAAGATTTTGTAATCCGCGGTAACGTCATCGATCTCGCAGTTGGTCTGATTATGGGTACCGCCTTCACCGCTGTGGTGACCTCGCTTGTCCAGGCCGTCCTGATGCCGGCTATCTCCATGCTGGTTGGCTCCCCCAACTTCGACAACTTCCTGGTCTTCGGCCAGATCAAGGTTGGCGTGTTCCTGACCGCTATTGTCAACTTCATCCTGATTGCAGTTGCTGTGTACTTCGCAGTTGTTGTGCCCACTCAGAAGCTGACTGAACTCGCGCTGGCTAAGAAGAAGGCTGAAGACGAGGCTATTGAAAAGGAAGAGACCGAGCTTGACCTCCTGAAGGAGATCCGCGATGCTCTGGCAAAGAAGTAATTTCTCTGCTCTCTACCACTAATTTTTTAGACCCCCGTATCCCCTGTGGATACGGGGGTTTTCCGTATCCTCGTCCCCCCTCCCCCCGCCCAAGATAACGAAGAAGGGCTGGGAAGGTGTTACCTTCCCAGCCCTTTCTCTATCCTCCATTCCGGTCTTCGCGCCGGAAGAGAATACGTTTAGAGTGCCAGTTCCTTAGCCACGACGTCAGCCAGCTGCTGAGCAACCTCATCGGCCTGTTCCTGGGTTGCAGCTTCAACCATCACGCGAACCAGAGGCTCGGTGCCGGATGCACGCAGCAGCACGCGGCCGCTCTCACCCAGTACGCCTTCAGCCTCGCTCACGGCGGTGGCGAGCGCCTCGTTGGTCTTGACCGCCGCACGGTCAACGCCCTTGACGTTGATCAGGCGCTGCGGGGTGGGCTGCATGCGGGATGCCAGCTCCGAGAGGGTCTGACCGCTACGAGCCACCTCTGCAGCCAGCTGGATGCCGGTCAGAACGCCGTCACCGGTGGTTGCGTAGTCGCTCATGATAACGTGGCCGGACTGCTCGCCACCGAGGTTGTAGCCGTGCTCGCGCATAGACTCGAGGACGTAGCGGTCGCCCACAGCGGTGCGGCCGAGGGTAATGCCGTGCTCGCGCAGGTACAGCTCCAGGCCCAGGCTGCTCATCACGGTTGCGACGAGGGTGTCCTTTGCGAGCTTGCCTTCGCGCTTAGCAGCAACAGCAAGGATCGCCATGATCTGGTCGCCGTCTACCAGGTTGCCCTTTTCGTCAACTGCCTGGCAACGGTCGGAGTCGCCGTCGTGGGCGATGCCGAGGTCCGCGCCGTGCTCAACGACTGCTGCCTGCAGCTTCTCGGGGTGGGTGGAGCCCACGCCGTCGTTGATGTTGGTGCCGTTGGGCTCTACAGCCAGTGCGATAACCTCTGCACCCAACGCTTCGAAAGCTGCGGGAGATGCTGCGTATGCCGCACCGTTTGCGCAGTCCAGAACAATCTTCTTGCCTGCGAGGGGCTTGCCTTCGGGCAGGGTGGAGACCAGGTGCTTCACGTAAGCCTCGGTACCGTTCTCCAGGGTCTTGACGGTACCCACAGCGCCACCGGTCGGGTAGCGGAAGGACTTCTCGCGGTAAACGCGTTCAATGGCGTCCTCAACGGAGTCTTCCAGCTTCTGGCCGCCTCGGGCCAGGAACTTAATGCCGTTGTCCGCTGCCGGGTTGTGCGATGCAGAAATCATCACGCCGAAGTCAGCACCGGTGTGTGCCACCAGGTAAGCTGCTGCGGGGGTGGGGACAATGCCGGCGTCCAGCACGTCAACACCTGCGCTAGCGAAGCCAGCCTTCATCGCAGAGACAATAAAGTCTGCAGAGGATCGGGAGTCATTTGCGATCACGGCACGGGGGCGTACACCCTCTTCTACCGTGTCAAAGCCCAGAACAATAGAAGCCGCCTGCGCGAGCTCCATAGCCAGGGCGGGAGTAATTACATCGTTTGCCAGACCGCGTACGCCGTCGGTTCCAAAAAGTCGTTCAGTCACCTTTTTATTTTACGATGTGCATAACTCTCCTCAGGCGTATACACCGTATTTTCTTCAGAATCAGAAAGTGATTTTCAGCGGCTACATATCTGCTTCATAGCCAATGTTTCTATAGACACGCAAAGGTGCCTGTTCTCAGTTCCCAGAGAGGGAAAAGAGAGCAGGCACCTTCACAGCGCAAGCTGTTTAGCGGTTATACCGCCGCAGGGTTGAGTTGTTGCTCTCCCCTATCTATCAACGCTTACTTGACGACGGGGAAGCCGTCGGGGGAGTCACCGGACTCGTCCTCGAAGACGTGTGATGCGGAGCGAACGATCAGCGAGTCGAGCTCGCCCACGACTGCCTCGTCCTTGGAGGGGTAGTCGAACTGGGAGAGCACGTAACGCATTGCTTCCAGACGTGCGCGCTTCTTGTCGTTGGACTTGATAACGGTCCAGGGGGCGTCACCGGTGTGGGTGTAGAAGAACATTGCTTCCTTTGCCGCGGTGTAGTCGTCCCACTTGTCCAGAGATGCCAGGTCGGTGGGGGAAAGCTTCCACTGGCGGACCGGGTCGGTACGGCGGGAGGTGAAGCGTGCGAGCTGCTCTTCGCGGGTGACGGAGAACCAGAACTTGATGATATGAATACCGGAGTTCACCAGCATGCGCTCCAGGTCCGGAACTTCGCGCATGAACTCGAAGTACTGTGCCTGGGTGCAGTAGCCCATAACGCGCTCAACGCCGGCACGGTTGTACCAGGAGCGGTCCATCAGGACGATTTCGCCGCCGGAGGGCAGGTGCTTGATGTAACGCTGGAAGTACCACTGGGTCTGTTCGATATCGGTCGGCTTCTCCAGTGCCACAACGCGAGCGCCACGGGGGTTCAGGTGCTCGGTGAAGCGCTTGATGGAGCCGCCCTTACCTGCTGCGTCGCGGCCTTCGAAGATGATGAGGATCTTCTGACCGGTGGACTTAGCCCAGAGCTGCAGCTTCAGCAGCTCAATCTGCAGGGCACGCTTTTCCTTCTCGTATGCCTTACGGCTGAGCTTGGTGTCGTAGGGGTAACCCTTCTTCCATGCCTGCGAGGTTTCGTCGTCCTTCTTGTCCTTGCCGAGGGCGCGGGTGAGGGAAGCCATTTCGTCCAGCTCTGCCGAGTAGTCTTCGACAACGGAGGTGCGGCGTGCCTGGGGCTTCAGGGCTTCCTTGATGGCTTGTTTCTTCTCAGAACCGGTGTGTGCGTGTGCGCCTTCAGCGGCGTGCTGGTGGGCTTCAGCCTGAGGAGCCTCCACTGCCTTCTCTTCGGGCTGGGTGGAGGGATTCTGCTCTGCCATGAGTACTCTTTTCTTCCTGTCTGCTTTGACTCTTTAACTCTACCGGTGTGCTCTTCGATGAACAAACGTAACAGTTATATGCACCCTATAACCTTGTAACGCTCACGGTGAGTAGATACGCAAAACGCCCCGAATCTCCCGAAGGAGAAGCGGGGCGTAACGCTTCGTGAAAACCAGCGATTAACGCTTGGAGAACTGCGAAGCCTTGCGTGCCTTCTTAAGACCAGCCTTCTTACGCTCGATGACGCGTGCGTCACGGGTCAGGTAGCCAGCCTTCTTCAGTGCGGGGCGGTTGTTTTCGCGGTCGATCTCGTTCAGTGCACGAGCGATACCCAGGCGCAGAGCACCTGCCTGACCGGAGGGGCCACCACCGTTGATGCGTGCGATGACGTCGTATGCGCCCTCAAGCTCCAGGAGCTTGAAAGGCTGGTTGACGTCCTGCTGGTGCAGCTTGTTGGGGAAGTAGTCTTCCAGGCTACGACCGTTGATGGTCCAGTTGCCGGAACCGGGCACAACGCGAACGCGTGCCACTGCTTCCTTGCGGCGACCAACTGCTGCGCCTGCAACAGTCAGGGCCGGGCGTGCTGCCTTAGCCGCTGCGGGAGCAGCGGACTCCGAGGTGTAGCTGGTCAGCTCTTCCTCGACTACGATCAGCTCTTCGTTCTGAGCCACGATTTCTCCTATTGTTTCTCGTAGGCCCGAATTACTGGGCGACCTGGTTGAATTCGTAGGTCTTGGGCTGCTGTGCCGCGTGCGGGTGCTCGGGGCCAGCGTAGACCTTCAGCTTCTTGAGCTGCTGTGCAGCAAGCTTGTTCTTGGGCAGCATGCCCTTGACAGCCTTCTCAACCGCGCGAACGGGGTTGGTCTCAAGCAGCTCTGCGTAGTTCACGGACTTCAGACCGCCGGGGTAACCCGAGTGGCGGTATGCACGCTTCTGCTCGAGCTTTGCACCGGTCAGGGCGACCTTCTCAGCGTTCACGATGATAACGAAGTCACCGGTGTCAACGTGGGGAGCAAAAGTCGGCTTGTGCTTACCGCGCAGCAGGATAGCGGTCTGGCTTGCGAGGCGGCCGAGAACAACGTCGGTGGCGTCAATGACGTGCCACTGGCGCTCGACTTCGCCGGGCTTGGGAGTATAAGTGCGCAAAATATTGGCCTTTGTCTCGAAATGTACATACGGCGCTTAGTTGGGTATCGCGCCTTTTACTTACGTGCATGACGAACACCCGGGTGAGGACCGAGCTGCCGCCCGTTCTGCCCGTACTCTAGACCGCCTTAACGTCCTGCAACTAGACAGCGATTTAGAGCGCGCTCGGGTAGAACACGCACAACATATCAAGACTATACAGGACGTCGAGTGCTTAATCCACCGCCAAAGCCTTAAAAATAGGGCTTTTTTGTCTTAAACACATTTTAAATTCCATCCGTGTAATTCACCCGGGGTAGTTGCGCTCCCCCGCGACGCTTCACGGCGCATGAGCAACGTGACGGGGCTCAATATATACAGGGCGTTAAGCGCTCTGCGCTTCGTGGTCCTCTCGCTTTGCTCGAGCACGTTCCGCCTGCTCTCCATACAACTCCGGGGCAGGGTAGTAAATCTCAGCTAGTGCCAGAGCATGCGGAGGCGCAAGAGTCAGCGAAGCTTCGCGTCCCGGGTTCTCGATCCGCTCACGCAACCAGGCCGCGTCACGTTTACCCGTGCCGTAGAGCACCAACGCACCCACAAGTGAACGCACCATGTGATGACAGAAGGCATCAGCCACCACACGCACCTCAATAAGGCCACTTTCAGCACGAGTGAAGCTAAGCTCTCGCAGCTCACGAATCGTGGTCGCGCCTTCACGCGGCTTGCAGAAGGAGAGAAAATCACGCAGGCCGAGTAGCTGCTGCGCCGACTGGTTAAGATCAGCACAATCCAGGTGCTCAGGTACCGCCCAGGTGTAGGTACGGTGCAGAGGATTAAGACCGTCCGCCGCGCCATCTGCAATGCGATATACGTAGCGGCGACCGGTAGCCGAGAAGCGCGCATCAAAATCGAAGGGAACCCCAGTGACGCGGTGAATCTGAATAGCGCCCTGCAGAATGCCGCGAACGTTCTTCGGCAAGTTCAACTGCTCTTCCGCATCGTAGAGGCAGCGCTGAAGAGCACCGGTGAGGCGGCGGCCCAGGGCAGCCGTCGGGTCGTCCTCCCCCGTTCGACCTTGCAGGCGAGTCCAGTCCTCATCGTTCAGATCGCAATGCAGGGTCTGGGCTTCCGCATGCACACCGGCATCAGTTCGACCCGCGACCACCACGCGGTGAGGCGCCCGCAAAATCAGTTCAAGGGCATTCTCAATGACCCCCTGCACGGTAACCAGGTTCGGTTGGGCAGCCCACCCGCTAAAAAGAGAACCGTCGTAGGCACAATCAATTCGCACGCGGTGCGTAGCAGTGAAGGGCTGTTCTTCACGGTTCTCTAAAGCAGTAGCGTTATGCATTGGTGTGCCTTTCAGCGGTAAAGGACGGTTGAAGAATACGGTTCGGCTCTTGTATTAGCGAATACGCAAAGAACCGTCTCCTTGTTAAGTATGCAGATACACCAATCCGCCGCCCACAGCAGTGGACGGCGGATTGACATATTTTAGGCTTAGCCTAAATCAGCTGGGATCCGTATTACTCGGAAACCTTCTGTGCTGCTGCGCCACCTGCGGGGGCGTAACCTGCAGCCTCTGCCGACTCAGCGGAGTCGAACCAGATTTCAGCCTTGGTGCTGGAGTACCAGCGGGAACCGGGCACGTGGTACTTCATGGAATCGGCGTTACCCTTAACCTCGAAGCCCTCGGGAGCCTCGCCGGACTCCAGGGGTGCGTGGGAACCTGCCGGCAGGCCCTCAGCTGCTTCAGCCTTGGGAGCCTCAGCTGCCTTCTCAGCAACCTTGGTTGCCTCAGCAACTGCACCCTTGGTTGCAACGGGCTCCATGACGAGCTCGATGACTGCCATGGGAGCGTTGTCACCCTTACGGTTACCGATCTTGATGATGCGGGTGTAACCACCGGGGCGCTCTGCCATTGCCGGAGCAATAACGGTGAAGAGCTCGTGCACGACGGACTTGTCGGTGATGGAACGCAGCACGCGACGGCGAGCAGCCAGGTCGCCCTTCTTACCGAAGGTGATGAAGCGCTCTGCCACCGGACGCAGGCGCTTTGCCTTGGTCAGGGTGGTGGTGATGCGCTTGTGCTGGAACAGCTGCGCCGACAGGTTGTTGAGCATGTGGCGCTCGTGGGTCGGGGAACCGCCGAGGCGGGGACCCTTAGTGGGAGTAGGCATAGTTAAATCTCCATAGTTGCGTTCCCTAACGCCCCAGCAGCGGAGCCTCTTAGGGAATCAAGTTTGACTGATCCCGGTGGAACCGGGTGAACTATTCGGTCGAAATTATTCGCCGGAACCGTCTTCGTCATCAAGCGGGCGTGCAGCAGGCTCGAAACCGGGAGGGGAGTCCTTCAGAGCCAGGCCGAGCTCGATGAGCTTTGCCTTGACCTCGTCAATGGACTTAGCACCGAAGTTACGGATGTCCATCAGGTCAGCTTCACTGCGGGTCACGAGCTCACCCACGGTGTGGATGCCCTCGCGCTTGAGGCAGTTGTAGGAGCGGACGGACATGTTCAGGTCCTCGATCGGCAGTGCCAGATCAGCGGCCATGGACTCGTCGGCGGGCGACGGGCCAACTTCAATACCCTCAGCTGCAATGTTCAGCTCACGTGCCAGGCCGAAGAGCTCGACCAGGGTGCTGCCTGCAGAAGCAACGGCGTCACGCGGTGCGATGGCTTCCTTGGTTTCGACGTCCAGGGTCAGGCTGTCGAAGTCGGTGCGCTGCTCAACACGGGTCGCGTTCACGCTGAAGGTAACCTTCAGAACCGGGGAGTAGATGGAGTCAACCGGGATACGGCCAATCTCGCCATCGCCGACCTTGTTCTGAGCTGCAGTCACGTAGCCGCGACCGCGCTCGATAACCAGCTCAGCGTTGAAGTTTGCCGAGGCGTTCAGGGTTGCCAGGTGCAGTTCCGGGTTGTGGATCTCCACGCCAGCGGGAACCTCGATGTCGCCTGCGGTCAGTTCACCTTCGCCCTGCTTGCGCAGGTAGGCCACGACGGGCTCGTCGTTCTCAGAAGAGATGGAGAGCTTCTTGATGTTCAAGATGATCTCAGTGACGTCCTCGGTCACGCCGGGAACGGTGCTGAACTCGTGCAGCACACCATCAATGCGGACGCTAGTAACAGCGGCGCCGGGGATGGAGGACAGCAGAGTACGGCGGAGGGAGTTACCCATGGTGTAGCCGAAACCGGGCTCCAGAGGCTCGATGGTGAAGCGCGAGCGGTTGGGCGCTACGACCTCTTCAGTCAGAGTGGGGCGCTGTGCAATAAGCACTTTGTTTCCTTTCGGTGAGCTCCGCTATATGAGCCCACAGGTTGGGGAAAACATATCTTAGGAAGCAGACGGGTGTCTGTACTCTCCGGGCACAACTCCGTGGAGCGTACCCGTCGAGGGATTAGGTCAGGAACCTAATTAGACGCGGCGGCGCTTCGGGGGACGGCAACCGTTGTGTGCAACGGGGGTAACGTCCTGAATCGAACCGACCTCGAGGCCTGCAGCCTGCAGGGAGCGGATTGCGGTTTCGCGACCGGAACCGGGGCCCTTGACGAACACGTCAACCTTGCGGACGCCGTGCTCCTTGGCGCGGTTTGCAGCAGCCTCAGCAGCCAGCTGTGCGGCGTAGGGGGTGGACTTACGGGAGCCCTTGAAGCCCATGTCGCCAGCGGAGGACCAGGAGATCACTGCACCGGTGGGATCGGTGATGGAGACGATGGTGTTGTTGAAGGTCGACTTGATGTGAGCCTGACCAGCAACGATGTTCTTGCTAACCTTGCGGCGGTTGGTCTTACGAGCTGCCGCAGCGCGAGTCTTGGGAGGCATTTTTGATTCTCCTACAAAGGTTTTCTAATACGTTGGTCGGATAGAGATATCCAACAGAGCAACGTTGCTTACTTCTTCTTACCTGCGACGGTACGCTTCGGGCCCTTGCGGGTACGTGCGTTAGTCTTGGTGCGCTGACCGTGAACCGGCAGGCCGCGGCGGTGGCGCAGGCCCTGGTAGGAACCGATTTCAACCTTACGGCGGATGTCAGCTGCAACCTCGCGGCGAAGATCACCTTCAACCTTGTAGTTGCCTTCGATGAAGTCACGAAGTGCCACGAGCTCCTGGTCGGTCAGGTCCTTGACGCGGGTGTCAGGGTTGACGCCGGTAGCAGCGAGGGTTTCGTGTGCACGGGTCTTGCCCACGCCGTAGATGTAAGTGAGAGCAACTTCCACGCGCTTTTCGCGGGGAATATCAACTCCAGCGAGACGTGCCATACTGGCTTCTCCTTGTTGTTTTCCAGAGGTCTATAGCATCACTGCCCGGGTTGTTCTGACCCGGTCCCCGGCCTCTGAGTCCGGAGGTATCCGAAGGCGCCTCGTTGGCGTTGCTTCGGAGCGGTGCCTATGACAATTCCGCCCTCTTATAGGGCGGCTATGAAGTCAGCTGCTAGGGATTAGCCCTGGCGCTGCTTGTGGCGCGGGTTTTCGCAGATCACCATGACCACACCGTGACGGCGGATCACCTTGCACTTATCGCAGATCGGCTTAACGCTCGGCTTGACCTTCATCGCATTCCTTTTGATTGCAACTTGATTACTGGCGAGATAAGAGGTTCCCTCACTTACGTTGGGGAACTGCGTTATCCCTTTGAACACGATTTAAACGCCGCCAGGGGCGACGTTTATCTCGGGTTTACTTGTAACGGTAGACGATACGACCTCGGGAAAGGTCGTAGGGGCTCAGTTCCACTACTACTCGGTCCTCAGGCAGGATGCGAATGTAGTGCTGACGCATCTTGCCCGAGATGTGCGCGAGAACCTTGTGGCCGTTATCCAGCTCAACACGGAACATCGCGTTGGGCAGAGCTTCAACCACAGAGCCTTCAATCTCGATGACGCCGTCTTTCTTAGCCATATCCTCCGCTAACGTCGGTGCCCGTCGCAGGTGCGGCGGGCAAATGTATCTTCTGTTTGTGAGCTCACCTCGGTGAGGCGCTAGGGCGTTTTAAGGCGCGCTTAACACTGGCACAAACAACCAACTGTTAACTCTACGGCAAAGACCGTGGAAAAACAACCGTGATTTTTATGACATCAGGCACTTAAGGTTTAAAAGGAAGAAGCCCCTCCCCCACGCTCCAGGAAGTCTTAATGACTTCCCTCCGCAGGAAAGGGGCACCGTTCACCGGTCGCAGCTCAGCCGCTTAGTCTTCCTTAGCAGCCAGCTGACCGCATGCACCATCAATATCGGAACCGCGAGTATCACGAATAGTCGTCGGAATACCGTGGGCACGCAGACGCTCCACAAAGTTCTGCTCAACGCCCTTACGGGATGCCGTCCACTTTGAACCCGGGGTCGGGTTCAGCGGAATCGGGTTCACGTGCACCCAGCCACGGCCGCGCTGCGCCAGCTTCTTACCGAGCAAATCCGCACGCCAGCCCTGATCGTTAATATCGCGAATCAGCGCGTACTCAATGGAGACGCGGCGGCCGGTCGTACGGTAGTAGTCGTACGCAGCGTCCAGAGTCTCGTCAACCTTCCAACGCTGGTTAATCGGGATTAGCTCATCACGCAGCTCATCATCCGGAGCGTGCAGAGACAGCGCCAAAGTAATGGGCAGCTTCTCCAGCTCAAACTTACGAATGCCGGGCACCAGACCCACGGTCGACATGGTCAGACCACGAGCAGAAATACCGAGGCCCTCGGGCGAAGGGTCAATCAGGCGGTGCACAGCACCCATGGTTGCCTTGTAGTTAGCGAGCGCCTCACCCATACCCATGAAGACAATGTTGGAAACACGCAGCGGACGAGTATCCTCAGAACCGCCTTCTGCTTCTTCCAGGCCCTTCATCTGCTTCAGGTAGCGGGCACCGGCAACGACCTGCTCCACAATTTCTGCAGTGGACAGGTTACGGGTCAAACCCTGCTGACCGGTTGCACAGAAGGGGCAGTTCATACCGCAGCCAGCCTGCGAAGAGATGCACATGGTCACACGGTTGTCATAGCGCATGATGACGGACTCGATGAGCGCACCGTCAAAGAGGCGGTGCACAACCTTCAGGGTGTCGCCACCGTCAGCTTCCAGGGTACGGACCGGGGTCAGAAGCTGCGGCATCGCCTGGGCAACCATCTGCTCGCGGTCCTTAGCCGGCAGGTCAGTCATCTCTGCGGGGTCAGTGACCAGACGCTCAAAATAGTGCTTGGACAGCTGGGACGCACGGAACGACTGGTAGCCCAGTTCCTTCAGAAATTCGCGGCGGCCAGCCATATCGAAGTCAGCGATGTGCTTGGGCGGCTTCGCACGGCGCGGTGCTTTCAGGGCAATCTGGCCGGGTGCGGGGCGAACGTTCGAGATTTCAACCGGCACCTTGGTCGCAGCGGGCGCGGATGCCTCGCTGCTGTTGAGAGTTTCGCTCATGGAGCTTCTTCCTTGTGATGTGGATGCTTTCGGATGCGCTATCACGCACCAGACCGGATTCGCCGGTTTCTTCGGGTGGAGGTGGGGCAGCTAAAGGTGGGTTCCCCTCCCCCAGTGGTGGGACTTAGGCGGGGATCGGAACCGGGGTTACGCCGAAGCGAGCAAGTTCGCTTGCGCCGCCATCTTCTGCGGTCAGGACCCAGATGCCTTCGCTGTGCACAGCAACGGAGTGCTCCCACTGGCATGCATCGGAGCCGTCAACGGTCACAACGGTCCAGTCGTCAGAGAGTACCTTGGTCTCGATGGAACCGGTGACGAGCATCGGTTCGATAGCGAAAGCCATGCCGGGCTTGATCTTCGGGCCCATGTCACGTACTGCGTAATTCAGTACGTCCGGCGCCATGTGCATCTGGGAACCGATACCGTGGCCCACGTAGTCTTCAATGATGCCGTACTTGTCGCCGTATTCTTCGGTCACGTACGCTTCGATGGCAAGACCAATTTCGCCGACCTTCTTTGCGGTTGCCAGAGCAGCGATACCGTGCCACATTGCCTCGCGGGTGACGGCGGAGAGCTCTGCGCGGGCTTCGCTTACGTTGTCACCAACCAGCACAGTACGTGCCGAGTCACCGTGCCACTGGCGGTTGGTGGCGGGGTCGATGACGTATGCGCCACCGTCGATGGAGAGAATATCGCCGTCCTTGAGCACGTAGTCGCCGGGGATGCCGTGAACAACCTCGTGGTTGACGGAGGTGCATACGGTCGCCGGGTAGTCGTAGTAGCCGTAGAAGTTGGAGGTGCCACCCAGCTCCAGCATGGTGCGTTCAAAGGCGGCGTTCACCTCTGCGGTGGTTACGCCGGGGCGGGCTGCCGCCACTGCCGCATCGAGTGCACGGCTGGTAATGACGCCTGCACGAGCCATCTGCTGAAGCTGTGCATTGGTTTTGATTTCGACTCGTGCCATTCTGGCTCCTTAGGTATGTGGGGCGGTATGCCCAAGCTTAGAACTCTACAGACAGCACTGTACCCCCGCAAGTCTTTGTGATGCATCATGCATCCCAAATTGCGGGGGTACAGCAGAAGATTACTTCAGAGCGTCGAGGATGCGCTCGGTGACTTCAGCAATCTCGCCGAGGCCGTTAACTTCCTTGACGATGCCGCGTTCGCGGTAGATTGCAATCAGCGGTGCGGTCTCTTCTTCGTAGACCTTTAGGCGGTGACGGATGACCTCTTCGTTGTCATCGGTGCGACCCTGCTCTGCTGCGCGGTTGAGCAGACGCTCGACGAGTTCGTCGTTGTCTGCAACCAGCAGGAGAACGCGGTCAATCTTCTCGCCCTTGGCGTCGAGGATGGAATCCAGCTCGTGCACCTGGGAGGTGTTGCGGGGGTAGCCGTCGAGCAGGAAGCCGTTGACGACGTCGCCCTCCTCCAGGCGTGCGCGCACCATGTTGTTGGTGACGGAGTCGGGAACCAGGTTGCCGGAGTCGATGTACGACTTCGCTTCCTTGCCCAGCTCGGTCTCTTCCTTGATGTTCTTGCGGAAGATATCACCGGTGGAAATCGCGGGAATCTTCAGTGCTTCAGCGATCTTGACGGCCTGGGTGCCCTTACCTGCACCGGGAGGGCCGACGATGAGCAGACGGTTCATCGGAGCAGTCCTTCGTAGTTTCGTTGTTGGAGCTGAGCGTTGATCTGCTTGAGAGTATCAAGACCAACACCCACCACGATCAGCAGCGAGGCGCCGCCGAACGGGAAATTCTGGTTTGCGTTGAATAGGATAAGCGCTACCAGGGGAATCATGGAAATTACACCCAGGTAAAGTGCGCCAGGCAACGTAATTCGGTTGAGTACGTAGCTGAGGTAACGCTCGGTGGGCTTACCGGCACGGATACCGGGGATGAAGCCACCGTACTTCTTCATATTGTCCGCTACTTCTACCGGGTCGAAGGTGACCGCCACGTAGAAGTACGCGAAGCCAATAATCATGAAGAAGTAGAGAGCAATGTACAGCGGGTGATCGCCGCGCACCAGGTATGCGTTAATCCAGTTAACCCAGTCCGGCGGAGTGGAGCCGTCGGTGGGGGTGTTGAACTGGGCGATCAGACCGGGCAGGGTCAGCAGGGAGGAGGCGAAGATCAGGGGGATCACGCCTGCCATGTTGACCTTCAACGGAATGTAGGTACTGGTGCCACCAATGGTGCGTCGACCAATCATGCGCTTTGCGTACTGCACGGGGATACGGCGAACAGACTGCTCCACGTAGACCACAGCGAGCATGACCAGCAGGCCGATGCCGCAGACAGCTGCGAAGATACCCCAACCGTGGGTGCGCTGGATGGAACCCAGAGCGCTCGGGAAGGAAGAAGCGATGGAGGTGAAGATCAGCAGGGACATGCCATTGCCGACGCCACGCTCGGTAATCTGCTCACCCATCCACATGATGACGGTGGTACCCGCACACAGGGTGACGATAATCAGCAGGATGTGCAGTACGTCGTCCTGGGGGATGATGCCGGGGCAGTTGCCCAGCAGAACGCCGGAGCGCGCCATCGAGACGATGGTGGTTGCGTTCAGCAGAGCAAGAGCGATGGTCAGGTAGCGGGTGTACTGGGTGAGCTTTGCCTGACCCTGCGCGCCTTCATCGTGCAACTCCTGGAATCGCGGGATGACCACGCGCAGCAGCTGGATGATAATGGACGCGGTAATGTACGGCATCACGCCGAGGGCAAAGATCGAAAGCTGCAGCAGTGCGCCACCACTGAAGAGGTTGACGATATCGTAGACGCCACCGCTCGTAACATTGGCGTTCAGACACTGCTGTACATTTCCGTAGGAAACGCCTGGCGCGGGGATGAAAGTGCCCACGCGGTACAGCACAATCATTGCCAGGGTAAACAGCAGCTTACGCCGCAAATCGGCGGTCTTAACGACTCGCCCGAATGCGCTCAGCACATGTCCTCCTGTAAGTCTATGGGGCGCCCATCCCTCTCAAGGAGTTTTAGGGCGCAGTAAACACATCTTCCAGTCTATCGTGTTTGGAGCGGGTAACGATAACTCCCTAGCAGATTATGTAGCTTTTATATTCTCTTAGCGTGATTTTTGAACACTAAATGTGGCGTGCACCAAGCGTTCAAATATACGAATACAGGAATATACCCTTGTTATGAATCTTTCCGAGCAGCAAAAAGCCCCCGCCGTATAGTGTACGGACGGGGGCTTTCTCGTCTTGAAGACTACTTAACGGTTACAGAACCGCCAGCGGCCTCGATCTTCTCGATAGCGGAAGCCGATGCCTTGTCGACAACAACGTTCACCTTGACGGAGATTTCGCCGTTGCCCAGAACCTTCACGAGCTCGTTCTTACGAACGGCACCCTTAGCAACCAGTGCCTCGACGGTGACGTCGCCACCGTTGGGGAACAGTTCCTGGATGCGGTCCAGGTTAACAACCTGGTACTCGGTGCGGAAGGGGTTCTTGAAGCCGCGCAGCTTCGGCAGGCGCATGTGCAGCGGCAGCTGGCCGCCTTCGAAGCCTGCACGAACCTGGTAACGTGCCTTGGTACCCTTGGTACCGCGACCTGCAGTCTTACCCTTGGAGCCTTCACCGCGGCCAACGCGGGTCTTTGCCTTGTGGGCACCCGGTGCCGGGCGCAGATCGTGAATCTTGATAGCTTCTGCCATCTTTACTTGACCTCCTCAACCTTCACCAGGTGAGCAACGGTGTTAACCATGCCAACGGTGACGGGGTCAGCAGTGCGGACTACCTTGTTGCCGGGGCGCTTGAGGCCCAGGGAACGCAGGGTGTCGCGCATGTTCTGCTTCTGACCAACATAGGACTTGACCTGGGTGATTTCCAGCTTTGCGTCGCTGGGCTGAATACGCTTGGCCATTACTACGCACCTGCCTTTTCAGACTTGGTGTTGCGCAGGTAGCTGGGGATAACCTCATCGGTGGGCAGGCCGCGGCGGGCTGCCACTGCCAGGGGCTCCTCAAGCTCCTTGAGTGCTGCAACAGTTGCGTGAACGATGTTGATCTGGTTCGAGGAACCGAGCGACTTGGACAGCACATCGTGAATGCCTGCGCACTCGAGTACT
This sequence comes from Rothia sp. HMSC065C12, assembly GCF_001812085.1. Taxonomy (NCBI): domain Bacteria; kingdom Bacillati; phylum Actinomycetota; class Actinomycetes; order Micrococcales; family Micrococcaceae; genus Rothia; species Rothia sp. HMSC065C12. The sequence continues at coordinate 170,289 of NZ_KV807679.1, forward strand.
GCACGCACGGGGCCACCTGCGATAACACCGGTACCAGCGGTTGCCGGACGGAGCATCACAACGCCTGCAGCTGCTTCACCCTGCACGCGGTGCGGGATGGTGCGGCCTTCGATGCGGGGAACGCGGAAGAAATTCTTCTTTGCTTCCTCGACACCCTTGGAGATTGCTGCGGGAACTTCCTTAGCCTTACCGTAGCCAACGCCGACCAGGCCGTTACCGTCACCAACGACGACCAGTGCGGTGAAGCTGAAGCGACGACCACCCTTGACGACCTTGGAAACGCGGTTGATGGTCACAACGCGCTCGATGTACTTGTCCTTCTCCTCCTCGCGAGCGCGGTTGTTACGGCGCTCACCACGGCCACGACGCTCGCCGCGGTTGTTGCGGCGCTCCTCGCGCTGGTTGGAGGTCTCAGCGGTTTCAGCTACTACTGCTTCGCTCACCTGAGTTTCCTTTACGTTCTGCTCGCTCATTAGAGTGCAAGACCTCCCTCGCGTGCACCGTCAGCAACGGCTGCAACACGGCCGTGGTACTTGTTACCACCGCGGTCGAACACGACTGCCTCAACACCAGCTGCCTTGGCGCGCTCTGCAACGAGCTCACCAACGCGCTTTGCCTTAGCGGTCTTGTCCAGGTCAGCTGCACGCAGCTCTGCTTCCATGGTGGAAGCGGATGCCAGGGTTACGCCCTTGACATCGTCGATAACCTGAACGAACATGTGACGGGTCGAACGGGTGACGCACAGGCGCGGACGCGCAGCGGTACCCGAAACGTACTTGCGGATGCGAGCGTGACGACGTGCACGCTGCGCTGCCTTCGACTTGATAGCCATGTTTACTTACCAGCCTTTCCGACCTTGCGGCGGATGTGCTCACCTGCGTAGCGAACACCCTTACCCTTGTAGGGATCGGGCTTACGCAGACCACGAATGTTTGCTGCAACCTGACCAACGAGCTGCTTGTCGATACCCGACACGGTCAGCTTGTTAGCACCCTCCACTGCGAAGGTAATACCCTCGGGAGCGGTGATGTTGATCGGGTGGGAGTAGCCCAGAGCGAACTCCAGGTCGTTACCCTTCGGGGTCACACGGTAACCGGTACCAACGATTTCCAGCTTCTTCTCGTAGCCGGAGGTAACGCCGATAATCAGGTTCTGAATCAGGGTACGAGTCAGACCGTGCAGCGAGCGAGACAGGCGCTCGTCGTTCGGACGAGATACAACGATCTCGTTTTCGTTCAGAGCCACGGTGATGGGGGAAGCTACCTTGTGGGAGAGCTCGCCCTTCGCGCCCTTAACGGTGACCAGGTTGCCATCGACCTTAACCTCAACGCCGGCGGGAACCGAGATGGGGAGACGTCCAATACGTGACATTATTCTCTTCCTTTCTCTTCTAACCGACTACCAGATGTAAGCGATGACTTCGCCGCCCACGCCCTTCTTCGCTGCCTGCTTGTCAGTGAGCAGACCCGAAGAGGTAGACAGGATTGCGATGCCGAGGCCGCCCAGAACCTGGGGCAGGTTGGTGGACTTTGCGTAGGTACGCAGGCCCGGCTTGGAAATACGACGCACGCCAGCGATGGAACGCTCGCGGGACGGACCGTACTTGAGGACGAGGGTCAGGGTCTTGCCGACCTTTGCATCCTCAACCTTCACGTCGGCGATGTAGCCCTCAGCCTTCAGGATCTCTGCAATGCGAGCCTTCAGCTTGGAGTAGGGCATGGATACGGTGTCGTGGTATGCGGAGTTTGCGTTACGCAAACGGGTCAGCATATCTGCGACCGGATCAGTCATAGTCATTGTGGGCTTTAGCCCTTCCTCGTTGTGGTTTCCCTACCCCGCGGTAACGGGGTCTGGACCTACAACGTAGTCGTTAGTTGGTCTTGAACGGGAAGCCCAGTGCCTTCAGGATTGCACGGCCTTCTTCGTCGGTCTTCGCGGAGGTCACCACGGTGATGTCCATACCACGCACGCGGTCGATCGAGTCCTGATCGATTTCGTGGAACATGGACTGCTCGGTCAGACCGAAGGTGTAGTTACCATTACCGTCGAACTGGCGGTCCGAGAGGCCGCGGAAGTCGCGGATTCGGGGCAGTGCCAGGGTGACGAGGCGGTCCAGGAATTCCCACATGCGGTCGCCACGCAGGGTGACGTGTGCACCAATGGGCATACCTTCGCGCAGCTTGAACTGTGCGATGGACTTCTTAGCGCGGGTAACAATCGGCTTCTGACCGGTGATTGCGGTGAGATCGCGGATTGCGCCGTCCATGAGCTTTGCGTCGCGAGCTGCCTCGCCGACACCCATGTTTACGACGACCTTAACGATCTTCGGGGTCTGCATGACGTTCTCGTACTTGAACTCTTCCTGCAGAGCGGGAACGACGACCTCAGCGTACTTGGTCTTGAAGCGGGGGGTGATCTTGGTTTCGGTCATTAGATGTCCTTACCCGAACGCTTAGCAACGCGCACGCGAACGGTGCGCTCCTTGCCATCACGCTCTACAGTCTCGAGGCGGAAACCAACACGGGTCGGCTTCTTGGTCTCGGGGTCAACAATCGCAACGTTAGAAACGTGGATCGGTGCCTCAACCTTCTGAATGCCGCCTGCTGCGCCGGTCAGGGGGTTAGCCTTGGTGTGCTTGGTGACGACCTTAACGCCCTCAACAATCACGCGGTTTTCCTTGGGGAGAACCTTCAGAACCTTGCCCTGCTTGCCCTTATCTGCACCGGAAATAACCTGAACCAGGTCGCCGGACTTGATCTTAGCCATGAATTAGAGCACCTCCGGAGCCAGCGAAACGATCTTCATGAACTTCTTGTCGCGAAGTTCACGACCCACGGGGCCGAAGATACGGGTACCACGGGGATCACCATCAGTGTTCTTCAGGATCACTGCGGAGTTCTCGTCGAACTTGATGTAGGAGCCGTCGGGACGACGGGTTTCCTTCTTGGTGCGGACGACGACTGCCTTGACAACGTCACCCTTCTTTACGGTACCGCCGGGGATTGCATCCTTGACGGTTGCGACAATGATGTCGCCAATGCCTGCGTAGCGACGCGAGGAACCACCGAGAACACGGATGGTCAGGATTTCCTTCGCACCAGTGTTGTCGGCGACCTTCAGTCGCGACTCCTGCTGAATCATATTTCTCCTGTCGTCTCGCCGGTTCCGACTCGCTTTAGGCGCGAGCCAGCCTTGCGGAACATTTTTACGGGATTGGTTGACGCCCCGGGCCCCATCTCTGTGGAAGGGGTTAGCGGAAACGCCTGGGGCAAACCCATGCCAGAAGCATTTGGACCCGCGTGAAGCGGGCGTATCCACCCGTAAGTAGCGGCATTATGCACTGGCACGAGAAGCCCGTGGTTGTGCGGCTATTTGGATACAGCCACACAGTCTTAACACTGTACAGGAAGCAGGTATCTAGCGCAAGGGCTTGTTAACTATGATTTCGGTCTCCACTACCCTATTCACCAAGATAATGCATGTATCGGAGACCAAAAACCTCATACCCCACATCAATACCGAGCGAGAAGGCGGCTTATTTGACACTTAAAGCAGGAGGCCCCTTCGTGTAGTTCCTGACGCATAAGAAACTGAAGGGGCCTCGAGAAATCTACCAAACAATGTGTCAAACAAGGATGGTAGATATTTATATTTTACTACGTTTTAATATGCCCCCACGACAGACTTGCCGCGGCCTAGCGATAGGATTACCCCAGTCCTACTCCCCCACCCCACTAGTGCACACACAGGGGGTAGAGAGCGACAGTGACTATTTTGGGTATACCAACTGCTCTTCACTCTGCAGCTATGACATATATACTTTCGCGATACCATCACGAACGATAGCGCGAGGAGTTTCTCCGGGGCGAGACTCTTCCGCCGCCTCATAGTATTCACCGGAGTGCGCATCCAGCACGTAGGAAACCTCAGCTGCAGGGTAATCCCCCGCCTTGTCGATAGCAATGACGCTCCCGTCCTTCAGCAGGACCTGGTGATTAATACGGGTTGGGGCTACCTGCAGAGTCTCAACAATGGTTCGATTGAGCGTGTTAACGACGGTAACAGTTCCGCCGCCAGCAGCGGCTGGGTCTCCCTTGCCCCCAAAATCGGCAACATAGAGCAGCTGGCGTTCTGCATCGAGCAAGATATCGGTGGGCATTTTGCCGAATGGAAGATAAGCGAGGTGTTCGCCCTCAAAACTCAGAACATATAGACCGCCGTTTTTACCCTCGCGCCCCTGTGCAGAGACATACAGTTCGCCGCGCGTTGAATCAATCTCCACACCGTGAACACCGATTGGAGCATTGGCGTCTTCCCCGCCAGTTACGGGTAGCCTACGTACGAGCCCCCAGGTGTTCATGTCCACAACCCAGATTTCATCTCGCATAATATTCGGGATGTACAGGCGGCTACGAGCTTCATCAGCTACGGGTCCTAGTAGCATAGCGGGACCGTCCCCTTGAAGAGAGCTAACCGCGCGTTCTCCTTCTGCGTTAGGTGCAGCGATTACCTGGTAACCACCCATTCCGGTCACGAGTACGGAACCGCTGGGTGCAACGTATAGCTCACGCGGAATTAGCATCTCCACTCCTAGAGCGAGAGAATCCCATACGAGCGCTAGGTCTTTTTGGGAGTATGCGGATACCGAGTTTGTGCGGGTTCCTCCGGTCCAGAGAAGCTCCCGCTCGTTGTCTGCTGCTAGACCGTAGGCAGCCTGGATTTGGAAGAGGTTCTCTAACCCGGGGTTATTTTCCGGGATAGCAGGCAGAACAGCCGTCTTCTCAATCTGCAGGGTATCTGCGTTTATGCGTGCGATTGTTGCGCAGAGAGTACCGTGGGTCTTCGTGTGATTAAAGCTTCCGCTTACGAAAAGAACGTTCTCTTCGGGGTTGTATGCCACTTGATACTGCCCAGCGAGCCCCGCAGAACGATCCACAGAAAAATGGTTGGCGCCCAGGGTGCTCTTCTGTTCTTCTCCTGAAGCTGAGGGAACCATAGATATCTCCAGAGTTGTGTAGGTTGGAGGCTAGCTCACCTCATATTTTGCGGGCTTAGCATCCGGAGCTTTCTGTTATATATCTTACGATTCACCCTCCACTTTGAGGCTTTTCTGGCGTAGTCCATGCGCTGCGCCGTTCGTGGCCAAGATACCCCATATCGGCAATACTCATTGCTCTCCCCCGGGATCTGAGTGAGGTGGATTTACTCAACGAAAACTTTGCAGTCTGCATATAATCAGCACAAAAGACATCTATCTAGAGATATTGACAGATTATAGAGTTTATATGCTTATCCTGAGGCGTCTAGAGCCATGGATTTCGTAATATTTCGTCACCTCTGAACCCTTCTCAAAGCAGCGTTCCGAAAAAATCTGCTTAAAAATTTAGAAATTAAGGGTTGTTTTTTCAAAAATCAAGTTTTTTGGTAATAAACACGCTTCAAGGTGCGAAAATCAGCGAGATGTACCATAATAGAAGAGACGCATGCGTCAAATAAGAGGTTCGGTCCTTATCGGACAGATTTCTTGGGTCCCTTTTTCCTCGCTAATCCGTTTGTCTAGGGACCGAACCTCGCTTTGACACTAAACCCGCACTTCGGTGCGGGTTTTCTTTATATCTGAGGCGCTAGAACCCTACATTTCATTCTTTGGGGCTGTTAAATCGTCAAATATGGGCGAGCAAGTGCAGATAGGGTGCCCCCGCTACTACTTCTGCCCCTGGTCTAGGCCTTCCGCCTATATAACAGGCATATATGCAAACTGAAAGGGGCGGTACCCATCGCTTCGATGGGTACCGCCCCTTTCAATGTGTATCGGCAGTTTCAGAAAGTCAATCGGGTTCTTGAATATCTAGTAGATCCCGCTCTGCCTCTTTAGCTACTACCGAGCGGTAGTATCGTGGGCTGCCGTGGGGTACGGACTATGCCTTGCGGCGACGTGCTACCAGCACGGTTGCGCCAACGACCAGGGCAAGAACGCCAATTCCGGCTGCAATGACGACGCCCGAAGCACCGGTGTTAGCCAGTGAAGACTTCGAGGAGTTCGAAGAGGTAGAGCCGTTGCTGGAAGAGGTGACGTTCTGCGACGAAGATCCGGAGGTCTTCGGAGCAGCGTTGTCCTTCTTCTGGGTCTCGGAGTTCAAAGAATCCACGGGAGCCTTGGACTGATCCTTAGCGTTTTCCTTTACCTGTTCCTTGGAGTCTGCCGGTGCGGAAGGCGCCTCAGAGGGGTTAGTTACAGGTGCGTTAGCCGACTCGGATGCCTTCGGTTCCGAAACCTTCGGCGCAGGTGCCTGGTTTTCAACGCTGAAGGTGTATTCTGCAGCCACACCACCGCGCACGTTATCGTTCTCGGTCAGGGAACCGGAGAGCAGGTAGATAGCAACGCTATCGCCGGTCTTCAGTTCTTCAGTCAGGTTAGAGTTTGCCACGGTGGGGCGGTCGATGGTTGCGGTGAAGTTACCGTTTTCGTCCGCCTTGATGTATGCCCAGATGCCTGCGCTATTGCCTTCAACGCCTTCGAGCTTGGGCTCTTCCTTCGCGGAAATAGCGCCCTTGTTCAGCTTGACCGCGATAACGGAGCCCTTACCGTCCAGAGTCTTGAAGCCTTCACCGCGGAAGGTCAGCTTCTGGCCGTCCCAAGTCTTGGGGAAGTAGACCTTAGCGCCGTCCTTGTACTCGTGCACAACCTCATTGGAATTTGCGCTTTCGGAGGGTGCCGGGGTGCTCGGCTCGGGCTTAGCAGACTCGCTCGGAGCCGGAGTAGTCGGCTCAGGCTTAGCAGACTCACTCGGAGCCGGAGTGGGCTCGTTGCCACCAGGCAGGCTCAGCTTAGTACCGGCGGGGTAAGTGGTAGTCACGCCAGAGGGAGCAGCAGCGACCTGGGTAGTTTCTGCCGGTGCGCAGGTCGCAGCGGTGTCTGCCTTCTTCTCTGCAACAGTTGCGGAGAGCGCTTCACCACCACGTGCGGTATCGCCTTCAACCATGGAGCCGGAGAGCAGGAAGACAGATACCTTATCGCCGCTCTTCAGGTTTTCCTTCAGGTTGGAGTTTTCAGTGGTCGGGTACGGCAGCTCAGCGGTGAAGTTACCATTCTCATCTGCCTGGATGTACGCCCAGACGCCGGCGCTGTTGCCCTCAGCACCGTTGAGCTTCGGCTCTTCCTTCGCGGAGATGCGGCCCTTGTTCAGCTTGACTGCGAGTACGGAGCCCTTTGAACCGTCCTGAGTCTTGAAACCTTCACCGCGCAGCTTCAGGGTTTCACCGGTGGTCCAGTCCTTCACGGCGTAGAGCTTAGCGCCGTCGGCGTAGGTCTTCACCAGTTCTTCAGAAGAAGTCTGTGCAGCAGGCTTCGCGGTGGTTTCAACGGTGGTGTTGATCTTCACCATGACGCCGGGAGTAATCGGGGAGTCTGCGTTGTCCTTGCCCTTGGGCTCGGTGCTAGAGGTGCGGTATTCGCCGGTGGTCTTATCGATGGTGTAGTCGGTTTCGATAGCGGAAGCACCTTCGATGCTGCGTGCTACAGCGTATACACTGCCGTCTGCAGTGACCAAAACATCATTTGCGCCGCTGGTCGCACCGGTAGACACCTGAGAAACAACGGTGCCGGTTCGTGCATCAACAACACCGACATTGCCGGTGCCGTAATCGGTCACGTACAGCAGGTCACGTGCTTCATCGGAGGTGATCGCAAGAGCCTGAGAGCCGAAAGGAATGGTCTTCTTGTAAGCGCCGGTTTCCAGATTGTAAACGGTAATACCGGAGTTAGTGCCCTTACGGTCACCCTGGGAGCTGACGTAGATTTCCTTCAGAGACTTGTCGATAGTGACGTCAGAGGCGTTCAGGTCGGCTCCAGCATTGTCCTTGTGCAGCTGAATGGTCTTCTCAACCTCGTAGCTCTTGGTGTCGATTACCTTCACGGTGCCGGCGCTCAAGGAGGGTACGTAGAGCTTGCCATCAGCGGAGTCCACGTGCATGTTCATTGCGATGTCAGATTCGCCCTTGGCGTCGGTGAATTCAATCTTCTTGACCAGGGCGTGCCGAGTGGTGTCGAAGACACTAATGCCGCCGGAGCCAGATACAAAGACCTTGCCGCTGGAGGGGTCGATGCGTACCTCACGAGGGTGGTTGACGTCGCCTTCTGCGCTACTCCAAATAATCTTGTTGGTCGCGGGATCGAAGACAGATACCTTGTTGACGCGGGTCTGGGTCACCCATACGTATCCGGTTGCTTCATCGTAAGCGATACCGTAGGGAGATTCGATCTGCTTACCGGTCGGTGCGGTAGCACCACGTGCGGTGAAGTCGGTGGTCGGGAACTGGTAGACAGTGGCAAGGCTCGGGGTGGATGCAACGTTCCAGGTGCCGACGCCACCGGTCAGTACCGGCGGGCGGCCGGAAGAGAAGGAGGTGTAGAGGGAGGAGGTTGCTGCCGAGTATGCTAGCTGGTACTGGCCGGGCAGGCCCTGGTACTGGGTAGCGCTCACTGCAATGTGGCGGCATTCCTCAGTGGAGTTCTGGGAGTTCCCGCCGGGAACGGATGCGGAGACGTTTGCCGCAAAGGTAGCGGGAACGGCTGCGAAAGAGCCTGCAACAACGGAAAGTGCGCCAGCAATGGCGAGCAGCTTACGTGAGGGCTTGGGTGAAGAAGTCATGATGATCCTCAATGATGTGTAGTGGTACTTCTCCAAAGGTCGTGCAACCTCCGGAAGGTGCAAAGCCACCCGACTGATTATTAGGCAAGGTTATGCTAAGCAACTATAAAGTTGATAATAAGTCCCTAATCAGGTTGTTTTCAAGTGCTGCTCATCGGATTCCGCAGTCCCCAGGCGCCTTACTCACGTATTACTTTTCATTTTTCGCCCTAATTCCGCCTCCACATGCGCTTTCTTCTCTAGTAGCATCTACTCGTGGATTGCGCCATCAACGCGAGAGAAAAAATATTGTTTTCTCGTATGACATATCAAGACATTTATGACAGATATTGTCTTAGCGTCTGTTATTAGCCCATGTCATAGGGCGCCCGCCCTAGTTTTCCCTAACAAAGGTTAAACGCAAAGAGCCCCTCTCCTACCGAAGTAGGAGAGGGGTTCTTTTACTGCTCTAGCAGAGAGTCGTGAAAAGGGCTTACTTAGCCTTCTCGATGATCTCCACGATACGCCAGCGCTTGGAAGCGGACAGCGGACGGGTCTCTGCAATCAGAACGAGGTCACCGATGCCAGCAGCGTTCTGCTCATCGTGTGCCTTGATCTTGGAGCTACGGCGAACGACCTTGCCGTACAGTGCGTGCTTCACGTGGTCCTCGACCTCGACGACAACGGTCTTGTCCATCTTGTCGGAGACAACGTAGCCGCGGCGGGTCTTGCGGTAGCCGCGCTCTTCGTTCTTTACTTCACTCACTTGGACTCACCTTCAGTTGCGGGACGAATACCGAGCTCGCGCTCACGCAGCACGGTGTAGATACGTGCGATGTCGCGCTTGATAGTGCGGCGACGACCTGCGTTAGCCTGACCGGTGACTTCCTGGAAGCGGATGTTGAAGAGTTCCTTCTTCGCTTCGCTCAGCTTTGCAGCCAGCTCTTCGTTGGAGAGCTCTGCGAGCTTATCGATGCTCAGGTCCTTGGATCCTACTGCCATCTCGCTTATTCACCACCTTCGCGGCGACGCACAACACGTGCCTTCATCGGGAGCTTGTGGATTGCCAGGCGCATTGCCTCGCGAGCCACTTCTTCGGACACACCGGAGAGTTCAAACATGACTCGACCCGGCTTGACATTTGCGACCCACCACTCGGGCGAACCCTTACCGGAACCCATACGGGTTTCAGCGGGCTTCTTGGTCAGCGGACGGTCGGGATAAATGTTGATCCAGACCTTACCGCCACGCTTGATGTGACGGGTCATTGCGATACGTGCAGCCTCAATCTGGCGGTTGGTCACGTATGCGGGCGACAGGGCCTGAATGCCCCACTCACCGAAGCTAACCTCGGTGCCGCCCTTTGCGAGACCACTACGCTTGGGGTGGTGCTGCTTGCGGTACTTTACTCGACGGGGAATAAGCATTTATGCCTCACCGTTCTCTGCAGTCTTGGCCTCGACCTTTGCCGAAGCGTTCTCGTTGCGGCGCTCGCGACGAGGACCACGGTTGCCCTGGCGGCGGCGGTCACCATCGCGGCGGTTGCCACGGCGGTTGTTTGCTGCCTGCTGAGCTGCCAGCTCCTTGTCGGTCAGGTCGCCCTTGTAGATCCAGACCTTCACGCCGATGCGACCGAAGGTGGTCTTAGCCTCGAAGAAGCCGTAGTCGATGTTCGCACGCAGGGTGTGCAGGGGCACACGGCCTTCGCGGTAGAACTCGGAACGGGACATTTCAGCGCCACCCAGACGGCCGGAGCACTGGATACGGATACCCTTTGCACCTGCACGCTGTGCGGACTGGATTGCCTTCTTCATTGCACGGCGGAATGCAACACGCGATGCGAGCTGCTCTGCGATGCTCTGTGCAACCAGCTGAGCGGAGAGGTCGGGGTTAGCAACCTCGAGGATGTTCAGCTGAATCTGCTTGTTGGTGAGCTTCTCGAGCTCGCCGCGGATGCGGTCTGCTTCTGCGCCACGGCGGCCAATCACGATACCGGGACGAGCGGTGTGAATGTCCACACGCACGCGGTCACGGGTACGCTCGATCTCGACCTTTGCAACGCCTGCGCGATCCAGGTTCTTAGCCAGCAGCTCGCGGATCTTTACGTCCTCGCGGACGAAGTCAGCGTAACGCTCGCCGGGCTTGTTGGAATCAGCGAACCACTTGGAGACGTGGTCAGTGGTGATGCCCAGTCGGAAACCGTTCGGGTGAATTTTCTGACCCATTTAGCGGTCCTCCTCCTTCTCCGGGGTAGCAACTACCACGGTGATGTGGCTGGTGCGCTTGTTGATTCGGTATGCGCGACCCTGAGCGCGGGGCTGAATGCGCTTCATGGTCGGGCCCTCGTTCACGAATGCTTCGCTGATGAACAGCTCTTCCTCGCGGAAGGGCAGACCCTGCTGGGTTGCCTTCTGACGAGCGTTAGCTACTGCCGAAGCAACGATCTTGTATACCGGCTCCGAAGCTGCCTGGGGGGCGAACTTCAGAATCGCCAGAGCCTCTTCCGCCTGCTTACCACGGATCAGGTTGACGACACGGCGGGCCTTCATAGGCGTAACGCGAACGAAACGCGCTGATGCCTTGGCTTCCATTGCCTATCTCTCTTTCGTCTATTGCCGAAAGGGAAACGTTAGCTTATCGGTGTGAACCGATTAGCGACGCTTGCCCTTACGGTCGTCCTTCACGTGGCTGCGGAAAGTGCGGGTCGGAGCAAACTCACCGAGCTTGTGACCAACCATCGACTCGGTGATGAACACCGGCACGTGCTTGCGACCGTCGTACACTGCGATGGTGTGACCGAGCATGTCGGGGATAATCATCGAGCGACGCGACCAAGTCTTGATTACGTTCTTGGTGCCCTTCTCGTTCTGAGCTGCAACCTTCAGGTAGAGGTGCTGATCAACGAAAGGGCCCTTCTTCAAACTACGAGGCATGTTTCAGGCTCCTTAGCGCTTCTTGCCAGTACGACGGCGACGAACGATGAGCTTGTCGCTTTCCTTGTTGGGACGGCGGGTACGACCCTCGGGCTTACCGTTGGGGTTAACCGGGTGACGACCACCGGAGGTCTTACCTTCACCACCACCGTGCGGGTGGTCAACCGGGTTCATGACCACACCACGGACGGTCGGGCGGATGCCCTTCCAGCGGTTACGGCCTGCCTTACCCCAGTTGATGTTGGACTGCTCAGCGTTGCCAACTTCACCAACGGTTGCGCGGCAGCGAACATCCACGTTGCGGATTTCTCCGGAGGGCAGACGGAGCTGACCGTACTTACCTTCCTTAGCAACCAGCTGTACAGAAGCACCTGCGGAACGAGCCAGCTTTGCGCCGCCACCGGGGCGGAGCTCGACACAGTGAATCACGGTACCAACGGGGATGTTGCGCAGGGGCAGGTTGTTACCGGGCTTGATGTCAGCTGCGGGGCCGGACTCGACGATGTCGCCCTGAGCGAGCTTGTTCGGAGCGATGATGTAGCGCTTGGAACCATCGAAGTAGTGCAGCAGCGCGATGCGAGCGGTACGGTTGGGATCGTACTCGATGTGTGCAACGCGTGCGTTAACGCCGTCCTTGTCGTGACGACGGAAGTCGATCAGACGGTACTGGCGCTTGTGGCCGCCACCCTTGTGACGGGTGGTGATGCGGCCGGTGTTGTTACGGCCGCCGGTCTTGTGAAGCGGACGAAGCAGGGACTTTTCCGGGGTGGAGCGGGTGATCTCGGAGAAATCAGCAACGCTCGAACCGCGGCGACCCGGGGTCGTCGGCTTGTACTTACGAATACCCATTTAGATATTTCTTCCTTCGTTAAAGTGGTCTCCGCGGGGCTTATGCCTGCGGACCGCCGAAGATGTCGATGGTGCCTTCCTTGAGGGTCACAATCGCACGCTTGGTGTTCTTGCGAGCGCCCCAACCGAAACGGGTGCGCTTGCGCTTGCCCTGACGGTTGATGGTGTTGACGGAAGCAACCTTGACGTCAAAGATCTTCTCGATGGCCTGCTTGATTTCCAGCTTGTTGGAATCGGTAGCAACCTCGAAGGTGTACTTACCTTCGTCGAGCTGACCGTAGCTCTTCTCGGAAACGACGGGAGCGATGATCACGTCGTATACAGACTTGGTGGAAACGCTCATTACTTAGCGCCCTCCTTCTTCTGAGCTGCAGCAACGAATGCGTCGAATGCTGCCTTGGTGAAGACCACGTCGTCAGAAACCAGCACATCGTAGGTGTTGAGCTGATCTGCGTACAGAACGTGGACGTTCTCCAGGTTACGTGCGGACAGAGCCACAACGTCCTCTGCACGAGCAATCACAAGAAGGATGTTCTTGCGCTCGGTGATAGCTGCGAATGCAGCCTTTGCAGCCTTGGTCGAGGGGGTTTCACCGGAGATGAAGTTCTCGACAACGTGGACGCGGTCGTGACGAGCGCGGTCGGAGAGAGCACCGCGCAGTGCAGCGGCGATCATCTTCTTGGGGGTGCGCTGTGCGTAGTTACGCGGGGTCGGACCGTGAACAACGCCACCGCCGGTCATGTGCGGTGCACGGATGGAGCCCTGACGTGCGTTACCGGTACCCTTCTGCTTGAAGGGCTTACGGCCTGCACCGGAAACCTCGCCGCGGTTCTTGGTCTTGTGGGTGCCCTGGCGTGCAGCAGCGAGCTGTGCAACGACAACCTGGTGCAGCAGGGGCACGGATGCCTGCGCGTCGAAAATCTCTGCGGGCAGGTCTACCTTAAGGGTCTTAACAGCCATGATGTATTAGGCTCCCTTCACAGCGGTACGAACCAGAACAACGCCGCCCTTGGGACCGGGGATTGCGCCCTTGATCAGCAGGACATTGTTCTCTGCGTCCACACCCTGGATAGTCAGGTTCAAGGTAGTGTGACGTGCTGCGCCCATACGGCCAGCCATGCGCATACCCTTGAACACGCGTGCGGGGTAGGATGCGCCACCGATGGAACCGGGCTTACGGTGGTTCTTGTGCTGACCGTGAGACGCGCCAACACCCTTGAAGCCGTGACGCTTCATAACACCTGCGAAGCCCTTACCCTTGGTCTTACCAACGACGTCGACCTTCTGGCCTGCTTCGAAGAGCTCAACGGTCAGTTCCTGACCGAGGGAATACTCAGAAGCATCTGCGGTACGCAGCTCGACGATGTGGCGACGGGGGGTAACACCGGCCTTCTCGAAGTGACCAGCCAGGGGCTTGGTAACCTTGCGAGAGTCGATTGCACCGAAACCGATCTGAACAGCTTCGTAGCCGTCAGTTTCCTGGTTACGGATCTGGGTAACAACGTTAGAATCAGCCTTGACGACGGTGACGGGCACGAACTTGCCGTCCTCGTCCCAGACCTGGGTCATGCCGAGCTTGGTGCCCAGCAGGCCCTTCACCTGGCGCTCGAATTTGTTAGTCATTAGATGCGATCCTCTACAGCTTGATCTCGATGTTTACGTCTGCCGGCAGGTCGAGACGCATGAGGGCATCAACAGCCTTGGGGGTCGGATCAACAACGTCGATCAGACGCTTGTGCGTACGCATCTCGAAGTGCTCGCGGCTGTCCTTGTACTTGTGGGGAGAACGGATAACACAGTAAACGTTCTTCTCGGTCGGCAGCGGCACGGGGCCAACTACAGTTGCGCCTGCGCCCTTTACCGTTTCGACGATTTTCCGTGCCGAAGAATCGATGACCTCGTGGTCATAGGACTTCAGACGGATGCGGATTTTCTGTCCCGCCATCTGTCGGACTCTCTTTCTTGATGTATTCCCTGTATCGGAGCTTTTGCCCCTTTGTTATAGCGCTTAAGGAACGCGATATATTCATCACGTGCGCCACTCAGAACGGACTGAATCCGGCTTTGCCGGGTTCCTCACCCCGCCTGAGTACCGACCCCCGAACTCGGGCGTGTCGCCTATTTTCTAGACAAACTCGTCCCGTCATCCTTCGGACCGGGTCATACGTGGGCCTACCTTTAGTGCAGGTAGACGCTTTGACAACGTCGTCAATTCTCTCAGAGATAGAGCGCTTACGCAATACAAACACGAGTTAAGTGCTTAAGAACACTTAACTGTCTCTGTCAATTTGAGGCACTTCCCTGAATGCAACTCTCAGGGAGCTTTCAATCTACTTTCAGTAAGTTCCATGCGCTTTATTGCTCGTAATAAAGCTTTTAGGTCTAAAGACTCTCGTATCGTAGAAGTATCACTACAGCCTAAGGAGAAACCATGTCTCAGCCGACACAACCTCATCAGGCATCCTCTAGCTCTCACTCTTCATCTCAGAGCCCTCAGTATGTCCAGCCGCAAGGTCTCGGTCTGTACGTTCCCCCGTCCCTGTCGGGTCCGTATCCTCAGCCTCCTGCGCAGCGCCGCCGGGTCAATGAGGACATCTTCCTCAATATTGTTCTGTACATCGGTTCGCTCCTGCTCATCGGTGCTGCGGGTCTTTTTGTCACCTCTGTGACGTCTTCTCAGGATGAAACGGCTATCTTCCGTGTCCTCGCAATGGCGCTTGGAGCAGTCGTCTTCTACGGAGCCGGTCTGCTCACCTACCGTTTCGTAGAGCGCCTGCGTATTGCCTCCTACTCTTTTGCAGCAACCGGTCTTGCGTTTATTCCTCTGACCGGCGTTGCTATCTATGTCCTCAAGATTTGGACTGAAGGACGCTACATCTGGCTTCTCACGTCTCTGGTTGGCACTGCAGCCATTGTTGGAGCCTGTGCCCTCATGCGTAACCGTGTGATGGCGTACCTGCTGATTTCGTTCATTGTTTCGGACTCGTTGGCGGCTACAAAGGTAGCGGCTCTGCCTTTCGTTTGGTATTTTGTTTCACTGACTGCAGTTGCCACCGTTCTGGGTTTGGTTCTGCATTTTGCCCCGAATGCTGCTCCGAAGGGCATCCGCGAAGGTCTTGTTGATTCTTCCCGCATTTTTGTTCCGGCTACTGCCATCGCTATTTTCTTCTTCACCAACGATTTGAGCTATACGGATGCGGGTATTGCGTTTGCAGTCATGTCTGTGCATGCCATTCTTTTCACGTGGCTGAACGGTACGGCAGATTACTATGCCCAGGCACGTATCTACCCGATTGCGTCTGTTCTCTCCTTCATCATGGACTCGGATCACGGCCCGTGGTTCCCCAGCATTTTCTTCGTCTCGGTCCTGGTTGTTAACCTGATTTCTGCTTACGTATTTATTCCTCGTCTGCAGAAGACTATTGCTGGTTCTGCTCCTGCTACTGATGAACAGCCCGAGCAGGTTCAAAGCACCCCGGCTATCCCCTGGGCGAAGGAAGCTCCTCACCATCCCGCTCACAAGATGGAGTGGTTGCCGGCAATTGACGCATGCGTCGGCGTGTTCTTCTCTTTCTTCGCTCTCATTGATGCCTTCTTCACTGCTCATGCTGCCGATAGCCCTGTATACGCAACGCGCTGGAGCGCTTTCCTTCCTTATGCAGAAGGTAATCAAGGTATCTTCCCTGCCCCCTGGGTTATTGGTGTCCTCTGCATTGTGAGTTTCTTGCTGTACCGCAAGGCAATCCAGCCTCTGCTACTCATGAGTTTTGTAGCGCTCATTCCAGTTGTTGGCATGTACGCGTCCCCCGGCAATCAGGGTACTTTCTACCTCTTCTTTACCGCGGCAGTAGTCATCTATCTGGTCAGTGCTAAGGCCCCTGAGGCACGTACCGCTGGAGCGGTACTGAGCAACATCGGTTATGCCATTGGTATGATTCAACTCTTCCTCGCTCTCATTCCTGAGATGCAGACTTCTGAGTCGCTTTTGATGTTTGCGTTGGTCTGCGCCGTTATTGCGCTACTGACTTTTGTCCTCTCTCAGGGCGTTGCAGCGCAGAACGCAAGCTACCGTCTTGTAGAGATGTCGGTTTACCTCTTCTTGGGCGTTTTTGCTCTCTTCGTCGGGTACGTAGCTAACCATGCTGATGGCGGAGCGCATGGCCGATTCTGGATTGGTTTCCCTCTCTTCTCGGGTGCCGTCCTCTTCTTGAGCGTGCTGGGCGCTCTTATTCTGGCTCGCGCGTTGCGACTTTCGGACGTTGGGTCCTTCCGCTCCACGCTTGTCATGTTTGTCCGTATCGCGTTCTACTCGACTCTGCTTATCGCGACGATTGGCTCGCGACACTACCTGCTGTACGACTTGCAGAAGGAGTACATCGCTGTAGCACTGCCGTCGCTCCTGACCGTCGTCTACGGTGCGCTTGGTTTCTTTATGCCGGCTGGCTCTTCGATTCGTTCGGAACTACTCACCGTTGCACGATTCCCCATCTGCTGGTCTGTCATTCTGCTCGCTATCAGCGGCAATATGAAGGAATCGCTTGTAGACTTCCTCGTACTTGCCCTGCTGGCGGTTCAGGCGCTGTGCAGCGTGCTACTCTACGCGTACTCCAAGCGAAACTACGAGGCATACGCAGCAGCGACTTTCTTTACTCTTGGTTCTATCCTGAGCGTAGGCCGTTTCATTGGCGACTTTGATAATCTTCTGTTCGCAGTAGCAACTCCGATGATCTTCATCGCCGTATGGGTACTTGCACTCATCTTCAGGATCCCCCGCATGCAGATTGGTGCCTCCATCAGTATCACGACTTTCTGCATTGGTTCTCTATGGAATCTCTTCAACACGAGGGAAAGCACAATGATGATGACTCTTCTGGGCTACTACGCTCTGATTGCCGTCGTTATCCTGTTCGTTCTGAAGGTCACGCTCCCGGTTGAGGTCTTCGGTGTGAACGCAAACGTTCGTCCTCGCATTGCTGTCCCGGTCGGTAATACGATGGTTGATTTGCCGATGCACGGCCCGCTGGGTGCCCCCTACGCGCGTTTCATGTCTCGCCGCCCCCTGAGCCAGAGCATCTATGCACCGGTCAATACGCTGCTGATGATTCCCGCTCTGGCGGTGCTGGGATTCTACACTTTCGTTGGGCTGGCTTTTGAGCCCAAGCAGGTAGAACTCAACGCACTTCTCTGGGGTCTGGGCGCTCTGTCTTTCGTGTCTGTCACCAAGGCGAAGAACCTGCCGACCGTCTGCACTACGGCGTTCAGCCTCTTCATCGCCCGTCTGGTCATTGATTACTCGAAGTCCAATCCCCTGAGCGTCATTCTTGAGGTTGCTCTCCTGATTCTGCTGGCTGTTGTAGCTGCCAAGGTTCTCAAGAACTTCATCGCAAAGAGGCCTGTAGACGAGCAGGTATCGGATTCTCCTCTGTACTGGGCTTTGGGTCTGCAGGTATTTCTCACCCTGGTAACGTGGGCAGTTCCCGCTGATGGTCCGGATATTGTGGTGCTGGTACTCGGCATCGCTCTGACTCTCCTGAGCGCTTTGCTGCTCGACCGAGTCTGGACCTATATTGCAACCGCCTTGGTCACCCTCGATTTGGCAATTTTGCTCAATGGTCTGAACCCGCTGACCCTGCTGATTATCTCTATCTTGCTTATTGCCGGCGTTATCTGGCGTCTGCTGGTGCGACAGAACAAGCAGGATGCAGTAGCTCCGCACCAGGATTCTGAGCAGCTTGGGGATTTCTCACAGCCTCAAAATCAGCAGGGTATGTACCCCCAGGGTAATGTCCAGATGCAGCTGCCTCCGGTTCCTCAGCAGGGATACCAGCCTCGTGACGGGGAGAATATCTAACCTGTTGCAGGTATAGGTTCTTTTCCTGCGGCATTCTGTAGTAGGATTACCTATGTCCCTTACGAGGGGCAGTCATTCGAATCGCGGTTCCCAGCCTTCGGGCTGGGAACCGTTTTTCTTTACTCTCAAACAGCCAGCTTTAGTTTTTCTCCACACCAAGAAATCAGCTCTAGTTCTTCGCTTCTCAGATTCCCCCACCCTACCCGCTCAGTTTGTGCTCTGCAAGAGCGAGCGCTTGTACGGTGCCTGATTCACATATATTGGGGGCTAGCGTTCCTCTACGCGGAGAGGGCCCGTGGAGCTTCGCAATACGAGGGAAATGAGAAGATTCGCTGCGGGGCTTGTAACTATAGACTCGGCGTCGGAGCGCAGGGCCACAGGAAGCATTTAATAAGCTCCTCAGAAGAAATATCAGCTATACAGCACAGGTTGCTCTCGCAACCCTTAATTTTGGCGTTTTCTACCGTGGGTTTCGGCTTTATTCTCCGGCTCCTCTCTAAGGCTCTCAGAGGCTCTCAGAAGCCGCTATAACGCCCCATGACCGCTGTTGTGTATCGGTTCCGTTGCAGACAAGCAGACAGAGCTTCAGCTCCCCACTTCTTCAAAAGAGCATAACAAAAGGACCCCCGCAGATGCGGGGGTCCTTGAGTATCGCTACCTGATGGAGAGTTTTCTCTCCGGCAGATCTTTAGCGAATTGTCGTAAATTTACGGCAATTACTTGATGATCTTGGTAACGCGACCCGAACCAACGGTGCGGCCACCCTCACGGATAGCGAAGCCGAGGCCCTCTTCCATTGCGATGGGCTGGATCAGGGTAACGGTCATCTCGGTGTTGTCACCGGGCATAACCATCTCGGTGCCCTCGGGGAGGGTGATAACGCCGGTCACGTCAGTGGTACGGAAGTAGAACTGAGGACGGTAGTTGGAGTAGAAGGGGTTGTGACGGCCACCCTCATCCTTGGAGAGGATGTAGACGTTTGCCTCGAACTCGGTGTGGGGGGTGATGGAGCCCGGCTCCACGACAACCTGACCACGCTCAACATCGTCACGCTTCAGACCACGCAACAGCAGACCACAGTTCTCGCCTGCCCATGCTTCGTCGAGCTGCTTGTGGAACATCTCGATACCGGTAACGGTGGTCTTCTGAATCGGGCGGATACCGACGATCTCGACCTCGGAGTTGATCTTCAGGGTACCGCGCTCTGCACGACCGGTAACAACGGTGCCACGACCGGTGATGGTGAAGACGTCCTCGATGGGCATGAGGAAGGGCTTGTCCTTCTCACGCACGGGGTCCGGAATGTAGGTGTCGACTGCGTCCATGAGCTCCTCGACCTTAGCAACCCACTCGGGGTCGCCTTCGAGAGCCTTCAGTGCGGAAACGCGAACAACGGGAGCGTTGTCGCCGTCGAACTCCTGCGAGGAGAGGAGGTCACGGACCTCCATCTCGACGAGGTCGAGGAGCTCTTCGTCGTCAACCATGTCTGCCTTGTTCAGTGCAACCAGCAGGGTGGGGACGCCAACCTGGCGAGCGAGCAGAACGTGCTCGCGGGTCTGTGCCATGGGGCCGTCGGTAGCTGCAACCACGAGGATTGCGCCGTCCATCTGAGCCGCACCGGTAATCATGTTCTTGACGTAGTCAGCGTGGCCGGGAGCGTCAACGTGTGCGTAGTGGCGCTTCTCGGTCTGGTACTCGATGTGAGCAATGTTAATGGTAATACCGCGCTGGCGCTCCTCGGGAGCGGAGTCGATCATACCGAAGTCGCGCTTCTCGTTCAGGTCCGGGTACTTGTCAGCCAGAACCTTGGAGATTGCTGCGGTCAGGGTGGTCTTACCGTGGTCAACGTGACCAATGGTACCGACGTTAACGTGAGGCTTGGAGCGCTCGAACTTAGCCTTAGCCAAGAGTGTTCCTCCTAGAACGATTGAAAACATGCACGCGGATCTTCGCTCCGGCGCATCCCGTTATAAAACGGTCTAGCGTCTACAATAGCGGATTACGCCGCAGAGATGAAACTGTTCATGCTCTCAATAATGGATTTAATTGAAAATTTTGACGTGGGCCACAGGTTTTTGACCCGTGGCCCACGGGCAAGACGCGGAAATTACTCGCCGCGGCTCTTCTGGATGATCTCGTCAGCGACGTTCTTGGGAACCTCGCCGTAGCTATCGAATGCCATCGAGAACACTGCACGACCCTGGGTCTTACCACGCAGGTCGCCAATGTAACCGAACATTTCGGTCAGGGGCACAATAGCCTTGATGATCTTAACGCCGGATGCGTCCTCCATGGAACGAACCTGGCCACGGCGGGAGTTCAGGTCGCCGATAACGTCGCCCATGTACTCCTCGGGGGTACGAACCTCAACGTCCATCAGCGGCTCGAGCAGGACCGGGTTAGCGCGCTTAGCGCCTTCCTTGAAGACCATCGAACCAGCAATCTTGAACGCCATTTCGGAGGAGTCGACGTCGTGGTAAGCACCGTCGATCAGGGTTGCCTTCACGCCCACCATCGGGTAGCCAGCGAGGACACCGAACTTCATAGCGTCCTGGATACCAGCGTCGACCGAGGGGATGTACTCGCGAGGAACGCGGCCACCGGTGACCTTGTCCTCGAACAGGTACAGCTCTTCGCCATCCAGGGGCAGGGGCTCGAAGGAGACCTGCACCTTTGCGAACTGACCGGAACCACCGGTCTGCTTCTTGTGGGTGTAGTCGACCTTCTCGACGGCCTTCTTGATGGTCTCGCGGTAAGCAACCTGAGGCTTACCAACGTTAGCCTCAACCTTGAACTCGCGCTTCATACGGTCAACGATGATGTCCAGGTGCAGCTCACCCATACCACCAATTTCGGTCTGACCGGTTTCTTCGTTCAGCGAAACGGTGAAGGTGGGGTCCTCAGCGGAAAGCTTCTGGATAGCGGTGGACATCTTCTCCTGGTCACCCTTGGTCTTGGGCTCGATAGCCACGAAAATCACGGGATCGGGGAAGGTCATCGACTCGAGAACAATCGGGTGTGCGGGGTCGCACAGGGTGTCACCAGTGGTGGTGTCCTTCAGACCAATCGCAGCGTAAATGTGACCTGCGGTAATCTCCTCAACCGGGTTCTCCTTGTTGGAGTGCATCTGGAAGAGCTTACCGATGCGCTCCTTCTTACCCTTGGTGGAGTTCAGAACCTGCTGGCCCTGAGCTGCAACACCGGAGTAAACACGGGTGTAGGTCAGCTGACCGTAGAACGGGTGAGCTGCAACCTTGAACGCCAGTGCGGCGAAGGGCTCGTCTGCGGATGCCTTACGGGTCAGCTTCTCTTCCTCGTTGGAGGGGTTGGAACCGACAACGTCCGGAACGTCCAGCGGGGAGGGCAGGTACTCAATCACAGCGTCCAGCATGGGCTGAACACCGCGGTTCTTGAATGCAGAACCGCAGAGAACGGGGAATGCCTCGCCGGAGATAACAAGCTGACGGATACCCGACTTAATCTCGGGGATGGTCAGCTCGCCCTCTTCGAGGTACTTCTCCATGAGCTCTTCGCTGGACTCAGCAACAGCCTCAACCAGCTCAGCGCGGTACTGCTCAGCCTTCTCAACCAGGTCAGCAGGAATGTCCTGAACCTCGTAAGAAGCACCCATGCTCACGTCACCCTTGGCGTCGCCGGGCCAGACGTATGCCTTCATTTCGAGCAGGTCAACAACACCGAGGAAGTCGCTCTCAGCGCCGATGGGGAGCTGAACAACCAGCGGACGTGCGCCCAGGCGGTCGATGATGGTCTGAACGGTGAAGTAGAAGTCAGCACCCATCTTGTCCATCTTGTTGACGAAGCAGATACGGGGGACATCGTACTTGTCAGCCTGGCGCCAAACGGTCTCAGACTGGGGCTCAACACCTTCCTTGCCGTCGAACACAGCAACTGCGCCGTCGAGGACGCGCAGGGAGCGCTCAACCTCAACGGTGAAGTCGACGTGACCGGGGGTGTCGATAATGTTGATCTGGTTGTCCTTCCAGAAGCAGGTGGTTGCTGCGGAGGTAATGGTAATACCTCGCTCCTGCTCCTGAGCCATCCAGTCCATGGTGGAAGCGCCGTCGTGAGTCTCACCAATCTTGTGGTTAATACCGGTGTAGAACAGAATGCGCTCAGTGGTGGTGGTCTTACCGGCGTCGATGTGCGCCATAATACCGATGTTGCGGACCTTGTTAAGGTCGGTGAACACGTCAAGTGCCACGTTATTCTCCCTAAATGAGATACTCCGAAAGCCTGCCGACTCGAATCGACTCGGCAGGCTCTAAACGGAGAATTACCAGCGGTAGTGTGCGAAGGCCTTGTTGGACTCGGCCATCTTGTGAGTGTCCTCGCGACGCTTCACAGCGGCACCGAGACCATTGGATGCATCCAGGATCTCGTTCATCAGACGCTCAGTCATGGTCTTCTCGCGGCGCTGCTTGGAGAAGCCAACGAGCCAGCGGAGAGCCAGAGCGGTGGAACGGCCGGGGCGAACCTCAACCGGAACCTGGTAGGTTGCACCGCCAACGCGGCGGGAGCGAACCTCGAGAGAAGGCTTGATGTTGTCCATAGCCTTCTTCAGGGTTGCGACCGGGTCAGAACCGGTCTTCTTCTCGACGCCCTCGAGGGCACCGTAGACGATGCGCTCTGCGACGGACTTCTTGCCGTCCAGCAGAACCTTGTTGATCAGCTGGGTGACCAGAGCAGAACCGTAAACAGGATCGTTTACGAGGGGACGCTTGGGAGCGGGACCCTTACGAGGCATTACTTCTTCTCCTTCTTAGCGCCGTAGCGAGAGCGAGCCTGGCCGCGACCCTTAACACCCTGGGTATCCAGAGCGCCACGAACGATCTTGTAGCGAACACCGGGGAGGTCCTTCACACGACCACCGCGAACGAGCACAATCGAGTGCTCCTGCAGGTTGTGACCCTCACCGGGGATGTATGCGGTAACCTCGATGCCGCCGTTGAGCTTGACACGAGCGACCTTACGCAGTGCCGAGTTCGGCTTCTTCGGGGTGGTGGTGTACACACGGGTGCACACGCCACGCTTCATGGGGTTGCCCTTCAGTGCGGGCGCCTTGGTCTTAACGACCTTGGGAGTCCGGCCCTTGCGGACCAGCTGCTGAATAGTAGGCACGTTTTCTCCGTTGCTTGATCAGGTTTCTCGTTAGAGAAGCCCGTATAAACTTACTGGCCCCCATCACGTTGGATGGGTGCTCTCGGTTATCAGAAACGCTCGGATGCATATCCGGTTGGTTTCTATAGGTTCCTCGACATCTCGGCGAGTTCTCAAGGCTAAAATTCCCCACCATCAGAGGTGAAAAAGTTTTTGGGCACGCTTAAAAATGGCATTTAGGCGTCAGCAAAAAGCAACGCCAAAGGACGGTATCCATACTGCCATTGATTCATCATGCCCGTGCCCTCGGGAAATATCCCGCGTAAACCCACCGGGGGTGGATCCTTGTGCACCGAGCTCAAGTACTTCGGATAAGACTATACAGGTTAAATCCCACTTAATCTAGCGCCAGAACTGGGATTCTTTGCTTTTAAGCCCCCATCTAAGGGCAAAAGCTGATGATTTACCTCACTTAAATTACATTGTTGGGATTTACCGCTCCCCTGCACCCTCTCTGAGGCGATCCAAAGCAGAAAGCCGCCAAGAATCACACACACGATTCTTGACGGCTTCAATACTTGCGGGAGGCGAGCACAGAACCGCGTCCGCCTCCCGCAAGAAAGTATTCAGTTATAGGTCTGCCGCAGCGGCTACTGAGCTACACCACCTGGAAGACTCGAGTCTGACCCTCAAACGGGGTGATAGTCTTCGAATTCTTCTTAGCATTGCCGTAGTAGCGAATGCGGTACTGCCCCTTAGGAGTATTAGCCGGCACCTTCCAGCGAACCGTCACCTGAGACGCCGAAACACCAATGCGCTTCCATTCAAAGAAGGTATCCGGGTTGTTATCCCCGGTGTAGTACTTCCAGGTATTACCCACACGACGCTCAATTACAAAGTAGCTACCGTCGTGATGCATGTTGTTGTTCGGGTGCGCACCCACGAAACGAGCAGAGACTTCCTGGCGGCCAGCAATCGCATCCTGAGGCTGCTGGGTCACCTGACCGTAACGAGTGCCGAACATCGGGGTATCGTAGACGACCTTACCCTGCAGGCTGGCTACCGGGCGACGATCATTCGGACGGTCGCCAATACCCAGCGGCGTGCCGTTCTTCAGCGAAGTTCCAACAACATTAATGGTCTGACGGAACGCGCTGGAGGTGTAACGACCAAAGAGGGTCGCGCCGCCTTCATACTGCTGGGAGTCATACTCCTCAGGAGTCGTCACGTAGTGGTCGTAGGCGTTGGTGTAGCCCTGCAGAATAATGTGCGATTCGGGAACACCGAAGAGCTTGGCAGCATCCTGACGATACCGCACACCTACCGCACCGGTGAACTCACCGGGCATACCCAGCAGGTAGTAGTCACCGAAGCGCATAATCTGCACCGGATACTTTTCCTGAATGATCGTTCCATTTTTTGCAGAGAAGAGAATGCCCTTCGGCTGCTGGCAACGCGTCTGCGCAGCACTCGGAGTGAACACCAAAGTACCCAAAATAGAGGGGCGACCAGAGCCTTCCTTATAGACAGCCCAACCACCGCCGCCATCCTCAGTGGAGCCGGCACCAAACGGAGTACCCAGGAAGCCCTGGCAGGTACGCTCATTATGGCCACTACCGGTGTACTTGGCATCCACGTTCATACCCGAGAAATTGAAGTACGAAATACGCGAATCCAGACCCTTACCCACCGGAGTACCCGCGCTCTTGAGCTGAGAACGCACAGCATTAGCCTGCTTCTCACCCTGAATCTTCACATTCTTGAACTGGTCATTAGTGGGACCCTGACCAGGCTTCAACCAAGTATTCGGAGAAACATCACCAGCATTAGCATTTGCAAACGCTGCCACGAAACCATCACCGCTACCGGGAACATTGCGATCAACACCATGATCCTGAGTCTCCAGCAGATACTCCGCATAACCCTTGTTATCACTCGAAATCAGAGTATTCTTCGAGGTCAAAGACGTCGGATGAATCGCATACCAGTTCAACACCGCACGAGTCTTACCGTTGCGCTCCAGACGCAGAGTCATATTGGTCGGATCGGTACCGCCGGGCAACTTAGAGCGAATCTCAGGAGAGTCCAGGTTGAACGCCTCGCGAGAACGGTTAACACCGACACCAGTCAGCTTTGAAGAAGAAATCGTCAGGTTACCGGGCGCAAGGTCCTTCGTCGCCTGGCGAATCGCCTTCAGTGACCCATCTACCTGTGCATTAAACGTGTCCTGATGGAAGCCCAGAGTCGTAATGTTGTACAGGCTCTGGTGCGTGATACCGCCAGGAGTTGCGTGAGTGTGGGTTGCAGTAATCATAATGTTCGATTCATCGTACACAGAACCAAACTCAGCGCGGATACGCTTCACCAGCTCATCACGCAAAGACTGCCAACTGGTCAACGTATCGAGTACAACAATGAGGTTGCGCTTACCCGAGGCTCGATCCACAGCAATGAAAGCGCGTGCGTACTGGCGAGTATGCACACCGCTACCCTTCTGAGAGGTCTCACCGTAACCCATGAAGCCGACCTCACCGGGCTCACCGGTAATATCCGCCGCACCTGCACCAACCAGGTAGGGGGTAGCACTGGAGCGCTGAGAGGCAGGAGCTGCCGTCGCAATCTGGCCAGCGGGAAGAATTGCGGATGCCGCAATAAGGCACGCTGCACCAATACGAGCAAGAGAATGCACGGGTGCTTTAAAGCGTGAAAAGACAGAGGAGCGCTTTTGCCCACCTGCAGTCAGGGAGAAATTCTGTTCAGATTCGTGAGGCAGTGTCGATCCGGAAGACAATTGGGTGCTCTGATTCGTCACCCGTCCGGAAGAGAATGGAGT
The DNA here is from genome assembly GCF_001812085.1 of Rothia sp. HMSC065C12. Taxonomy (NCBI): domain Bacteria; kingdom Bacillati; phylum Actinomycetota; class Actinomycetes; order Micrococcales; family Micrococcaceae; genus Rothia; species Rothia sp. HMSC065C12. The sequence continues at coordinate 196,503 of NZ_KV807679.1, forward strand.
GATATGCATGCCTTCAAGAATAGAACCTAGTCAAAGGGCTTTCCAAGTTGAATTAGCATTGTTCAAATATAGAATATTCATTCTTTATATACCATAAAGAAAAACGAGTAAATATTCTATTTATGGTGGTATTGGAGCGGATTATAAGGGGTCTCACAATATTTGATCATCATCTAATTTCTTACCCAGTCAAGAAATTTTCCCGATTTGAAAAAATAATGCACTCCAATGATTTTTTATAAATAAATTCGTCCACTAGGCAAAAAATATACAACCTTCTGCTGAAGGATAAAGAATATTAAAGTACCACTTAAAAGAACGCCGCCCCTCCCCCACCTATTCGTTAAACACAGAACGCGGATACCCGAGACAACTCGAGTATCCGCGTTCTTTATCAAGGACCAGGCCGGGGCTCTAAACCCTCAACCTACCCCTCACGGCAGAAGCCTTAGTCCAGACCACGACCGTACTCATCCAGCGAAACAGCCATAAAGCCGCCGTTGCCGTAAGTGTACACCTCGTTATCCATCTGGAATGCGCTCTGGTAACCACCGAAAGTGTCCAGAGCCTGCATACGCTCAGCAGTAGCCTGGGCGCTGGGCTCAACCTCAATATCGTTGTAACGTGCCAGACCGGTACCGGCGGGAACCAGCTTACCGATGATCACGTTCTCCTTCAGGCCGAGCAGCGGGTCAGTCTTCGCCTCCATAGCAGCCTGAGTCAGGACACGGGTGGTCTCCTGGAAGGAGGCCGCTGACAGCCAGGACTCGGTAGCCAGCGAAGCCTTGGTAATACCCATCATTTCCGGACGGCCAGCTGCGGGCTTCTTACCCTCAACCAGTGCCTTACGGTTAGCAGTCTGGAAAGCAATGTTATCAACCAGCTCACCAGGCAGCAGATCGGTATCACCGGACTCAATCACGGTCACGCGACGCAGCATCTGGCGAACAATAACCTCAACGTGCTTGTCGTGGATTTCCACACCCTGCGACTTGTACACGCCCTGAACCTCGCTCACCAGGTGCTTCTGAGCCTCACGAGGACCACGAATACGCAGAACCTCCTTCGGATCAACAGAACCGGTAGCCAGCTGATCGCCAACCTGAACGTGATCGCCGTTCTGCAGCTTAGAAGCTGCACGACGCAGAACAGTGTAGGACTGGGGCTCAGAACCATCGTCCGGGGTCACCACAATCTTGTAGGACTTCTCGGTATCCTCAATGGTCACGCGACCGGACACCTCAGAAATCGGGGCAACACCCTTGGGGGTACGAGCCTCGAACAGCTCCTGAATACGGGGCAGACCCTGAGTAATATCGTCAGCCGAAGCCACACCACCGGTGTGGAAGGTACGCATGGTCAGCTGGGTACCGGGCTCACCAATCGACTGAGCCGCAATAATACCAACAGCCTCACCAATGTCCACCAGCACGTTCGAAGCCATCGAACGACCGTAGCACAGTGCACACACACCAATAGCGGACTCACAGGTCAGAACCGAACGGACGCGAACATCCTTCACACCTGCCTTGAAGAGCTTCTCAATGAGCTCATCAGAGACATCGGAACCAGCAGCAGCCAGAACGTTGCCAGCCTCGTCCTTCACGTCAACCGCAAGGGTACGACCGTGAATCGAAGTCTCAACATCCTGGTGCAGACCGCCATCCTCATCAATCAGAGGCAGAACCAAACCGCGGCGAGTGCCACAGTCGTGCTCGCGAACGATAACGTCCTGCGAAACGTCCACCAGACGACGAGTCAGGTAACCCGAGTTAGCGGTACGCAGCGCAGTATCAGCCAGACCCTTACGTGCACCGTGGGTCGCGATGAAGTACTCCAGAACCGACAGGCCCTCACGGTACGAGGACTTAATCGGGCGAGGCATAATCTCACCCTTCGGGTTCGACACCAGACCACGGATACCCGCAATCTGACGGACCTGCATCCAGTTACCACGTGCACCGGAGGTCACCATACGGTAAATGGTGTTCAGGCCACCGTGAGAGCTCAAGTTCTCACGCATAGCCTCTGCAACCACGTCGGTAGCCTCGGTCCAAACCTTAATCAGCTCCTGACGACGCTCTTCGTCATCGATGGTACCGATCTCAAAGTCGTCCTGAATTGCAGCAGCCTGCTTCTCGTAGCGCTCCATAATTGCCGGCTTCTCAGCAGGAGTAGCAATATCAGAAACAGCCACGGTCACGCCCGAACGAGAAGCCCAGTAGAAACCGGAGTTCTTCAGGTTATCCAGAGCACGAGCCACAACATCCATCGGGTAGCGCTCAGCCAGATCGTTAATCAGGCTACCCAGGCCCTTCTTATCTGCCACACCGGAGAACCAGGGGTAATCCTTCGGCAGAGCCTGGTTGAACAGAACCTGACCAACGGTGCAGTCCAGCAGCACGGGGTCGCCAGCTTTGTAACCCTCAGGAGCTTCCCAGCCCTCAGGAGCAACAAACTGGTCACCATCAAGGCGAATCTTCACCTTGGTGTACAGCTCAATCTCGTGACGATCCATCGCCATCAGGGCCTCAGACACCGAAGAGAATGCGTGACCCTCGTTCTTCTGACCCTCACGAGGAGTAGTCAGGTGGAACAGACCAATGATCATATCCTGCGAAGGAACAGCCACAGGGCGGCCATCCGACGGCTTCAGGATGTTGTTCGAGGACAGCATGAGGATACGAGCCTCAGCCTGAGCCTCGGGAGACAGCGGCAGGTGAACTGCCATCTGGTCACCATCGAAGTCAGCGTTGAACGCGGAGCAAACCAGCGGGTGCAGCTGAATAGCCTTACCCTCAACCAGCTTCGGCTCAAACGCCTGAATACCGAGGCGGTGCAGGGTAGGTGCACGGTTCAGCAGAACCGGGTGCTCAGCAATAACCTCTTCCAGAACGTCCCAAACCTGCGGGCGGAAACGCTCAACCATACGCTTAGCGCTCTTAATGTTCTGAGCGTGGCTCAGCTCCACCAGACGCTTCATGACGAAGGGCTTGAACAGCTCCAGAGCCATCTGCTTGGGCAGACCACACTGGTGCATCTGCAGCTGAGGACCAACCACAATCACGGAACGACCCGAGTAGTCAACACGCTTACCGAGCAGGTTCTGACGGAAACGGCCCTGCTTACCCTTCAGCATGTCAGACAGAGACTTCAGGGGGCGGTTACCGGGGCCGGTCACCGGGCGACCGCGACGACCGTTATCGAACAGCGAGTCCACAGCTTCCTGCAGCATACGCTTCTCGTTGTTCACGATAATCTCGGGAGCACCCAGCTCCAGCAGACGCTTCAAACGGTTGTTACGGTTAATCACACGACGGTACAGGTCGTTCAGGTCGGAGGTCGCGAAACGGCCACCGTCCAGCTGAACCATCGGGCGCAGTTCCGGCGGAATAACCGGAACAACATCCAGGACCATACCCAGCGGAGAGTTGTTAGTGGTCAGGAAGGCGTTAACAACCTTCAGACGCTTCAGAGCGCGGGTCTTCTTCTGCCCCTTACCGGTCTGAATAATCTCCTTGAGAGCCTCAGCCTCAGCCTCCAGGTCGAAGGACTCCAGACGCTTCTTAATAGCCTCTGCGCCCATAGCGCCCTCAAAGTACAGGCCGTACTTATCAATCATGGAACGGTACAGAGCCTCATCACCCTCAAGGTCAGCGACCTTCAGGTTCTTGAAGCGATCCCACACACGGTCCAGGTGCTCAGCCTCACGCTCGTAGCGCTTACGCACCGACGCGAGCTGACGCTCAGCGTTATCGCGCAGCTTACGCTTCTCAGCAGCCTTGCCGCCCTCAGCCTCAATACGAGCCAGCTCCGCCTCAACCTCACGGCTGATAGCGTTCACGTCAGCGTTCAGAGCAGCCTCAAGCTCCTGCTTCTCACGATCGTGAGCAGCCTGCAGCATCGGCAGATCCTCGTGACGACCCTCCTCGTCAACCTTAGTGATCATGTACGCAGCGAAGTAAATGACCTTCTCCAGGTCCTTCGGAGCCAGATCCAGCAGGTAACCCAGGCGGGAAGGAACACCCTTGAAGTACCAAATGTGGGTAACAGGAGCAGCCAGCTCAATGTGACCCATACGCTCACGACGTACCTTAGAGCGGGTCACCTCAACACCACAGCGCTCACACACAATGCCCTTGAAGCGCACGCGCTTGTACTTACCGCAGTAGCACTCCCAGTCCTTGGTGGGGCCGAAGATACGCTCGTCGAAGAGGCCGTCCTTCTCGGGCTTCAGGGTACGGTAGTTGATGGTCTCGGGCTTCTTAACCTCACCAAAGGACCAACGACGGATGTCGTCGGCGGTGGCGAGGCCAATTCGCATCAAACCAAGCGAAGATTCGTTGGACATATCGGTCCTAATCTCTTTCTGTAAGTTTCTGAAGACTTGGGTTAGCGGGCGGGAACCCCACAACGCACGCGAGCGCATGCGGGGTTTCCCACCCTAGAAGGAGGCGGTGCTTATGCCTCGTCGACGGAGCTAGGCTCGTCGTGGGTCAGGCTCACGCCCATATCTTCTGCTGCCCGGAAGCCTTCTTCCTCCGAGTCGCTCATCTCAATAATCTTGCCGTCGGTGGAGAGCACCTCGACGTTCAGGCACAGAGACTGCATTTCCTTGATAAGAACCTTGAAGGATTCGGGGATACCCGGCTCGGGGATGTTCTCGCCCTTCACGATAGCCTCGTAAACCTTCACACGGCCCGCCACGTCATCGGACTTGACGGTCAGGATTTCCTGCAGGGTGTATGCGGCGCCGTATGCTTCCAGCGCCCACACTTCCATCTCACCGAAGCGCTGACCACCGAACTGCGCCTTACCACCCAGAGGCTGCTGGGTAATCATCGAGTACGGACCGGTGGAACGAGCGTGAATCTTGTCATCCACCAGGTGGTGCAGCTTCAGGATGTACTGGTAACCAACCGAAATCGGGTCCGGGAACGGTTCACCGGAACGGCCGTCAATCAGACGTGCCTTACCGGAACGGTTGATCAGACGGTCACCATCGCGGTTCGGGTTCGAGTGGTCCATAAGGTCGAACAGTTCGTCCTCGTGGGCACCGTCGAACACCGGGGTTGCCAGGCGGGTCGGGCCGGATTCCTTCGGGAAGTTCGGCATGTGCTTAAGCCACTCGGGCTCGCCCTCAATCTTCCAACCCTGCTTAGCCAGCCAACCGGTGTGGACTTCCAGAACCTGACCAATGTTCATACGACCGGGCACGCCCAGCGGGTTCAGGATGACATCCACGGGGGTACCGTCTTCCAGGAAGGGCATATCCTCGATCGGCAGGATCTTAGAAATAACACCCTTGTTACCGTGGCGGCCTGCAAGCTTGTCGCCGTCGGTAATCTTACGCTTCTGAGCCACGTACACGCGGACCAGCTGGTTCACGCCCGGGGGCAGATCGTCCTCATCGTTGTTCTCGCGGTCGAAGATACGGATACCGATGACGGTACCGGACTCGCCGTGAGGAACCTTCAGGGAGGTGTCGCGAACCTCGCGAGACTTCTCACCGAAGATTGCGCGCAGCAGGCGCTCCTCGGGGGTCAGCTCGGTCTCGCCCTTGGGGGTAACCTTACCGACGAGGATGTCGCCAGCCTCAACCTCAGCACCGATATGGATGATGCCGCGCTCGTCCAGAGCCGAGAGAACATCCTCGGACACGTTCGGAATGTCGCGGGTAATCTCCTCGGGGCCCAGCTTGGTGTCGCGGGCGTCAATCTCGTGCTCCTCAATGTGAATCGAGGTCAGCACGTCCTCAGAAACCATGCGCTGGGAGAGGATGATTGCATCCTCGTAGTTCAGGCCTTCCCACGGCATGTATGCCACGAGCAGGTTCTTACCCAGTGCCAGCTCGCCACCGTCGGTGGAGGGGCCATCAGCAATAACGTCGCGGTACTCGACGCGCTGGCCTTCCTTCACCACAACGCGCTGGTTGTAGCAGTTACCCGGGTTCGAGCGGGAGAACTTCATGATCGGGTAGGTGGAGACAGAGCCGTCGTCGTTACGGACGATAACGGTCTTAGCGTCCACGGAGGAAACCACACCGGGCTTCTTCGCGAGCACGGAGTCACCGGAGTCCAGTGCTGCGTACTTCTCCATACCGGTACCAACCACGGGAGCCTCAGACTCCAGCAGGGGCACAGCCTGACGCTGCATGTTAGCACCCATCAGTGCTCGGTTAGCGTCATCGTGCTCCAGGTAAGGAATCAGAGCGGTAGCAACAGACACCATCTGGCGCGGGGAGACGTCCATGTACTGAACGGCGCCGGGAGCAACCAGAACAGCTTCGCCAGAACCATCGCCCGCACGGCAGAGAACCTCGTTCTCAGCGAAGGTGCGGTCAGCGTTCAGCGGTGCGTTCGCCTGTGCGATAACAACAGACTTCTCGTCGTCAGCGGTCAGGTAGCGGACCTCATCGGTCACGCGGCCGTCAGTCACCACGCGGTAGGGGGTCTCAATGAAACCGAAGGAGTTGATGCGACCGTAGGTTGCCAGCGAACCAATCAGACCAATGTTCGGGCCTTCAGGGGTTTCAATGGGGCACATACGACCGTAGTGCGAGGGGTGGACGTCTCGAACTTCCATACCTGCACGGTCACGGGACAGACCGCCCGGACCCAGTGCGGACAGACGACGCTTGTGGGTCAGACCTGCCAGCGGGTTGTTCTGGTCCATGAACTGCGACAGCTGAGAAGTACCGAAGAACTCCTTGATAGCCGCCACGACGGGGCGGATGTTCACCAGGGACTGCGGGGTGATAGCGTCCACGTCCTGGGTGGTCATGCGCTCGCGAACCACGCGCTCCATACGGGACAGACCGGTACGGATCTGGTTCTCAATCAGCTCGCCCACGGTGCGGATACGACGGTTACCGAAGTGGTCGATGTCGTCGATATCAATCTTGAGGGAGATCTCCTCGCCGTCACGGACGCCGGGGATGCTGGTCTCGCCTGCGTGCAGAGCGCAAAGGTAACGAATCATCTGAGCGATGTCGTCCTGGCTCAGAACGGAAGCCTCGGGGGAATCCATGGGAACGTCCACACCGAGCTTACGGTTCAGCTTGTAACGGCCAACCTTCGCCAGGTCGTAGCGGCGCGGGGTGAAGTACATGTTGTCCAGCAGAGCCTGGGCAGCTTCAACCGTCGGGGGTTCGCCCGGACGCAGCTTGCGGTAGATGTCCAGCAGAGCCTCGTCGCGGTCCTTGACGGAGTCCTTCTCCAGGGTTGCGCGGATGGAGTCGTACTGACCGAACTCAGCCAGAATCTTGGACTCGGTCCAGCCCAGAGCCTTCAGTAGAACAGTCACGGACTGCTTACGCTTGCGGTCCAGACGCACGCCAACCTGGTCGCGCTTATCAATCTCAAGCTCGAACCATGCACCGCGGGAAGGAATCACGCGGGCAGAGTAAATGTCCTTATCGGAGGTACGGTCCGGAGCCTTCTCGAAGTAAGCACCGGGGGAACGCACCAGCTGAGAAACGACCACACGCTCAGTACCGTTAATAACAAAGGTACCGGCCTCGGTCATCAGGGGGAAGTCACCCATGAACAGGGTCTGCTGCTTGACCTCGCCGGTAGCGAGGTTCATGAATTCAGCCTTAATGTACAGCGGAGCCGAGTAGGTTGCGTCGCGGTCCTTGCACTCCTCAACAGAGTACTTGGGGTCAGCAAACTCAGGCTCAGAGAAGGAGAGCTGCATAGTCTCCTGGAAGTCACGAATCGGGGAGATTTCTTCAAAAATCTCAGCCAGACCGGACTGAGCGGGGACAGAAGTGTCACCAGCAGCCTGCGCCTTCTCCAGACGCTCCGCCCAGCGCTCGTTACCAACGAGGCGGTCGAAGCTATCGGTCTGGATAGCAAGCAGGTTGGGAACCTTCAGCGGTTCGTTAATCTTCGCGAATGAAATTCGGCGCGAGACGTTCTCTGCGCCGTTAGCGGCGTCATGGTTAGAGGTGCTCGAAGCGACCAAAATGGGGATCCTTCCACAGACATGTCTGTTAGCAATCAGCCTCCCGGCGACATTACCGGCGACACGACAACCTCAGCCCCCGAATAGAACGGTGCTCGAAGCTATAGAGTCGGACGGAAAAACGTCACCTTCAGCCCGTGCCCACCGCTATATGAAGGCACAAAGGTTAGGGAAAGCGTAAATACTAACGATACAGGAAGAAAGCCCTTCTGTCTACCACACCCTCATCAGGAGTGCAAACCTGCCACAGCGTGCACCTAGCATTCCACCACATTCACAGCCAAACCACCCATGGACGTCTCCTTATAACGGTGAGACATATCCAAACCGGTCTGACGCATCGTCTCAATCACCTGATCCAACGACACACGGTGCGTACCATCACCACGCAACGCCATACGAGCCGCCGTCACAGCATTCGACGCAGCCATCGCATTACGCTCAATACACGGAATCTGCACCAAACCACCCACCGGGTCACACGTCAGACCCAGGTTGTGTTCCATCGCAATCTCAGCCGCATTCTCAACCTGCTCGGGAGTACCACCCATCACCTGCGCCAAACCAGCAGCAGCCATCGAGGAGGCGCTACCCACCTCACCCTGGCAACCCACCTCAGCACCAGAAATCGACGCGCGCTTCTTATACAGCACACCCACAGCAGCAGACGCCAAGAAGAAATCAACAACCGCCTGATCACGAGCAGCCTGACCGCAATGGCGAATACCCTGCGTGTAATTCATCGCGTAATGCAACACCGCGGGAATAATACCCGCAGCACCATTCGTCGGAGCAGTCACCACACGACCACCAAAAGCGTTCTCCTCATTGACCGCCAAAGCAATCAGGTTCACCCAGTCAATAGCGAACTCAGGAGACTTCGAAGGATCCTCCACCATCAAATCGCGATGCCACGCACCCGCACGGCAACGCACCTTCAGAGGCCCCGGCAAATAACCCACACGCGCCAACGAAGAACCGATACACTCCTTCATCACACGGTAGATGTGCAAGATTCCGTCACGGACCTCCTGCTCAGAACGCAGAGAACACTCATTCGCCATCTTCAACTGCGCAATCGACAGACCAGACTCATTCGCCATCTCCAGCAGCTCAGCCGCCGAACCAAACGGATACGGAGGGTTCATCAACGACGCGCCACCGGTCGCCTCCTCATCACCCTCAACAATGAAACCGCCACCAATCGAATAGTAAGTGCGCTCCAACAGCAGCTGCTCACCCGCAAACGCCGCAATCTTCATACCGTTCGTATGGCGCGGAAGAACCGTCAACGGACGCAGAGTCATATCCAACTCACGGTAATTCACCACCGGGCCGTACACCTTCTGCTCCTCACCACCGGGCGCAGTCACACCGTACGCAGAGGACGGATAACCAGCCAACGGCAAAGTACCATCCACGCTATTGCGCTCAATCATTGCCTCAGAATCAGCGATATTGATAGTCTCCGGAACAAAACCACACAGGCCCTTCAACGCAGCACTCATCGTACCGTGACCAGCACCCGTAGCCGCCAACGAACCATACAGGTCAACATGCACACCCGTCACACGGTCCAGCAGACCCTCATCAATCAGCTCCGCCACAAAACGGTTCGAAGCGCGCATCGGCCCCACCGTATGCGAACTCGAAGGGCCCACACCAACGCTGAACATCTCAAAAACACTGATGTCATACGGCAGAGCCTCTGCCTTCTTCTGGGCGCTACTGGGTGCGCTCTGGTTAATAGCCACGTTCTGTCCTTCAAATAAATAATGTCTGTGCACCGCACCAAAAGATACGCGCCCCTCAACGGAGGAACCACACATCAACCTGCGGTCTATAAGTGCGGACAATCACCCTTGACTGGCCGCTCTAATCCTAACGCACTTCAGAACCAGCACAAACTAAGGCGCAGAACACCTCGCGCTCTCCCCCACCGTTCAATGCCCACCTCACGGCGCAGAAAAGGCGCCGCGCCCACACAGGACACGACGCCTCTACCCTACAGATTACCTGCAGAAAAACTCTTACTTCTCACGCTTGTAGAACGGCAGAGCCACAACATCAAACGGAGCACGCTTACCGCGGATATCAACATCCACGGTAGAACCAACCTCAGAGAATTCACGGTTCACCAGCGCCATAGCAATCGGGAAGCCCAGAGTCGGGGAAGGAATACCGGAGGTAACTTCACCAATCTCATTGCCCTCAGCATCCACCAGCTTAGAACCGGCACGAGCAGGACGCTTCGCCTGAGCCTTCAAACCAACCAGGATGCGCTTCGACTCGCTCTTAGCCAGCTCAGTCAGAGCCTCACGACCAACGAAGTCAGCCGCCTTCTTCTCCAGAGCAATCTCGACCAGACGGCCCAGACCGGACTCAAACGGAGTAATCTCAAGACCCAGCTCATGACCGTACAGCGGCATACCAGCCTCAAGACGCAGGGAGTCACGAGAGGCCAGGCCGGCAGGAATCATACCAAAAGGCTCACCAGCAGCAGCCAGCTTATCCCACAGCTCAACAGCGTTCTCATTCGGAACAAACAGCTCGAAGCCGTCCTCACCGGTGTAACCGGTACGAGCCAGCAGAACATCAACACCGGCAACAGTCAGCGGCACCGAAGCGTAGTACTTCAGCTCGCGGACAGCCTCCTCATCAGAAACACCAGCAGCCAGCAGAATCTCCTCAGCACGAGGACCCTGAACAGCCACCAGAGAAGTCTGATCCGACTCGTTCACGAACTCAACGTTGAAATCGCCCAGGCGCTCGCTCATCGCAGCAAAGTCAGTGTCAATGTTCGAAGCGTTCGGAACGACCATGAACTCCTCATCGCCCAGACGGTAAGTAATCAGGTCGTCAATGACGCCGCCCTTGTCGTTGACCAGGATCGAGTACTTTGCCTTACCGACCTTCAGGATGGACATATTCGACACCAGAGCGTAATCCAGGAACGCACCCGCATCCGGACCGGTCACACGGAACTCACCCATGTGGGACAGGTCGAAAATACCGGCACGAGTACGGACCGCCTCATGCTCAGCAACGTCATTAGCGTACTTCAGGGGCATATCCCAGCCGCCGAAGTCGGTGAAAGAAGCGCCAAGCTTCTCATGGACAGAGTACAGAGAGGTCTTCTTGGGGGACATTAGATTCTCCTCACGCACAGCCTTGTGCTGTTATCGTTCAATCGTCGTAGATTTAGTTCACCCCCACAGACACGAGATACGCTGCGGAGGCGGTCCCCACCCGCCCCCAGGAACCTGAGGACGGGTGAGGCAGGTAGACCGCTACAGCCTACCCAGGAGCGTTATAGGCTCCTTATGCTTCCAGGTCGAAAGCCTCCATCGGGGGGCATTCGCACACGAAGTTACGGTCACCGCCAGCGCCATCAATACGACCCACCGAAGTGAAGTACTTATTAGCGCGCAGGCTCGGGACAGGGAAAGCTGCCTGAGTACGGCTGTAGGGGCGATCCCACTCATCAGCGCTCACCACATCAACGGTGTGCGGTGCGTTGCGCAGAACCGAATCCTCCACAGCGACCTTGCCCTCAGCCACCTCGATAATCTCATCGTAGATGGTCTCCATTGCCTCAATGAAGCGGTCCAGCTCTTCCTTCGACTCAGACTCAGTCGGCTCAACCATCAGGGTGCCCGGAACCGGGAACGCCAGGGTCGGAGCGTGGAAGCCGAAGTCCATCAGACGCTTGCAGACGTCCTCAGCAGTCACGTGAGACTGATCGGTCAGCTGACGCAGGTCCAGGATGCACTCGTGAGCGACCAGACCGCCGGGGCCGGTGTACAGCACCGGGTACTTGTCGTTAAGCTTCTTCGCAATGTAGTTAGCGTTCAGAACCGCGTACTGCGAAGAGTCCTTCAGACCCTGAGCACCAGTCATCGCAATGTACATCCAGCTAATCGGCAGAACACCGGCAGAACCGAAGAACGCCTGCGAAATCGGCAGTGCGGCATCGTTGGGGAGCTTACCTTCAGCATCAGCGCGGTATGCGTCACCGGGCAGGAACTTCGCCAGGTGCTCACGAACAGCCAGCGGGCCAACACCGGGGCCGCCACCACCGTGAGGAATGGAGAAGGTCTTGTGCAGGTTCAGGTGCGAAACGTCGCCGCCGAACTTACCGGGCTGAGCGAAGCCCATCTGAGCGTTCAGGTTCGCGCCATCCAGGTACACCTGGCCGCCAGCCTCGTGAACCAGCTGGCAAACCTCAGCAACCTGCTCCTCAAACACACCGTGAGTGGAAGGGTAGGTAATCATGATGCCGGCAACCTTGGGGCCGTACTTCTCAATCTTTGCCTTCAGGTCGTCAACATCAATCGAACCGTCAGCCGCAGTTGCCACACCGGCAACCTTCAGACCAGCCAGAGCAGCAGATGCCGCGTTGGTGCCGTGAGCAGACAACGGAATCAGGACGGTATCGCGCTCGTGGTCACCGTTAGCCTCATGGAAGGAACGGATAGCGCGCAGACCAGCGTACTCACCGGTCGCACCCGAGTTCGGCTGCAGCGAGATAGCATCGTAACCGGTAATAGCAACCAGCCACTCGCTCAAATCCTTAATCAGCTCGTGCCAGCCCTCAGCCTGATCCTCCGGGACCAGCGGGTGAATGTTCGCGAACTCAGGCCAGGAGATGGGCTCCATCTCAGCAGCCGCGTTCAGCTTCATGGTGCACGAACCCAGCGGAATCATGGTGCGGTCAAGCGCCAGGTCCTTATCAGCGAGGTGACGCAGGTAGCGCATCATCTCGGTCTCGGAGCGGTACTTGTGGAAAATCGGGTGCTGCATGTAGTCATCGGTACGCAACAACTCAGCGGGCAGATCGTACTGTGCATCTGCCTCACCCAGGGTGCCGCCCAGAGCCTCAACCAGGCCCTTGAGCAGCTCCTCACCGTGAGATTCACCCACGGAAATACCAACACGGTTCTCGTCGAAGCGGCGGATGTTCACTCCAGCTTCCAGAGCCTTCGCAACCAGCTCGTCAGCACGGCCGGCAGCCTCCACCACGACGGTGTCGAAGAAAGTATCGTGAGCGATACCGTAGCCCGCAGCCTTCAGCGCGGTAGCAACACGAGCGGCGTTAGTGTGCAGGCGGTTCGCGATAGCGCGCAGACCCTCAGGACCGTGGTACATCGCGTAAGCGCCAGCAACAATCGCCAGCAGAGCCTGAGCAGTACAAATATTGGAAGTAGCCTTCTCACGGCGGATGTGCTGCTCACGAGTCTGCAGAGCCAGACGGTACGCAGGCTTACCAGCCGAATCCTTAGAAACACCCACCAGACGGCCAGGCATGGTACGCTCCATACCCTTGTGAACAGCCATGTACGCAGCATGGGGGCCACCGAAGAAGAAGGGCAGACCGAAACGCTGAGTGTTACCCACAGCGATATCAGCGCCCAGCTCACCCGGAGACTTCAGCAGGGTCAGAGCCAGCAGGTCAGCGACCACAGTGACCAGGGCGTTACGCTCCTTAGCGGCCTTAATCAGCGGCTCAATATCGCGGATATCGCCTTCATTGCCGGGGTACGCCAGGACGATACCGTACAGGTCACCCTCGGGCAGACCCTCAGAGAAATCAGTAATGACGAAGGGAATGCCGAGCATCTCTGCACGGCCGCGAGTCACCGAAATAACCTGAGGCAGGCAACGGGAGTCAATAGCAAAGAAGCCGTTCTTCACCTTGCGGTTCGCACGGTGCATCATGACAGCTGCTTCAGCCACTGCGGACGCCTCATCCAGCAGGGAGGAGTTTGCAATCTCCAGGCCGGTCAGCTCCATCACGGTGTTCTGGAAGTTCAGCAGAGCCTCCAGACGACCCTGAGAAATCTCAGCCTGGTACGGGGTGTAAGAAGTGTAGAAACCGGGGTTTTCCAGAATGTTACGGCGCAGAACCGCGGGAGTTACTGCATCGTAGTATCCGGCACCAATCATCTGGGCGAGAACCTTATTCTTCGCAGCATAGCCGGCAATCTTTGCCTGAGCCTCATGCTCCGACAGCGGAGCAGGCAACTGCAATTCGCCGTCAAGGCGAATCTGGGAGGGGACGACAGCGTCCATCAGCGCATCCAGGGAAGAGTATCCCAGGGTTTCGAGCATCTGCTCTGCGTCTGCGGAACGGGGGCCGAGATGACGATCAATAAAGGACATAGGATTCTCCTATTGGTCGGCGCAAACCGTAGAGGGGTCACGTCGCGCTATTGCGACGAGTCGAACACTTTAAAGTGTCCCACATCTCCACAAAGTTTCGCTAGCTTTACCAACATTCGACATGCCCAAACATCAAACTCTTCTGCCCCGCCAAAGCCCACCCCTGTCAGACGACAAAACAGCAAAAATACGCAAAGCCCGGCTCGTCCTCTCCGAAGAGAAAACGAGCCGGGCTCAGTCAAAGCAAACTTCACATACACCCTGCAGAAGGATGTACTAGAAGAACCTACTTAGCGTGGTTGGGCTTGCCACCGTGCGGCACCAGGAATGCCGACAGGAAAGCCAGAGCCGCAGTCACAGCCAGCAGCATCAGACCGATGAAGTAGTTGTTCTCAGCCTGGTTGTAGGTTGCACCCATCACCAGCGGCGGGAAGAAACCACCCAGAGCGCCAGCAGCAGCAACCACACCGGACACCGCACCAACGTTCTTCGGATCAGCCGCACGAGCCACCCAGCCGAAGACCGAGCCGTGGCCCAGACCCAGAAGAGCAGCCATCAGGATGAAGACAGCACCATACACGTGCTCAGCATCAGGCTGGAACGCGGTAATAACTGCCAGAATCACCACACCACCCAGGGAGATGAGGGTGATAATCTTCGGACCGAACTTATCAGCCAGAACACCACCGAAGGGACGAGCAATCACGGCAGCAACCGCGAAGCCAGCCGCACGCATACCAGCGTCGTTAGCGTTGAAGTTGTAGATGTTGCTCAGGTAAGTGGGCAGGTAGTTCGAGAATGCCACGAACGCACCGAACACAACAGCGTAGAGGAAGCACAGCTGCCAAGTGGTCTTCACCTTGAATGCCTGAACAATCTTCGGCATCAGCGGAGTAACCTCACGGCCGATGGTTGCCGGAGAATCCTTCAAGAAGAAGAAAGAGATAGCAGCGGTTACAGCACAGATAACAGCAATCAGAACGTGAGTCTGGAAGTAACCAATACCCTGCACCAGGCGGGGGGTAGCGAATGCAGAAATTGCAGTACCCACCATGCCGGCACCGAACACACCGGTCGCAAAACCCTTCTTGGAAGCGTCATACCATGCGGAACTGAAGGGAATACCCACAGCGAACACGGTACCCGCAATACCCAGGAAGAACGCCACAACAAGCAGCATGGGCAGCGAGTTCATCTGACCAGCAACACCAACCAGGAAGACCAGGGGTGCGCTAATCGCCAGAACAGCGGTGAACATAATACGACCACCGTAGCGGTCAGTCAGACCACCAACGGGAATACGGCCGATAGCGCCGATGAAAATCGGCATAGCAACCAGAAGGCTGGTCATACCAGCGTCCAGGTGCATCTGCTTTGCGTACATCTTGGCCAGCGGGCCAACAACGGTCCACGCCCAGAAACCAATGGTCGAGGCGAAGGTTGCAAGCAGAACGTTACGGAGCTGACCATTCTTCAGGTCGTAGCTCGGTGCAGCAGGGGTGCTCATATTTCCTCTTTTGCAATATGGATATGTGTATTAGCGGTCGGCGCGCTCACGCGGGAGAGTACCAACCGGATCCCAACCTCGACGTGCACCAACACGCTGGCCGCCACGAGAGCGGTACACGGTGTAGGGGCGGAAGAGGTAGTGCAGGGGCACAGTCAGTGCATGCACCAGGCGGGTAAACGGCCAAATGATGAACAGAACCATAGCCACCACGATGTGAATCTTGAAAGCCACAGGAATATTCACCATCAGAGCCACCTCAGGGTGGAAGTAGAACAGCGAACGGAACCACACAGAAATGGTCTCACGGTAGTTGAAGTGAACCTCGTGACCATTCACCGGAGGCAAACCGCCCGAGGGGTTCACTGCCGAAATCAGAGTAGCCGCAGTACCGGCGAGAATCACCAGAACCAAAACGACATACATGAAAACGTCATTACGAGTGGTAGCCGAACGCACACGAGAGTTCGAAGCGCGGCGACCAATCAGAACGAACATACCAACAATGGTTGCGACCGCAGCGACAGAACCGCCAACCAGCGCCACAATGTGGTAAGTGTCATCCGAAACGACCAGGTCGGTGAATGCCTTAGGCACCAGCAGACCACCAACGTGGCCAAGGAAAACGGCCGCAAGACCGTAATGGAACAGGGGCGAAGCGATGCGCAACAGCTTCGATTCATAGACCTGGGACGAGCGGGTAGTCCATCCGAACTGGTCAGTACGGTAACGCCAAATGGTGCCACCAATCAGAATGACCAGTGCAACATAGGGCAGAACGCCCCACAGCAGGATGTCAACAATACCCGGATCGGCTACAGCCTGTGCAGCATGTCCTGCGTTCTCAGAAGCAAGTACGTACACGTGTTGTCTCCTCACAAGGGATAAAACTAGTTAGAACGAGCCGAAGCCTGCTGGAGCAGCTGATGATCAGCGTAGCCATTCAGGCCAACAGTCTCGACGGGAGGGCCGTAGCCAGCCATCTTCTGGACCTCCTCCTGAGTCTGCGGAGAGACGCCAGGAAGGGTATCGCAGATGCTCTGCAACAACCCGTAGTGGGGCAGATTTCCGTCCTTCATGGACAGACGAAGAAGCTCAAGGGACGGACGGTACGCCTGCAAAGCGGAACGGCCCTTACGGCGATCCACCAACGCACAGAACTCCAGCACCAACGGCAGGTAGTCCGGAAGCTCACCATTCAAAACGGTCAACATACCGGAGTCGCGGTACATCTGCTTGAAACGCAGAAGAGTCTCACCACGGCGGCGGGTATCACCATCGGTCCAGTAGGACAGATGCAGAGAATGACGACGCGAAAGGTCGTACTCCTGCACGTACTCGGACTGCACATCCTCCAGGTCCTTAGAAGTCAGCCACTGTTGAACCGCATCAACGGCAGCAATGAAAGCCTCATCCTGGGTGGAAGCGGTAATCTCCACCAGTTCAGGCAGAACCTTCAGAGTCTCCTCATCGGGGTAGCCCAGGAGCATACCGCTCACCTGGTAAATCACCGAGTCCTTATCCTCGCCGGGACCGTAATCGATATCAAACGGGTTCTCCGGCTGAGCCGGCTCCGAGACAGTAGCCTCGGAACCGGCCTTGCCCATGAGCTTGGAAAAGAATCCAGCCACTTATTACTTCTTTCCGGTGGTATTCGGGAAGAGGCCGTCAGGACGGGAAGAACCATCCCAGCTGAACAAGCTGACCTTGTTGTTAGCCTCGTAGACACCGGTAGACACGGGGGTCGGGCGACCCTCCATGTCGTTGAACGCATCGCCGTACATGCCGGGTCCGCCATCCACGCTCAGGGAGCAGCCCATTTCCTCAAGGTTGTGGGCGTCTTCCATGTGAGCCTTCGGAATGACGTAACGCTCGTTGTACTTAGCGATAGCCATCAGGCGGTACATCTCGTACACCTGCTGACCAGTCATGCCAACTGCCTGAGCAATCTCCTCGTTGCCTTCGCCACCGAGGTTGATGTCACGCATGTACGAACGCATCGCAGCCAGGCGGCGCAGAACGTTAGTAACAACCTCAGTGTCACCAGCGGTGAACAACTCAGCCAGGTACTCAACCGGAATACGGAGAGACTCAATAGCGCCGAACAGGTTGTTGCTGTTCTCTGCATCGTGGCCCTGCTCCTTGAGCAGGTCAACAATCGGAGACAGCGGCGGCACGTACCAAACCATCGGCATGGTGCGGTACTCGGGGTGCAGGGGCAGAGCCACCTTCCACTCCTTCGCCAGCTTGTACACGGGCGACTTCTGAGCTGCAGTAATCCACGCATCGGGGATGTCGTTCTTACGAGCCTGCTCAATCACAGCCGGATCCGAAGGATCAAGCATCAGCGACAGCTGAGCCTCGTAGAGGTCCTTCTCATCCTCAACCGAAGCAGCCTCAGTCACGCGGTCTGCATCGTAGAGGAAGATACCGATGTAGCGCATACGACCAACACAGGTCTCAGCACACACGGTCGGAATACCAGCCTCAATACGGGGGTAGCAGAAGGTACACTTCTCAGCCTTACCCGTCTTGTGGTTGAAGTACACCTTCTTGTAGGGGCAGCCGGTGATGCACTGACGCCAACCGCGGCAACGGTCCTGGTCAACCAGAACGATACCGTCCTCAGCGCGCTTGTAGATAGCGCCGGAGGGGCAAGAAGCCATGCAGGAGGGGTTCAAGCAGTGCTCACAAATACGAGGCAGGTAGAACATGAAGGTCTGCTCGAACTCGAACTTAATCTTGTCCTCAGCCTTCTTGCGAACCTTCTCAACCAGCGGGTCCAGGTGACCGTACTCGGTCGCACCAGCCAGGTTGTCGTCCCAGTTCATACCCCACTCGACCTTGGTGTCCTCACCGGTGATGAGGGAGACCGGCTTAGCAGCCGGGAAGTCATCACCCAGAGGAGCACTGGTCAGGTTCTGGTAATCGTAGGTCCAGGGCTCGTAGTAGTCGTTCAGCTCGGGCTGAATCGGGGAAGCAAAGATCGTGAAGAGCTTCTGGAAGCGGTTACCGCTCTTGAGCTCCAGACGACCGCGCTTGTTCAGCACCCAGCCGCCCTTCCACTTCTCCTGATCCTCGTAACGGCGGGGGTAACCCTGGCCGGGACGAGTCTCAACGTTGTTGAACCAGACGTACTCGGTACCGGCTCGGTTCGTCCATGCCTGCTTACAGGTCACGGAGCAGGTGTGGCAGCCGATGCACTTATCGAGCGCCATCACCATAGCAACTTGTGCCATAACGCGCATTAGAAAGTTACCTCCTGGGACTTACGGCGACGGATGTACGAGACGATGTCTCGCTGGTTACCGGTCGGTCCAAGATAGTTGAAGGCGAACGCCTGGTGAGCGTAGCCACCAATCATGTGGGTGGGCTTCAGAAGAATACGGGTCACCGAGTTGTGAATACCACCGCGCTTACCGGTGACTTCAGACTTCGGGCTAACCATACGCTCCTGAGCGTGGTAGACGTAGCAAACGCCCTCGGGCATACGGTGCGAAACAACCGCACGGCCGACGAAGACACCGTTGGTGTTCACACACTCAATCCACTCGCCATCCTTGACGCCAATCTTCTCAGCGTCCTGCGGGCTCATCCATGCAGTCGGACCGCCACGGAACATGCTCAGCATGTAGTGGTTATCGAAGTACTGCGAGTGAATTGCCCACTTGTTGTGCGGGGTCAGGTAGCGAACAGCAACCGAAACACCATCGGTAGTACCGAGCTCAGGCTCGTTGTACAGGCCGGTCATATCCAGCGGCGGACGGTAAATCGGCAGAGCCTCGCCCATTTCGTGCATCCAGTCGTGGTCGAGGAAGAAGTGCATACGGCCGGTCAGGGTGTGGAACGGCTTCTTCTTCTCGATGTTGACGGTGAACGGAGCGTAACGGCGACCACCGGTCTCCGAACCGGACCACTCGGGGGAGGTCATCACGGGCTGCGGTGCGGCCTGGGTCATGGGGAAGGTGATACGACGTTCCTCGTTACCTTCTGCCAGGTCCATCAGGTGCAGACCGGTCTGCTTCTCAAGCTCCTTGAAGCCCTTGACAGCGACCTCACCGTTGGAGGTACCGGAAATCATGAGGATTGCTTCAGAAATCTTCACGTCGGTATCCAGTGCCGGACGACCTGCGCCCTTACCGGAGTCCATCACACCGAATTCCTTAGCCATCTTCGCGACTTCGTCCTTCAGGTCGTAAGTGATGAACTTGGTGGTTGCACCGAGCTTATCGAACAGCGGGCCAACGGTGGTGTACATGTCGTACAGTGCGCCGTAGTCGCGCTCGACGGTGACGAAGTTCGGCATGTTCTTGCCGGGTACGCCCACCATACCGGGGGTGTTCTTCCAGTCGGGTGCGTGGCCGCCGGGCTGAGCAATCTGGCCGGGGGTGTCGTGCAACAGCGGGACCGAAACGATGTCCTTACGGACGCCGAGGTGCTTCTTAGCCAGGCGGCTGAACTCAAACGCCAGTGCCTTGAAGGTCTCGTGGTCGGTCTTTGCCTCCCACGGCGGGTCAATTGCCGGGGAGAACGCGTGCAGGAACGGGTGCATATCGGTCGAGGAGATATCGTGCTTCTCGTACCAGGTAGCAGTCGGCAGAACGATGTCAGACAGCAGGGTCGTGGAGGTCATACGGAAGTCCGAGGTGACCAGCAGATCCAGCTTGCCCTGAGGCGCGTCGTCAACCCACTTCACTTCGTTCGGCAGCTTCTCCGAGTCGGAGCCCTGGACGTTGTCCATGCTACCGACCAGGTGCTTCAGGAAGTAGCTCTCACCCTTAGCGGAGGAACCGAACAGGTTCGAACGCCACAGGGTCAGGGTACGAGGCCAGTTGACGGGGTTGTCAACGTCCTCAACGGAGAACTCCAGGTCACCGGAGTTCAGACGCTGTGCAATGTAGTCCGCGTTCGAGGAAGCCTCGCCGCGTGCCACAGCCTGCTCTGCCTTGTCTGCCAGGTCCAGCGAGTTCTCAGGGAACTGCGGGTAGAACGGCATCCAGCCCATACGGGTAGAACGTGCCACAACGTCAGCAGTGTGAACGTCGCGCAGCTCGCCCTTAGCCAGCGGGGACTGCAGGTAGTCGGTGGAGTACGCATCCTGACGGAACTGGTCAGTGTGCATATACCAGAAGCCGGTACCAATCATGTGACGCGGCGGGCGGCTCCAGTCCAGAGCGTTCGCGATGTTGGTCAGACCGGTCAGAGGACGTGCCTTCTCCTGGCCCACGTAGTGAGCCCAACCGCCACCGTTACGGCCCTGGCAACCGGTCAGGTTCAGCAGAGCGAGGATAGCGCGGTAGGTGGTGTCAGCGTGGTACCACTGGCAAATACCTGCACCGAAGATGACCATGGAGCGACCGCCGGAATCCAGGGCGCTCTTGGCGAACTCGCGGGCAACGCGAATAACAGCCTCGGCGGGGACAGAAGTAATCTGCTCCTGCCATGCCGGGGTATTCTGAACGTTCCAGTCCTCGTAGTCCTTAGCCCAGGTACCGGGCAGACCCTCACGGCCCACACCGTACTGTGCCAGCATGATATCGAAGACGGTAGTAACTTCGTGACCATCAACGTAGGTTACGGGCACGCCGCGGGTAATGACGTCGCCGTGACCCTTCG
This sequence comes from Rothia sp. HMSC065C12, assembly GCF_001812085.1. Taxonomy (NCBI): domain Bacteria; kingdom Bacillati; phylum Actinomycetota; class Actinomycetes; order Micrococcales; family Micrococcaceae; genus Rothia; species Rothia sp. HMSC065C12. Next base: position 217,756 of record NZ_KV807679.1, read on the forward strand.
GGTTATCGAAGGTCGGCATCTTAATCTCAACCGCTGCGGACTGGCCCTGAGGCAGGTCGCGAATCGACAGAATCGGCTTACGACCCTGCAAATCCAGGTTCCACTTGCCCTGGTCTTCCTGAGCGTAACGGTGACCCATGGTGCCGTTGGGCACGAAGACCTCGCCGGTCTCGCGGTCCATCAGGACGGGCTTGAAGTCAGCGTTAGCCTGCTCAGCCTCGCCAGCGAGCTTTGCAGCGGTCAGGAACTTGGAGGGAACCTTAATGCCGTCTTCACGGGTTTCCAGGGTGACCAGGAAGGGAAGGTCGGTGTAGGTCAGGGAGAAGTCCTCAAAGAACTCGACACGCTGGTCGACATAGTTCTCCTTGAGGATGACGTGGCCCATCGCCATAGCCAGTGCCGCGTCGGTACCTGCCTGTGCGGGCAGCCACTCGTCAGCGAACTTGGTGTTGTCGGCGTAGTCGGGGCTCACGGTGACAACCTTGGTACCGCGGTAGCGAACCTCGGAGACCCAGTGAGCGTCCGGGGTACGGGTCAGCGGAACGTTTGCACCCCACATGATGAGGTATGCAGCGTCCCACCAGTCGCCGGACTCGGGAACGTCGGTCTGGTCGCCGAAGACCTGCGGGGAAGCCACGGGGAGGTCAGCGTACCAGTCGTAGAAGCTGGTCATGACGCCACCGGCCAGCTGGATGTAGCGAACACCCGCGCTGAAGGACGCCATGGACATTGCCGGAATCGGGGTGAAGCCGGTGTTACGGTCGGGACCGTAGTACTTGATGGTGTGCACGTGAGCAGCAGCCATCAGCTCGAGAGCCTCAGCCCAGGTCGAGCGCACCAGACCACCCTTACCACGTGCGTTCACGTAGCGTGCACGCTTGGCGGGGTCGGACACGATGGAGTGGAAGGCGTCCACGGGATCGTTGTGGATTGCCTTCGCTTCGCGGTACATCTCCAGCAGGAGACCGCGAACGTAGGGGTACTTAACGCGAGTGGGAGAGTAGGTGTACCACGAGAATGCTGCACCGCGGGGGCAACCGCGGGGCTCGTACTCGGGGCGGTCGGGACCAACCGAGGGGTAATCGGTTTCCTGTGCTTCCCAGGTGATAATGCCGTCCTTGACGTACACCTTCCAGGAGCAGGAGCCGGTGCAGTTCACGCCGTGGGTAGAGCGAACTTCCTTATCGTGGCTCCAACGGTCGCGGTAGAAGGCGTCACCTTCGCGGCCGCCTTCACGGAAGACGGCGCGGCCGTCTTCAGTCTCATCCCAGCGGGAGAAGAACTTACCGAACTTGATCAGCTGATCGGTAAGGGGGCCATCCGGGCCCTTAATCTGTGATGCTTGTTCCATACTGCCCAATATATCGGAAATTTGGCATAGAAAATACGAGATAAAAACCTTGCCTAATTCATGCGAAATAAGGGTGTTTTAGACCGTAAGCCAGGCGGAAATTCCACCCTCAAGCATGTACACAGAACGCTCCTCCAGAGGCGCTATTTCACGAGCCGCTTCAACCGTTCGGGTGTATCCGGTGCAGTAAATAACGATTTTCTGGGCATTTGCGGGGATTTTACGCTCAATTAGGGCTTTGAGGGAGTCATTTCGAGCCGCTTCAAGCAATTCAGTGAGGGGTAGATTAATGGCACCGTCAATCGCAAAGGCATTGAACTCCACCTGCTCACGGACATCCAAAAGGGCAATATTTTCACCCGATGACATCTTTTTAAGGTCCTGAGCGCTCATCGAGCGGGGCTTCGAGTCAGCAGAAGAGCTTGTAAAATCCTGAGAAATATTACGAATTGTTACATGATTTTTGGGCTTATGACTCGTTTCTTGGGGCAAAACAGCGCTTTTCTTAGGTACAGCTTGCACGCTAGCTACAAGAGGTATATATTCCCACCTTCCGCTTAATGCCGAATATAGGCCAACCTCCCCCATGAGCGGCCCCCCCCCCCGGTCAGCAGCTTCACCGCCTCCATGGCCATCGCAGCACCCACCACGCCAGCCATAGCACCCACCACGCCAGCAGTACTACACGACGGCACGCTACCGACAGCAGGAGCATGAGGGTACAAATCCTCATACACCGGACCGCGACCAGCCCAAAACACACTCAACTGCGCATCAAAACCAAGGATCGCAGCCCACACATGCGCAATCCCAGCACGCGCAGCCGCCGCCGACACCACATAACGCGATTCAAAATTATCGCTACCATCCAGCACCAGGTCAGCGCCAGACAGAAGCTCATCAACATTCGCCTCCGTCAAACGCTCACGCACAGGCACAACCTCAATAAAAGGATTCAGCGAGCGCAAAGACTCTGCGGCAGACTCAGCCTTAGAATTACCCACTCTGGCGTGCGTATGAATCACCTGGCGGTGCAGATTCGAGGCATCCACGACGTCATCATCAACCACCACAATCTGACCGACCCCGGCACCCGCCAGGTACAGCAGCGCGGGAGCACCCAAACCGCCAGCACCCAGCACCACCACGCGTGCGCGTTTGAGCGCCAGCTGAGCCTCGTAGCCCATTTCGGGCAGAATCAGCTGACGAGAATAGAACGCACGCTCAGCGGCAGAGAGCGCGCCCGTGCCGGTTGAAGGCTGAGAAGACATAGGGATTCCTCGCGTCTAGTGGTAGAGGTGACTTGAGCATTCAAGGAGAATAAGCCTGCCCGAGAGAAATCCCCCTGACAGGCTTATATAGAGATATCAGAATATTCAGAAGGCTAAGCGGGCGAAGTATCCACACCAACCCACTCGATGCTTCCATCGAGCAGTTCCTGTTCCTTCCAAATCGGCACACGAGCCTTCACCCGGTCAGCCACCAGCTCACAGGCATCAAACGCGCGGCCACGGTGAGCAGCCGCCGCCATCACGGTCAGAGCCGACTCACCAATAGCAATCGGACCTACACGATGCACAGCCCACAGACGCACACCGTCCAGCTCGGCAGCAACCTCGGCGGCAACCTCCGCAATATACTCACGAGCCTGCGGATGCGCGCTATAGGACAGCCCGCGCACCGCGCTACCGTGATCATGGTTGCGCACAATGCCGTCAAAAATTACCAGTGCACCCATAGCGTCAGTCATGACCTCAGCCTTAGCCGCCGCGTACAGCGGCTCCAGGGGCGCTTCCGTAATATCGGTGAACACCACGGTCGAGCCGCTCGGCTCAGCACCGTGCGCACCCGAATGGTCCAGGGATTCTTCGTTCTGCGGCTTAGTGGTCATGGTAGTCCTCCATCTGACGGCAAATGTGCTCAACAAGCGGGTCGAGGGTTGCCACGCCGTCCTTCACGCCGCCGCGAGAACCGGGCAGGGTCATCACGAAGGTGCGGTCAATGACACCCGCCACGCCACGTGAAAGCACCGCCGCGGGAACGTTCTTCAGACCGTTCATCCAGAAAGCGTGCATGATGCCGGGTACTTCCTTGTCCAGGTGGGGGCGAACCGCCTCCACGGTCTGGTCGTCAGAGTTCAGACCGGTACCACCGCTGGTCAGGATGAAGGTCGGCAGGTTACCGTTCTTCTTACCTTCGGTCACCAAGGTGTTGAAGTACTCGACAATATCGCGGTCTTCAATGACCACGGCATCCGGGGTGTCGAAGCCGCGCGAGCGCAGCCACTCCACGGCGATGGGGCCGGACTTATCCTCGTACACGCCGCGGGCTGCGCGGGTGGAGGCGACAATAACCAGGCCGGTGAGGTTCTCGGGCATGGTGTAGTCTTCGCTACTCATTGGCTTTCCTTTTCTGTATCTATCAGGTGACGGTGGAATCGGTGGGGGCGGTGTGCCGCCGTAACTTAGGAGTCCTCGCGGACGGACCAGTCGCCGGACTTGCCGCCGCTCTTCTCCAGAACACGGATATCGGTAATGACGGCGTGCTTATCGACTGCCTTAATCATGTCGAAAACGGTCAGCGCCGCCGAGGAGACGGCGGTGAGCGCCTCCATCTCTACGCCGGTGACGCCGCGGGTCTTCACGGACGCCTCAATACGCACGAAGTCGGTGCCGCGCTCAAAGTCCACCGTGATCTTACCCAAGGGCAGCGGGTGGCAGAGAGGAATGATTTCCGGGGTGCGCTTAGCACCCATAATGCCCGCGACGCGTGCGACGGGAAGAGCGTCGCCCTTGGGCAGGTCAGCGTCGAAAATCATGGCGATCACGTCTTCGCGGGTGCGCACGGTCGCCTCAGCCAGGGCGGTTCGGGTGGTGACCGACTTCTCCGTAACGTCCACCATGTGTGCTGAGCCGTCGGCGCGCACGTGGGTCAGTTCCTGGTTGGGCTGCGAGGTAGAGGTCATCGTTTCTCCTGGCTTCTGCGCGGTATTCTTCTGCCGCGAATCGTTACTTAGTGTGAGTCTCAATTATTCCTTGTCGTTCGACCAAGGAACAATGCGGGGGTGTTGCCCCTAATTATCGGTGAGGCGAATGCGGTGGTAGTGTACCGCCTCTCCCCCGGTGTAGGTGGTTCCGGGTGCCAGTTCAATCAGCACATCCGCATGGGCGGCGCGGTGCAGCAGATGCGAGCCGGAGAGCACATCAGGGTAGAGCTCCACCCTGTAGGTTCCGGGCTCCACCTCAACCATAGCGAGAGTGCCGCGTAGGAACTGGCGCTTGGTTGCGGGTGCGGTGAGCGGGGTGTCGGTGACGAGCACGCCTCGTGGTGCGTTGTTCAGGGTTGCCTGTTCGGAGGCAACCGCGTGGGGCACGCCGTAGGGGCCACCGGCACGCAGGTAGGGGCGAAGAATCAGCGCGTACGAGATGAGGGTGCTCACCGGGTTGCCGGGGAAGGAAATCATGGGCACGCGGTGACCCTTGAAAGCGAGAACGTTTACGCCCTGGGGGCCGCCGGGCTGCTGGCTGACGTGGCCGAACCAGGAGACGGGCACCAGAATATCGGCTTCGTGCGCCTTGGCGATGGCGTTGCGCACCACCTCGTATTTACCGTGGCTAATACCGCCTGAGGTAATGATGATGTCCGGTTTGAAGCTCTCGTATTCTGCCGTGAGGCGGTGCAACAGCTCGATGGGATCATCACCAATAGCGATACGCCGCACCTCCGCTCCGTCTTCGCGGAGCATGGCGGTGAGCATGGGGCCGTTGGCGTCAAAAATCTGGCCCTGGCCGAGTTCCTGGGTGGTGGCGCTGCCGTCTTCTTCAACACCGGAGAGGATCTCGTCGCCGCCGGTGCAGACGAGCACGCGGGGACCTGCCGCGACGGTCAAGCGGGCATAGCCCTGGGATGCGAGCGCACCGAGCAGAGCGGGGGTGACGCGTTCACCGGCGCGTGCGAGGACCTGACCGGTGACGACGTCTTCACCGCGGCGGCGCACGAACTGCCCGGGCTTGCCGGGGGCAAGTTTGACCTTTTCGCTGGGGCGGCCGAAGGATTCGGGCAGGTCGGGGTATTCGATGCGTTCGGACTGTTCGACGGGAATAACGGCATCGTAGCCCTTGGGCATGGGCGCGCCGGTCATGATGGGGTAGGTCAGGTCGTCGGAGGAGCGGGAACGCTGGAGGGGTCGGCCGGCGGGGATTTCGCGTCCTACGGTGAAGATGCGGTCTTCGCGTCCTGCGGCTTCAGCGGTGAGGGCGTAGCCGTCCATTTGGGAGTTGTCGAAGCTGGGTACGTCCATGCGTGCGGTGACGTCTTGGGCGAGGATGCGTCCTGCCGCGTGGTAGAGGGAAACCGTTTCTGCTGTGCCGATGAAGACTTCGCGTAGCAGTAGCGCCAGGTAGGCGCGGTATTCCTCGGTGCTGGGGGTTCCAATGAATTCGGGGGAAATCATGGCGGTTCCAATCGTGCGACGGCGGTTATGACTAGTGTAGGTGTGTGTTTGTGGACTGGTAAATGGAGCTTGTCCTAAGGCTCTCTGCATGCCAGGGTGGGTGGGGTGAGCGGCGGGGTGGCTTATCGGGTGCTTTCGCGTAGTTTTTTGAGGGCGCGGATTAGGCCGAGGACCCCGAAGATTCCTAAGTAGAGGCTGATGAGTATCAGGGCGCTTCCGAGGGCGCTGGGGATGTCGCTGCTATTGATGGCTAGGTCGATGGCGAGGGGTATGGTTTGGGTTTTGCCTTGCACGTTGCCGGCGAAGGTGACGGTTGCGCCGTATTCGCCGAGGGCGCGGGCGAAGGAGAGCAGGAAGGCGGTGGCGAGGCCGGGCGCGGCGAGGGGTAGGAGCACTTTGAAGGTGATTTCTGCGGGTTTAGCGCCTTCGACGAGGGCGATTTCTTCATATTCGCGGGGAATAGCCTGCAGGGTGGTGACCGCTGTGGCAACGAAGAAGGGTAGGGCGACGAAGACCTGGGCGATAATCACCGCGTTGGGGGTGAAGGGGATAGAGATTCCTGCCTGGTAGAGGTAGGTGCCGATCATGCCTTTGCGTCCCCAGAAGAAGAGCAGACCGAGTCCGGAGACGACCGGGGAGAGAATCACCGGGGTGTAGATGATGGCGTAGAGGACCGATCCGAATCGGTGCAGCCGCGAGCGGTTGAGCACTTTGGAGAGCACGAGCGCCAGGGGTGCACCGAGAAGCCCGCAGATGAGGGTGGAGGCGGCGGCAGTACTGAGGGAGAGGTTTGCCGCCCCGAGCACCTGCGGGGTGAAGATGCTGCCGAGCTGGTTCCAGGGGATATTGAGGAAGAGCCCGAGGAGCGGTCCGGCAATGAGGAAAATACCCAGCGACGCCGGAACCAGGAAGAGCACGGGCACGGAGGCGAAGAGCCTGCTTCCGGGTGTGCGTGAGGTTCCGGCGTTGCGATGGGTAGCGGTAGTGTCTGTCATGGGTGATGAGACGCGGGTTGTTCCCTACTGTGGCGGTGTTGAATTACTGTGCGGTGTTGAAGCCGTACTCGGTGAGGATCTTCTTCGCCTCGTCGGAGTTCTTCAGCCATTCGTTGAACTTCTTCGCGGTTTCGGAAGAAGAGCCGGTCTTGCTGAGCGCCGCGGGGTATTCGTTGCGTTCCACATCGGTCAGCTCGACGGAGCCGAGGTTGACACCCTTCTTCTTGGCGGCGGCGAGGTCGGTGGTGTAGATGAAGCCCGCATCGGCGTTACCGGTGGTGACCTTGGTTGCTACGTCGGTGACCTTGCTTTCGGTGGTTGCGTTCTTGAGGGTAATGTCGTGCTTCTTCAGTTCCTGGTGAGCGATGGTACCGCAGGGGACGTCTTCTTTGCAGACTGCGACGACGCCGTCGGTGGTCTTGAGGTCGTCGAGGCTGTTGATCTTGCCGGGGTTGCCTTCGGCGGTGACGAGCACGAGTTTGTTGGTGACCAGGACGTTGGTTTTGGAGTCGGAGAACTGGTCGAGCTTCTTTGCCTTGTCCATGTTCTTGGTGTCTGCGGTGATGAGCAGGTCGGGGGTTGCGCCCTGCTCAATCTGGTTGACGAGCTTTGCGGAGCCTTCGTAGACGAAGGTGACGTCTACGCCGGGGTTGGCGGCTTCGTATGCCTTTTCAAGGTCTGCACCTGCGTTGTTCAGGGAGGCGGCGGCAAAGACTTCGACCTTGCCGGAGGCAGCCTGGCTACTCGATGAGGAGGCAGTGGACGAAGAGGAGCTCTGGGTGGCGCCGCATCCGGTGAGGGCGAGGGTTGCGGCGGCGAGCGCGCTGAGGGCTGCGAGGGGGGTCTTCATGAAATTTGTTTCCTTGGTGGTTCGTACTCTTGCGGTGGTGAGGTGTTTTCCTGTTCGGGCTCTGTGTGACGTTCCGTGTACGTCCCTAGCTTGTACACGTTGTTTTCGTCACGTGGTCTGCGGTGGCGCAGTTGTAACTTACCCTGCACACACTATGTGCGGGGCGCCGGAACATGGAATAATCATATTGTCACCTGAAATATGCAAATTTTCCACATAGGTTTTACATGGCGTACACGGCAAATTCAGCTTCTTCTGAGCTCATTGCGGGCCCAATGTTAAGCACCTTATCTTCTGCGGAGGGTAACGGGGCTGCTTTTGTGACGCCCCAAAAATCTGAGAGTGGCGTAAAGGCCCAGCGTAAACTTCCGAATATTACGAATAGCGGTCCGCTCTTGGACCGTTGGGGTCGCGTGGCGACGGATCTTCGTATCTCTCTGACCGATAAATGTAATCTTCGTTGCATTTATTGCATGCCGGCGGATGGTTTGCAGTGGCTTCCCAAGGAGAATCTGCTCTCTGCAGAGGAGATTGCACGCCTTGCCGATATTGCGATTACTGAGCTGGGCGTGGAGGAGATCCGCTTTACCGGTGGCGAGCCGCTGGTGCGCGCCGATTTGGTGGACATTATTTCCCGTATCCATCAGGCGCATCCGGATGTTCCGCTTGCTATTACGACGAACGGTATTGGTTTGGAGAAGCGTGCCACCGCCCTGGCGGAGGCTGGCCTGACCCGCATCAATGTTTCTCTGGATACGATTTGCCGTGAAACCTTTGCCGAGTTGACCCGCCGCGACAAGCTCGATGCTGTACTCAAGGGTATTGACGGTGCTGCTGAGGCTGGCCTGTGGCCCATCAAAATTAATGCTGTGCTGATGCCGGGTCTGAATGATGATCAGGCTCCGGAGCTTCTGCGCTGGGCATTGGCGGGTGGCTATCAGCTGCGTTTTATTGAGCAGATGCCGCTGGATGCCGATAACCGTTGGACCCGCGAGGGCACGATTACTGCCGCTGAGATTCGCGAGAAGCTATCGGCTGAGTACGTTCTGGGTTCGGTGGCTGAGGCACGTGGCGATTCCCCCGCTCAGCTGTGGGAGGTGTACCCGCTCGGCACTGCCCTGGATGAGGCGGGCTTCCCGGCTGACGGTACCGAGTCGCTGGGCCGTGTGGGCATTATCGCTTCGGTGACGGAGTCGTTCTGCAATGCGTGCACCCGCACCCGCCTGACGGCGGACGGCAAGATTCGCTCGTGTTTGTTCTCTGACACTGAGACTGACCTGATGCAGCTTCTACGTTCCGGTGCTGACGATCAGCAGCTGGCTCTGCGTTGGCGTGAAGGCATGTGGTTCAAGCCGCGCGCTCACGGCAAGGAAGACGCTGACTTCGATATTGAGGAGTTCGCCAAGGCGAGCCGCTCGATGAGCGCTATTGGCGGCTAAGGAAGCTACCCTATTTATTAGCCGGATATACACCCAAATATGCGTGGGACAAGGTCTTTTACTGCCACCTTACCCCCTGGCTTTCGGCTACCCTGCTCAGAGTTTATTCAAGGATTGAGGAGCATTATGCAGGTTCATTTTTTCGCTGCCGCGCGTTCTGCGGCGGGTACCGCGCAGCTGTCGGTGCCCCTGGCTGAGCTGTCGTCTGCAACTCTTGGCGCGCTGATTGAGCATCTGGGCCAGAGCTTGGAGGGCACAACCCCTTCGGGTCTGACTCTTGCGCAGGTCATGGAGCAGTGCTCGTTCCTGGTCAACGGTGCCCGTTCTGATGCGCAGGCTCCGCTGCAGGATACCGATCGTGTGGACGTTCTGCCTCCCTTTGCGGGTGGATAATGCGGGCGGATAAGATACCCGGTTCTGAGCTTGCCGCTGAGGGTGATTTTTCGTGCGCCGCGGTCGTTGTTGCCGGAGGCGCTTCTCGCCGCCTGAACCACGTGCCGAAGGCGTCCCTGTCTGATGGCACGAATACCCTGCTGGGTTGTGCCCTGGAGGCGGTGGACGCCGCGTCCCCGCGCGTGGTGGTGGGTCCTGAGAGCTTGCCGTTGCCGTCCGGTGTGTTGCGCACTCGTGAGGATCCACCGTTTTCGGGTCCTGCCGCTGCGATTCATGCCGGGTTGGAGTGTATTGCGGCGGATTGCGAGCGATCGCAGGTGCCTCTGCCTGAATGGTGTCTGATTTTGGGTGTGGATACTCCGCGTATTGCCCCGGCGGTTCAGCTGTTGATTGCCGCCGCGCGGGTTGCCGAGCAGGCTTCTGTAGGGCAGTCAGCCCCCGCTGCTTCTGAAGCATCTGCAGGTTTTTGGGGTGTCGCTGAGGGCATCTATCAGCCGCTGGTGGGTATTTACCGTTTTGAGGCGATCCGTTCGGTCTTTTCGACCGGCACGACTGACGCTTCTGTTCGTTCTTTTTTGCGCCGTTTGAACCCCGCGGCGGTGGAGATGTCTGCCGCTGATACCGCCGATGTTGATACGTGGGAGCAGGCGCAGGCTCTTGGCTATACGACTTCGCTCTGGTCGAGTTATTAGCACGAGTTATTAGCATCTGAGGCGCCCAGGAGCGCTAGTCGCCAAGCTACGAGTACCCTAGTGGTAGGTCTCAGTTCTTAACGCCCGACCGGGCGATGTTTTTGAGCTCGCGCGCTGTTGCGCGTCCCGCACACACTTTTACGAGGTACGATGTCTCACCATATTCCTTCTGTTTCGTGGCAGCAGGCCCGCCAGATTCTGCATGAGGAGGGCCAGCAGGTTGCGCCCCATGTTAAGACGGAATCTTTGCCGCTGTTGGCGACGATTGGCCATTATTTGGCGGCCGATATTTATTCAGTGATGCCGGTGCCCCACTATAGTTCTTCGGCGATGGACGGCTATGCTGTGGCGGGTACGCCTCCGTGGCGTCTGGTGACTCCGGCGTATCCGGAGGATTCTCGCGCGAATATTCACCGCCTGACGGTGCCGATTGTTCCGGGTGAGGCGACCCCGATTCTGACGGGTGGTTTGGTCCCTGAGGGTGCCGAGGCGATTGTGCGTGAGGAGCATTCGCGTCTGTATGAAGGTGCGGAGGGTTCTTCGCATCCGGGCGTGAGCGCCCATTTGGAGACTCAGGCGAGCATTCATTACCTGGATATGGCGGAGGGTTTTGAGCCTCCGGCACCGGGTGCTGATATTCGCCATGCTGGTGCTGAGCTGGAACGTGGCGAGTTGTTGGCGCGCCACGGTGACCGTGTATCTGCTCGTATGGCGGCATTCTTGGGCACGAATGGTTTTGATGAGTTGCCGGTGTATGCCCCGATTCCGGTGCGTTGCGCGTTTACGGGTAATGAGGTCATTACCTTTGGTGTGCCTGCGCCGGGTCAGGTGCGTGATGCCTTTGGCGGCTTCATGGAGCACGCGATTATTTCTGCAGGCTGCGAGGCGCGCCCGTCGATTCGCCTGGCGGATGTTGAGTCTGAGTTCCGCACGTTCTTGTCCACATCGACGGCTCGTGTGCTGGTGTTTACGGGCGGGTCGAGTACTTCGGGTGTTGATTTGGTGCGTAAGGTGCTCAACGATATGGGTGCGACGTACCTGTTTGAGTCGGTGGATGTGCGTCCGGGTCATCCTGCATTGGCTGCGCGTTTGCCGGTTCCGGAGAAGGGTCCGAATTCGGGTCGTGAGCGTTTTGTGTTGGGTCTGCCGGGTAATCCTTTGGCTGCGTACACGGCTTTGTATTCGTATTTGCCGCCGCTTTTGGCTGGTATGAGGGATATGCCTCTTCCTGAGCTAGATTCGGCGGTTCTGGGTGATCCGGTGGATACTTTGCGTAAGCCGGCGGGGGCTCGTCTGCTTCCGGTGTCGGTGCGTGATGGAGTGGCGTATCCTCTGCCGAAGTCGGCGTCGCATATGTTGTCCTCGTTGGCGGCGGCTACTCACTGCGCGGTGTTGGATGATTCTTCGGTGCGGGGTTCTGCGCATGAGGTGGGGGCTCGCGTTCCGATTATTCCGGTGCTGTAGACCAGTACGACGAATCGGTGCGTTTGATAGCACAGGGGAAAAGCACTTTTTCTGATTTTCGAGGCTCCGTTAGCTTCTGTGAAGAAGGTATAGTAGAGAGATATGTCAATCGTTTAACATATCGAAGGGAGCCCCCGTGGCAAAGCCCAAACTCAGCGACGTTGCAGCCCTAGCGGGCGTCTCCCCCACCACGGTCTCCCGCGTACTCAATAACCGCGGCTATCTGAGCGAAAATACCCGTACCAAGGTCCACGAAGCGATGCGGGAACTCGGCTACCGACCCAATGCCATCGCCCGTAGCCTGCAGGGTCAGCGCTCGCAGATGGTGGGCCTCATCTTCCCCACGGTCGCAAACCCCTTCTACGGGGAGATGGTGTACCGCCTCGAAAGCTACCTCGCCGAAGAGGGCTACCGGGTCATTCTCTGCAATAGCGATGATCACCCCGAGCAAGAAAAGCGCTACCTGGAGATGCTCTTCTCCAATCAGGTGGACGGCATCATCAGCGGCGCCCACTCAGACGCGCTGGTTAACATTCCGCATGCGCAGGCTCCCCTAGTGACCGTAGACCGTCTCGAAAGCGGTTTCTATCCGAATATTCGCTCTGATAACTACGGAGGTGCCCGCGCCGCCACGGAGCACCTCATCGCCACGGGTGCGCAGAATATTGTGCACGTAACTTCTACCATGGGTGAGCACAATGAGCGTCAGCGCGGCTACCGTGAGGCAATGCTTGAGGCGGGGCTCATGCCGGAGTTCGTAGAGCTGGGCTTCCGCCCTTCGCTGGGCATTAAGCGTGAGGTGCTCTACCGCTACCTGGATGAGCGTGCCGATAGCCCCGAGCCGGTGGACGCGGTCTTCGCCTCCAACGATAATTACGCCGCACTCACCCTGGGGTGGGCGCGTGCTCGAGGCATTCGCGTTCCTGAGGATTTCCAGGTGATTGGCTATGACGGCACGCAGAGCGTTCAGTTACTCATGCCGGAACTAGCGACCGTGGTTCAGCCGATTGAGGGTATAGCGAAGCGTACCGCGCAGCGTCTGCTGGAGTTGGTTGAGCTGCAGCAGGGAGAATCCGCGGAGGAAGCTGCTCCCCCAAACAGCCAGCCCCCGATAAGCCAGCCTGAGGATGTGCTCCCCGTTGAGCTTCATCTGGGGGCGACGGTGCGTTCCATCCCAGATCTGGATCAGATTCAGCCTGATATGTCTGCTCCGGATGAGCTCCAATAAGAATCTCGTCTTCTGAGAATAAAAATCCGCCCCACCGTGCGAGTGCTCACGGTGGGGCGGATTTTGTATATACATTTATCGGTTTTGTGAGCGTCCGGAAGTTTTAGGAGTTGCGCTGCACAATCTCGGCCGGGCCGGTTCCAGGGTAGACCATGCCGACGGCGTGCGCCTTGGAGAAGATGCCGTGGAACGGGCCGAGGGAGAAGAATCCGCGGCGCTCGTAGAGGCGTGCACTGTCGTAGGTCGATGCTTCGAGGTAGGCGGGGTAGTCGCCAATGCGTTCGGTACCGTAGTCGAGTAGCTGGGAGCCAATGCCCCGGCTACGATACTCTTCGAGAACACCAATGTTGAAGAGGTACCAGTGCTTGTACGCGGGGCGGTACTTGAGCAGATGTAGCTCCATTAGGATCGCCTTCAGCAGAGTCTTGCAGCCGAGCGCCTTGTAGTAGGCGCGAATCTGCTTGAGTTCGTTAGCGAAGGAACCTTCCTGGGATTCGGGGGTGTTCCAGAGGCAGACACCCACGATTTTTCCGGTGGTGTTATCAATAGCAATGTCGATACGTCCGCGGCCCTGGAAGTTACCGTAGACCTGCAGGGTCATGATTGCGCGGAGCTTGGCAAGTTCCTGTCGGCGGCTACCACCTGCAATGACTGCCATCATGGCGGGGTCTCCGTCGAATGCGGCAATCAGCACCTCGAGCGCATCTGCATATTCATGAGACTCGGCGGTGCGGACGGTATAGGAAGCTGAGGTCATATTCACCCTTTACAAAAGCTTGAAACTATACATAAATATTAGCTGGATTATTCACTCCTGGCTAATAAATTGTTCCTTATCAAGACATTTTTCATGGCTATGCACCAATGTGTGCCAGCTTATATTGCACCAATATGCATAATTTTAGTGAATATTTATTCACACACTTTTTGCACGCTCTTGCAGGAAAAATTGAACACCCCGCACCAACTCTAGGGAGAGCGGTACGGGGTGCACATCACGTTGAGGTTATCTACTCATCAAGAGTGCAGACTATGCGTTAGCCTTTGCCTTCAGTGCAACCTTCAGGAGCGAATCCGCGTTGGTCACAGAAGCGCCCGAAGCCTGGACATCTTCAACCGAAGCAGCTGCCTTCTTGGAGTTGGTGATCACCATGGGGGTTGCCAGCGGGTAGCCAGCAGCCTTAATCGCGGGAATATCGAACTCAGCGATCACGTCACCGCGCTTGACGGTGTCACCCTTAGCAACCTTGGGCTCGAAGTGCTTGCCGTCGAGCTCAACGGTGTCCATGCCGATGTGCATCAGCAGATCCAGACCGTCCTCGGTGCGCAGACCGTAGGCGTGGCCGGTGGGGAATGCGACGGTAATCTTGCCGTCAGCCGGTGCGTAGAGCTTACCTTCGGTGGGCTCCACTGCAGTGCCTGCACCCAGTGCGCCGGAGGAGAAGGTGGGGTCCTTGACGTCAGCCAGCAGAACCACGGAACCGACCATGTGGGAGCCGATTTCGACGCTCTCGCCAGCCTCAGCTGCTACAGCAGTAGAGGGGGCTGCGGTAGCTGCCACGGGAGCTGCAGCAGCGGGTGCCTCAGCTTCCTCAGTGTTGCCAGCTTCGACCTTCTTACCCCAGATGAAGGAGGCAACGAAAGCGATGACGGTGGTCAGAATGAGGCAGCCGAAGAAGCCCGGGATACCTGCACCGACGGTTGCTTCAATCGAGGGGAAGCCAAGGTAACCAGCAGCGCCCAGCTTACCCGCCTTAATTCCAAGAATAGAGGTAACCATCGAACCAATACCCGCGGAAACGATTGCAATGTAGAAGGGCCAGCGCAGAGCCAGGTTCACACCGAACATTGCGGGCTCGGTAATGCCCAGGAACGCGGAGGGTGCGGCTGCCGAAGCAATACCCTTAATCTTCTTGTTCTTGGTGGTCAGTGCAACACCGGCTGCGGCACCACCCTGAGCCACGTTAGACATGGAGGCAACGACGAAGATAAAGGAACCGCCGGTTGCCCACAGGCTCATCTCGATGGGCGGGAATGCCTGGTGCATACCGGTCATCACGATGAATGCGTAAGCAGTACCGAAGAGCAGACCGCCGAGCGGGCCGGCAACGGTGTAGAGCCAGTTGATGCTTTCACCCAGCCAGGTGCCCAGCTGGAACATCGGGGGTCCAACCAACAGGAAGGTCAGGAAGCCGGTGATCAGGATGGTGAGGGTCGGGGTGAAGATGAAGTCGATGGTTCCCTTGAGGACCTTGTGGAAGAACTTCTCGACGTGGGACAGGATAAATGCGACCAGCATGATGGGCAGCACGGTACCCTGGTAGCCCGCCTGCTGAACCTGCAGACCGAAGAGGTTCCAGTACTTCATCGGGTCGGTGCCTTCAGCACCTGCCAGGGATGCTGCGACGCTGTAGCCGTTCATCAGTGCCGGGGATACCATTGCGGCACCCATGGTCATACCCAGGTAGGGGTTACCACCGAAGACCTTGGTGGCGGAGAAGCCGACCAGCACGGGCAGGAAGGCGAAGGGAGCTGCGGAGAGCAGGTTAACGATATCCGCGAAGTCAGCCCACTCAGGGAAAAGTTCAATAACTGCCTGGGGGCCAAAAATACCCTTAGAGGTCAGGAGGCTATTGAGCGCCATCAGCATACCGCCACCGACAAGCACCGGGATGAGCGGCACGAAGATGTCAGCAATGGTCTTGATGAAGCGGGAGACAATGTTGCCCTGCTTGGAGGCAATTTCCTTGAGCTCGTCCTTGGACGCCTCGGGCGCGCCAGCAGCGATGAGGTGCTTATGCACCTCGTTGACGTCGCCGGGGCCGACGATGATCTGGAACTGGCCAGCGTTAAGGAAGCTGCCCTTGAGGTCTTCGTCGTTGTCAATTGCTGCCTGGTCGACCTTATCCTGGTTCTTCAGGACGAGGCGAAGGCGGGTTGCGCAGTGTGCGGCTGCAACGATGTTGCCGGCGCCACCGACGTCCTTCAGCACGCGCTGTGCCACTGACTTGTGGTCCACGCTCGCTCTCCTTTGTTTGGAGCACCACCGTATGATGCTTTGTGAATGAGGTGAGATATGTCTGTGTGTGCATGTCATGCATATGTCATACGTTTGACATATCGGATGTAAAACATGGTATCACGGGAAAGTTCTTAAAAGCGAGGGCCCACCCTCCATACGGAAAGTGAGCCCTCAGACATGTTCAGAAATTACCAGAAACCACCCGTGCAGGCGGCTCCTAACGCTTAGAAAACGGCTTAGAGACGGCCGTACTCCAGGGACAGCACCTCGCCACCGGTCAAGCGGACGCGGCGCTTATCACCCTTGAAGAAGGTGCGCGCGGTCATAACCTCAGCACCCATGGACGCGACCAACTTGCCGCCCACGTACAGTTCGGTAGCCGAGCCATCCACCAGCAGATCAAACTCGCGAATCTTCGAACGCTTCAGGGTACGGCGGCGCAGGCTACCACCCTCGGTGTAGCGGGTACCGCCACGGTCCATCTGCACAAAGTCCTTATCCAGCACAATGCTCAGAGCCACGCCGTGAGTGTCCTTAATCTTCAGCTTCACGCGCTCATCAGAGACGTTCACGCGGCCACGCAGACGGAAGGTCAGGGCGTTCTTCAGCTCCACGAGCTTGCCCTTCTCCTCCTCACGGTACAGAGGGTTCATCTCCATCGCGTCATTCAGCTGCGGAACCGGACGCTGGAAAATCTTGCCGTTACGCAGGTGCAGCTCACGCGGGTAGGTGAACATGTGCACCCAGCGGTGACTCCACGAGGGCAGGTCGTCCTGGGCTGCGTTACCCAGCCACGCAATCATCACCGGGGCATCGCCGCTCACGGTGTGCGGTGCCTTCGGGTCAGCAGTCAGGCCGGTACCGGAGATGGTCTGCGGAGCGTAGAACTCGAAACCTGCATCCAGCTCGGTGAAGGGGGTCTCCACGGTGAACTTGAGGGTCTCGTTATCCAGCGAACCAACAATGTAGCCGCTCTGGAAAATGTTGTTGTACTTCTCGCCGAGGGGCTCCATGCCCTGCGGACTGAAAATCAGCACGTCGCGGATTTCGCCGGTCAGCTCATCGCGCATGCTCAGCAGGGAGGGGCACTCATACATGTAGGTGCCTTTGAGGGTCTTGTCCTTGATGCCCAGCTCGCCGCGGAAGGTCCACTCGCGGCGATCCTTGGAGGTGTACACGACCACAGCGCCGGTCAGGTCCTCACGCTGAGCACCAATGACCATCCACCATTCGCCGTTACGCTCAAAAACGTGCGGATCGCGGTAGTGTGCAGTGTAGCCCTTTGCGGGGCCGGAAATCAGCGGGGGCAGCTGACGGGTCGGCTTCGCGTCCTCACCAGCGGTTGCGAGAATCTGGTAGGTTTCGCGGTTGCCCTTTTCGTCCTTCACGTTACCGGTGTAGAAGAACTCAAAACCGCCGGGAACCTTAATACCGGAGCCGGAGTAGCAGCCGTGCGAGTCGTAGCGGCTATCGGGAACCAGCGCGGTACCCTCATCGGTCCAGTGGGTCAGGTCCTCACTGACCGCATGGCGCCAGTAGACCATACGCTCCGGGTGCAGGGGCGAGTACTGGTAGAAGGCGTGATAACGCTTACCATCGAAGACCAGGCCGTTCGGGTCATTCAGACGGCCCACGGGAGGCGCCAGGTGTAGAGCCGGGTAATCGCGGTCTTCACGAACACCGGCACCGAAAGCGTCCAGGACCTGCTGTGCTTCAGCCGCCAAGTCGCGGGCGGGTCGCTCGGTTGCGCTCTTCTTCTTTTTCTTCTGCTCGCTCATGTCTATCCGCTTTCGTGCAAAGGAATGTCTGGGTTGTCTCATCCCATCATACGGCACCTCTGCCCCGTTGCCGGGCTCTAGGAGAGAGGCACCACAGTGCTCTCAGCCTCTCTCACCCGGGGCACAGGGTGGTCACAGCGGCTTATACCGCCACCTGCCGAATATGTAGCGCATACCCCGTTTGCTACAGGAGAAAAGAGCGGACACGGCAAAGCCCCGAACCTCCCCAGTCTTCATACCGGGCGGGTTCGGGGCTGTTAAATGCCGCGAGGCGGCACATCCGATGGATGCACCGCCCGCGTAAGAATCGAGAAGAAGTCGATTACTTGAGGGTGATGGTTGCGCCAGCAGCCTCGAGCTGCTCCTTAGCCTTCTCAGCGTCTTCCTTGGAAACGCCCTCGAGCAGAGCCTTGGGAGCGCTGTCAACCAGGTCCTTTGCTTCCTTCAGGCCGAGGGAGGTCAGGGCACGAACTTCCTTGATCACTGCGATCTTCTTGTCGCCAGCGGACTCCAGGATAACGTCGAACTCGGACTTCTCTTCAGCAGCCTCGCCTGCTGCGCCGCCTGCTACAACTGCAACGGGAGCAGCTGCGGTGACGTCGAACTCTTCCTCGAATGCCTTGACGAACTCGGAAACCTCAACGAGGGACAGTTCCTTGAATGCTGCAATGAGTTCTTCGATGGACAGCTTAGCCATTGTTTGGCTCCTTCACTATCTGGTGCGGGCTGACGCCCGCGGTGTAAATCTTCAGTACCTACCCGAAAGGGTCGGTCAAATTTAGGGTGCGTTACACGCTATTCGCGTTCACGCTGCTGAGTATCTCAGCGCTGGTGCAGTAGCACGAAAGGGGCTTATGCCTCTTCCGAAGCCTCCTCGGCTGCAGCGGGAGCTGCGCCTTCCTGCTCCTCCAGCTTGACGCGCAGTGCGTCCACAACCTGTGCGATGCGTGCGATGGTAGCCTTTGCACCACCTGCAACCTTGGACAGCAGAACCTCGCGGGATTCCAGGTCAGCGTAGCGCTTGACGTCGTCCTCGGTCAGAGCGGCACCTTCGTAGTAACCGTTCTTCACGATCAGCTGGGGGTTAGCCTTGGCAAAGTCACGCAGGCCCTTAGCAGCATCAATCAGGTCGCCCTTGATGAATGCCAGTGCGGAGGGACCCTGGAGGTGGCCTTCGAATGCGTCGATGCCAGCTTCCTTAGCTGCGATAGCAGCCAGCGTGTTCTTCACCACGGCGTATTCGGTCTCTGCACCGAGTGCGCGGCGCAGCTCCTTGAGCTGTGCAACAGTGAGACCGCGGTATTCGGTCAGGATGACTGCGTTCGAAGCTTCGAAGAGTTCCTTCAGCTCGGATACTGCAGCGATCTTTTCCTGAGTCGCCATGGTAGTTCCTTCTTCCGATTCTTGTAAGGTCGCCGGTAGAGCCTCGAAGTATTTATTGCAAGCAATAAAAAATGCCCCGACGCGTAGGCGTACGAGGCACGATAGACGGAACCCTGCATGAGGGCGACGGCTATTCACTTCGAGTTACCTACGCGGGCGGCGATTTCTAGTGAAATCTGCTCTTATCAGAACTCTGTTCTTCGTCTCCATCGAGGTGGCGATAAAGGACATAGTTCTAGACCGGCGGTCTTTGGTTCATTCATCATCTCAGGTTAAAGCCCGAGTCGCAAGTTAAAAACGTGATTAAGCGGGATTAATCACTTAAAGACCCCTTTTAAGCCAATTAACCGCTCTTTCTCCAACCTAAAAGGTCCGGTTGAAAAGCCTAGAAACCGTGTTCTAGAGGTAAAAACGCTTTCCGCCTGAGAACAAGAAGCAACGCTCCGCCGCCACCCCCAGGTGCACCCGCTCCCCAACACTTAGGGAGGAGCCGCCCTGCGTATCCGAGATAAAGAACTCAAGCTCCTGACCGGCACGCACTCGGGCACACGTTCGGGCACTCAGCTCAGAATCCGCCGAAGCCCACCGAGATTCCAGAGGCAGAGACACCGCATCCAACAGACGCGCGCGGTACAGCATGCCACCCACCAGATGGCGGCTACCGAGCACCTGCACCGGCAGAGCATGAGCAGCGTCTGCCGCCACGGGGCACAAAGCGGTCGCACGAATCGCCAACTCGCACCCGGCAGGAAGCGATTCCGAATCCTCAAGGGCCAAAAGGTTCAGTGCGGGCGCCGCCAAAAGCTTCGCCACCTGCAGAGTATGCGGATGCGCCAGCAACCGCTCCGGAGTGTCCACCTGCACCAGGTAGCCAGCATCCATCACCGCCACCCGCTGACCCAGCATGAGCGCCTCATTCTGATCATGGGTCACGTACAGGCCCGTAAAACCGTAACGCTCATGCAGGCGCACAATGTCGGCGCGGATACTCGCACTCATCTGCTCATCCACACTCGCCAGCGGCTCATCAAAAAGAACCACCGGAGCACGACGAATCAAAGCACGCGCAATACCCACACGCTGAGCCTGACCACCCGACAGTTGCGAAGGCTTACGGGATTCCAGCCCCTCAAGCTTCAAAGCCTCCAGCAGCTCACGGTAGTAGTCCATATCAACCCGACCGGCGAACGCACCCAGCCGGGTCGGAAACAGAATATTGTCCTTCACGCTCAGGTGCGGGTACAGAATAGGGCGCTGAAAAACCACACCCACCGAGCCGCGTTCCAGAGGCTGACCGGCGTAGGTCACCCGACCGGCGCTCGGCTCCTCCAGGCCGGCAATAATGCGCAACAGAGTCGACTTACCCGTGCCCGAAGAACCAACCAGAGAAATCAACTCGCCAGGGTGCACATCCAGGTCAATCTCATTCAGAACCGTCGTATCGGTGCCAAAGGTCTTAGCGACACCTCGAATACGCAGGCCTTCAAAAGGCTCCGCCGCGGCAGAAGAGTAGGATGCAGAAGTCATTCCCCCATTATCGCCGAAACTTGTGCCCGGCACGGGTGCAGAAGATAAGCACCGTCATAAAACAGCGCGCGAGCCTCGCACCAGAGTCTCATGTGAGCGCCCTAGCTCGGTCGTACCAGCAAACGCCCCTTCAACCCCAGATGCAACGTACCCACCCACAGGAAAATGAGGAAAGCCGTACCCGCCACCGTTAGCGCAGGACCCACCAACCCCAGCGAGCCAGCAGCCGCCAAGCGAATACCGCTCGCCGCCATGGAAGCCATACCGAACGAGAAACCCCACATGCTCATCGAGAAACCACCCTCAAGAGTCCACGGGAGCAAACGCATCAAGAAGAACAGCTGCAGAATGCCATAACCGGTCAGCACCAGGAAGAACCAGTCCACCGTGCCGCCATTAGCCGCCAGGTACGCGTTACCACCCACAAAAGGCGGCGCCATCTGAATACCAATAATGCCGCGCTCCCCCTGAGGTAGCGGAGTCAAGGTGCGCAGGCGGCTCAGAATCGCGGCCTCGACACTGAACCACGAAATCAGGCCCGCACCGAAGAAGAGCATCGCCATATCGTGCCACCCCACAAAGCCCATCGCCGTAGCGGTCGCAAAATTCGTCGCCACAGTCGGCAGATACAGCACCGGCGAAGCGGCCTCAGGCACATACCCACCACGCCACGTACCGGCAATGCGGTGAGAGGCAAAGTACAGCTGCCCCACAGCTCCCAGCACCACCAGGGTCAGAGCCGGAACCTCAGCATACGGGTAGAGAGCCGCACCCATCTGCGCCGTCGTCGCCGGAATCAGCGAAAAGAAGCAGGTACGCGCCGGATGCTCCCAAAAACTACGCACCCACGCACGGTACTTCACCACCGAATGAACCAAAAACCCCACAAGGAGCAGCCACACCACAGCGTTAAAAGCCAGGATGCTCTCCCCCACCCATTCAGGCGCCATTCCCTTCGACGCACCGGTACGCCAGGCAGCACCCAAAGCACCGGTGCCCAGCGCCACCGCAAAATAATTGACCGGCACGCTGAGACCGCGACGGGCGCTCTGCTCGCTCTGAAGGGAAGAAGGCATTAGGTTTTACCTCTCATAGTTGTAGGGCAGGATGGGGCACGCAGCCCCAATATGTGTTTCGACGGTACCGGAGCATGGGCAACGCCATAGGAACCAGGGACCAGAAAATCATTCTATGTTTTTAAGCCTATACAAGCTGGAAGTCCGTGACGTACTTTAACCGATTCCGGTCACGCAATGTCTTGAATCTTCACGCTGTGTTTTGAATCTTCGCACAGACAAAATCATGCACAAAAAAATCGCCCCCGACGCCTAAACGTCGGGGGCGACTACTAGCTAAATGCTAGAAGCTACAGGTGCATACCTTAGGCAGCAACGGCAGCCGGATCAACGGGGATGCCGGGGCCGAAGGTGGTAGCAACGGTTGCCTTGGAGATGTAACGACCCTTAGCCGAAGAGGGCTTCAGACGGTTAACCTCTTCCAGAGCTGCCTGGAAGTTCTCCTCGAGCTGCTCAGCGGTGAAGGAAGCCTTACCGATGATGAAGTGCAGGTTGGAGTTACGGTCAACGCGGAAGTCGATCTTACCGCCCTTGATGTCTGCAACAGCCTTTGCAACATCCATGGTCACGGTACCGGTCTTGGGGTTCGGCATCAGGTTACGGGGACCCAGGATCTTACCCAGGCGGCCGACCTTGCCCATCATGTCGGGGGTTGCAACCGCTGCGTCGAAGTCAGTCCAGCCGCCAGCGATCTTTGCGATCAGCTCGTCGGAACCAACGTAGTCAGCGCCAGCTGCCTCAGCCTCAGCAGCCTTGGGGCCTGCTGCGATAACGACCACGCGAGCGGTCTTACCGGTGCCGTGGGGCAGGTTCACGGTACCGCGAACCATCTGGTCTGCCTTACGGGGGTCAACGGACAGACGCATTGCAACCTCAACGGTTGCGTCGGTCTTGGTGGAAGAGGTTTCCTTCGCCAGGGCAACTGCCTCAGCGGGGGTGTAGAGCTTACCCTCTTCAATCTTGGCTACAGCTGCCTTGTACGCCTTGCTGCGCTTTGCCATCTGCTTTTCTCCTTATGCAGTTGTGGTCTCGTGAGCCGCGCTCGGCTCTGCCACATCCCGTCCATACGACGGGCATTTACAAGTTCTGTGTAGAAAAATCTACGGTGCCGATTACTCGGCTATTCGGCGAACCGAAATTACTCGACGGTGATACCCATGGAACGAGCGGTACCTGCGATGATCTTGGAAGCAGCATCCAGGTCGTTTGCGTTCAGGTCGGGCATCTTGGTCTCAGCAATCTCGCGCACCTGAGCCTCGGTCAGCGAACCAACCTTGGTGGTGTGAGGAACAGCGGAGCCCTTAGCAACGCCAGCAGCCTTCTTGATCAGCTGGGAAGCCGGAGGGGTCTTGGTGATGAAGGTGAAGGAGCGATCCTCGTAGACGGTAATCTCAACGGGGATGATGTTACCGCGCTGCGACTCAGTTGCAGCGTTGTATGCCTTGCAGAACTCCATGATGTTCACACCGTGCGAGCCCAGTGCGGGGCCGACGGGGGGAGCCGGGTTAGCGGCGCCTGCCTGGATCTGCAGCTTAATGAGGCCAGTGACCTTCTTCTTGGGAGCCAATGTAGGGTCCTTTTCTTAGCTGGGAACCGACGCACAGGAGCGTACGCCGGCAAGACGGTGACCGTGGCGCGGTCACCCGTGCATCCACATGAAAGCGTGACATGCGCATACACAAACCAACATTCTAGCGTTAATCAGCGACTTAATCCAGCGCCAGCTAGCAGAAAGAGTAAACCTCACCTGCGCAGCCGCCACCGGCTATACAGCCGCTACAAAATATGAGCCCCACACCGAAGTGCGAGGCTCATATTCACACGCTAAAAGCGTTAAATCTTTTCGATCTCGGTGAAGCTCAAGGTCACCGGGGTATCGCGGCCGAAGACGGAAATCATCACGACAATCTGCTGGGACTCGCCCTTGATCTCCGAAACGGTAGCGTCCATGCCCTCGAAAGCACCGGACTTCACGCGGACATTCTCGCCCACAGTGTAGTCGGACTCGATAACGGGCTTGGAAACAGGCAGACCCTGGCTCTGCTGCTGCTCTTCGAAGACCGGCAGGAGCATGTCGAAGACCTCGTCCATGCGCAGCGGGACCGGGTTGTACGCATCCTGACCCACGAAGCCAGTCACACCGGGGGTGTGGCGGACAACGCCCCACGAGTGGTCGGTCAGTTCCATACGAACCAGAACGTAACCGGGAACACGCACGCGGCGGATGGTCTTCTTCACGGTGTTCTTGAACTCAACCACGGTCTCCATGGGAACCTGAACCTCGAAGATCTCATCTTCAGCTTCCAGGTTCTGGATACGGGTCTCGATACCGGTCTTCACCTTGTTCTCGTAGCCGGAGTAGGTGTGAACCACATACCAGTCGCCCATCTGACGGCGCAGCTTGGACTTGAATTCTTCCAGAGCGTCGACTTCCTCAGCAGCCTCAGCAGCTGCTTCAGCCACCTCGACAGCCTCGGTAGCTTCCTCAGCCTGCTGCTCAATAGCTGCAGACTCCTCAGTAGCCTCAGCAACGGCTACCTCGACCTCTTCAATCTCGGATACCAGTTCCTGCTCGGACACGTCGCTCCTACTTTCTATCGTTAATCATCTAGAGAGGACTTCCACTCGCCAATGCGCTGAGGGAAATCACTGATGGGGCACCCCAAATAAGGATGCAGCCTGTACTAGTTACGCTGAATGGTTCCGTTACCGAAAATCCAGAATGCTCCCTGGCCGAAAAGATAATCCAGACCAGAAATAAGAAGGAGCATCACCACGACGAAGAACAGAACTCCGAAGAAGTAACCAACCAGTTCACGTCCGGTGGGAGTAGTAACCTTCTTCAACTCCGCAAAAACTTCACGGAGGAATGCAAAAATACGGCCGAAGAAACCGAGCTTCTTATCGTTCTTCGACGATGCGCCGGGCTGAACAGCCTTCTCGGCGGTAGCAGACGATGCCATTTCTTCTGCCCCTTTCTGAGTCTAAAAAAGTACGCCCGGGGTGCGGGCGTACAAATTATTTATTGAGGCAATAAAAGCAGGGCGGACAGGACTCGAACCTGCAACCTGCGGTTTTGGAGACCGCTGCTCTACCAATTGAGCCACCACCCTTTGAAGTTTTCACTTCAGGTGTGAGAGTTGCTTCTCACTCGTTCACTCCTCTATTGCCTCGCAAGCCGTGGGCTTTAGAGGGGCAAACAATTACACCCTTGCGGGTGCAGAACTAACTGTAAACCATCTTTCGGGGCCGATGCAACTTCAAAATGTAATATTTTTCGAAAAACCTCTTGAGATACCTTGACGAAGGGTTCCGCATCGCTACTAGTGGACCGTATCCTATTACAAGGAACGCCGCACACACCCGCGCCCATCACGCGCGGATTGGTCCCACACGTGCATTCCCATCACCTATTTCCTTGTCGACTTCACGCCGGCAGCGCACAAGAAGAAAGAGAAGAGAGCCCCATGGCGCGTATTTCAAGCCGCATCGGTGCCATCGCACCCTCCGCAACCCTTGCCGTCGACGCAAAGGCAAAAGCACTCAAGGCTCAGGGACGCCCCGTCATCGGTTTCGGCGCAGGCGAACCGGACTTCCCCACCCCCGCGCACATTGTGGACGCCGCACGCGAAGCGCTCAACGACCCCAAGAACTTCCGTTACTCCCCCGCCTCCGGTCTTCCCGAACTGAAGAAGGCAATCGCCGAAAAGACCCTGCGCGACTCCGGTGTAGAGATTGACCCCTCCCAGGTTGTCATCACCAACGGCGGTAAGCAGGCGGTCTACCAGGCATTCGCAACCGTCATTGACGAAGGCGACGACGTCCTGTTGCCCGCACCCTACTGGACCACCTACCCCGAGTGCATCCGCCTGGCCGGCGGCAACCCCATCGAGGTGTTCGCCGGTAGCGACCAGCACTACAAGGTCACCGTCGAGCAGCTCGAAGCAGCCTACACCCCCGCCACCAAGGCGCTCATCTTCGTCTCCCCCTCCAACCCGACCGGTGCCGTCTACACCGAAGAGGAAACCCGCGCCATCGGCGAATGGGCTCTGTCCAAGGGCATTTTCGTTCTGACCGACGAAATCTACGAGCACCTCACCTATGACGGTGTTCAGGCTGTCTCCATTCTGAAGGCGGTGCCCGAACTCGCTGACCTGTGCGTCATCCTCAACGGTGTGGCAAAGACCTACGCCATGACCGGTTGGCGTGTGGGCTGGATGATTGGCCCGCGCGACGTCATCGCCGCAGCTTCCAACCTGCAGTCCCACATGACCTCCAACGTCAACAACATCGCCCAGCGCGCAGCCCTTGCCGCTCTGACCGGTCCGCAGGACGACGTGGAAATCATGCACGCCGCCTTCGACCGCCGCCGCCGCACCATCGTAGATGGCCTGAACGCTATTGAAGGCGTGCACTGCCCCGTACCCACCGGTGCGTTCTACGCCTACCCGGACGTACGCGAACTGCTCGGCAAGGAAATTGAGGGCGTACGCCCGCAGACCACCGCAGAGCTGGCTGAGCTCATCCTCGAAAAGGCTGAGGTCGCCGTAGTTCCCGGCGAGGCATTCGGCCCCAGTGGCTACCTGCGCCTCTCCTACGCCCTGAGCGACGAGGACCTGGCGGAGGGTCTGGCACGCCTGCAGAAGTTCCTCGGTCAGGCACACGACTAGTTCCGTCTCCCTCTGAGCGCGCCTGCTGAACCTGCAACTCACCCCGTGGGAAGCGGTTCAGACGTGGGATAAACCGGTGTGAAACGATCAATCACAGGACTATTGACCGTTTTTTGCCCTAAAAACGGAGAATCCCACAAATATTTAAAAATATTTTTAAAACGAATGAGGCTTCCCGCATCTTTACAGATGTGAGGAAGCCTCATTCGCCTCTTCGGTGCCATAGGTGGGAAAGGGCGGCTATTTGTGTTTCAAACCCAAACATACAGGTACTAAAAACCTGAACTTTTCAGCACCAAAACGGGTGTTCCCACGGCTTTCCACCACTACCCACACAACCCAAACATCGCTAAAATAGAGACCAAGAGAACGACCTCCCGACCGGCGAACATTCGCGTGCCGAATTCGTGGAGGTCATAGTTATATACACGCGCGCACAACACCTAAAACGCGCAGACATTAGGAGCCAACCATGAAGATCGGTCTGCTTACTTCCGGCGGCGACTGCCCCGGCCTGAACGCTGTCATCCGCGGCGCTGTCCTCAACGGCGTCAAGAAGTACGGCTACGAGTTCGTCGGCTTCCGTGATGGCTGGCGCGGCGTCGTTGAAGGCGACTACATGGACCTGCCCCGTCAGAAGGTCCGCGGCCTGGCATCCCAGGGCGGCACCATCATCGGTACCTCCCGCACCAACCCCTTCGACGGCCCCAACGGTGGCCCCGAAAACATCGAAATTATGATGGAACGCCACGGCATCGACGCAATCGTTGCTATCGGCGGTGAAGGCACCCTCGCAGGCGCAAAGCGTCTGGCAGACGCAGGCCTGCCCGTCATCGGTGTCCCCAAGACCATTGACAACGACCTGCGCGCAACCGACTACACCTTCGGTTTCGACACCGCTGTGTCCATCGCAACCGAGGCAATGGACCGCATCCGCACCACCGGTGAATCGCACCACCGCTGCATGGTCGCCGAGGTCATGGGCCGCCACGTCGGCTGGATTGCGCTGCACTCCGGTATGGCTGCAGGCGCACACGCAATCCTGATCCCCGAGGTCAAGGTCTCCATGGAGCAGGTTGCTGAATGGGTCAAGGAAGTACACGACCGCGGCCGCTCTCCCCTGGTTGTCGTTGCTGAAGGCTTCATCCCCGAAGGCTTCGACGACGTCATGGCAAACAAGGGTACCGAAAAGGACGGTCGTCCCCGCCTCGGTGGCATCGGTGAGTACATCACCCACGAGATTGAGAAGATGACCGGCGTCGAGACCCGTAACACCATCCTGGGCCACATCCAGCGCGGTGGCGCACCCACCGGCTACGACCGCGTGCTCGCAACCCGCCTGGGCATGGGCGCAGTCGACATGGTCGCTCAGAAGCAGTGGGGCAAGATGGTCTCCGTGCAGGGCACCGAAATCAAGTACGTGCCCCTCGAAGAGGCACTGGACGGTCTGAAGTCCGTACCTCAGGAACGTTGGGAAGAAGCAGCCGTCCTCTTCGGCCGCTAAACCCCGCAGGCTCAGCAAGCTCGCTGAGCACTCATACTAAAACCGCGGAGGCGGGCACCCGTAACGGGTGCCCGCCTCCGCGGTTCTAGTTGGGATGGGTTCTAGTTCAGGCGGTTTTGGGTCGGGAGCGTCTAGCGCTTCAGGAAGTCCTGACCCGCCAAAGAACGACGCGCCACCTCACCGGACTCCGGCGAAACCACCGTCGTCTGAGCCACCGCGTACTCGGTCGCCGGCGCCGGCGAACCATCGGGCAGGAAATCGCCGCCATCAACCGCACGCAAAGGCGCCTGCGGGTCAACGCCGCGCTTAATCACAGCCAGAGCAATCGGGCCCGCCTCATAATGTAGCGCCACCGAGGTAATACGACCGACCGGGCGGGACTTGCCCTCCACGAACAGCTCGCTACCTGCCGCGGGTAGGGTGTGCTCCGAACCGTCGATATCCAAGAACACCAGGCGGCGCGGCGGGCGACCCAGGTTATGCACGCGAGCCACCGTCTCCTGGCCCTTGTAGCAGCCCTTATCAAAATGCACCGCGGTGCGGGTGTAATCCAGCTCCTGGGGGATCGTCTTATCGTCTGCCTCGGTTCCGTAGCGCGGGCGCCACGCCTCAATACGCAGAGCCTCCGCAGCCCACAGACCCGCAAAACGCGCGTCCGCAGATTCAGCCAGGGTGGGCAGAACAGAGCGCGGCACAATGCTCAAGAAACGCACATAGTCCGCGCCGGGGTGATTGTCGCCCGCCTCATCGTAGCGGTAGCTACCCGGTGCCGGAGTGCGCCAGGGATCCTCCCACACCAGCGGCTTGCCCTCAGCGAGCGCAGGATGTACCGAGCCGTCCTGCAGGATCGGGTTGCGGGCGCTCTCCAGTACCGCATACTCGTCACTGAGGTTCTGCACCTCAACGCGCATCATGAACTTCATGTGGTTTAGGTAATCGGTCAGCGGCTGAGCCTGGTAGCCCTCCACAATCAGCCAGAGCGCCTCGCCGTCTTCAATTGCGGCGGGTGCGTACTCCACGCGGCCCTGAGGGGAAAGCAGCAGGAACTCGCGGCTCTCCCCGGCGGTCATGCCGGTCAGAATCTGCGAGGCAATGGAAGTCAGCCAGGTCTGGCGGTCCGGCCCCTCAACACGCACTACGCCCAGGGAGGAGCGGTCCACCAACACTAGCGGCTCGTCCGCGCTGGCGGAGCGGTCGAAGCTGAGGGCGCGCTGCTCCAGCATGGGGTTGCCGTAGTGTGCGGCGACGCCGGCATCCAGCCCGGAGGCGGCAAAAGCGCCGTGTAGGCTCAGCAGGGGGCTCACCGGGCGGGCGGCATCGGGCTGGGGTGCCTCAGCCTGAGGCGCTTCAAGCGAAGATTCAGTCACGGAAGGTGCACCTTTCACGCAAAGAGTCTGCCCCGCCGACCGGCGGGGCAGACACAAGTTAGTTATTAGGCGGTGGGCTCGGAACCGGGCTCGCCGGTGGGCTCTTCGCCATCCAGGGAACCGAACATCGAAGTGCCCAGGGAATCGCCGGTCATCGAGGAGGTCTTGCGCAGTTCAGCGGAGGCGTGCTTGTGCAGCTTACCCTCAGCGTCTGCGACCTCCCAGTCCCACATGAGGTTGCCGTTGACCAGGCCCCACAGGCGCACGGAGCCGGCGTAGTCGTGGGAAATATCATCGCGCAGCAGGTTGCCGGTCTGCATGCGAATGACCGGGCCCTTGACCATGCCCACGTAGTTTTCGCTAATACCGCCGGGGTGCGCAATGGTTGCCAGCAGGGAGAAGCCGTCGTCGGCGTTGCGGAGAGTCTCTACGCTTGCCGCGTCAGCGAAGGCGGGAACAACGTCCTTGGGGACAATGCCGAAGCCGCCGTCAGCGTCGGTCAGGGGGCGGTCAATCTGCCAGAAACCGGTTTCAACGGTGATGGGGCGCAGCTTCTGACCCTCATCGTCGAGCAGGAAAGACTCAGCGCGGTATTCGATGAAGGGCAGACCATCCTGCTCAAAAGTAATAATCTGGCCGAAGGGGGTGTTTTCCTGGCCTTCGTACCACATGGTTCCGGTGCCTTCCCAGGTGCCGAGCAGCCATGCGAAGGGAACAAGTTCAGGGGTTAGGTTGGTAGGGATTTCAATAGCCATACCTTCCATTTTAGTACCCGTGCGTACAACGGTAGCCTGTTCGTTCGCTCACGGCACGGGGCAGCGCCGCCGTCTGCAGAGTAAACGGTACGGCGGGCAGCATAAAGAAAAACCCCCAACCGGAGGGGACCGGGTGGGGGTTCACGCCGTCATTGGCGAGGCGGTACGAACCGTACGACCGCCTAAAGCCCTGTGTGGGCGATGCTTCTGCTCTGTGCGGGAAGACTACTTCTGACCGCTGAAGAGGCCACGCAACACTGCGAATGCACCGATACCGATGCACACGGAGATAATAGCCATCAGCGACATGAAGAGAGCTTCAAGAGCCATAAGATTGTTTTCCATGCTTTAAACCTACCACAGTCCCACCCCGAAAGGGCGCAGAATCAACGGCTGAAACATAGTGGATGCTCTGCCAGAGTGCAGGTGCTATACCCACCCTATACCGAGTCAGATGCCGGTTCCGGAACAGTACTTCAGAAACCCCACAGTCATCGGTTGAAAAGGCTATATGAACAGTCCGGAATACGATATTTGCGCCCCGCCTGCGCTGGCTCCCACTGCTGCATCACAGCCGGGCGAGTACACTAGAAAGAGCCAAAAGTTTTACACGGGAAATATGCAGGAAAGGAGAGATGGTGTACCGTATTGCGCTTATGAGCGATACCGCCGCGCAGGATATGATCCCCTCGCTGAGCCTCCTCAGCCACAAGGTACACGTCTTCCCCCTCGACACTGCCCACACCACCCTCGAATCTGAAGCTTTCGACCTGCTCATGGTCGACGCCCGCACCGCACTCGTCAAAGCACGCCAATGCGCCCAGCTATTGCGCGCCGCCGGCGTACAGTTGCCGCTCATCGCACTCCTGAATGAAGGCGGTATGGCGGCGGTTGCTGCCTCCTGGCAGGTTGACGATATTGTTTCTGACCAGGCGTCCCCCTCCGAAATGGATGCGCGCCTGCGCCTCGCCATCAAGAGCGACGCAGCCGCAGAAGAAGAGAACTCCGAAGAGCGCATCGTGCGCGCGGGCAACCTCGTCATTGACACCCAGGCGTACTCGGCGCACCTCTCCGGCACCGCTCTGAATCTGACCTTCAAAGAGTTTGAACTGCTCAAGTTCATGGCTCAGCACCCCGGACGCGTCTTCTCCCGAGCCCAGCTGCTCTCCGAGGTGTGGGGTTACGACTCCTACTACGGCGGCACCCGCACCGTGGACGTGCACGTGCGTCGTCTGCGTTCCAAGCTCGGTACCGAATACGAGCAGATGATTTCGACCGTGCGTAACGTGGGCTATTCCTTCAACAGCACCCGCTAAATTTTGGGGCTCCAACCTCTGTTTTCGTGTACCCGTTATGAAGTAGCCCCGCCGCTGAGCCGAGTACCAGAATGTGTAAATGTTCCGGTTCTTGTCATATTCGCCCAGGACGAAGAACAAACTCTTCAAAGAGCAACTATCCCCGGTAGAGTTGAATCAGAAGGCTACGAAAGAAGGCGATGATGGTACACAGTCAGACACCCAATCCCTCCACCCTGCCCGCTGAAAGCTCCCTTGTCTACGCGGAACCGCAGCTCACCGAAGAGCTGCTGGAACGATTCGATTCCTTTGCGCAGGCGGTTGCTAAGCACGATGGTGTTTCGGCGTTCTCCGAGCAGACCCGCATCGAGCTGAGCAAGGCGTTGCGCGAAAGCACCCTTACCCCTCCGCGTTTCTTTGTCGCCGAGGACGACGGCGCCCTCGCCGCTGTCTTCGTTGCGCTCACCCCCGCCAACGACGAAGATACCGGCGTGATTGAAGCAGCCGTCGCCCCCGAATACCGCGGACGAGGCGCCGGCAGCGCATTCTTTGACCACGCCGTCCGTCAGCTGGGTGAAGACGCCGTACGATACCGACTCTGGGTTCACGGCAGCGCCACCGACACCGGCATTGAAAGCCCCGCCCACGCGTTTGCGACCCTGCACGGCTTCGAGCCGGTGCGCGTGCTGTACAAGATGGTTCTGCCCCTGGACGCTCAGACCCGCGAAGAGCTCGTGGAACGCTCTGACGCGCGCACTCTGCCGGAGAACCTGCGGATGCGCACCTTCACCGGCGCGGACGAGTTCCCCTGGTTGCGCGTGAATGCCGCAGCTTTTGCGCATCACCCGGAGCAGGGCAAGCTCACCCTTGCCGATTTGCGCGAGCGCACCGGCTCCCCCTGGTTCCGTCCTGAGGGTTTCTTCATCGCCTCCGAGGTGGATGATGACTCCGCCATTGCGGCATTCACCTGGACGAAGATTCCGACCGGTCAGGAGCAGGGCGAGCTGTCCCCCTCCGGTGAGATTTACGTGGTGGGCGTGAACCCGCAGGCGCAGGGAGGCGGCCTGGGCCGAACCCTCACCCTGCGCGCGCTGGCGTACCTGGCATGCGCTGAGGACGAGAACGGCGAGCCGTTGCGCGCCATCGACCTGTACGTGGACGCCGATAACACCACCGCATATTCCCTCTACACTTCGTTGGGTTTCGGCGTGGCGACGGTTGACCGCATGTACGCCCCCGCCCAGCAGGACGCGCCTGCCGCCTAGTTTTTGGTGCGCCACAGTTGGCGTGCTTCTTCACGACTTATCCCCGATCAGAAAGGCAAGTACAGTATGGTACCCGCCCCCAATGGCCTGAATAAGGCGCCTAAGCCTAAGCCGTCTGAGCCGGCACCCATGACCGGTGTCATTCATATCGGCCACGATATTTCGAAGATTGAGCGTGCCGAGTCTCGCGGCGACCGCATTGAGAAGGGCGAGAAGCGCTCCTACTTCAGTCTGGAAGAGGAATTCGGCCCGGAGCGTTTCTTCGACCGTGAGAGCAGCTGGCTGGACTTCAACACCCGCGTGCTGGAGCTGGCGGAGGACCCGAACCTGTTCCTGCTGGAACGTCTGAACTTCCTGTCGATTGTGGCGTCTAACCTGGATGAGTTCTTCATGGTGCGTGTGGCGGGTCTGAAGCGCCGCATTGCGACCGGTCTGGCGGTGCCTTCGGCAGCAGGTCTGAGCCCCGAAGAGCAGATGGAAGAGATTGCTGAGCGCGCTCACCAGTTGCAGACTCGCCACGCTGATGTGTTCCAAAACCAGGTTCTTCCGGCTCTGGAGGAGCAGAACATCCGCATTGTGGGTTGGAACGACCTGGATGCGGACGCTAAGCAGCGTCTGCGCGAGGAGTTCATGCGCGATATTTTCCCGATTCTGACTCCTCTGGCTGTTGACCCGGCGCACCCCTTCCCGTACATTTCGGGTCTGTCGCTGAACCTTGCGGTGCTGGTGCGTAACCCGCAGACCGGCAAGGAGCTGTTTGCTCGCGTGAAGGTGCCCGATCAGCTGGACCGTATGGTCTCTGTGGACGGTTCCCGTGCTGCCAACACTGCGGGCCGTGAGAGCCGCTACATTGCGCTCGAAGACATCATTGCTGAGCACTTGGACACCCTCTTCCCGGGTATGGAGGTTGTGGAGCATCACGTCTTCCGCGTGACCCGTAATGAGGATCTTGAGGTGGAAGAGGACGACGCAGAGAACCTGCTAAAGGCCCTGGAGAAGGAGCTTCTGCGCCGTCGTTTCGGCCCCCCGGTCCGTCTGGAGGTTGAGGACACCATCAACCCGACCATCCTGGATCTGCTGATTTCTGAGCTGAACATCAACGAGTCTGAGGTGTACCGTCTGCCGGCCCCGCTGGATTTGCGCGGTATGAGTGCGATTATTCGTGCGAACCGTCCGGCGCTGCACTACCCCAAGCACATTGCGCACACTTCCCGTTGGCTCAACGCCACCGAGACCGCGAAGGCTGCGGATGTGTTCGCTGCCGCCCGCGACCACGACGTGCTGCTGCACCACCCGTACGACTCCTTCGCAACCAGTGTGCAGGCGTTCTTGGCGCAGGCTGCCGCCGACCCGCGTGTTCAGGCGATTAAGCAGACCCTGTACCGTACCAGTGGCGACTCCCCCATCGTGGATGCGCTGATTGAGGCGGCTGAGGCTGGCAAGCAGGTTGTGGCGCTGGTGGAGATTAAGGCTCGTTTTGATGAGGAAGCCAACATCTCCTGGGCTCGTAAGCTGGAGCGCGCTGGCGTGCACGTGGTGTACGGCATCGTGGGTTTGAAGACTCACTGCAAGCTGTCGCTGGTGGTGCGCCGCGAGGGTAACCACCTGCGTCGTTACGCTCATATTGGTACCGGTAACTACCACCCGTCGACCGCTCGTTTCTACGAGGATTTGGGTCTGATTACCTGTGACGAGCAGATTTGTGAGGATGTCTCCCGCCTGTTCAACCAGCTGTCTGGTTACGCACCGAAGACTAACTACCAGTCGCTGCTGGTGGCGCCGCGTACTCTGCGTAGCGGCCTGATTGAGTGCATTGATCAGGAGATTGAGAACCACAAGGCTGGCCGCCCTGCGAAGATTCAGTTCAAGTGCAATTCCATGGTGGATGAGGCCATCATCGATTCGCTGTACCGCGCATCGCAGGCTGGTGTGCCGGTGGATGTGGTGGTTCGCGGTATTTGCGCTCTACGCCCGGGCGTTAAGGGTCTGAGCGAGAATATTCGCGTCCGTTCTGTGCTGGGTCGTTTCTTGGAGCACTCGCGCGTGTTTGCTTTTGAGAATGGTGGCGATCCGATTGTCTACATTGGCTCTGCCGACATGATGCACCGTAACCTTGACCGCCGTATTGAGGCTCTGGTACCGGTGAAGGATCCGCGCCACGTGAAGTATCTGCGTGATATGTTCACCATCTACATGAGTGATTCTTCGCGTACTTGGCACCTGGATTCTGAGGGTAACTGGACCCGCCACGACACCGACGATCAGGGCAACCCGCTGCAGGATGTGCAGTCGTACTACCTGAGCTCGCGTTCCCGTAAGAACGTGGTGGATAAGGTCTAAGGAAGTACCGCTGACCTACCGGTGATTTCTGGTTGTGAACCCCGTCTGTTCTCGCGCTTTATGGCGTGGGGCAGGCGGGGTTTGCCGCGTGTCGTGCAAAATCTTGGGGCGGACTAGTGCACTTAGCGCAAAAGTGAACAACAGGTTACGTTGAGATTACAACTTGACGCTTCTCTCCCCTACAATTAGACGCGGAGCATGGTGCCCGTTGGCATTGTGCGCAGCCTAGCGAAGAGGATCAGAGAGAGATATGGCACCGCTGGATTCCCCCTCCATCTACTACTCGGCACGACGTTTTGACGCGGTCAACAGCATTGACCGCGCCCCCGCGAACACTGCGGATATTGTTGCTTCTGGCGCACTGATTTGGCGTATGCGCGATGGTGCGCTTGAGGTCCTGATCATTCACCGCCCTCGTTATGACGACTGGTCCTGGCCTAAGGGCAAGCAGGATCCGGGCGAGTCCCTTGCTGAGACCGCTATTCGTGAGATTCGCGAAGAGGTCGGTCTGCAGGTTGTTCTGGGTGTGCCCCTGGCTGTGACTTCCTACCCGGTGGGTGGCCGTCCGAAGGATGTTTTCTACTGGGCTGCTGAACTGCCCGACGGTGCCCGCGCCCTGGCGGATGAGGGTGAAGTGGATGAGCTGCGCTGGGTGACCACCGATGTGGCTCGCGCGCTGCTGACTAACCAGGATGACCTGGCACCCCTGGAATCCCTGGAGGCTCTGGCTGAGGCGGATGCGCTGCGCACCCGCCCGGTGCTGATTGCCCGCCACGCGAAGGCTAAGCCGCGTTCAAACTGGGCTGCCGCTGAGGATGACCGTCCGCTCGCGGCTACCGGTAAGCGTCAGGCGCTGGCTTCTAGCCGTCTCTTTGCGGCGTGGGCTCCGAGCCGCATTATTTCTTCCCCGTGGCTGCGTTGCGTTCAGACCGTGACCCCGTATTCGGTGGATTACGGTGTTTCGGTAAAGGAGAAGAAGTCCCTGTCGGAGGCTGGGGCTCAGCGTCACCCGGCGCGTACTGCCCGCGTGGTGGCTTCGCTGTTCGATAAGGATTCTTCATCCCTGCTGTGCACCCACCGCCCGGTACTGCCGCAGGTGATGGATGTTCTGCGCGAGTACCTGTTTGAGGGTTCCGCGGAGGTCCTTCCGACTGAGGACCCGTACCTGGAGCCCGGCGATGCCCTGGTCCTGCAGGTGACCGAGGGCGATGACCCGCGTATTGTCTCGGTGGAGCGTGTACGCGCGGCACTGGACTAGCATCCATATCTTTTATCTTCTAACGGCGAGCGCGCTGGGCTTTATGCTCAGCGCGTTTGCTCTACCTGCACCCCGTTTGCGGGTTGTACAATAGAGGGGCGGTTGCTTCTTTGCCGTCTCTCACGTCTACTGACAGGATTCAAGGTTTTTCTTATGACTCACGCAATCCCCACGCCCTATGAAGATCTTCTGCGCGAAATCCTCGAGGAGAACAAGGACGCCATTACGGCGGATGCGCAGCGTTCCGACCGTACCGGCACCGGCACCTTCGGTGTTTTCGGCCGTCAGATGCGTTTTGATCTGCGTGAGTCGTTCCCGCTGATTACCACCAAGCGTGTGCACTTCAAGTCGGTTGCTATTGAGCTGCTGTGGTTCTTGCGCGGTTCGTCGAATGTGCGCTGGTTGCAGGAGCGCGGCGTGACCATTTGGGATGAGTGGGCTGATGAGAACGGCGATTTGGGCCCGGTGTACGGCGTGCAGTGGCGTTCGTGGCCGACCCCCGATGGCGGCACGATTGACCAGATTGCGAAGGTTATCGATTCGTTGAAGAATAACCCGAGTTCGCGCCGTCATATTGTTTCGGCGTGGAACCCCGCCGAGGTGGATAGCATGGCGCTTCCGCCCTGCCACGCGCTGTTCCAGTTCTACGTGTACGAGCGTCCGGACGGTGTGAAGGAGCTGTCCTGCCAGCTGTACCAGCGTAGTGCCGACATGTTCCTGGGCGTGCCCTTCAACATCGCCTCGTATGCATTGCTGACCTACCTGATTGCTGAAGAGGTCGGCATGGTGCCGGGCGAGTTCATCTGGACCGGCGGCGTCTGCCACATCTACTCGAACCACCTGGAGCAGGTGAAGAAGCAGCTGGGCTACGGCACCGACCCGGAGGGTAACCCCTACCCGCCGCGCGAACCCTACCCGTACCCGAAGCTGGTTATTAAGACCAAGAAGCCTTCTATCTTCGATTACGAGTATGAAGACTTTGAGCTGGTGGATTATAAGCACCACCCCGGTATTGCCGCACCGATTGCGGTCTAACTGTAGGTAGTTCTAGGAGGCATGATGTATCGTCTGGGTGCTATTTGGGCTCAAACCGATGCCGGCATCATTGGTCGTGACGGGGATATGCCCTGGCGCGCCCCGGAGGATTTGGTGCATTTCAAGAAGGTGACGCTGGGTGCTCCGGTGATTATGGGTCGCCGCACGTGGGAGTCCTTCCCGCCGCGTTTTCGCCCTCTGCCGGGCCGTACGAATATTGTGATTAGCCGTTCTGTGGCCGAGGCGCAAGAGCGTGATGGCGCCCTGTGGGTTCCTTCGCTGGATGCGGCGCTGTACGCGGCTCGTGACGCCGTGGGCGCGCCGGTTGAGGATACCCCCGCGGATACCGTTACCGCGGATACCCCCGCAGTCGACGCCTGGATTCTTGGCGGCGGCTCCGTGTACGCGGAGGCGCTCTCCCGCACCAACCTGCCCGCTTTCGGTCGGGTGAAGACGGTGGAACGGACCCTCTTCTACTGCCAGGAAGGTAACGAGATTACCGGCGATACGCGAGCGCCCGAACTGCAGCTTGCAGATTCTGCGGGTAGCTACGAAGGCGGCTTACCGAACGGATGCTGGCGGGTCACCTCCGAGAGTGCTTGGGAGAATAGCGAGAAGGGCTACCTGCTCGATGAGTCGGGCACGAAGAACCCCATGTACTTCTCGTTCCAGCGGCTCGAACGTATCTAGTTCAAGATTCCCTCATTCACTCGCTGATATAGACATGCATTTCAAGCCTGCGGCTGCTCCACCCGGAGTATCGCGGGCTTGAGTGTTTAATGCGCCTCCCGGTGCCCCGGTAATAAACCCCGCCTCTTCACACGGTATTCCGTTCCGAATATCAAATTTTTTGTACGGTGTTAGTCCGCACCCGCCAGCCTGAGAGTACACTGGGAACCATGAACTTTAATCCCGGTGACTCTGTAGGTTTTGTTGGCTGGCGCGGCATGGTGGGCTCCGTCCTCATGAAGCGCATGGTTGAGGAAGGCGACTTCGAGGGCATTACCCCCGTCTTCTTCACTACCTCTAATGTTGGTGGCGCTGCGCCCACCTTCGACGGCGTAATTGAGCCGTCCGAGCTGAAGGACGCATACGACATTGATGAGCTGCGTAAGCACTCGATTATTGTGACCGCTCAGGGCGGTGGCTACACCGAGGCTGTGCACCCGAAGCTGCGTGCAGCAGGCTGGGACGGTCTGTGGATTGACGCCGCTTCCACCCTGCGCATGAACGATAACTCCATCATCGTGCTGGACCCCATCAACCGCGACGTCATCGACCGCGGCCTGGCATCCGGCGTGAAGGACTTCGTCGGCGGTAACTGCACCGTCTCCTGCCTGCTGATGGGTCTGGGCGGCCTCTTCAAGAACGACCTGGTCGAGTGGGCTACCTCCATGACCTACCAGGCTGCATCTGGCGGCGGTGCCCGCCACATGCGCGAGGTGCTCGCACAGTTCCGCGACCTGGGCAACGAGGTCTCCGAGGAGCTGAACGACCCCGCATCCGCAATTCTGGACATCGACCGCAAGATCCTTGCTAAGCAGCGCTCCGGTGAGCTGGATTCTTCCCAGTTCGGTGTGCCGCTCGCCGGCTCCCTAATTCCCTGGATCGACTCTGACCTGGGCAACGGTCAGTCCCGCGAAGAGTGGAAGGCTGAGGTTGAGACCAACAAGATCCTGGGCCGCTCCGAAGACGATAAGATCACCATGGACGGTCTGTGTGTCCGCATCGCTGCGATGCGCTCGCACTCTCAGGCGCTGACCATCAAGCTTAAGAAGGACCTGCCGATCGAGGAGATCGAGCGCATCATCGCTGAGGACAACCCCTGGGTTCGCTTCGTGCCGAACGAGCGTGAGGCGTCTATGGAGCAGCTGACCCCCGTGGCTGCTTCCGGCTCTCTGGAAATTCCGGTTGGTCGCGTGCGTAAGCTCGCGATGGGCCCCGAGTACATTAGCGCGTTCACCGTGGGTGACCAGCTGCTGTGGGGTGCTGCTGAGCCGATTCGCCGTATGCTGCAGATTGCTGTTGGCAAGCTCTAAAGCTCACTGACAAGCTATATAAAAGCCCTCGCTACCATTCTTTTCGGATGGGAGCGAGGGCTTTTTGTGCCTGCGTATAGCGCGTGTGGGGTTAGCGCTGGCCGGGTTAGCGTGAGCTAGTTTAGCGCTGGTTTGCGGCGGCTTTGCGTTCCTTACGCTGCTGTCTCCAGGCGCGGTAGCGGTACCAGGCGGTGAGCACCACGTGCTTCATGAAAATATTGGCGCGGCGTGCCCAGGTGAATTCGGTACCCCAAATGCCCAGGCCTATGAAGATGAACAGCCAGCCGGGGCCGGGGGTGACGAGCATAATCAGTCCGGCGATAAAGCAGAAGGCGCCCACGCCGATGACGAGGGGCTTGTAGAGATGACGCATGACCGGATGCGCGTGCATGCGCTCCTTGCGGGCTTCGAGCCAGCGGTGAAAGCGGCTGGTCTCGCTTTCTTTGACTTCATCTTCAATGGTTTTCAGGGGTGGTCCTTCCAAACGTGCCGTAGGTGAGTTTCACCGGGCGGCGGTGGTTAGAGAATAGCACCTACCGCTGGGCGGCGGCTGTGAAAGATTTCTTCATGTTGAGATTTTTCCGTCATCTTCAAAATTTTTTCGTTTCGATAGTGTTCAAGTCGAAAGTACCTTTATACACTGTAAGGGAACAATTCGCCCGGCACTACGCCTAAACACTAAGGAAGCGACCCACTACCGTGTCCTCCCCTCGTCCCGTATCAACGGACTCATCCCGCACCAACGCTGTTGCACCCGCTGGTACCTCTGCACCCGCTGCTGAACGCAACGCCGCACCAACCCTCAACGAACGCCTCGAAAACCTGCCCTTCACCCTCGCCCACGGCAAGCTCCTGGGTATCTCGGGTCTCGGCTGGGCACTCGACGCCATGGACGTAGGTCTCATCTCCTTCGTCATGGCGGCCCTCATCAAGGAATGGCATCTGAGCCCCACCGAAGCCTCCTGGCTCGGTTCCATCGGATTCGTCGGCATGGCGCTCGGCGCAACCTTCGGCGGCCTACTCGCCGATAAGCTCGGCCGCCGCTACATCTTCGCACTCACCCTGCTGATTTACGGTCTGGCGACCGGCGCTTCCGCCCTGGCAACCTCCCTGGGCGTGCTGCTTGTCTTCCGTTTCCTGGTCGGTCTGGGTCTGGGCGCGGAACTTCCCGTGGCATCCACCCTGATTTCTGAGTTCTCGCCTCGCGCTATCCGTGGCCGCGTCGTGGTCGCGCTGGAGGCTTTCTGGGCTCTGGGCTGGATCCTCGCCGCTCTCATCGGTACCTTCATCGTTCCGCAGGCAAACGGCTGGCGCTGGGCACTTGCCATCGGTCTGATTCCCGCCATCTACTCGCTCGTAATCCGTATGGGAACCCCCGAGTCGGTGCGCTTCCTCGAGTCGGTCGGCAAGCACGATCAGGCACGCCAAGTAGTCGAACGTTTCGAGGCCTCTCCCGCGCTCTTCTCCCAAGCCGGTAAGAAGCAGACCGAAGACGCTTCCGCACACGGTGCCGCAGAAAGTGCCGACAACGCAGAATCCGCGAAGATTCACTCCATCTGGGCTGCCGGTCAGCGCCGCAAGACCATCGCCCTGTGCGTCATCTGGTTCTGCATCAACCTCTCCTACTACGGCGCGTTCATCTGGATTCCGGCGCTGCTGAACGCCCAGGGCTTCAGCCTCGTGAAGTCCTTCGCATTCACCCTCATCATGACCCTCGCCCAGCTGCCCGGCTACGCGGTCGCCGCCTATCTCATCGAAAAGTGGGGCCGACGCGCAACCCTGGCGACCTTCCTTCTCGGCTCCGCACTGGCGGCAGCTGGCTACGGCATGGCGCACTCCGAGGTATTCATTATCCTCGCCGGTTGCATGCTCTCCTTCTTCAACCTCGGCGCGTGGGGCGCCCTCTACGCCCTGAGCCCGGAGATCTTCCCGACCCACCTGCGCGGAACCGGCACCGGTGCCGCCGCCGGTATCGGCCGTATCGCCTCCATCGCGGCGCCGCTCATTGTGCCGCCGCTGGTCGCATTTGGTGGAACCCCGCTGCTCTTTACGCTCTTCTCCACCGCGTTCCTGGTAGCGGCAACCACCGTGTTCCTGCTGCCTGAACGCCGCGGCGAATCCCTCTAACGAGCCGCCCAGCCTACATAATGGGCTGTCCCTCCTGAACACTCTATCCGAGCCATCAGAAGGGACAGCTCATTTGTCATTCAAGCCTCCTATCCATGCACCACAACCCCAAACTATGAGAGGATACGTTCTATGCTCGATTCCTTCCTCTCCAGTCCCTACCGCACAGAGTTCAGCCCCTGGCCCGTGAGCGAACACTACGCCACCGAACGTGCCGGCGGCGTGCCCGAAGCCATGCTACTGCCGGGCGAACTCACCGTGCACCGTGGCGACGGGGCAAAAATGAGCTACTACCTGGACTGGCCCGAGGAATTCAACGAATACACCCGCGCAATCACCCTGCGCCCGCGCACCAAAAATGGCTACCCACAGGACTTTACGCTCAGCGTCGCCGTACGCGACGGTCAGGCTGTCTTCACCGCAACCGCCCTCAGCTTCTGGGAGCAGCGCGACGGCCGCCCCTACGACCGCGAGCCCATCGCCCGCGGCTACGTGGACGTCGCAGCCTACGAATCCTGCGAGGAATACGCAGGCAATTCCGCCGCCCCCGCCCTCATCGGCTGGGATATCGCAGACCTCTACCCTGCACGCATGGCGCTCATCCGCGCCCTCTGCGAAGGAATCGCCAGCAGCATCACAATGGGCACCCAAATCCTCGCGGACGGGCAGGTACAGGTCGACCACAAGGACGGGGATCTGCTCGCCCTACACGTAAACGCGATCAGCACCGTAGGAGGCATGGTCCGCGCCCTCATCATCGAACAGGACCGCGTACCCAGCGGCGTATCCACCGGCACCACTACCGGCGCCTCCGAGCGTGCCGACCTGCAGACGCGCACCTACTACGCCAACGTGCTCTCCCCCGTTCCCGGCGAGTTCGGCAACCTTGTCTGGTCCCACAGCGAGGATGCGGAATACTACCCGTACCGACCCACGCGCCATAAGCCGATTTTCCACGCCCCCAGCCCACCGCAGAAGCTTCCCCTGGCGGTTCAGGTACTGATGGAGCCCCTGCCCGCCGCTCCCCTTGCGGCAACGCGCACAGCGCCCAAGCGCAGGCCCTACCTGCCGGGGCAGGTGCGCATCTCCTCACCTCGCCACTAGCTCAGCGAGTCAATACAACGCTTCGGGCGGCCTCTGATACAGAGACCGCCCGAAGCGTTTATTCTGAAGCGTTTATTCTATGCGTCCTAGCGCTACGAGAGGCGAGAAGTTAAGCGTTTAGATTTCGCCGTTGACCACGACAGGCTCAGGAACCAGGGTCACGCCAAAACGTTCACGCACGCCGTCGCGCACAGCGCGGGCAATAGCGAAGATGTCCTCAGCGGATGCGCCGCCGCGGTTCGTAATCGCCAGGGTGTGCTTGGTCGACAGGCTTGCACGGCCCTGAGCAATCTCGCGAGACTCACCCTCCAGGCCGAAGCCCTTCTCGAAACCGGCGTGCTGAATCAGCCAAGCAGCCGAGAGCTTCACGTGATCAGGGTCCTCGACACCCGCGGTGAACGGGGAAGTCTTCACGACCACCGGGAAGTTCGGGGCGCCCTCCGGCAGGGACTCCAGGGTAGAACGCGGAACGATCGGGTTGGTGAAGAAGGAACCCGTGGAGAAGGTGTCACGGTCCTCGGGGTTGAGCACCATACCCTTGGAGCCGCGCAACTGAAGCACCTTTTCGCGTACCAGTGCGGATTCGGCGCGCTGACCGGGCTCAACACCCAGGCTCTTCGCCAGCTCGGCGTAACGAATCGGGGAGGACAGGCTGCCCAGGGTGAACTGGAAATCAACAGTCAGCACCACGTAGCGGGGCGAGCCGTTGACGGTTGCGCGCTTGAGCACCGAGTCGCGGTAGCCGAAGCGCAGGTCTGCGCTCGCGAAGGTCTTCCGAGTGTTCTTTTCGCGGTCCCAGGTGCGTACGGAGGCGATGAACTCGCCCACCTCAACGCCGTATGCGCCGACGTTCTGCACGGGGGTTGCACCCACGGTGCCGGGAATACCGGAGAGAGCCGCGGGGCCAACCCATTCGTTCTCGATGCTGAGCTTCACGAAATCGTCCCAGATGGTGCCCGCCTGCACGCGCACGTTCGCGCCGCCGCATGCGGGGATGGGCAGGACCTCTACGCCTTCGGAGGCGATGTGCACGACGGTTCCGTTGAAGCCTTCGTCGGAAACCAGCAGGTTGGAGCCGCCGCCCACGATGAGGACGGGTTCGCCTGCGGCGTCTGCAGCGGAGACTGCTTCGATAATTTCTGCTTCGGAGGTGGCGCGGACGTAGGTCTTAGCGGGGCCACCTACCTGGGCGGTGGTCAGTTCGCTCAACAGCTTTTCAGTCATAGGTTAAGAATACCGGTCGTTGTGCGGGGTCAACACCCGCCACGCGTTAAAGTCACAAAAACCTTATGGTGATTTTGCCTTCATTTTCCGGCGCGCCTCCCGCAGAAAGAAGCGCCACCACCTGCACCGGCGAGCGCGCAGCCGAGCATGCAAAAACCCCGGCACCACCGCATCGGGTAGCGCCGGGGCCTTCACATAGTTGCTTTCACACGGCTATCTGCAAGCACAGAAACTCTATACCGAGAGACGAACCACAGCCTGACTCTTCATCAGAACCTTCTGCTCCTTGCCTTCCTCGTCACGAGCGGTGACGGTCAGGTCAATGCGGGCGGTGCGCTCCTCCTCATTCAGGGCACCCACCTTACCGCTGATGGTCAGGGCGTTCGTGGGGGTGTCGGGGTTTTCGCCGCCGGGCGCATCCGCCACGGGAACGGGCTTGGTGAATCGAGTCTGGTAGTCCACGATTGCGCCGGGGTCGCCCGCCCAGTCGCTCACGAGCTGCACGGCGGTACCCATGGTCAGCATGCCGTGAGCAATCACGCCGGACAGGCCCACCGACTGAGCAAAACGCTCGTTCCAGTGAATCGGGTTGAAGTCACCGGATGCGCCAGCGTAACGCACCAGCGAAGCGCGGGAGAGCTCCACGGTACGCGAACCGATTTCCTGGCCCTTTTCAAGATCTACAAAACGCACCATTAGTTTTCCCCCTCAGCACGAACCAGCAGGGAAGAAATGCAGGTGGTGACCGGCTCGCCCTGCGCGT
Source organism: Rothia sp. HMSC065C12 (assembly GCF_001812085.1). NCBI lineage: Bacteria > Bacillati > Actinomycetota > Actinomycetes > Micrococcales > Micrococcaceae > Rothia > Rothia sp. HMSC065C12. The sequence continues at coordinate 262,153 of NZ_KV807679.1, forward strand.
CAACGATTTCTTCACGGGTGGTCAGCATTGCGCCAGCACCCATCACGCGCACGGAGTCCACGTGAACTTCGGTGCGCAGCTCATCACCGGCAACGATGGGGCGGTGGTGGGTGAAGCGCTGGTCGGCGTGCACCACGCGGGAGAAATCAATACCGGCGGAATCGTCGTTGATGAGTGCCGCGTCAGCTGCCTGCGCCAGGATAATGGCGAAGGTCGGCGGGGCAATCACATCTGCGTACCCTGCCGCGCGGGCTGCCTCAACGTCGTGGTGGAGGGGGTTTTCTGCGTGAACTGCTCGGGCAAATTCGCGGATCTTTTCGCGGCCGACAACGTAGGTGTTCTCGGACGGGTAGACCCTGCCCACAATCTCAGGGTTAATGCTCATGGTTTCAGTCTACCGTTCTTGTGCACAGTGTTCAGCTCAAACGCACAGAGTGGACAGACCACTGTACAGGTAACCGGCGTGCAGGCAACCAGCGTGCAGGCGTGCAGTATTTCGTCGCATTTTTACCTGCTAGCGAAGGCCCCTACCCATCCAGCCCAAGCAGGCGTAGGCTGGACGGGTACCTGCAATCAATCAAGAAGGAAAAATTGTGTCTTCCAACGTAAAAATTTCGGTGCTTGACCTGATGCCGCACCGCCCCGACCAGAGCCAGCACCAGACCATGCTCAACACCATCGATGCCGCCCGCGCGGCTGAGTCCTACGGCTACGAGCGTTTCTGGGTCGCCGAACACCACAATGCCGGCTCCCTGCTGTCCTCAGCGACCGTCGTGGTCATGGCGGAGATCGCCGCCGCAACCGAGCGTATTCGCGTGGGTTCAGGCGGCATTATGCTCCCCAACCATGCACCCTACGTGGTGGCGGAGCAGTTCGGTACCCTCAACGCATTCCACCCCGGTCGTATTGACCTGGGTGTGGGTCGTGCGCCCGGCACCGACCCGATGACCGCCGCCGCTCTGCGCCGCGACGATTCTGCCGCCATGAGCTTCCCCGCCGAGGTGCAGCAGCTGCAGCGCTTCCTGGGTGAGCCCTCCCCCATGCACCGCGTGCACGCCATTCCCGGCCAGGGCTCGAAGGTGCCCCTGTACATTCTGGGTTCTTCCCTGTTCGGTGCGCAGCTTGCCGCACAGCTGGGCCTGCCCTACGCGTTCGCTTCGCACTTTGCGCCCGCAATGCTGCAGGAGGCGGTAGACACCTACCGCGCAAACTTCAAGCCCTCGGAGCACCTGGAGCAGCCCTACGTCATGGTGGGTGCCACCGCAATGCTCGCCGATACCGACAAGCGGGCACGCTACCTGTACACGAGCCAGCAGCAGCATTTCCTGGGCGTGGTGCGCGGCAATCTGTCTTTCGCACCTCCCGTGGAAGATATGGACGCCGTCTGGACCGACACGGAGAAGATGCACATTGACCGCATGACCGCCGAAGCAATCGTAGGCTCCCCCGCCACCGCGCAGGCTCGTATTGAGGACCTGGTGGCGCGCACGGGCGCTGACGAGCTCATCGTCATGACCGAGGCGTGGGAGCATGAGGACCGCCTGCGCTCCTACGAGCTACTGTCCCAGCTGCCGGTGGTACGCCGCGCCTCCTAACGCTTTGATCAGAGCATAAAGACGAAGCCCCCGAGTATTTTTCTCGGGGGCTTCGCTATGCCCGGTATCGAGCCGTGCGCTGAGCGCATGCAGACCGGGCTTCAGGCAAAGAAAATAGGCAGAGAAAATTGGCAAACAAAAAAGCCTGCCTCCGAAGAGACAGGCTTATCTGAGCCCCGACCGGGAATCGATCCCGGGACCTCCATCTTACCAAGATGGCGCTCTACCACTGAGCTATCGGGGCGTAGCGGTGGACGGGCTCGATCCGTCGACCTCACGATTATGAGTCGTGCGCTCTAACCAGCTGAGCTACACCGCCACATCATTAATACGTGCTCTCGCATGAATTAATGAGAGAGCCCCGACCGGGAATCGATCCCGGGACCTC
>NZ_KV807679.1:264235-398863 GCF_001812085.1 Rothia sp. HMSC065C12
AAGATGGCGCTCTACCACTGAGCTATCGGGGCAACAGGTAAAACTATACAGGTCTTCAGGAATGCTCGCAAGCGGAAAAGCTATGGCATACGCCACATTTGATGTTTTCCTGTTCTCCGCATTGCCGCATGAGAGCCCAGCTTTGATCAGAAGCCCCCGCAATGACCAGGCACCACCGCAACAGCTGATGCAAACACATCAACACACAAATACAAAAGACCGGCAGGAGAGCTCATCGCTCCCCTGCCGGTCTTTGACTCATCTGCGGATGACAAGGTTGCTAGCCGATAGCCTCAGCAAGCCTCTCATACCGCAAATCCATGCTTAGCCGGAATCTTAGTAGCGCTTGCCGCGGCCGCCGAAGTCACGGCCACCGTCACGGTTACCGCGGTAGCCGCCATCACGACGGTTATCACGACCACCGAAGTCGCGACCACCAAAGTCACGGCCACCATCGCGGTTACCGCGGTAGCCACCCTCGCGACGGTTATCACGGCCGCCGAAGTCGCGACCACCGAAGTCACGGTCATTGCGCTTGCCACCGAAATCGCGGCCGCCACGCTTGAAGTCGCGGTCGCCGCCGAAGTCACGGCCACCGTCACGGTTGCCACGGTAGCCACCCTCGCGACGGTTATCACGACCACCGAAGTCGCGACCACCCTCACGGTTGCCGCGGTAGCCACCCTCACGACGGCCACCACCGAAGCTACGGCCACCGCCGCCGCCCTTGGGACCGTTGTCCTTGCGGATGTTGATGAACTCGCCAGCGATCTTGGTGTCACGCAGACGGTCGAAGAAGTCGCGGGGCAGGTCCTCAGGCAGGCCAACAATGGTGAAGTGCTGGCGAATGTCGATGGAGCCAATCTGGGAGCCCTTAATGCCACCCTCGTTAGCCAGCGCACCCACGATAGCGCCTGCGGTCACACGGGAGGAACGGCCAACGTTCAACTTGTAGTTGACCATGCCCTCGTCGTTGTGCGCGCGCTTTGCCTTGCGGCCGCCGCGGTCCGAATCGTCGTCGGAGAAGGGGCGGGAGTTGCGCGCGATATCCTCTTCCTCATCCAGGAAGAACGGGCGACCCTGCTGGGCGATAACAGCCAGTGCAGCCGCAATGTCCTCAGCGGTGGTGTCGTGCTCGTTCTCGTAGTCCTCGATAATCTGGCGGAAGAAGCTCAGGTCCTCAGACTCGATGGTCTCGGTAATCTGCTGTGCGAAGCGCTGCTTACGGGTCTCGTTCACTGCCTCTGCGGTGGGCATGTGCATCGGCTCGACCTTCTGGCGGGTTGCCTTCTCGATCTGACGCAGCATGTACTTCTCACGCGGGGTGACGAAGAGGATTGCGGCACCTTCGCGACCTGCACGGCCGGTACGACCGATGCGGTGCACGTAGGACTCGGTGTCGTGGGGGATGTCGTAGTTGACGACCAGGGAGATGCGCTCAACATCCAGGCCGCGTGCCGCCACGTCGGTTGCCACGAGGATGTCAATGCGGCCGTCACGCAGGGCGTCAACGGTGCGCTCACGCAGCTGCTGGGGGATGTCACCGTTAATCGCTGCTGCCGCGAAACCGCGTGCCTTCAGCTTGTCGGCAACTTCCTCGGTTTCCTTCTTGGTGCGCACGAAGACGATGATGCCGTCGTAGTTTTCGACCTCGAGCACGCGGGTCATTGCATCCAGCTTGTGGGAGTGCATGACCTGCATGTAGCGCTGGGAGATATTTGCGCTGGTGGTGGTCTTAGCCTTGACGCGAATCTCGGTGGGGTCGTTCAGGTACTGCTGAGCAATCTTGCGGATCGAGTTGGGCATGGTTGCGGAGAAGAGCGCAACCTGCTTGCTGTCGGGGGTGCCTTCGAGGATCTTTTCCACGTCTTCGGCGAAGCCCATGCGTAGCATTTCGTCTGCTTCGTCCAGTACCAGGTACTGCAGGTTGGACAGGTCCAGGGAGCCCTTTTCGAGGTGGTCAATCACACGGCCGGGGGTACCGACGACGACCTGCGCACCGCGGCGCAGACCGGCCAGCTGCGGGCCGTAGGGGGAGCCACCGTAGATGGGCAGAACGGTGAAGTCCTCCATGTGGGTTGCGTAGGAGGAGAAGGCTTCTGCAACCTGCAGAGCCAGCTCGCGGGTGGGTGCCAGGACCAGAACCTGGGTGTCGCGGGAGATGCCATTGATGTCGGCGAGTTCAGCCATGCGGGACAGTGCCGGCAGCGCGAATGCTGCGGTCTTACCGGTACCGGTCTGTGCCAGACCGACCACGTCGTGGCCTTCGAGCAGCAGCGGGATGGTCTGTTCCTGAATGGGGGACGGCTTCTCGTAGCCGACCTCTTCCAGAGCTGCCAGGACGCGAGCGTCCAGGCCCAGGTCGGTGAAGCGTACGCCTTCTTCTTCAGCCTTGTCGGCGGTTTCTTCGGCAGGTGCTTCTGCAGTAGCTTCTGCGGTGGTTTCTTCTGCTTCTACAGCAGGGCTCTCGGCGATGTTCTCGGTGGTCACAACGGTCTCTGCCTCGGCGTTCTGTTCGGCCGGGGTAGCAGTATTCTCAGTCAATTTTTCCTCTATACGGTAGGGGTGGAAGCGCACGCTTTTCGGCGCTTACCGGGTGTCCCCTTCACGGCCCAGCCACACATCATCCCCTGGGGAGTAGAGCGTCCAGGGGTCCTCCGTTACCGGCGCATTCTGCAGAGGTGTTCTGCGGATGCTGCGGGTAGCGGCTTTTGCTGGGGGTGGTCTTGAATTTCTCGGCACATTATCCGCACGCCTGCTCGTACTCTGCGCTTGGCGCACAGTAGTCCCTGTGGATCAGGGGTGTACAGGGTGGGTAATGCTCACATGCAATGTCACGTATTCCTGGTGGTTCGCCTTCCCGCTGACACGGCGGTGGTGTGTCTGTTACAGCAGACGCAGCAAAGACGCTGGACCAGAGATCGTTAAGAGAAGCCCGCGTGTACGGTGTAAACCGTAAGTTTATGGGGCGTATCAATCGGTGATGGTGAGTACGGCGCACCTACAATTCCAGCGCCACCTTGGGTGCCGGGTGCGCACAAGACCTTCATCGGGGGTTCCCGTGTTCTATCCAGTGTACAGCAGGGTCCCCGCTTGGGCTATAAAAAGGTGCTTAAAACCTCATCTCTTAAATGCGAGCGCCCACCCCAGCGTTTGCGGGGTGGGCGCTCATTGAGACGCTGAACCGAGGGGCTAGTCTACGCGGCGCACAATATCAATCGTGCCAACGGTCGCGTACTTAGCGTAGGAATGGCCGTAGCGGTCGGCCGCGTACTGTGCGGCGTTGGTCGGCGGGTTGCTGCCCCAGGAGTTGCTCCTGCGGTCGATGACCACGTAGTCGGGTGCGGGCTCACCGGTGTGACCAATCCAGTAGACGGTGCGGCCGGGAATCAGCTGAGTCAGAATCGACAGATCAGACGCGACCGATACCCCTTCGGGTACCTTCTGCACGGCGTCCTGCTTTATCTGGTCAGTGGTGGTCAGCGCGGAGGCGGTGAACTGCGTATTGGCCAGGGATGCGAGGGGCTGCTGGGAGCCGGGCACAAAAATCGGGGACGCGGCAAGGAAGAGCGCCACGGCGGGCAGAGCCCATACGGGCATGCGGCGTGCCATAGCGCTGAGGCGGCCAGGCTCAGCCGCTGCATCGCCCTCCTGCGCGGAGGCGCTATCGGCTACTCGCGCACCCGAACGCACCGGAATTGCGGCGGGAACCACGCCGTAGCGTACACGCACGACGGCATCCAGCAAGGCGAGGAAGACGACGGGCATGAGCACGAGCGAGTAGTGCCAGGTGCTTGCCCAGTAGGATTCCATGGTGGAGAGCAGACGCCATGCAAGAGTCGGCAGGGCAATTGCCGCGAGCGGAGAAATCACCCAGAGGACCGCTCCGGTAATGAGCAGCAGTCCGAGGGTTGCCAGCTTGGTGTTATTGCTGAGCATCTGCAGTGCCGAGCCGAAGGGGTCGCCCAGGGCTGCGGAGAAGTTCACCTTGTCGGCGTAATCGAAGTTTCCACCGCTATTGAAGTAGGGCAGGATCACGTAGATGGCGACGGCGGACCAGAATACGCCCCACATCATGACCATCGTGGATTCGGCGACGGCGGGAGTGCGCGCCCAGGAAGAGTAGAGCTGCTGCATGCGGGTGCGCATGGGAGCGGGGGTACCAGCGGAGAGGCGCGGCATCAGAATGTCAACGGCGATGCTCAGCCAGCCGGTGCGGATAAAGATGATGAGGCCGATGGCTGCGACAGTAATACCCATATCTTCTTTGACGAAGGCAATGGGCAGGGACCACCAGCAGGCGTAGGCGAGGTAGCGGGCACGTTCGGTGCCGCTCACTCGCGAGGCGAGCACCAGGTAGCCGAGGCTCATGGCGAGCAGCGGCACGGCGAAGGCTACTTCGTGGAATTGGGCGGCGATAGCCTGCTGAACTCCGAAGCTGAGGGCGAATCCGGCGCCGAGCAGCAGACCGGTGATGGTCGGGATGACGCTCTGAAGTTTTGCGGACTGAGCATTCTGCGCGGGCTCGTTCTTCTGCGCGTCTTCAGTCTTCTGGGCGAGTGCGAAGGCACGCTGGGTGAAGCGCACAATGGCGAAGCTTGCGAAGGCGACCAGGGCGTTCTGCACCACCAGCAGGGTGGTCGGCGAGGGGAACAGCGCGTAGATGGGTCCCAGAAGCACCAGAATCGGGTGGAAGTGGTCACCCCAGAGGTTAAAGTCGGGCCCCTTAATCGGCACGATGGGCACGAAGAAGTGCGAGTACGCCTGCGCCATCTGAGTAAAAATCGCAAGATCCCAGGAGGGGGTCACCCAGTGCTTCATCTGCTGAAGCGAGTAGTAGGTGTACAGCGCCATGACGGCAGCGGCAAGCAGCAGACCGGGCAGAAGTTCAAGGGGTCGGATGCTCTTGACGCGCTCGGTGAGGGACTGACGCGGCTTTTTCTGGGTACGCTGGCGGCGCGCGCCTGTAGCGGTGCCGCTCGTCGTTTCAGGTGCGTTAGTCGTCGAGGGTGCGTCATGTGCTTCCGGTGCCATAGGCGTCCTTCTCTCGGGGTGTATGTCCGGGGTGCGTGTCCGGGCGTGGGCGCCCTTGTGAACGGGCGGAACGCATAGCCTGTGTTGTGCCGGTGGCGGAGTTTGCGTTCGTTATCGCTCTACCTTTTAGGGTATCGCATTAGCGGTGTGCCTGCCCTGCCGAGTATTTCTGGTGCTTTAGTTGGGGGGGGCGTAGATTGGTGGGGCGTCGTCGATGAGGGAATAGACTGGTGGAGTGAGTACGATTCCTTCCTCAGCCCCCGGCGGCGCGACCCCTGATGGTGTAACTCCCGGTAGCCGCCCGGCAGCGGGTGTGCAGTGCGTCCGGCATCCTTTGGCGGCCGCTGGTGTACCCTATGCGCCGGCGCTTGCGGATGTTCTTCAGGAGCCTACCGTTCTTCACCAGCCGCGCGTCCAGGTTCGTACGCTCTCCCCCGCCGCTTCGCCCCTTCCCGGTGCCCTGGCTCCCGAGGCGTGCGAGGTTGTGATTGAGCCGCATGTTCCGGTGCAGTTGGCGCAGACTTTGGGGTCGTTGCGCCGCGGTGCTCAGGATCTTTCGTATCGTGCGCTGAGCCGCGCGGATGGTGCCGAGCGAATCTGGGTGACGGCTCGCACGCCGTTTCACGAGTTCCCGGCCGTGCTGTACGCCGAACGTTTGGCGCAGCCAGCCGAGCTTCCCGAGTCTATCCCTTCCCTGTTTCGTGTGCTGATGCGCCCGGTGCGTATTCGCATCTGGGCTTCCTACGCTGCTGCCGACCAGCAGATGCAGGCGCGAACCGATCTTCAGGCGCTGGCGCAGGAAATGACGTACTGGCTGGGGTTGCACGACCCCGCCGAACAGTTTGGCGCGCTGTCTTCTTTTGTTTCTCTTCCGCCGCGTGTTCAGCAGGCGTGGCGGCAGAATCCGGGGCTCCGCCTCAGCGCCTCGGGGCAGTTGGACCGGCAGATGCTCAACGCCATTGTGGAGCAGCGCATCACCCAGACCGAAGCGTTCAGAACCCTGGGCTGGGTTCTGCGAAAGTACGGCTCCCCCGCCCCTTCGACCGGGTTGGGTCACCAGCCCGAAGGCATGCGCGTCTACCCGAGCGCCCGGACCCTGGCGACGATTCCGACCTGGGATTGGCATCAGGCGGGCGTTGATAAAAACCGCTACGATACCGTGTACGCTTACGCGCGTTCGGCTGAGTCTCTGAAAAACATTACGGCAGAAGGCGACGTGGCGCTTCTGGCGCGGAGCCTGCACACTGTGCGCGGCGTGGGCCCGTGGAGTATTTCCGAGGCTCTGCAACGGGTATGCGGGCACCCTGACGCCATCAGCGTGGGCGACTACCATCTGGCGCACGCAGTCGGTGAGCTATTCACCGGTCAGCGCACCGATGACGCGGGAATGCTCGCTCTGCTGGCACCCTACAGCCCCCATCGACAGCGCCTGGTGCGGCTCATGCACGCTTCAGGCTTTTCGAAGCAGCGCTTCGGGGCGCGCATGAGCATTGACGATCACCGCGGCCGCTAACGCTCCCTCACGAGGTTAAAAGGGGACGGGGCGCCCCAGCCGGTTGTACCGGCGGGTGCGCCCCGTTCAAGCTCTTTTTGTGGTGGTGAGCTTACTTCTTCTCTGCAGAGCCTTCTGCTGCTGCGATTTCTGCACGGACCTTGTCCATGTCGAGCTCGCGGATCGAACCGATCACGGTCTCCAGCTGGTCTTCGCGCAGTGCGCCAGCCTGCTGGTAAACCAGGATACCGCCACGGAAGCCCATGATGGTGGGGATGGAGGTGATGCCTGCTGCCTGAGCGAGCTGGCCCTGGTCCTCGGTGTCGACCTTGCCGAAAACGATGTCGGTGTGCTTCTCCGAAGCCGCCTCGTAGACGGGGGAGAACTGCTTGCAGGGACCGCACCAATCTGCCCAGAAGTCCAGGAAGACGATGTCGTTGCTCTCGACGGTAGCAGTCAGGTTCTGCTGAGTAATTTCAATAGTAGCCATGAGATAAAGCTACACCCTCAAGACCCCAATCGCGAATTGTTCGCCCTGGGATTCAAACATTGTGAAAGATATGACAAATTGCCGTCATAGTTGGTTCTTTACACGGTAGTTTCAGCCGACCCGCGGGCGTGTCGCGGAGGCTCCCGCGAAAAGTTCCGCGCCAGGTGATGGAGGCGCCCCACCGGGCTGTCGAAAGCCCAGCAAGAGTTTTGCCGAGAAGCTCAGCAGGCTGTGCCTCGCCGCCGCTGAAGCCGTCGTGAAATTGGTTTTAGATACACAAAAGCCCGGTTACTTTCGTAACCGGGCTATTTGTGGCAGGTGAGGGATTCGAACCCCCGTAGGCAGTGCCAGCTGATTTACAGTCAGCCCCCTTTGGCCGCTCGGGTAACCTGCCGCCTAGCTAGGTGCTAGTTGCTCGCTCAAGCGAACAGAGACTACTCTACAGCAGTTTTAGGGACTTGTACACTTCACACAGGGTTTTGTGACGAAGGTTATATATCTGGCTATATTTATCGTCTTTTCGTCACATCAGAGCGCCGGTACACGCTCACCGCGCATCCATATCTATCGCAGCGCCCGCGCCCTCATCCTAATTGAATAAAGCCCTCATGAATAAAGCCGTGAATAAAGCCAATGCCTACAGCAGCTTTAGAAGGAGCGGGACGGAGTATCGCCATCCTGCTCAAGCAGAAGCACAATCTCCAGGTGCTCCAGATAGCGGCGCGCCTGCTCCACAGTGCACATGTCACCGGCAATCTCACGCTCCAGGTCACGGCGAACGCCACGGAAACGTGCCACCAGCGAAGGCTCAGTCAGAGTAATACCAATGCCTTCAAAAGGAGAATGCTTAGACTCTTCCGCATGCAGGTCAAGATGAATATCGTGGTGGTCAGACTCGTTGAGGCGCTCAGCCTCAGGAATACCTTCGGGCTCAGCGCCCAGAGAGGTATGCAAGTCAATGAAGAGCAGGGTTTGCAGGTCGCGAGCTTCCTCGCTCGTGCGCAGGTCCGTCGTGGACAGGTTAGGAGTGGTCATGTTTCTATTGTCCTCTTTTAAGGTTAGTAACACCTGTAAAACAGGCCCGTTATTCTGATAGTTAGCTGTGAACAAGAGCCCCAACCCGGTAGGCTAGTACTAACCGGTGCCAGTAGCACCTCATTCACGAAAGGAAAGCCCATGGCTAGCGAATCGTCATTCGACATTGTGTCCAAGGTGGACAAGCAGGAAGTTTCCAACGCACTGCACCAGGCGCAGAAGGAAATCTCCCAGCGTTACGACTTCCGCGGCGTAGGTGCAGAAATCGACTACTCCGGCGACAAGATCCTCATTAAGGCAAACGCCGAAGAGCGCGCCCTGGCAGTGCTCGACGTTTTCCAGTCCAAGCTGGTCAAGCGCGGCATCTCCCTGAAGTCCCTGGACTCCGGCAAGCCCTACGCATCCGGCAAGGAAACCCGTATCGAGTGCTCCATCAAGGAAGGCATCGCGCAGGACCAGGCGAAGAAGATCTCCAAGATGATTCGCGAAGAGGGTCCCAAGGGCGTGAAGGCAAACATCCAGGGTGATGAGCTGCGCGTCTCCTCCAAGTCCCGCGATGACCTGCAGGAAGTCATTGCAATGCTCAAGTCCGCTGACCTTGAGATTGACCTGCAGTTCGTCAACTACCGCTAAACTCAGGCGAGGCTCCCCGCCCAGCAATGGGTGAGGGAGGCGGTTAGAAGCCGAAACGTAAAATCTTCTACACAAAAATCCTCGGGGTGGCTACTTCCACAGTAGCCACCCCGAGGATTTTTGTCTGCCGACCCGTCATCGCGGGTCATAATCGTCACGCCGGGTCATATTCGTACAGCGTTACATGCATACAGTGACACACTCGCGCCCGGATGATTCAGCGAAGAAAAGACTTAGTACTGCCCCATCTCACGAGCCTGCTGCTGCAGACGCGCAATACGCTGGTCCATCGGCGGGTGAGTAGAGAGCATGTTCTTCAGCGAGCCGAAGGGGTTCGCAATCATCATGGCGCTCGCCGCCTCCGTGTTGCGGTTGTTCGGGTCCATCGGATACATTGACACACCGCTCTCCAGCTTGTTCAGCGCCGAAGCCAGAGCCAGCGGGTCACCGGTCAGACGTGCACCGTCCTCGTCGGCATCAAATTCGCGGGTGCGGCTAATAGCCATCTGAATAACCTGCGTAGCAATGGGGGCCAGCAGCGCAATCACAAACATCGCGAGAGGGTTCGAGCGTTCACCATCGCGGCTGGAACCACCGAACATCGCACCAAACGAAAGAATCTGCGCAATCGTACCGATAATGGAGGCGATACCCGCCGCCACCGAAGAGGTGAGGATATCGCGGTTGTACACGTGCATCAGCTCGTGGCCGAGCACGCCGCGCATCTCGCGCTCATCCAGCAACTGCAAAATACCCTCGGTGCAACACACCGCCGCGTTCTGCGGGTTACGACCGGTCGCGAACGCGTTCGGAGTCATGGTCGGTGCCACGTAAAGAGCGGGCATGGGCTGACCCGCGCGGGAAGAAAGCTCCTCCACGATGTCGTAAAGCACCGGAACCTCTTCACGGCTGACCGGGTACGCGTTCATGGAACGCAGGGCGAGCTTATCGGAGTTCCAGTAGGTGTACGCGACCGAACCCAAGCTAAACAGGCCCATAACCCAGATGAAAATGGAGGTGCGGAAAGTCGCCGAAAGCAGGCCACCGATGAGCAGCATCATGCCCACCATGGAGCCCATCAACAGGGCAGTTTTCAGTCCGTTGTTATGGCTGTGCATGGGTATCCTCCTGAACAATTAGGTCAGTGCGTACAGCGTGTACTTGACTCTATAGAATACGTGCAAGCACCCGCGTGTGCACCTTCTGGAGCGCAGATTCACCCAGAGCGTCACCCATGCGCCGAAAGCGCAAAAGGGATTAGGGAATAGCGCCCGGAATATTCACCAGGGGCACCTGCTCCAGCACCTGTGCCGTAGCAGTCGGAAAAATACCGAGCAGCAGAATCGTGCTGTAAGCACCCAGGAAAAGGATGAAGAGCAGGCCGAGCATCAGCTGACCTTCCAGATCAAAACCCGTGGTAGTGCTACGGTACTGGCCGTAAATCACCGGGGTCACGATGGGCACACCGAAGAGCAGAATCATCAGCAGAATGTAGATGGGGTTTGTGAAGTCGTACACCATGACCCTATCCTCCTTGATGGTGATCGCCGGTACGGGTTACTCTAGGTTCTTTGATTGTACGGCATCTCTTCACACCCGAGGCCGGGGTGAGGAGGGGCGCCACAGAGTGGATGAAAGGGATGCCCTGCCGGCTTATTATGAGTTTTTCATAAGATAATGATGAATTTCTCATAATAATGTGTAGACTTAAACCTATGACCGACGCAAAGACAACCTCCGATACGAAGAAGACCCAGAGCCCAGACCATCACAATACCGGCTGCGCCCACACCACCGGCCTGCCCATGCTCTCCGCAATGAGCCCCGAACAGCTCGAAGAAGCATGGACCACCGGGCTGCGCGCCAGGGGCCGCCGCGTCACCAAGCAGCGCCTCGCTGTACTCCACGCAGTGCAGGAACACCCGCACTCCACCGCCGACACCATCGTGCAGGCAGTCCGCGAGCGCATCCCCGCCATTACGGTCCAGTCCGTCTACGTGATTCTTGCCGACCTGACTGACATCGACCTGCTGCGTAAGTTTGAGCCGCCGGGAACCCCCGCCCTCTACGAAACCCGCACGGGCGACAACCACCACCACGCCTTCTGCGTACGCTGCGGCAAGGTCGAAGACGTGGACTGCGCGGTCGGCTCCGCACCCTGCCTGACCCCCAGCGATTTTCACGGCATGGCACTTTTCAGCGCAGACGTGCTCTACCAGGGCGTATGTGTAGACTGCCAGACCGAGCAGGAGGCGGCACTCGCCCGCACCCAGCAGGAAGCGGCAACGCGCATCCTGGCGGCATAACCCTATAGCCCCGGGAGTCTCGGGCAGGCTCGGTCATGAGAGCTTTTAAACCGTTGAGGCGGCGACACGAGCAGTGTCGCCGCCTCAACGGTTTAAGTTATTTAATGCAGGAGCTTAGGCACCCATGCGGGGCTGAGAGCCCACAATCTCCAGCAGCTCGCGAATCTGCGCCGCGGTCAACACCGTGGAGGGGTTAATCGCGTTCACCTTCACGCTCGGAGCACCAATCTCCAGGGCGTAACGCAGAATATCCAGGGCGTTCGCCGAACGCACCTCAATATGCGGATCCAGTGCCGCAATCTCAATGGGTGAGGTGAACACCAGCAGGCTCTGCGGGTTGCCGTTCTCATCCGGGTCAAACACGAAGGAGGTACCGGACGGGTCAGCCGGGTCAACACCCACCAGCAGCACGGACGCCGGGGACACCAGCGAGCCGAGTAGCATCTGCATGTTGTCCTGGGTCAGCGCCATCTTCGCGCCGTCGTTACGGGGCGAAGTGACAATCCACTGCACCTGAGCGCGCTCAATGTAGCACTCGTGGTCGGTGCCGGGGTCAACCACAATCAGGTCCAGCGCCTCGTTGCCGAGGAAATCGATAAAGACTTTCATCGCCGGTTCGCGCAGAATCAACTCGTCGCCCTCGGACTCCTGACGCACGTAGCTCTTGCCAATGTGCTCGGAGGAGGAGAACACGCACAGCGCCTGCATACCGGTCTCGGGCATACGAATGACCTGGTGGGTCAGCACCGACTCGGGGCCCATCGGGTCGGTCTCAGACGGAATCAGCAGGGAACCGGTCGCATCCAGTAGAACGTCGCCGCCGAGCATCGTGCGAACCACGTTAATGAGGGTTCGCTCCTGCACATCGTTACGGAACGTCTCAAGAGCGGCGACCAGGTAGGGGTTCGGAATCTCGTGCTCGCTCGAAGACAGCGCCGCGGCGGCAGAGTGGCGGGCGCGACCCTCCATACGTTCACGAGCCCAGGCGGGGATACGCGACGCGTCACGCGGGAACTCAGTCAGGTGCTCACGCACGTCGGTCGCGGTCAGGGTGCCTTCATTCTTCCAGCTGGCGGGCTCATCGTCACGGTTATAGGAGGCACCCACGCTGAACTGCGGGTTCGGCCAGCCGGTTGCCGCCACCACAATGGAGGCGGTGAACCAGGTGCCGCGGTTACCGTCGTAGGCGGCACGCTGCAACTTGCGAACCTCAGCAATAATGGGCGAGCCGTCCTTGAGCGGGCCGATAGTGCCAATGAACTCTTCACCGTCGCGGAATTCACGCACACGCACGAAAATCTGACCTGCCAGAGGTTTGACGTCCAGCACCATTTCGCTCCAGCCGGGGTCAACACTAACGACATCCAGCAGCCAGCTTCCAATGTTGTTCAGCGCATCCTGGATGCGCGCGGCGCGGCTACTCGTCTCGGCGAGGCGGGGTTCAGTCATAGTTCATACATCCTTGAGTGTGAATACGGCGCGGCTGGAGGCATCCGTGTTCGGTCGTAGTGTCGGCTTACAGGGTGCCGGAAGAAGCCGTCTCTTCGATTCTAACGAACACAGGCACTCCACGCAGATAGTTTACGCCGAAAGATATATGCTCTACCTCTCCCCTACACCTCTTACAGACGGTGCATTCGACCCTCTTAACGTCCAATACGCCTAAAGCGCACCCCAAAACCGGGGATACACGGCATAGTGAACGCTAAAAGGTTGATAATCTTGAAGCATGACGAATTCTCTGCAGGACCTTATCGACGCATCGATCTTTATCTCCACCGAGTACCAGGCTCGACTCGCTGAGCTCGTGGGTACCTCCGAGTGGAACGTGGATTTCACCTCCCAGTCTCTGGATTTTGAGACCACTCCCCCGCTTTCGCTCAAGCCGCACCTGCTGGGCACCGAATCCGAGAACCGCGGTACTTGGATTTGGTCTTGGCAGCAGCTGGGCTACTTCCCCGACTCCGTTGTTTCCGCTGCTATTCAGGCGCGCGAAACCGGTGAGCGTGACGGCCTGGCCGAACTGACCACCGACGAGCTGCCCCTCTCCGAGTCCCTGGCACGCCGCCTGACCCTGGCAACCAAGACCATCAGCGGCCTGTACGCACACTACCCGCTGCCCGCGGGCGCTGGCGTGCGCGCATGGACCCTGCTGGAGGGTGCCGAGCTGACCCTCGAGGCCCCGACCTACAAGGGTATCGGTCGCGTAATCGCGAAGACCCTGCAGAGCGAAGAAATCCACAACCAGGTTCTGGCGGTGGACTCCTACGCTCAGCAGCGCGGCTTCCACATCGCCTGGGACACCGAGGCAACCGCCGTGCTGACCGCAACCGACGGTGCCCTGCGCCTGTGGTTCGACGAGGGTCGCATCAGCGGCATCGAGCAGGCTGAGCCCCAGGTTGGCCCCGAGGTTCTGGAGCAGTGCGCAGCCGCTGCCGCACAGCGTCGCGAATCCCTCGCCGCACTGCGCGCCGAGATTGAGCGCGTGGCAGCCGCAGAGGCAGCCGCTCAGAACGCACAGCGCGAGCAGGAGGCAGCAGAACGCGCCGCCGCACGTGCCGAGGCCGAAGCTGAGCGCGCGGTCGAGATCGCCGAGCACGCACCGGTCGCAGAGACCGAGGTACCCGGCGTCGAGAGCACCGAGAACCTCTACCCCGCCGACGAGGCTCCCTTCGATCAGGAGCCGGCAGAGTACGCAGAGCCCGGCTTGGTCACCGTGGAGACCCTGCCCGGCGAGTACGAGGCAGAGGAGACCGAGCAGGCTCGCGTCTACACTGACGAGTCCATCGGCGCCGAGCAGCCCGAGTACGAGACCGTTGAGGCTTCCGCAGAGTACGCTGAGGAGCCGGTCGCCGTTGAGACTGTAGCTGAGCAGCCCGCAGAGGCCGAGCAGCCCGCAGCAGAATACGAAGAGCAGCACGTGGAGCCCATCCGCAACGCTGGCGCAGCTCCCGACCTGCAGGCAGAGCACGAAGAGGCAGCCCGCCGCGAGCAGGAAGAAACTGCACGCCGCGAGGCAGAGCAGCCCAAGAAGAAGGGCTTCTTCTCCCGCTTCTTCGGCCTCTAAACCGAATACGCAGCACTCCTCAGGCGCGGTATCCTCGTGGTACCGCGCCTGAGGCATCTATAGCGTATGCTGCACCCTGTATCGGGTACAGTAGTGTGCGCGCATCGAAACCTGTGTGGATACCCAGCCGGCGCATCCCGATGAATAGCTTAGAAGAACGTAACCGAAGAATCAGGTCAGACGAAACCATGTCAGAAACGCAGAAGCACACCACCCGCAACGGGTTTATCACCATCATCGGCACCTACATCATTTGGGGTCTGCTCCCCCTGTATTTTGTGCTGATGGCGCCGGCAGGACCGATTGAGATTGTGGTGGCGCGAGTGGTCTTCTCCCTCATTTTCTGCGCCCTGCTACTACCGATTGTGCGGGCAACCGCGGACTTCCGCCGCGCCCTCAAGGATCGCCGCATCATGCTGGTACTGACGGCGGCATCGTTCCTCATCTGCGCGAACTGGCTTATCTACGTGATGGCAACAACCAGCGGTCACACGATTGATGCGTCCCTGGGATATTTCATTAACCCGCTGGTCTCCGTGGTGCTGGGCGTGATTTTCCTGCAGGAGCGCCTGCGCGCCGCGCAGTGGGTATCCGTCGCAATTTCATGTATCGCGGTGCTGATGATGAGCCTCATCTATGGTCAGGTGCCCTGGACGGGTCTGGGCCTGGCGTTCTCCTTCGGCATCTACGGCCTGCTCAAGGCACGCGTAGCCCACGACGTGAGCCCCATCGTTTCACTCTCTCTCGAAACTCTGATTCTGGCGCCCTTCGGCATTGCCGCCCTCTTTGTGCTCAATGCTCAGGGACAAATGACCCTCTTCAGCGAAGGTGCCGGGCACTTCTGGCTTCTCGCATCCACCGGCGTGGTCACCGTTGTGCCCCTCATGCTCTTTGCGGCGGCAACCAAGGCGCTACCGCTGTCAGTCATTGGCATGGTGCAGTACCTGGGCCCGACCATCCAATTTGTTCTGGCGCTGACCGTTCTGCACGAGCAGATGAGCGCCGATAAGGTGCTGGGTCTGAGCCTCATCTGGATTGCGCTCATCATTTTCACCGTGGATGCGGTGCGTGCCTCCCGCTCCTACCGCGCCTCCGCGCTGTCCGACCCGGAAACCGGCATGATCCCGCTCGTAAAAGCTGAAGACGTACAGAGCAAGTAGCTCTCCCCAACCCGGCTAAAACACTGTCCCGCACAAAATACACTCCCGCATACAACAAAGTGATGCCCCGCAGACGTTAGCCTGCGGGGCATCACTTTATGTCGCGTTCACACGCTAAAGCTCAGACCCCTGAGCTTCAGCAGCAGCATCGAGAGCATCCAGATCCGGATGACGGTGCAGGTTCAGCAGAGCCAAACCCAGGCCACCCCAAATGATCAGGATTGCCACAATGAGCATCACAATTGCGGAGATAGACATGAGGGCTCCTAACGGGTAATAGTCGAATCAACGTGGCCGTGCTCCACCTGACCGGAAATCACCGGAGGTGCCGGCGGCTCTTCAGCCGCACGAGACTTCTTCGACCAGGGCAGAAGAGAAACAACGATCGCACCAACCAGAAGCAGTGCGCTCATACCCCAACCGAAAATCGCCAGCAGATCCGCAGGGTAACCCTCATACGGGGTCGCAATCAGCTTGATAACGCTCTGAATCAGAGAGTAACCCAGAACCAGCGGAGTCACGACAGCCAGCAGACCCATCCAGATCTTGCCGACCTTGATGGAAGAGTAGCGGTTCAGGTGCTCAGCCAGAGCGGGCAGAGCACGCACCACGTATGCAACCACGATAATGGCGCACAGGCCGGCAGCCAGAATACCGAAGAGGTTCACGAAGTTATCGAGAATATCCAGCACGTACAGGCCGGTAGTGGTCGGCATCAGCAGCAGCGAAATCAGAGCCATCGGAACAATCACCAGTATGGTGGACGCCAGACGGGAAGTCGCGAACTTGTCCTGAATACCGGCGATAATCACCTCAAGAATCGAAATGAGGGAGGTGAAACCAGCAAAAAGCAGGGAACCGAAGAAGAGGATACCAATCAGCACGCCGCCGGGCGCCTGAGAAATAATGGTCGGGAACGCGATGAACGCCAGACCAATACCGCTGGTCGCAACCTCGCTCACCTGGGTGCCAGCAGCCTGAGCCATGAAGCCCAGAGCAGCGAACACACCAATACCAGCAAGAAGCTCGAAACCGGAGTTCGCGAAACCAACCACAGCACCGGAACCGGTCAAGTCAGTCTTAGGCTTCAGGTAGGAAGAGTAGGTGACCATAATGCCGAAGCCAATGGACAGCGAGAAGAAAATCTGGCCGTACGCAGCAACCCACACGTCCGGGTTAGCCAGGGAGTCCCAGCTGGGGGTGAACAGAGCGTTCAGACCGTCCACAGCGCCGGGCAGGGTCAGCGAGTAAATCACCAAACCAACGAACATGACCAGCAGCAGCGGGATGAAGATAATGTTGGCTGCGCCCACGCCCTTCTGAACACCCAGAGCCATCACAGCGAGCAGAACGCCCCACACCAGAACCATGGGAATCAGGATGTTCATGTTGAAGTCCAGGGAGACGCCGGGATCCTTTGCGACCTTCAAGAACTCGCCCTGGAAGAACGCCTTCGGGTTATCGCCCCACTCATTGGTGAAGGAGAAAACCATGTAACGCAGAGCCCACGCCACAATAGCGGCGTAGTAGATAGCGATGACAAAGTTGATACCCATGTGCCACCAGCCAATGAACTCGGTCTTACGGTTCAGACGGCGGAAAGCCAGCGGGGACGACGCACGCGCACGGTGACCGATTGCGTAGTCAAAGAACAGGAAGGTCAGACCGGCGGTCAGCAGGGCGACAATATAGGGAATCATGAAGGCGCCGCCGCCGTTATCAAATGCGATGTAGGGGAAACGCCAAATATTGCCCAGACCAACAGCAGAACCGATGGCGGCAAAGATAAAGACGCGACGGCTAGAGAAGCCTTCGCGCTTCGTGGGCGCCTTAGGGGTAGATGCTCCCATAGTTGTAAACCTCGAATGTGTGGGGACGCGGATGGTTGGTGCGAGAATAACCCGTCGGAGTGGTGGGCTCTGCTCGCGTCCAGAAATAGTAAACGGCTCTCCAACACGGGGTGGGCGTGGAAGCCGTCAAACGTCTGAAGGGTGGATGTGCGCCTCAGGCATGCCTATAAGGATTACCTTAAAGGCATATAGCGGTCAAGGAGACCCCAGCATACGGAACTATGCGGGACAGGGCACCCGCTCATACCTGCCCTGAAAACCGGTACTGACTAGCCATAATGCAGAAAACCCCCGCTGAATCTGACTGGATTCAGCGGGGGTTTTGAAGTATGAGACGCATCAGCGCTTACGCCAGCGCACACGTTACGTGGTGAGGCATTTTAGCCCTCGCGGTGAACCACAGCGTGAGCGAAGGACTCCAGCGCAGCCTTCGCGGTGGACTCGGGCAACGGAGCAATCGCGGCAATCGCGCGGTCCGCCCAGTCGTAAGCAATCTGCCATGCTTCCTGGGTGACCGGGTGGGCGGCGAGCGCCTCCACAGCGGTCTCCAGAGCCTCGTCGGAGCTGAGGTCTGCATCCAGCAGGGCGCGAACAGCAATAGCAGATTCGTCGCCGGCGGCTACCGCGCGGTCCAGCAGGATGGTCGGCAGGGTCGGCACGCCCTCGCGCAGGTCGGTGCCGCGGGTCTTACCGCTGGTCTTGCCGTCGCTCACAATGTCAATCACGTCGTCAGCCAGCTGGAATGCCACGCCGACCAGCTCGCCGTACGCCTTGACCATGGAGATGACGTCTTCGGAAGCGCCCGAAAGCAGGGAGCCGTACTCACCGGCAGCGGCAATCAGGGAACCGGTCTTACCCTCAATGACCGCGATGTAGTGGTCGAGCAGGTCCTGGCCCTCGCGGGGGCCGGTGGTCTCAAAGAGCTGACCGAGCACCAGACGCTCAAAGGTCTGGGACTGAATCTTCATGGGGCGGGTACCCAGCTCGGAGACCAGCAGGGATGCGCGGGAGAAGATCAGGTCACCGGTGAGAATGGCGACGGAGTTGCCCCAAATCATCTGGGCGCTGTCCACACCACGGCGCTTGGGGGCGTCGTCCATAACATCGTCGTGGTAGAGGGTTGCCAGGTGAGTCAGCTCAACGACCACGGCGGCCTCGATAACCTCGTCGTTGATTTCGCCGTCGACAGCTGCCGAGAGCAGCGCCAGCAGGGGACGCACACGCTTGCCGCCCGCGGAGAGCAGGTGGCGGGATGCAACATCCGCCAGGTGATCGGTCTGTGCGATGGCTTCTGCCAGGCGCTCCTCAATACGCGCGAGGGAGGAAAGAATCTGCGGACCCAGCTTGGGGTCTGCGGCGATGAGTTCGAAGCCTGCAGGAAGCTTCAGGTCGAGGTCTCCCAGCAGGTCGGTTGCGGCAATGGGCTGCTCTGCGTTGCTCACGGTGTCTTCTATCTTCTTGGTGTTGGTGTCTTCGGTGGTGTGTGAACGCGGTGTCTATGCGTTGTGTGCTTCAGGCTTGAAACCGCGGTGAATGGCGACGATGCCGCCGGTGAGGTTGCGGTACTGCACGGAGGTGAAGCCCGCCTCCTTGAACTTCTGCGCCAGTTCCTGCTGGTTGGGCCAGGCGATGATGGACTCGGCGAGGTATTCGTAGGATTCGGGGTTGGAGGAGATTGCGCGGGCAATCGGCGGAATCGCCTTCATGATGTAGTTCTTGTAGACCGCGCCGAAGGGGGCGAAGGTCGGGGTGGAGAACTCGAGGATGACGATGCGTCCGCCGGGCTTGAGCACGCGGTAGATTTCGCTCAGCGCTTTGGGGTAGTTTGCGACGTTGCGCAGGCCGTAGGACATGGTCACTGCGTCGAAGGTTTCGTCGTCGAAGGGTAGGGCTGTGACGTCTGCCTGCACGAAGGTCATGTCGGGGCGACGGCGGCGGCCCACATCCAGCATGCCTTCGGAGAGGTCTGCTGCGATGACGTCCACACCGGCGTCGGCGAAGGGTTCGGAGGAGACGCCGGTACCTGCGGCTACGTCCAGCACTTTCTGGCCGGGGTGCGCGTCGACGGCTGCGACTGCCTGCTTGCGCCAGTAGATGTGCTGGCCGAGGGAGAGGATGCCGTTCATGAGGTCGTAGCGTTCGGCTACGGTATCGAACATGGCGGCGATGTCGCTGGTTTTCTTGTCTAGGGTTGCGCGGGTTGCGCGGGTGTTCTTCTCTGCGTTCACGCTCTCAATTGTGGCATGGAGGTTAGGGGATTCGATAGTTGGGTGAACCGTAGTTGCATCATGTGGCGTGCTAAGGGGCGTGCCGTGAAGGTTTTTGAGTCGTTCAGACGGGGTTTTATTCACTCTTTAAGGGTTGATTTATGCATATTCAGCAAAAATTTATGAATATTTATGTATGTGCTTGCATTTTTTAACATGCGGGCGCACAATAGACTCTAGATTTCATAGAACGCACCACTCAACGAGTGAACGCACACCCCACACAGGAGCATCCCAATGAACACCGCAATCCTCAAGAAGGCATCCCTTAAGCCCCTCGCACTACTGGCAGTACTGCCCCTGGCACTGACCGGCTGCGTCTCCACCGCCAACGATAACTCCGACGCCAACGGCGAGGTCAGCCTCGTCAAGTCCGGCACCCTCAGCGTCTGCACCAACACCCCCTACAAGCCCTTCGAATACGAAGAAAACGGCACCATCGTCGGTCTGGATGCAGACATCGCCAATGCTATCGCCTCCGACCTGGGCGTGAAGGCTCAGCTGACCTCCATCAGCTTTGAGGGTCTGGACTCCGGCACCGGCCTGGCCACCGGTCAGTGCGATATCGCCCTTGCGGGTATCGGCGTGACCGATGAACGTAAGAGCAAGATGGAATTCACCACCGTCTACTTCGACGACAACCTGGCAATCCTGGTCCCCAAGGGTTCCTCCATCAGCTCCGCCGCAGATCTGAAGGGCGTGAGCGTTGGTGCGCAGCAGGCAACCAGCGGTGAAACCTACGCCAAGGAAAACGGCGCAGAGGTCATCCAGTACGAAGACACCTCCCTCATGTTCTCCGCCCTGAAGACCGGTCAGGTCAAGGCAGTCGCAGCGAACCTTTCCGTGGTGTCCGAGGCACTGACCAATGACCCGGACTCCTTCAAGATCGCCTACCAGGATTCCGAGAACACCGAGCAGATTGCCGCAGCAGTTTCCTCCAATAACAAGGCACTGCTGGCCAAGGCTAACGCAACCATCGACAAGCTCAAGAAGAACGGCGAGCTCGACAAGATGAAGGCCAAGTGGGTGGGCACCACCTCCTCGACCTCCGCGAGCGCCTCTTCCTCCGCTTCCTAAGCATCTAGCAGGTTAGCCTCTCCCCCAATTCAGGAGTACCCTTATTACTTTTGGGTTGGGGGATTCTCCGGCCTTCACCCTTGTGAGCGTATAAAACGCTCTTGACCGAACAGCACACGAATAAGAAAGCGCATGTCCTCTAAACTCTCACCCCGTCAGAAGCAGAAGCTCTTCCGCTACGCACAGTACGCCCTTCTGGCAGTTATCGCTCTGGCAGCCATTCTTTTGGCTGACTGGAAGACCCTCAGCCAGCAGGTATTCAACCTGGACGTTGCGGCTCAGCAGTTCCCCGACGTCATCACCGTGGCGTTAAAGAACACCCTGCTGTACACCACCTTGGGCTTCATCGTGGGCCTCTCCGGCGGTCTGCTGCTGGCGCTCATGCGTATTTCCTCTATCGCTCCCTACCGTTGGATTGCGACCCTGTACGTGGAGCTTTTCCGCGGCATCCCGGCGCTGCTGGTCTTCTTCGCGTTCGGTTACGGTATTCCCCTGGCGTTCAAGATCCGCTTCGTGGATAACCTGATTCCGGTGACCCTGTCCCTGGGTATGGTTTCGGCAGCCTACATTAGTGAGGTTCTGCGTGCGGGCCTGCAGGCGATCCCGAAGGGCCAGATGGAGGCGGCACGCTCCCTGGGTATGTCCCACACCCGCGCGATGATTTCGATCATTATTCCTCAGGCGTTCCGCGTGGTTCTGCCCCCGCTGACCAACGAGGTTATCCTGCTGACCAAGGACTCCTCCCTCGTATACCTGCTGGGCGTAACCGTCTCGCAGTACGAGCTGGCGAAGTTCGGCCGTGAGGGCCTGACCGCCGCTAATGCGGGCCTGACCCCCCTGGTGGTTGCGGGTCTGTGCTACCTGATTATCACTGTTCCGCTGGGCCAGCTCTCCGCATACTTTGAGCGCCGCACCCAGCTGACCGGCCGCAAGTAAGCGCAACGACAGATACGGATTACGGAAGATACTATGACTGCTTCAACTTCATCCATGGCCGCCGCCTCGGTGCGCATTTCTAACCTGCACAAGTCTTACGGCAAGGTTCAGGTTCTCAAGGGCATCGACATGCAGGTCGAGCCGGGCGAGGTCGTGTGCCTCATCGGTCCTTCGGGTTCCGGTAAGTCCACCCTGCTGCGTTGCGTGAACCTGCTGGAGGAGCCGAACGACGGCACCATCATGGTGGGCGATACCGAGGTCACCGACCCGGATGTAGACATTAACCGCGTGCGTACCCACATGGGTATGGTGTTCCAGCAGTTCAACCTGTTCGGCCACCTGAACATTCTGGATAACTGCACGATTGCCCAGATTAAGGTTCTGGGCCGTTCCAAGGCTGAGGCGGAGGCGGTTGCCCGCGAGCAGCTCGCCAAGGTTGGCCTGGAGGGCAAGGAAGACCGCTTCCCGGCTCAGCTGTCCGGTGGTCAGCAGCAGCGTGTGGCTATTGCACGTGCACTGTCCATGCACCCGGACCTGATGCTCTTCGACGAACCGACCAGTGCGCTCGACCCGGAGATGGTCGGCGAGGTTCTGAGCATTATGCGCAACCTGGCTGACGAGGGCATGACCATGATTGTGGTGACCCACGAGATGGCGTTTGCCCGCGAGGTCGCCGATAAGGTCGTCTTCATGGCTGACGGTGTGGTCGTGGAGGAAGGCCACGCCGATCAGGTGATTGGTAACCCCCAGCACGAACGTACTCAGGCTTTCTTGGCGCGCGTGCTCGATCCGACCCACGCCGTAGTAGACTAGTACTAGCTCTTGAAAAACGTAGCGGGCGGTGCTGTACGAAACATTCTGTTTCGCGCAGCACCGCCCGCTTTTTAATGCTCTAGTTCGCGGCTGTTCCGGCTCTAGAAGATGCGGCGCGCCACCTTGTCAAAAAGACGGTCCGATAGCACCGTATGCAGAAACACGGAGGGCTTAGCACCGAAACCCACGAGGTAGCGGGTCTTGGGGCGGCGCGCCTCCAGGGCTCGCAGAATAGTTTTAGAGATAACCTTCGGCTCCGAGAGGTTGGAGGAGGGCGAGTAGAGCTTGCGCATATTTGCCGCAACGCGCTGCGCCTGAGCCGCGTAGACGCCGTTTCGGGAGGACTCCTCCAGGTGGTCTGCCGCGATGAGCCCCCAGGGGGTCTTGATACCGCCGGGCTCGATAATGACCACGTCGATACCGAACTCTTCAACCTCCATGCGCAGTGCATCGCTGAACGCCTCGAGGGCGTACTTGGTGGCGTGGTACCAGGCACCCAGGGGCGAGGTAATACGCCCCGCCATCGAGGAGATGTTCAGGATGCGCCCGCTGCCCCGTGCGCGCATATGCGGCAGCACCAGCTGGGTGAGGCGCGCCAGGCCAAAGAGGTTCACCTCGAACTGGCGGCGTGCCTCGTCAATGGGGACGTCTTCAATGGCGCCGTAGGATCCGTAGCCTGCATTGTTGATAAGCACGTCAATGCGGCCTTCTGCATCAATGATCTGCTGTACGGCGGCTTCCATGGACGCCTCATCGGTAACATCCATGCTGAGCGCTTTCACACCCTCGGAGGCGAGCTCTTCAATCTTCTCAACGCGGCGGGCGGCACCGTAGACGGTGTAGCCGTAGCGCACCAGTAGCGGCGCCACGTCATAGCCGATACCGGAGCTGGCGCCGGTGAGAAGAACAACGGGGCGTTGCAGTGACTTAGGCATTGCGCATCCTTTCGGCTTGCTCCCTGTGAGGTTAGCGGGAGTGTACTTTTCCAGGGTACGCCCGCACGGGGTGTACGAGCGCGCAGAAAGCTCAGGGCGTAGCGTGAGGGTATTCTCGCCGGCATATGTGAGGGCAGGACGGCATACAAAAAGCTCGCCGCAGCATCCTGTGCAGATGCGGCGGCGAGCTAATGTTTTGAGGTCGGGGGTTTTGGGGTCAGGGGTTTAGAGGCCGGGGATTAGACCTCTTCGACGTCAATATTGACCTTGGGTTCGGGGTGCGATTCGCCGGTCAGCATGGTCACCAGCAAGGTGGAGTCCTTCACGGCGCGCAGGGAGTGCAGCAGCTTGGCGGTCACGTGAATCGGCTTGCCGGGTACCAGGGTAATATCGCGGTCCTTCACGTGGAAAATCACCTCGCCCTTGAGCACCTGCACGAAGACGGGGTGCACGCTGTGGTGCTCGTGCCAAGACTGGCCTGCAGCCAGTTCCATGAGGGTCAGGTTGCCGCCGTCGGCATCAACAATCTTGCGGGCCTGGGGCTTATCTTCAAAGGGGGTCAGCGCTTCGGTGAGCTGGGGGAATACGAGGACGCGGCCTTCATGGGTACCTGCCATGGTATGCACCTTTCTCTTCAGGGGTGAGTGAAAGGGGGTGCGCAACCCCCTCCCTAATATTGGTATTAAAAATACTAAATTTCTTATATTGTATTCCCCTCCCCGCAACTGGACAATACCTCAGCTCACATCAAGCTGAAACATCCCGCGCAAGGAGGGGGACAACATCTACTGATAACTCCACACCTTCGAATAGGCGGAGCGATTACTATTACGCGGACGCAACAGGTTCACCATCAACGCCGTCGTACCAAAGCTCACCGCAATAATCATGCAGGTCGCCGCGGTAAACGCACCACCGGGAATCGGCGCAAAAATCGCAATCAGATACAGGATCACCGCGCAAAACGACAGGAACAGCGTCGCAATCGTCATCAACGGCACCAGCACCAAACCACCACGCGCCGGCACCGCAAAATCTGCCGGACGCACATAACGCAACACACCCATACCCACAACCGTCCAGATGGCGGTGACCAGAATAGCGGTCACCACATCCGCCGGGCGGTGCCAACCGTTAATAATCGTGGAGGCACCCGTCAGGCAGGTCGCCAACGCCGCGCAGAGAGCCACCGTGGGCCGCAAGAAACGAGGCGCCGCCAAAAAGAGCGCCGCGCCAGCCGCCGCCGCGAAGGTCGTGTGGCCGCTGGGCGCCGAGTTGCTCAGCGCCTCCTGAACACCCAGGTCGGGCTTCACAATCAGGTAGTGCTTGAGCAGGTACGTGCTCGTCACCGCCGCAGCACCGGCCATTACACCAATCAGCGAAGGCAGGAACCGGTGCTTCCAAATCAGCACCGCAACCAGGCCCAAGACGGCAATCACGCCGACAACCGCAGGAAGAGAATCCAGCGCCGTCAGGGTCGGACCGCGGTAACTCTTGAACTGATGCGCATACTCGGTGTACGCCTGCTCATCAACCTGCTGGCCGGTCGCCGTGTAAATGAAGAACACAAACGCACCGTAGAGAGACAGACCCAAGAACAGCAACGCCATCACGTGACGCATCAAAATACCGGTACTCGGAAGATGGTGCCCCTGCTCTTCGCCGGGACGATTCACCGGGCGGCCCGAAGCATCCACGGGAACCTGACCGGTCTGAACATACGCACCGTTCGGGTAGGCGGCGGCAGGATACGCCTCGGGAGGATAAGCCACCGGCTGCGGAGGTGCCTGCGGCGGCACACGCTGGGGAAGCGGCTGCTGGGCGCTTATCTGTTCAGCACCCATCTGAGGAGCGCCCATGTGTCCAGCACCCATATTGGCGTTCAGTGGGAAACCGCTTACGGGAGGCCTCGGCGGGTCAAGGCGGCGCGTAGCCTGCATGGGTTCATCCGCACCGTAGTGCCCCTGGGAAGCGCGTTCCTGCGGCGAGGGAATCGTCTCAGGAATCTTAATGGGGGCACGGTAAACGCGCGGCAAAGGACGGGTCGCGCCAATAACTTCTGTAGAGTCCTGGTGCGAAGAAATAACTTCGGTATTCGCCGATTCAGCGTTTACGGAACCCGCATTTGCAGAACCCACAGACGTAGCTTCGTGAGCCGGCGACGAACCGTAATCCATCAAAACTTTCGTACGGTCATCACTGTGCGTAGCGGCAGGGGTAGCCGTTTCGTGGGAGGTGAGCACCTGGGTAGCATCCTGATAATCAGAAAGCACCGCAGTCGGGTCCTGATAATCAGAGAGCACCGCAGTCTCATCAGAGGAAAACACCGTAGTGGGCGCATTGTCAGCAGCGGCCGCATGCACATCAGCGGGGTGAAGCACACTGGTAGCATCGAGGTTTTCGGAGCTCTCCCAACCGGAGTTTTCCGAACCCGATGTATTTGCCGGTGTTTTCTTCTTCATAACCCTTTGTACCTTCTCGCCCTCATGTCTGTTAGTGATACCCGAGCCCGCCGATGCCAGCCCCTCAAAACGGTAGCCCCCAAGCTGCCGTTTTATGCGAAGCACCGTCCGAGTTCTCGGGCGAATAACTACCTACTATCCCAGGTTAAGCTATGAAAAACTAAAGTTTTTTCGACCACAACCTGAGAGTTTCCAGAGAATGCGTGACAGGGCGCGAGCGCACCCACCCGCCCCCGGAATGTTATGGTGAGCTCATAGCGCATCGAAGAAGGGCAGATACCTTGAATACCAGTATGAGCGTGCCACCTCTCGGCTACGGTTTTCACCTCACGAACACTCCCCTGCCGCCACTGCAGGAGGTTCTGGAAAACCTGTTCACGGTCGAAATTCCGATGACGGTCACCTTCCGCGGGGTCAATAGCCGCCAGAGCGCGCTGATTCGCGGCCCGCACGGCTGGGGCGAGTTCGCGCCCTTCTTCGAGTACGGTGCGCAGGAGTCTGCCGCGTGGCTTGCCTGCGCGCTGGAGGCGGCGTGGCTACCCGCCCCGGAGCCGGTGCGTACGCGCATCCCGCTGAATGCAACCCTGCCCGCGGTACCTGCGGAGCGTGTGCCGGAGGTGCTCGCCAAGTACGAGGGTGAGATTCAGGAGCTCAAAATCAAGGTGGCGGAGAAGGGGCAGAGCCTCGCCGACGATATTGCCCGCGTGGCGGCGGCACGAGATGCGCTCCCGAATGCACGCCTGAAGGTGGACGCGAACATGGGCTACACCCTCGGCGGTGCCCTTGATGCGCTGCGCAAGCTCTGCGAGTACGGCATTATCTACGCCGAGCAGCCCGTGGCATCCATTGAAGATATGGCGGCGCTCCGCTTTGCCATTGCTAAGGAGGGGCTACCCGCCCGGATTGCCGCGGACGAATCGATTCGCAAGGCGGAAGACCCGCTGAAGGTGGCTCGCGCGAACGCCGCGGACCTCATGGTTATTAAGGCGGCACCGCTGGGCGGTGTACGCCGTGCGCTCGCGCTGGTGGAGCAGGCGCAGCTTCCGGCGGTGGTGTCTTCTGCGCTGGAGTCTTCGGTGGGCATTGCCACCGGTGCCTCTCTGGCGGCCTCCCTACCGACCTTGAGGTACGGGTGCGGTCTGGGCACGGTCTCCCTCATGGCTGAGGACGTTACCGACGAGCCGCTCATCGCCCACGACGGGTTCATGGACCTGCGCACCATCAGCCCCAACCCGCGGTGCCTGGAGCGTCTTGCCACCGATGAGCAGACCCGCCAGTGGTGGGTGGAGCGCGTCACCGCCTGCTACCGGGTACTGGAACGCGCCTGCGGACTGTGAAGACTGCAAGTTATCAAGGTCGCGCCCGTGAAGGGTAACCATAACTGAATGAAAAACCTTACGGCATTAGAATGGTACGGTGACTGAAAACCGCTCAACCCCCGCCATGCTCACCGCAGTATCCGTGCTCGATTCGCTGATTCGTGCCGGTATGCGGCATGTTGTCGTGTCTCCGGGTTCCCGTAGTGCACCTCTTGCGTACGCTATTGCCGCAGCCGCTGAAGCCGGCGCCCTCATTGCGCACGTGCGCGTGGACGAGCGAAGTGCAGCCTTTACCGCCCTGGGTATTGCCAAGGCATCCGGTCAGCCCGTGGGTCTGGTGTGCACCTCCGGTACGGCACTGGGCGAGTATGTGCCCGCCGTCATGGAGGCGTATCACGCCGGTGTGCCCCTGGCGGTGCTGAGCGCGGACCGCCCGGAGCGTCTGCGCGGTAGCGGCGTGAATCAGACGACCCGCCAGGCGAGTTTCTTCTATCCTTTTGTGCGTGCTGAAGCTGATTTGACCTCCTACCCCGAGCAGGTGGAGGGCGAGCAGACTCAGGCTTTTGCGGCGTGCTTGAACGCGCTGACCGGTCGTAGCGCCGAGCATTGGCGCAAGCAGTCTGCCGAGCCGATTGGCCCGGTGCACCTGAACATTTGTTTTGATACGCCGCTGACCCCCTCGGGTCGTTTTGCGCAGATGCTGCCGCAGTGGGCGCAGAGCCTGCTGGAAGATTACGACCCGCAGGCTGAGGGCCGTGCCCGCACCGCCCGCGCTGAGGGTTCCGGACTCTCCAGCGCCGAGCAGCGTTGGCTTCTGGATTCTTTGGAGGCACAGGCTGACCTGTCGGAGTTCACCCCGGCGCACCGCACCGTGGTGGTTGCTGCTGACGGTGCCGGTGAGTTTGCGGCGGAGTTCGCGCGCGTGCTGAACCTGCCGCTGTTTGCGGAGCCTTCCTCCGAGGCGCGCCACGGCGCCACCTCCATTCCTCACTACCCGCAGCTGCTCGCTGATGATTCGTTCGCCCCCGCCGCCCAGATTGAGCGTGTGGTGCTCTTCGGCCACCCGACGCTCTCGCGCCCGATTACCGCATTGCTGGAACGCAAAGATATTCAGTGCGCGTTCTACGCCCCGCGCCGCGCCAGCTGGTATGAGCCGGGCGCCCGCTCCTTTGTAGAACTGTCAACCCCGCACGAGCTTGCCGAGTTTGCGAGCGCCTCCACTGTGCCCGCTGATGAGCTGGTGGACGAGCTGAGCTGGTTGGAGCAGTGGGTTGAGCCCGCCCGCGAGCTACAGGATGAGTGCCTGCGCACCATTGCCGCCTACGAACACCCCGGTGCTGAGAGCTCGGTTGACTACACCGATTACCGCAACCGCACCGCTGGCCGCTCCTACGCCCGCCGCGTCTGGCAGGATGCGGTGGCTCAGCGCCGCCTGCTCGTACTGGGCTCTTCAAACCTGGTGCGTGATTTGGATGCGGCAGCCCCCGCCCTGGGCGAGCCCACCCCCGCGCGCGTGTTTGCGAACCGCGGTCTTGCCGGTATTGACGGGACGATTGCGACCGCTATTGGTGTGTCTCTGTCGGGCTACTACCCTGCCGGTGTGGATGATAGCTCCCGCCCGGTCATTGGTGGTGCCGCCCTGCCGGTGACCCTGCTGTGCGGTGACCTGACCTTCCAGCACGATGTGTCATCGCTGAACCTGCCGAATACTGAGCTTCTGCCTGAACTGCGCGTTGAGGTCTTTGACGATGCCGGCGGCGGTATTTTCACGACCCTTGAACACGGTGATATGGCTCGTCAGGAGCAGTTCACCGCCGCTGTGGACCGTTTCTTCACGGTGGTTGCCGCCCCGAATACTGATTTGGCGCGCATGGCTGCCGGGTTTGGCACCGAATCGGGCGTTGAGGTGCGCATTCACACACCCTAAAGCTGTTTCTAAAGGCAGCAGGCTAAGCCCCGTGCGCAGGGTTGACCGATATACTGAAAATTACCTGTGCCGTAGCCTTCCGTGGCTGAAAGCTAGCCGGTCGTAGCGGTTTCACTCGCCGTTGCATTCGCGTTTTTTGCGCGCCTGCTGACGTAAGGCACCCTATCTATCATTTATTGACCTTCACGCTCTTGCCGCTGATGCACACCGCCCGCGACCCGAGGTTTTACCCCGGTGAGCCCGGCGCATGCGGCGGACGTTGCTCCCAAGGATTCTCATGAGCTCACTCGATATTATTGTTGCTGTCCCCTCCGGAGCCGGTTGGGTTCCCGTACACGCCATGGCGGAGCTTCTCGCCCGCTACACCGGCGGTACCGTACACACCGTGGATGTGGGCGCATCCCTCAGCAAGGAAACGAAGCTTCTGGCGCGTCTGCCCCGTCTCAAGGGCGGCTCCAAGCGCTGCCTGGTGATTGCTTCTGATCCCGGTCAGCTGTACGCCATTTCGCAGCGTTCCTTCGCGTTCCGCCGCTACGGTGCAATCTACGGCTGGGTGATTGATAGCTTCTGGGATGACCGTATTCCCGCGGTGGCTAAGTCCTCCACCTACGACCGTATTTTCGTTGCAGACGTTGATGACGTTCAGCCCTGGACTGCCGCGGGAGTGAAGGTCCCCGGCGTTCTGCCCTGGGGTGCGGATGTTTGGAGCAAGTTCAGCGACCGTCTGGCTGCGCTGGAGTCGAAGAGCACCGACCTGCTGCGCGTGGGCCGTCAGCCCGCCGCCTACGAAGATGACGAGGCGACTGCCGCCCTCGCCGCGGAGCTGGGTCTGAGCTTTGAGGGCCGCCCGCCCTTCGGTGCAAATGACCGCGAGTCGGCTCAGCACCTGCAGAATTCTCTGAACCGCGCGAAGTTCCTGCTGGCGTTCTCCACTTCGGTCAGCCCGGCGCCGTACACTCACCCGACCAAGGAGTACATCACCGGTCGTTGGACCGACGCCCTGGCTTCGGGCGTGACCGTGGTCGGCAAGGTTCCGAACACCACCACCGTACGTGAAATCCTTTGGGATGGCGCGACCATCGACATTGATCACGCGGATGCACGCGCGGGCCTCGCGCAGGTTGCCGATGCGGTCTCCCGCTGGACCCCCGCGCAGGGTGAGCAGCAGATTCGTCAGGCTCTGCAGCACCTGGATTGGCGTCACCGTTTCGTGCAGCTGTGCGAGGCAATGGGTGAAGTCCCGGCTTCTTTGGCGGCTGATTGCGAGGCAATGCGCGCCCAGTACGTTCAGCGCTAAATACGTGCCCTAAGGTTATGGGTATATAAAAGGTGAGGGCTGGTTTCTATCATAGAAACCAGCCCTCACCTGCATTTATGCCCCATGAGGCATATTGCATACGGGGTTTTAGTACGAAGCCTGACCCAGAGTAATCGGACCCGTGAAACCACTGGTGTCCGGGTGATCCGCTTCGAGATATGCCGCTACCGGTGCACCTTCAAGCTGAGCCAAACGATCCAGCAGGAAGCGCGTAGCACCCGGTGCGTACGGCAGCTTATACATTGCCGCGGTCGTCGCCTCGTCATCACGGTCCAGAGTGGAGGAACGAATCGACTCAATAGCGGTCACCATGGTGTTGCGTTCACGCTCCACGAAGGTGCGGTCTACCGGCTCACCGTTACCGGGCACATACACGCGGTAACGGTCAAATTCGAGCACGGCACCGAGAGTGTCAATCCAACGGTCGGGGAAGGAATCCTCGAAATAGGGATCGGTACCCTCTTCAATCAGACCGCCCATGAACAGCACATCTTCAACACCGACCATAATGTCACCGTCGGTGTGGCCGGGTCCCATGTACATGAGGGTTGCGCTACGCTCACCCAGGTCGATGGGGGTGAAAGTGATGCCGTCGCCCCTATTGGCGACCAGGCGGTTGGGAACAACAATATTGGTGGCGGCACCCTGATTGTGTGCCATTTCCGGTTCCAGCGTCTCGACGTAGGGACGCTGCGCCTCGCCGTATTTACGGATTGCACGCGCGGCGCGAGGATGCGCCCAGAATTCTTCGGTACCCATTGCCGCGAAAACATCGTTGCCGAAGAAACGCTCATAGTGTCCGTGAGTGTTTACAACGGTAATAGGAAGGCGCGTGAGACGGCGAACCTCATCATAAATTTCGGTTGCCTGACGGGGACCTGCGCCGGTATCTACGACTAGTGCACGCTCCAGTCCGAGGACCAGTCCGGTGTTCAGTCGGTAGTTGTCGGTCGCAATGCGGTACACGCCGTCTGCGAGTTCAATAGTACGAGCCATAGATACAACCCTACTGTAATTTTTGGTACTTGCGGGGCTATTCGGGCTTCCAGAGAACAGAAATTTACTGTTCGGTAACAATTCAAGGCAATGAAAGCGCATTATTTTGTACAAAATTATCTCTAGTGATAAGAAAGTGGTGAGCCTTATCAACCTCTCCGGATTGTTTGAACAGCACATCATCGCCAAAGGAGCCCCTCGAAGAGCCCGGCACGCATCCGTAGAAGCAATATTTATGCCACAATGCCACTCAACCTAGAGTCGTGCGCACGATTAACCCGCATCTAACGCCCCTATAGGATAGGAGTATGACTTCTTCCCCCACCTCGTCTTCCACTCCTTCGAACCTGCCTTTCCCCAGCGGTACCGGACGCTACGCTCCCTCCCCCTCGGGGGATTTGCATCTGGGTAATTTGCGTACCGCTATTTTGGCGTGGGCGATGGCTCGCCGCGGCACCAAGCCCTTCTATCTGCGTGTGGAGGATTTGGATCGCGTGCGCCCGGGTGCTGCGGAGCGTCAGATTGCTGATTTGGCGGCTCTGGGTTTGGATTGGGATGCGAGCCCCGGCGCCTCGGCAGCGCGTATTGAGGGTAGCGAAAGCACCGAGGGCAAGGAAGCAGGTGTACTGTACCAGAGCACGCGCCTTGCCGCCTATGAGCAGGCGGTTCAACAGCTGCGCGAGGCGGGACTCGTGTACGAGTGCTACTGCACCCGCCGCGAAATTCAGGAGGCGTCGAGTGCCCCGCACGGTGCCCCGGGCGCATACCCGGGTACCTGCCGTGAGCTGACGGAAGCACAGCGACAGGAGCGCCGTACCCAGCGTCCGCCGGCTCTGCGTCTGCGCGCCGAGTGCACGAGCTACACGGTGCAGGATGATTTTTACGGTGCCTACACGGGGCTGGTGGATGATTTTGTGCTGGTACGCAATGACGGCACCTATGCCTATAACCTGACCTCCGTGGTGGATGATGCCTTTGTGGGGGTTGAGCAGATTGTGCGCGGTGATGATCTACTCCCTTCGGCGCCTCGCCAGTCGTATTTGGCGCAGCTTTTGGGTTTGACGCAGCCGCGTTACGCGCATGTGCCGCTGGCGCTGAACGAGGAGGGCAAGCGCCTGGCGAAGCGTGACGGTGCGGTGACTCTGCCGCAGTTGCGTGAGGCGGGCGTTGAAATCCCTACGATTTTGGGGTGGATTGCCGCATCTATTCCGGTGTATAACGCCGATGGCTCCACCCATTCGGCGGATGTTCCGGTGCCCAATGCGGCAGCGATTTTGGAGCGTTTTGATCCGGCTCGTATGGCTACTGAACCATGGGTTGTGAGGGATCTCTAAGCCTCTGTGACATTGTCGTGTAACAGTTCAACACTCCGAACGGCTTTTAAATTTTTCGTTTAATTCGTTTTAGATGCATATGCCATTGAGCGTTTGCGTTGCTTTTCAACTACATATCTTTCACTCAAGTGCCCGAAACCCTGAAATTCAAGGATTTTTCGGGCACTTTTTCGCACACGCTCCCACAATGACCCACGTGTACGACCATGGATTTTACACAGAAAATACATATTTATTCCATAGATCCTCACCCCTAAGCGTCAAATAGACTTTATTTTCAAGCCCTCAAAGCCTAGACTGTATCCTATGCCACTCATAAAGTTATGGGGTAGCGCATAAATACACACAGGCGCACACTATCACCAGGAGAGAAGGAACATTATGGCCGCGAGTACATACCAGGTCATCGCGCTGGCGATTTATTTTGTTGCCATGATCGCAATCGGCCTATGGGCAAATAGCAAAAACAACAGTCTTGACGACTATGTGCTGGGCGGGCGACAGCTCTCCCCCACCGTCGCCGCTCTCTCAGCGGGCGCCTCCGATATGTCCGGTTGGCTCCTCATGGGTCTGCCCGGCGCCGTCTACCTCAGCGGCCTCTCCCAGGCATGGCTCGCCGTCGGTCTGACCATCGGCGCATGGTGCAACTGGAAGTTCGTGGCACCGCGACTGCGTAGCTACACCGAAGTAGCAGGCGACGCCGTGACCGTCCCCGTCTTCCTGAGCAACCGCCTCCATGACACCAAGCGCGTGCTACGCATCGTCTCCGGCGTCGTGATTCTGGTATTCTTCACCTTCTACGTCTCCTCCGGTATGGTGTCCGGCGGTCTGTTCTTCAAGTCCTCCTTCGGTCAGGAATACCACACCGGTATGCTCCTGTTGGCAGGCATTACCGTGTTCTACACCTTCTTCGGCGGCTTCATGGGCGCGTCCTACACCGACATGGTTCAGGGTCTGCTCATGCTCGCAGCACTGATTGCCGTTCCGGTCGTCACCATCATTGACCTCGGCGGCGTGGGCCCCGTGGTTGAGTCCATCAGCCAGGTACGCCCCGACGCACTGAGCATCTTCGCGGGTACCACCTTCGCCGGTATTGTTTCATCCCTCGCATGGGGTCTGGGCTACTTCGGTCAGCCGCACATTATTGTGCGATTCATGGCAATGCGCACCCCCGCGGACGCTAAGTCTGGCCGCCGCATCGGCATCAGCTGGATGGTTCTGACCGTGTTCGGCGCACTGAGCGGCGCGTTCATGGGTATCGCCTACTTTGCACGCCACCCCGAGGCGTCCCTCACCAACCCCGAAACCGCTGAGTCGGTCTTCCTGGACCTCGCCCAGATTCTGTTCCACCCCCTCATCGCGGGCCTGATTCTGGCTGCGGTTCTGGCGGCAATTATGTCCACCCTCTCCTCGCAGCTGATTGTGTGCTCCTCCGCTCTGGTGGAGGACCTCTACGGCATCTTCTCCTCGAAGAAGCTCAGCGCGTCCAAGTCCCTGTGGCTCGGTCGTGCAGGCGTGGCAATCGTGGCACTGGTCGCCGGCGCCCTGGCGTGGAACCCGAATAGCTCCATTCTGCAGCTGGTCGCATTCGCGTGGGCGGGCTTCGGTTCGGCATTCGGCCCGACCGTTCTGCTCTCCCTCTACTGGCGTAAGCTGACCACCCAGGGTGCACTCGCCTCCATGATTACCGGTGCCGTTGTGGCATTCGCTTGGGGCCAGAGCCCGATGAAGTCCGTGCTCTACGAAATGGTTCCCGGCTTCGCTTCGGCAATGCTGGTCGCAATCATCGTCTCCCTGGTCACCTACAAGAAGAACCCGGTCATTGACGAAGAGTTCGACCGCGCGGTAGAGCTCGCAAAGGTCAAGTAGCCCACAAATAATCGAGACCGGGTAAGGTTCCTTACCCAACCTCTACGGCCCGGACCGCACACACGCGGTCCGGGCCTTCCTATATGCCCGGCAACCTGATTCGCTATGCTCGGCAACCTGATTCGCTATACCGGGCAACCCATGCCACAGCCTCACGCAGCGCCCGGGCAACGTAGAATAGGGTCTATGACTGCACAACTTCCCGAAAAGGTCTCGGACATCTTCAACCCCGCCGACTGGCGTGTCGTCGAAGGCTTCGAAGACTTCACTGACATCACCTACCACCGCCAGGTTGAGCGCGACGAAAACGGCGAAATCCTACGCGATCTGCCCACCGTGCGCATCGCATTCGACCGCCCCGAGGTCCGCAACGCATTCCGCCCGCACACCGTGGACGAACTCTACCGCGCCCTCGACCACGCCCGCATGACCTCCAACGTAGGCACCGTACTGCTCACCGGCAACGGCCCCTCCGCCAAGGACGGCGGCTGGGCATTCTGCTCCGGCGGCGACCAGCGCATCCGCGGCCGCGACGGCTACCACTACGCCAGCGGCGACACCGCAGAAAGCATCGACCCGGCACGCGCAGGCCGACTGCACATCCTGGAAGTGCAGCGCCTCATCCGCACCATGCCCAAGGTCGTTATCGCCCTCGTCTCCGGCTGGGCTGCAGGCGGCGGCCACTCCCTGCACGTGGTAGCTGACCTGACCATCGCCTCCGAAGAGTACGGCAAGTTCAAGCAGACCGACGCAACCGTCGGCTCCTTCGACGCGGGCTACGGTTCGGCACTGCTCGCACGCCAGGTGGGTCAGAAGTTCGCCCGCGAAATCTTCTTCCTCGCCAAGGAATACGACGCACAGCGCATGTACGAAATGGGCGCAGTCAACGACGTAGTCCCCCACGCAGAACTCGAAAACAAGGGCCTGGAATACGCGGCGCACATCGCCCGCCAGTCCCCGCAGGCAATCCGCATGCTCAAGTACGCCTTCAACCTGCCTGATGACGGCATGCTCGGCCAGCAGGTCTTCGCCGGTGAGGCAACCCGCATGGCGTACATGACCGACGAGGCCGTGGAGGGTCGCGACGCGTTCTTGCAGAAGCGTGACCCGGACTGGTCCAACTACCCCTACTACTTCTAAGAGACAGTCCCCTCTACAGAAGTAGTTTCAGATGCATAGGCTCGGAGCCGGATTCAACCCTGAGAACCTCAGCTAAGAATCCGGCTCCGGCGCATTTGATGCCGCCCCTCTCTTTTTCCCCGCCCCGGCATATGACACCGGCGCATAACAGCACGCAGCCGCTACCAACAGCCGCTAAGGATTTAGCCATGATGAACACCCCCGTACCCGGGCTCATGCCCTCCCCCGCCCCGCAGGAGGCTGCCCTGCACCCGCAGGCGGTACAGGTGCGCGCCGACCAGCCCGCCGACCCGCACACCATGCTGGGCGCCTTTGAGCAGCTACTGGGCAGGTACGCGGCGGATGCTGGTGCGGGCGCGGCTGCGGAGCCTATTGCCCTGGTGGTGGGCACCTCCGGATCCACCGGAACCCCCAAACGCACCGCACTGACCGCGCGAGCTCTTGCCGCCAGTGCCGCAGCCACCGAACGCTTCTTCGGCTCAAACTCCGATACGGCATCGCAGTGGCTCCTGGCTCTTCCCGCGCACTATATTGCCGGTGCGCAGGTGCTCGCCCGCTCCGTGCTCGCCGGTACCGCCCCGGTCATTGCCCGCTCCGTCATTGAGCCCGTGCACTTTAGCCCCGAGGTGTTCCTGCAGACGGTTGAGCGCATGAGCTCGGCACGCCGGTTTATCTCCCTGGTACCCACCCAGCTCCATAAACTGCTCGAAAGCGCGGACGCCGATCCGCACCTGGGCGCTGAAATTCACGAGGCGCTCGGATCCTTCACCGGCATCCTGCTTGGAGGCGCCCCCGCCAGCGCCGACCTGCTCGCCGCCGCTACTGCCCTGGGGCTGAACACGGTGACCACCTACGGCAGTGCCGAAACCGCCGGCGGATGCGTCTACTCCGGCTCCGTACTGCCCGGCGTGCGGGTGGAGCTCGTACCGGAAGAAGGCATGCCCGCCGTACCGGATATTGAGGGGAAGCCGGCGAATGAAGAGTCTGTGCAGGTGGGCCGTATTTGGATCAGCGGCGCGCACCTCGCCAGCGGCTACATTGGCGACGCCACCCGCACCGCCGAGCACTTCTTCACCGCCGCCGACGGCACCCGCTGGTACCGCACCGACGACTACGGGCTGTTGAGCCCTGTAGCGGTTCCCAACAGCAACAAGAACTGTAGCGAACCGCGCCTGCAGGTGCTCGGCCGTAGCGACGACGTACTCATCAGCGGAGGCGTAAAAATCTCCGCCCGCGCCGTGGCGACCGTCCTTGAAGAGCACCCCGCCGTACGCGAAGCCTGCGTAGTCGGCCTGCCCGATGCCCGCTGGGGCACAGCCATTGCCGCCGCGGTCACGCTCGTACCTTCTGCCGGTGCCGCGGCTACATCTACCGAGAATCGTCCCGCCCTGAACGAAGAACTCTGCGCCCTACTGCGTGCCCGCTGCGCCGAAAAGCTCGGTGCCCCCGCCGCACCCAAGCATCTGAGCATCCTGCCGGATTTCCCGCTCACCAGCACCGGCAAGCCGGACCGCGCAGAAATATACAGTATCCTGGACAGAGACTATCGTCAGGGCTAAAGCAGGCTCATCCGCGGGTTTTCACCCCGCACACGCAGTCGCCCGCACGCTCTGACCGTCACCGTCACAACCCGTCTCATCACAAAACCCACGCATCATACGCACTTAGACCCGGAAGGAACCCCCGTGGCAACTGCCGCCCAATGGATCGAAGGCGCTCGCCTGCGCACCCTGCCGCTCGCCGTCGCCCCCATTATTGCCGGCTCAGCTGCCGCCTACGAGATCAACGAATTCAAGCCGCTCTACGCGTTCTTGGCGTTCCTCGTCGCGTTCTTCCTGCAGGTCGGCGTGAACTACGCCAACGACTACTCCGACGGCATCAAAGGCACCGACGAAGACCGCGTGGGTCCGCTACGCCTCGTCGGTTCCGGCGTGGCAAGCCCCCGCTCCGTCAAGTACGCCGCCTTCGCCTGCTTCGGTCTAGCGATGCTTGCCGGTCTTGCCCTGGTGGCTCTGGCGAACCAGTGGTGGTTCCTGGCGATTGGCGCCTCCAGTGTCTTCGCGGCGTGGGGCTACACCGGAGGCAAGCACCCCTACGGCTACATGGGTCTGGGAGACGTGTTCGTCTTCGTTTACTTTGGTCTGGTTGCTACCCTGGGCACCCTCTATACGCAGGCGCATACCCTGACCCTGCTCGGCTGGGTTGGCGCTATCGGCATTGGTCTGATTTCCTGTGCGCTGCTCATGGCGAATAACGTGCGTGACATTCCCACCGACATTGAGGCGGGCAAGCTGACCATGGCGGTCCGCCTGGGCGAACGCTGGTCGCGCATCACCTACATCGTGGAGATGGCGCTGGCACTGGGCCTGGGTGTGCTCCTGCTCGATGAGAACCCCTGGTTCCTGTTGATCTTCCTGCTGGTCGGCCCGACCATCCACTCCTGCGTGACCGTGTGGACGCGCGGCGGCCGCGACCTGATCCCCGTGCTCAAGCAGGCGGGTATTGTGGCGCTCGTGTACTCCGTGATTCTTGCCCTCGCCGTGTGGCTGGGCTCGCTGGACATTATTAGCCACGAAGTTCAGGTGTTCACCGGCTACTAAGCCGACGTACAAATCTGCGCCGGATTGCCGCGCCGTTACGCCGCTAGCGGGCACCCGGTTCACAGTTCCGCAATAACGCGGCGGTGTGTCATAGTAGTGCTTATGATTCGAGCCATGCTGATTATTGGCGGCGCCGCCCTCATCGTGGGGCTGACCCTCTACACCCTCTTGGACGCCGTCCGCACCCCCGCACACGAGGCGCGAACCCTGCCCAAGTGGTTGTGGGTTCTCGTCACCCTACTCTTCCCCGTGGTGGGCCCGCTCATGTGGCTTATCCTGGGCCACCCCAAGGCACAGCCCGCAGCAGGCACTCCTCGCCCCGGCTTCGGTCAGCGACGCAGCACCCCGGCGCCCTCGGTGTCTTCCCCCGACGACGATGAAGAGTACCTGCGCTGGCTCAAAGCAAAAGCAGAACGCGAACGCCGCAGCCGCGAAGCAGAATCCCAGAACAAACAAGACCCCGAGGACAACACTCCTGGTCAAAGCAGCGGGCAGAACTAGTCAGGACAGCTAGGCTCGCACCCCCTCAAGGTTTACAGCAAGAGGCTGTGAGCGCATCCGCAACGGATGGGCTCACAGCCTCTTACTATGCTCAAAAACAGCTTCAGGAACTAGCTACCGGATGTTTCAGCTACCGGGCAGCTGAATCACGCCACCGTACAGCGGCGCGGCAGGCTCCGAATACCCAACACAATGCGGCATCTCATGCTCAAAATCAGTGGTGCTAAACGCCAGAGTCGTGATCGACGCCAGGTTGCACTCACGGGCACGCGGGTCATGCTGCAGCATGCGGCCCTCAACCCCCAGGCGAGTAATCCAAATCGGCAGCTGGTGCGACACAATAATCGCCTCCGCACCCTCGCCGCCGCGCTCGTAGGCGGTACGCGCCGCATCCTGAACAGCTGCAGCCATACGGCGAATCTGCTCCAGGTACGACTCACCCCAGGAGGGGCGCGCCGGGTTGTACAGCTTCGTCCAGTGACGCGGGTTCCTCAGCAACTCCTGCGCGTTCACGTGCAGACCCTCAAAGTAGTTATCCGCCTCAATGACGCGCTCATCCGGCTGCGCGGTCAGACCCAGCAGCTCCTCAACCGGAGCGGCAGACTCACGGGTACGCTGCAGCGGCGAACAGACCAGATGCACGAAACGGGCGCCTCGCTCAGCACGAGCCGCGAACTCCTCGGCGCTCAGGCGCACCATCTGCTGGCCTTTATCGGACAGACGGTAACCGGGCAGACGGCCGTACACGATACGCTCGGGGTTGTGCACCTCGCCGTGACGCATGAGGTGAACTTTAATGGTGGAAGTTTCAGTCATAATCCCAGTCTCTCAGATAGCGCGCCGCACCCCAAACAAGTGACCCGCACATACCCTCTACAAATACAAAACCTGGCGTACAAAACCCGGCCCGCCAAAACTGCAGGAACGCGAAAACCCCGCCTCTCCATGCGGAGGGCGGGGCGAAAGAAGTCTATTTACTTCTTGTTGCGGCGCTGGTGGCGGGTCTTACGAAGCAGCTTGCGGTGCTTCTTCTTGGACATACGCTTGCGGCGCTTCTTGATAACGGAACCCATAGGATTTCCTCACTTTACTCGTACCCGGCCGAGCCATTCGACTCGGTAGCTACCCGGGGATATTTATACCGGTATAACCGATCCAAAACGCATTTTAGGCACAGAAATACCCTTGCGTTTTAGAGCGCTACCTACCTAGAGTACTAGGTTTACCCCCATTTTCACCATTCGAGAGCGGCTTTTCAGGAGTTTTTCCCTGAATTTCCGCTTTTCCCGCGGGTATATCGAGGATATCTCGGGGCGAAAACGGGGATTCGGTAGCCCTAACGGCGCTTCTTCTTCGACTTCTTCGAGCCCTTAGCGCGGCCATGAGACAGCACCGAACCGGAAGAAGCTACAGCATCCTCAGGAGCGCTCTCCTCAGCCGAGGAGGCGACCTCTACCGATTC
Source organism: Rothia sp. HMSC065C12 (assembly GCF_001812085.1). NCBI lineage: Bacteria > Bacillati > Actinomycetota > Actinomycetes > Micrococcales > Micrococcaceae > Rothia > Rothia sp. HMSC065C12. The sequence goes on from NZ_KV807679.1 coordinate 304,259, forward strand.
CGCAGCCGATTCCTGGGCGGGATTAGAAGCCTCAGCGGGTTCTTCAAGCGGCTCTTCTACCGAAACCTCTTCAGCGGCGCTTTCCTCAGCCGCCTCTTCTTCAGCCGCCGCATGCAACGCCTTCAAACGCTCAGCACGCTCAGCCTCGGCACGAGCCAGCGCCTCCTCATCAATGACGGGCTGGGACTCGGGCTTCGTTTCAGCCTTCAGGACCTGCTCCTTCTCGGCACTCTCCTGCGCTTCGTCATGCTCAGGTTCGTACACATCCACGCCAAAGAAACGCTTCATCTTCGAGAAGATGCCGCCGCGCTCCTGCACCGGCTCCTCATGCGGAAGCTTCTCGTAAGTATCGTGAATGGTCGCTGCCGCCTCAAGGCGGGTAGGCTCAGCAGGCTGAACGGCGGGCGCCTCCTGGCGCGCAGGGGCACGCAGAACATTCTCAGCCGATTCAGACTCCGCAGGAGCCGCGGCAGTCACAACAGCCGCGGGACGCGCGGTACGGGCAGGCGCAGTCAGCACCTTGCTACGATCCACAGGCTTAATGATGGTCGCACGCACCGGGGAAACAATCTGGCCGCTACGACGACGCGGAGCCGCCGTGGAGGCGCGCAGAACCTTCGCGGGACCCTCAGCCTCTTCCTGCGCGTACGCGGCAGGGACACTCGGCAGCTGACCGCTGGGGGTCTGGGAGCTGAGAGTCTGCGAGCTGAGGGGCTGGGAAGCGAGAGTCTGGGAGCTAGCCGCTACAGAAGCAACCGGTGCCGCAGAAGCAGCCGGGGTAACCTGCGATACCGAGGTGCTACGGCGCGGGGTGCCGAAGCTCAGCGGCACATCCGCGCTCACCGAATGAGCGGTAGGCTGCGCGGGAGCAGCAGGAGCTGCAGGAGCTGCAGCAGGTGCGGGCTGAGCAACAGCGGGAATGGAACGTTCTACCTTGTCAGAGCCAGAAGCGTTAGAGCTAGAAAGAACCTCGGCAGGCTCATCAACCCGATCCACAGGAGTCTCAGCAGCAGTCTCCTCAATGTAGACAATATCGCCCTCAGGCACCGTGTACTCCACGACAGAAGACGGAGCAGAAGCCTGAACAGGCTCAGCCGCAGGCTCCACAGAAGCGGGTGCCGCAACGGGTGCATCTGCGGCGGGCAGACCCTCCACATCAGCGAAGGACGGGTCATCCTGCATCAAATCATCAAAGTCATCAGCGGCAAACTCATCCGCATCAACCGGCGCAAACTCAGAAGCAATCGGCTCACCCGGCAGACCATTCGCAGAGGTCGCCTCCTGCTCCAGGTCAATACCGGCATCGGAATACATGCCGCGCAGCTGACCAATCACCATGGCACGCGCAGTCGCAGCGTCGCCAGCCTTCAGAGCCTCCGCAATAGCGCGACTCTCAGCACGCAAACGCTCCACAGCGCTACTCCACAGCGGCATACGGCCCACCAGCGACAGCATCGACTCAAAGCTAGGCTGACGCACCGACGCGAGCAGACCCACCAGCAGCTCGTTACCACCGCAACGCATCACCTGGTGGTGGAACGTCAACAGAAGCTCCAGGAAGTCACGAATCGACAGATCGAAATCTTCCATCTGCTCCAGGACCTCGTCCATCTCCGCGAAGGAGGCGGTCTTCGGGTCAATACGCGCAATCGCCCAGCTTTCCAGCAGAATACGGGTCTGCACCAGGTCACGAGTCGGGTAACGCGAACTGGACATGTGCAGGCGCAGAGCGGCACTCGCGGCAGCGGCAGGCTCATCACTCAGGTGTACCAGCATTTCCTTGCCGCGGCCGTTGTACAGCTGCACCAGATCCATATCTTCCAGGGTGCGCAGAGCCTCGCGAGTGCGGGAACGACCCACACCAATAGCGCGTGCAATCTCGCTATCGCTGGGCAGGTCCTGACCCAGCTGAATATTGCCCTCGAACAGTTCGTTCTCGAGCCAGCGCAGAATTTTACGATGAATAGCCACGTGAATGCGTCTTTCGGTTAGATAAAGGTGAGTGAGAGTGTGTGTGCTTTATCGATGAGTTATGCCGGAGGTTGAACGGCGTCAGGGCGCGCCTTAGCGGCGGCGGCCACGCAGGAAGCCGAAGAGACCACCGCGGTGGGCGTCCTTCACCTCGGTACTGGTCGTCTCAGTGCTGGGGCGGTACACCGAATCGTAGGCGGGCATGGTCTGATACTCGGTCTCCTCAGAGGAAGTCTCAGACGCGCCTTCAGCCTTGTCAGACTCTTCTACAGCGGCCTTCTCGGGGGCAGATTCTTCAACTGCAGGTTTCTCAGTAGCTACGGTTTCTTCAACCGAGGGTTTCTCCTCAGCCTTTTCTGCAGGCTGTTCGTTGACAGTCTTCTCAGCCACCGCGGGCTCCTCGGCAGCAGGAGCTTCGGGGGTCACAGCAATAGGCTGAATCGAACCGCCCACAACCGCAGCCGGGTCAATACCGTAAGACACAGTAGCGGCAGGCTGAGCGATTACCACCGGCTTATCCTCTACGACAGGCTTCGCCTCAGTGGTCTTGTTGGTCTCAGCGGGCTTCACCTCAGCGGATGCCGCCGGGGTAGCGGGCTGAACGGGGGTTGCCGACGCCGCGGGGGTCACCCCAGCATCGTAACCGTACGATGCGGGAGTGAAGGGGCGCATCGGGGTGCTATCCACTGCCTCTTCCTGCGGGGTAGGCTCAGTAGCTCCTGCCTTCTCAGCGACAGCTTCGGAAGCGGCACTCTCAGCAGCCTGCTCCGCAGGGCGCGAGTAGATGCGCGCGCTGGGGGTCAGGTACTGTGCGCGGGCGCGCTGAATGCGAGCCTGCTCGATTTCCTCGGAGGTGGGTGCCTCAACGGTGAGAGTTTCGGAGTCGGTCGCCTCGGGCTTCGGAGCACTCTTTTCGGAGGTCTTCTCGACCGGCTTCTCAGCTGCCGTCTTATCGGAGGCAGATGCAGTCACGCCACCGGGCAGTGCCACGGGTGCGTGCGCCTCATTGGACTGACGTGCAATCTGAACGGTCTCGTTGATCCACTCGGTCACGGTGGCGAATACATCCGGGTTCAGGGAGTAGAGGCGACGCTGCCCCTCCACGGTCACGGAGACCACATCTGCATCGCGAAGGACTTTCAGGTGCTTCGAAATGGTCGGCTGGCTCATGCCCAGCTTTTCAACCACTGCACCCACCGTGTGGGTTTGCTCAGCGAGAATACGCACAATTCGGCGGCGAGTCGGATCCGCGATGACAGAAAAAACATCAGAATGCATATAGCGATTATGACATATAAAGTGACGCCTCAAGCTTAGAATGAGGCTGATACAGAAATTACCTTCAAAAATTCTGAAAGACCGCTGAATGCTACCTCAATATGAAGCACTGAAGGGGAGAAAAGCATGAAGTGCCTATCACATCTCGTGGAGATTTCCTGTATCTCATCCTAGGCATATGCGAGCCACCCAGACCCTCAATACTTATATAGCTAATTCAGAATATATAGTTTTCGTGGTTCCACCCACAAAACCAACCGCACGCCTTCTCCAAGCTCACATATTTACCCCCAAACCACCAGAGCCTCAACCCCCTCAGTAGGCACCCGGCGCGATACACTAGAAGGCGTCAAAACAGGCACATATCCGCCGCCCAACACACCAACACCCAGACCCGCTGAAGGAGGCGCATGGGACGCATACTCCGCCGCACCCGGCGCCGACACCACCACCCCCAGGGCCAGCTCAACCGCCGCTGGGACACCCTCAGCGGCACCACATCCGTGCCTCAAAAGCAGCAGGTTCACCGTAGTCGACGCGACCGTCTCGAGGCCGAAAACCTTAGCATCCTCACGAGTGTGCCCGGTATTGACCTCGATCGTCTGCTTGCCCTACGCGACCACGTGAGCGAAACCTCCGAGGTTCAGCGTAAGCGCGCCCCCATGGGGTTCAATCTGCAGACCCTCGAACGGTTCCGTGACTTTATTGACGTGACCGTTCTTGCCTCGCCTTCGCGCACCGCAATCACTGCGTTTCTGCTGGTCATCATCTTCTTTACGCTCACCTTGCTACTGCCCATCTCCTCCAATGATGGGCAGCCCGCGCCTTTCCACCACGCATTTTTTACCTCTACCAGCGCGGTGACGGTGACCGGCCTGACTACCGTCTCCACCGCCGAGCAGTGGTCCACCTTCGGTCAGGCAATGATTCTTGTGGCTTGTCAGGTCGGTGGTTTGGGTACTCTGACCATTACCTCCCTGCTGGCGCTGGCTATCGGCCGTAAGATGGGTCTGCGCACCAAACTCATCGCACAGGAAGACCTGAACATCAGCCGTCTTGGCGAGGTCGGTGGCATCATCAAGAGCGTCTCCTATGCTTCATTCTCCATCGAGGCAATCATTGCGCTTGTGCTGATTCCTCGTTTCCTGACCCTCGGCGAAGACCCGTTCCAAGCCATCTGGCACAGCATCTTCTACGCTATTTCAGCTTTCAACAATGCAGGCTTCACTCCGCATTCCGACGGCATCGTGCCTTACGGCCATGACCTTTTCCTGCTCGTGCCCATCTGCATTGCCGTGTTCTTGGGCTCGCTCGGTTTCCCTGTTTTCATTGCGATTCAGCATCATCCTTTCCGCCCCCGCCACTGGTCGCTCACCGCGAAGCTGACCACCGTGACGACCCTGTTTTTCTTTGCTTTTGGCGCGTTCTTCTGGGGTCTCTTCGAGTGGAACAACCCCGCCACCATCGGCGACTACTCCGCAGGCGACAAGGTTCTGAACGCCATTTTTGCTTCTGTAATGATGCGTTCGGGCGGCTTCAATCTGGTCGATATGAGCAGCATTACCCCCGTCTCCACGCTCCTGACGGACATGCTCATGTTCATTGGCGGTGGCTCCGGCTCGACCGCGGGTGGCGTGAAGGTCACGACCATCGCCGTGATTGCCCTGTCTATCCTTGCTGAGGCGCGAGGCGATCAGAAGGTTGTCGCGTTCAACCGCACCATCCCCGAGTCCTCCCTGCGTATTGCTATCTCCGTGATTGTTATGGGTGCTACCGTGGTAGGTGTCGGCGCCGCGTCGATTCTGATTATTAGCGGCGCGGACCTCAAGGAGGTCATTTTCGAGGTCATCTCCGCCTTCGCGACCTGCGGCCTCTCGAATGGTCTCTCCTCCAGCCTGCCGCCGGCGGGTATCTATGTGCTCAGCGGCCTGATGCTCATTGGCCGTGTGGGCACCACAACCGCCGCGACCGGCCTGGCGCTGCGTTCACGCCGCCGCCTCTACAAGTTCCCCGAAGAAAGGCCCACCATTGGCTAGTGCACATAACGCCCCCGTCCTCGTGATTGGTCTGGGACGCTTCGGCTCCGCGGTGGCGGCCCAGCTGCGCCTGCAGAACAAGGAGGTCCTTGCTATTGAGAAGGACCCCGAGCTGGTGCAGAAGTGGTCCGGCGTGCTGACCCATGTGGTCTCCGCCGATGCGACCGATATCGACACCCTGCACCAGTTGGGTGCGGACGATTTCGGTTCCGCCGTGGTGGGTGTGGGCACCTCGGTGGAGGCATCCGTGCTGATTACCGCGAACCTCGTGGACATTGGCGTGGAGCGTATTTGGGCGAAGGCTATTACCCCCGCGCACGGCAAGATTCTGGAGCGTATTGGCGCGCACCACGTGGTCTACCCTGAGGCGGATGCCGGCCGCCGCGCCGCGCACCTGGTCTCGGGTCGACTGCTGGATTACATTGAGTTTGATGACGACTTCGCGATTGCGAAGATGCGCCCGCCGAAGGAAACCCACGGCTTCACCCTTGCTGAGTCGGATATCCGCTCCAAGTACGGCGTGTCCGTGGTCGGCATTAAGTCCCCAGGTGAGGACTTCACCTACGCGGACGCCACCACCCGCATTCACTCGCGCGACATTCTGATTGTGTCCGGTCAGGTGGACCTGATTGAGCGTTTCGCGGCACGACCCTAAGCGCGTTTTTCCTCGCTGCGGCGGTTATCTTCCCCAGCTCTGCTGGTTTTGAAGAGCCCGCATTTGAGTAGCCCGCGATTAGACATAGAAAAGCAAATAGGCATAGAAAAACAGCCTCTTCCCGTTCTGCCGGGAGGAGGCTGTTTTTCTGTAGTTTCACCTAGTCAGGGGGGGGATGCTACCAGACGGTATTAGTCCCCGCTGATTAGTTTCCACTGGTTAATTCCCGCTGATTAGTCCTCATCAGCGGTGTACAGCTGGCTCATTTCCGCCGAACGTGCCGCACAGGCGCGCATCGCGTCCTCGGTCAGCTGGAAGAGGCCACCGTCCACGAAGGTGTTCAGTGCACGCTCGGTGGTGCCGTTCGGGCTTGTCACGGCGCGGCGCAGGGCGGGCGCATCCGGGTTGGTGTCGAGCAGGAAGCCCGCACCGGCAACGGTTGCGCTGGCAAGCTTGAGGGCGGTGTCTGCGTCCAGGCCGAGCTTCTCACCGGCGGCGGCCATCGCCTCCGCAAGCAGGAACGCGTATGCCGGGCCGGAGCCGGAGACGGCGGTGACCGCATCCATCTGATCTTCGCGGACCTCAACGACCAAGCCGACAGTGCCCAGGACCTCTTCGACGAGCTTCTTCTGCTCGTTCTTCACGGTGTCGGTGGTGGAGATGGCGAGCACGCCCTTGCCCACGGAGGAGGGGGTGTTCGGCATGCAGCGAACAATGGGCTGACCTGCGGGAAGGCACTCGGCGAGGGTTTCGAGGGTCACGCCAGCAGCAACGGACACCACAACAGCGTTCGGCGCGAGGGCGGGTGCAATATCGCGGGCAAGCTCAACAATGCCGTAGGGCTTCACGCCGAGCAGAACGACGTCTGCGTGGGCGGTTGCCTTGTGGTTGCCGTCAGCTTCGCCGCCGGTGGTGATGATTTCTACCTTGTCGCCGAGGCGCTGGGCGAGGGCAGCGCGAGATTCTTCGCTACGCACGGTGGCGCGAATGTGGGCGGGGTCGTGGCCTGCAGCGAGCAGACCTGCGGCGATGGAGCCGTTCATGGAGCCGGTGCCGAGAAAAGCAATAGTTGCGGTCATCGTTGATCCTTCCTAATGGGGTGCCTGCGCCGGGTGCCGGCAGGCGTGCCGCCGGTGTGTTCCGGGGGCTACTGTTCGGTGCGCGGCGGGCGCGTGGAGGCGTACCCTTCCAGCATAGCGGGTGTGGCTACGGGCATGTGACCTGGCTCTGTTTCTTCCGCGTTTTCTGGGCGGCGGCTTCACCTCATGCTCCGCGACCCAATGGGCGGGGCTCCGCTTCTCACGTTCTGGCATGCCGGGGAGGGCGTAATTCTGCGGGCGTAGAATGAAAACAGCTTCACCCGCGGCAGTTTGTGCCGGGCATGAAGCCTCCAACACCACACAGCACGCAACACACAAACCCCTTTTTCTATGTCTTCTCATACTGGTTCTTCCTCGAGTTCTTCCCCGAATAGCCCGCAGAGCCCTGCGGGTTTCCGTTCTTTTTCGTTTCGCCTCCTGCTGGGGCTGACCCTTGCCGCGCTGGTCACGGGCGTGTTCAGCGGCTTGGGCGCGATTGCTCTGCATTATGTTCTGGACTTCATGCAGGAGCTAACTTTCGGTCAGGCTGAGGGTCATCACCCGATGGTGACTGACGGCGCCGATCCGGCGCGTCGTGCCTTGGTTTTGGCGGCGCTGGGCCCGTTTGTGGCGCTGGTATGGTACTACCTGCAGTCCGGTGGGCGGCGTGTGGTCGGCGTGAAGTCGCAGATTGCCGGTGCTACCGAGGAGGACCGCACCCCGTCACTGTGGCGGCAGATTTCGCATTCGGTGATTCAGATTGTTGCGGTGGGTGCGGGCTCTCCTGTGGGTAAGGAAGTCGCGCCTCGTGAGCTGGGTGCTTTGGCGGCTGGCCGCACCTCGAATCTGCTGGAGCGTCTTGGTTTTGTGGGCGCTGACGGTGCCGCACTGTTGGGTGTTCGTGAGCGTAGTCTGCTGGTGGCGGCGGGTGCGGCATCCGGTTTGGCGGCGGTGTATCAGGTGCCGATTGGTGGCGTGGTGTACCTTGTGGAGGCGATGGCTGTTGGTTTGAGCCTGCGGTCGCTATATGTGGGTGCGGTGACGGTGTGGACGGCGACGGTCACGGCGAATCTGGTGATCGTCAATGAGCCGACGTACCCGGTGCCGCAGCTTCCGTTGGATGCGACGACGCTGACAGTGGCGGCGCTGACGGGTGTGGTGTTGACTCCGTTGGCGTTGGGTTTTAGGGCGTTGTCGCAGCGTGCGGAGAAGTTGAAGGCGAAGGATCGTTCTCTTCTGTGGCGTATTCCTGTAGCGTTTGCGCTGGTCGCGGTGGTTTCGCTGTGGCTTCCGGAGATTCTGGGTAATGGTCGTCTGCTGACTCAGCACACGTTTAATGTGTCGCTGGATGCGGCGGCGGGCGGTTTGACCGCATCGGCGGCAGTGTATGTGTTGGCGTTGGCTGTTGCGAAGGCTGCCGTGGTGGTGTTGAGTCTGCGTTTCGGTTCTTATGGCGGTACGTTGACGCCGGGTTTGGCGTTGGGTGCGGCGGTTGCGTTTTGTGTGGCGGCGCTGGTGCTGTGGGCGTTCCCGGGTTTGGGCGGGGTGCCGGGTGGCGCGTCGATGGTGTTGTATGCGGCGGCGTTGACGGGTACGGCGGCGTTTTTGGGTATTTCGATGAATGCGCCGTTGTCTGCGTTGACGTTGTTGATTGGTTTTACGGGTCAGGGTGCGAGTGCGTGGCTGCCGATGGCGGTTGCGGTGGGCACGGCGGTGCTGACCCGCTGGGCGTGGACACGGGCGTTCGGCGCTAAGAAGTAGGTCCTGACAGGTGGCGGGCGGCCCCGGATGCGTGTGTGCGTCCGGGGCCGCCCTGTTTTGCCGTGCCGAAGATTTGCCTTACTTTTGTTTTGACGGCTTTGAAAGGAATAGCAGATAGATTCCGAAGAGGAGCTTAATCGCCGCATCGATATATGCAATTACCTCTAACGGGATGCTGGTAAAAATATATCCTGCAAACACGTTAATGGCACAGATAAGACCCAGATATATCATTGACTTTCCATGCACAAAATAGTATGGGAAGAAATGCAGCGCGGTTGCCATCAGCGCTCCCAGCCAAATCAGTCTCCAATTTTCAGTTGCAAAGAATGGGCCGCCCAGCAAAATCATCAAGACAAATAATAGAATAACGGCACGTGAAGATACTTTCTTTTGAAATTCACTTGAAGGACCATCAGACAGGCTATTTAGCACCTTTTTGTTCATGTTGATCGAGAAAAAGCTAATAACATAGCCAATACTGAATACTTGCATGTTTATTATTTGCTTTCCTCCAGTCATGGCGGCTATTGCTATAACTGCCGCCACCACAATTAACCACAGGCCGCATGCCCTCTTATAGTTAAATTCTAGCTTTTCATCTTTGTTATAGTTTAGAAAACTCATCGATACCTCCAATAGCCTCTCGTAGAGTCACTTCTCTTGTTACGTCACTAAATTTTAATATGAAAAAATTCTGCAATATATCAATATTACCCAGTCCTTCTGACTATTAATTACATCTCCTATGATTATATCAAAATAGCAATAGAGAATTCGTCAAAAAAGCAAAAGAGACAGCCCCGGATGCGTGCATGCATCCGGGGCCGCCTGCTTTTTAGACCGAGGTTTTCGATAGGTTAGTGTCTTCGCCGTGGGTCTTTAACCCGCAGTGAAGACACTAACCTATCGACGAAAAGGCTAAATCATAACCCATAACCGGCTCTCACCTACCTGTCGCAGATGGAGATCCGGTCAAGGGGTACGGATTCGTGCCATAGGTTAGTGTCTTTGGTCGTAGTTAAAAACCATGGCCGAAGACGCTAAACCAAGGCACAAATTCTGCACGGGTTATAGGTTCCCTACAGCTAGAAACTACAGAGGAGGAGGGTCTAACCAAAATGCGTTAACCACGGTTCCGAGATTCCCACTCTTTAGAAATCCACAGAACCAACCGCCTGATTATGGAGGATTTTTTACCTTTCATATTTTCATCTTGCCCAGTTTGGTCTCCCCCTAAAGTTCCCTCTACAAATCCAAAAATTTCTGGTCTATATTCACCGTAGTTGTATCCACGACTCTTATGCCTAATATTTATGAGCCAATGAGGAAGACCATAAATAATTAGCCCCAAAATACTTAAATATCTTGAATTCACTGTTTCTGGGCAGGATACAAAATTGCGATATTTTCCATTCCACAGGGCAAAGAAAAATCTTTGCGAATTACTATCCACAGTAGAAGAATTTTTCAACACATCTTTAAACTCTTCATGTGACATATTTTCTTGAAGAATGCGAAGGTAACCATATTCAGCAAAACATTTCCCCGTCAAGCCCGCATGAATAGCACTTATAGCATTATTGAAAAATACCGACAGCCAGGGAATAAATCCAATCAAGAATACACCCTCAGCCAAACGTACAATATCCCAATTCCCAGACATAATATAATCAAACATATAAATTAAGTATGCCACTATAAATATAGATGCAAATATGAATATTAGAGCCGAAATAAACACTTCAAACGCAGTAAATACAGCACTTCCAAAGTTTGGAATAGATTTGACTTTAATGCTGCTAACTATTATTCCTTCGGGAACATTTAAGAGACGTTTCTGTCCATTAATGTCCGGGCAGACAGAGATTACTTTGCGCTCCCAAACAGCACGCTCAAGAGCCACTTTTCGAGATTTTCTAATTTCTTGATATTCATTTTTTATGCCTTCAAGCTTGTTGCCTTTTTCAAATTCCATAAGATCTTTATGATTTTTAGAGATTTCAAGCCATTCCTTATAACGAGTTAACTCAGGTGGCATCCCTTGTTTAGAGATTTCCATCTGCTTATTCTCCCTGCGAGCAGTCAGCATAAGACTTAAAGCAGCGATGGTTGCGGTTGCAATCGGTGCGATTGCAGAAATTAGTACTTTGCCGAATTCCTGGTCATGAGTCCAATGCCAGAGATAATCCCAGGTAAATCCCTCAGCTAGCACCTGTGCTAACAGTAGTTGGTTCGTCATCGGTGATTACTCCTTTCTTCGTATTGTCGATTAATTACCTTAGCAAAAAAATTTCACACTTTTCATAGCCCCTTATCAAATTTACCGAAACCCAATCCATAAAAAATATTTTCATCACCACACAAAATCCTGCCCATCCGTAAACCCAAAAAGATTTAAGGCCACATATGGCGAATAGATTTTGGTGGCCTAGAATTAGCTGACCTTGAATACCGATAAAGTTTTTTTCTATTATAAACAGGAGATAAGTTATCTTCACCCACTTCAGATTTATATGCCACATAGTAATCGTTAATCTTCCGCACCGACACATAAATATAAGCTATAGCTAAATAGTCCAGGGGTTTACCACCCTCAGAGCCTTCAATATCGCAGGGTATAAACTTATCAGAGTACAATTTAAGTTCTTTATCAAAAATACACTTTATATCATACTGCCATAATTTCATTACCCAGTAGGCGCTAAATATTGAAATAATAAATATAGCCATGAGAGCCAAGAGACTAGACTTCACTGATTTATCAATGGATTCCAAATATGACGCATATAAATATACCAACACCAATAAGATAAATAGACTATATATAGTTCTGTATAGTAACTTTCCAACCAAGTCAGCCCAAAAATACCTGACCCAAATTAAAGTTCTATGCCACCATCTCAAATCTGATGTTTCCGCGACATACAGCCCCTTATATAGATTTCCAACTTCAAAGAGCCTAATAAGCAATTCAATTAGAAAAACACTCAGAATAACACCAAAAACCGAGACTGTAAACTCAAACGACTCCGTGACAAGGAAAACTGATAACGGGCTAAAAAATAAGCAAATAATACACAAGAACCTCAGCCCAGGATTTCTAAGCAGTTCGACAAGACCCTTGAGGTATAGATTTGTTTTGACTTTAAAGCTGAATCCAAGATAGCTAAACTCAGATATAAAACGGTCTCCATATTCACAGCCTGAATCAACATTCCCATCTATAGAAGAAAAATCACTCGTTTTAATCTTCGGTTCTGCAAGCAAAGAGTCCACTATAGAATACTCATTGACATGAGATTTATTAATCTTTTTGTATATCTTATTAAATTTTTTAAGCTTATAAACATTTTCAATCAAGACATCTTTTTCATTATAAGTAAGCATCAATCCAGACACCAAAGTAAACCAGGCGAAAAATGCAATAACCCATAAGGGGATATCACCATATCTTGAAAGATCAATTTCTGCTGGAACAAAATATTTACCCCACTCTGGACCCGTCCGCAAATCCCTGAAGAAATCTGGGGCGTACGAGGTCCCTTGAAGATACCCTGCGAGGGCGGCATGCCAAAAATTTATAATAAAAACTGCAGAAATAATATAGCTAACACGTTTAGCAAACTTACGATAAGCAGCCCGTCGAGCTTCACCCAAAATACCTTCATACCCATCTGCAAATTTGCCCACACTAACATATAGGCTTAATAGCAGACTCGCTAGAGAAGCAATAATTCCAGCGCGCACATCAAATATATAATATGGAACATTAAAAGTATATGCAGGAAAAATTTTTGGCGTATTAGCAGAGCTAGACATATAAGAAAGACCTGAAATACAATTAACAAGGAGACAAAACAAAGAAATGTCTCTAAAAAACCTTAAAGGCTTCCAAAAAATATTTTCCCGAAATATCTTCTTTCGTTTTTCCTCGTGCTCTTCGCCCCAGGCTTCATTGACTTCGTCAATAACTTCTTGGATTTTCATCGGTGATTTTTCCTTTCCTACATCTTTGTCGGCGGGTTATATACAAAAGAAAAGCGGTGACCCCCGCAGGCCGGTGCCCGTTACGCACCAGCCTGCGGGGTTCATCATCATGTTCTACTCACCCAGGAGGGTCTTCGGGTTGACCGGAGTACCCGTACCCTCCGCCAGGTGCTCAATACGCTTCAGGATCAGGCCCTCACGCAGCGCCCACGGGCACACGCGCATCGTCTCAATACCGAACGCCTCCATCGCCGCCTCCGCAGCGATAGCACCCGCCAGCATCTGCTCCGCACGCGCCTTCGAAACACCCGGCAAATCGCTACGCTCAGACACCGTCATCGCCTCCATGCGACGAGTCCACAGGCGCAAATCCTGCAAATGCATCTCACGCTTCACATGCGGGCCCGCCGAATACGGCGCCGCACCGCAAATACGCGCCAACGAACGGAACGTCTTCGACGTACCCACCGTCATATCCGGCGTGCCATACTGCAACAGGTTTTCCGCGACCGGGGCAATCTGCTCACGCACATACTTACGCAGACGCTTCACCTGCTTCGGGCTCGGCGGCTGCTCATCAAAAAACTCACGCGTCAGACGACCCGCACCCAACGGCACGCTCATCGCCGCATCCGGCAACGCATTCGTACCCGTCGAAAACTCAAACGAGCCGCCACCAATATCAAAATCAAGGATACGGCCCGCACCCCAGCCCTGCCAGCGGCGCACCGCAAAGTACGTAATCGCCGCCTCCTGGTCGCCCGAAATACCGTTCAGGCTCACGCCGGTCTGCTCACGCACCTGCTGCAGCACCGCCGCACCATTACCCGCCTCACGGATAGCACTCGTGGAGAACGCCAGCAGGTCCTCCGCCTCATTCTCGATCGCGAAGTCGCGGGCGCTGGTCACGAAGCGGGTCAGCGCGTCCGCACCTTCCTGCGAGATATTGCCCTCAGCGTCGAGGTACTGCACGAGCTGCAGCGGAATCTTGTGCGACGCGTACGGTTCGGGGCGCGCTCCAGGGCTGCCGTCAATCAGTAGCAGGTGGACCGTATTCGACCCGACATCCAGAACTCCCAGGCGCACGATGCGCTCCCCTCCCCCGCCCCGCGGCGGGATATCGTCTGTGTGCGGTACCGCAGGTGCGGCGCCTCTCCCAGTCTGTCAGAGGCGCGGCTCACTCCGCAAACAATCCGGGCGGATGCCCAGCATCAGCACAGCGCGGGCATAAAAACACAGCGCAAGCCTAAGAAACACAGCGCGGGCACAAAAATGCGCCGAACATCCCGAGTACAAACTTTCCCCGGGCACGCAAAAGCCCGAGCACGCAAAAGGCGCAGGAGGCGACCCACCCCACGCGGGGGTTGCGGAACGCATCCTGCGCCTTCAGTTCAGCTCGAACCACACTCGGCTACGCGGCAGAAACGCTACTCAGCGGTCTTCTTCGCCGCGGTCTTACGAGTGGTCGTCTTCTTCGCGGTAGTAGACTTAGCGGTCGTCTTCTTAGCAGTCGTCTTCTTAGCCGTGGTGGTCTTCTTCGCGGCGGTCTTACGCTTGACCGGGCCCTTCGCGCGCTTGTCAGCAAGCAGCTGCACCGCACGCTCGTGGGTCAGCGACTCGACCGACTCCGCACGCGGAACCGTAATGTTCGTAATACCGTCGGTGATGTACGGGCCAAAGCGGCCGTCCTTCACCACAATCTTCTTCTCGCTGACCGGGTCCACGCCCAGCTCAGCCAGCGGAGGCTTAGCCGCCGCACGACCGCGCTGCTTCGGCTGGGAGTAAATCTCCAACGCCTGCTCCAGCGTAATCGTGAAGATTTCGTCTTCGCTGCCAATCGAGCGGGAGTCCGTGCCCTTCTTCAGGTACGGGCCAAAGCGGCCGTTCTGCACGGTGATTTCCACGCCCTCAGCGTCGGTACCGAGCACGCGCGGCAGGCTCATCAGCTGCAGTGCCTGCTCAAGGGTCACGGTCGCCAGGTCCATGGACTTGAACAGGGACGCGGTGCGCGGCTTGGCGGGCTTCGGCTTCTTCTTCGGCTTGGGCTTGCCGTTCTTGTAGTATTCGGTCGGCTGCGCGTCCAGGTACGCCTGAATCTGCTCCTCGGTCATCTCCTCGATAACCTCGGTGACGTAGGGACCGTAGCGACCGTCGCGTGCCACAATCTGGTTGCCGGAAACCGGGTCCACGCCGAGCACACGACCGTCGGACTTGCCCTGTTCGAGCAGTTCGCGTGCCTTCGCTTCGGTCAGCTCGTCCGGTGCCAGGTCGGCGGGTACGTTCGCGCGGACCGGTTCGGTCAGCTCGCCGGTCTCGGTGTCGAGGGTGCCTTCGGCTTCCAGGTAGGGGCCGAATTTGCCCACGCGCAGCACAATGCCGTCCGCAATCGGGATGGAGTTGATGCTGCGGGCGTCAATCTCGCCGAGGTTGTCGACGATGGGCTTCAGGCCGCGCTTGGAGCCGCCGCCGAAGTAGAACTCGCCCAGCCATTCGACGCGGGATTCTTCGCCGCGCGCGATGCGGTCGAGGTCTTCTTCCATCTGCGCGGTGAACTCGTAGTTCACGTAGGGGCCGAAGCTGGATTCGAGCAGGCGCACCACGGAGAACGCGGTCCAGGACGGAATCAGCGAACCAGAACGAACGTTCACGTATCCGCGGTCCATGATGGTCGAAATAACCGCCGCGTAGGTGGACGGGCGGCCAATGCCCAGCTCGTCCAGGGTCTTCACAAGGGACGCCTCAGTGTAGCGCGGAGGCGGCAGGGTCTCGTGGCCGGCGGGCTCAATCGCCTCGGCGGTCAGTGCCTCGCCGGTGGTCAGGTTCGGCAGGCGCTTCTCAGCATCCTTCGCCTCACGCTCGGCCACACGGGATGCGTCAACGCCCTCCTCGTAGGCGGCGAGGAAGCCGCGGAAGGTGATGACGGTGCCGGATGCAGCGAACTCAGCGTCCTGGCCGTTGGATGCCACGGCACCCAGGCGCACGGAGGCGGTGGAGCCAGTCGCGTCAGCCATCTGGGAGGCGACGGTACGCTTCCAGATCAGCTCGTAGAGACGGAACTCGTCGTTGGACAGAGAGCCGCGCACAGCGTCCGGGGTGCGGAAGGTGTCACCGGCGGGACGGATTGCTTCGTGGGCTTCCTGCGCGTTCTTGCTCTTGGAGGTGTACACGCGCGGTGCGGAGGGCACGAACTCGGCGCCGTACAGCTCGGAGGCCTGGCGGCGTGCGGCGGAGATAGCCTGCTCGCTCAGTGCCACCGAGTCGGTACGCATGTAGGTGATGTAACCGTTTTCGTAGAGTCGCTGGGCCACCTGCATGGTCACGCGGGAGGAGAAACGCAGCTTACGTGCGGCTTCCTGCTGCAGGGTGGAAGTGGTGAACGGCGCTGCCGGGCGGCGCTTGTACGGCTTGGTCTCAACGGAGCGTACCGAGAACGCGGCGGACTGCAGGGCTGCGGCGAGCGCGCGGGCGGCTTCCTCATTCAGGTGGGTGACCTTGGAGGTGTTGAGGGTGCCGTTGTCGGCGAAGTCCTTGCCGGTGGCGATGCGGTTACCGTCTACGGCGACCAGCTTGGCGTCGAAGCCTTCGGAGGCTGCGGTCAGGAAGCGTCCGGTCAGGTCCCAGTAGTTGGCGGCGACGAATGCCATGCGTTCGCGTTCGCGCTCAACCACGAGGCGGGTTGCGACGGACTGCACACGACCTGCGGAGAGGCCGCGGCCGACCTTGCGCCAGAGTACGGGGGAAATTTCGTAACCGTAGATGCGGTCGAGGATACGGCGGGTTTCCTGCGCGTCGACCAGGTGCAGGTCGATGTCGCGCAGTTCGCCGAAGGCACGCTGAATGGCTTCCCGGGTGATTTCGGGGAAGGTCATGCGGTAGACGGGTACCTTGGGCTTGAGGACTTCCTTCAGGTGCCATGCGATGGCTTCACCTTCGCGGTCACCATCGGTTGCCAGGTAGAGCGCGTCTACTTCTTTGAGCTTGCGCTTGAGTTCGGCGACCTTTTTCTTCTTGTCGGGGTTGACCACGTAGTAGGGTTCGAAGTTCTCTTCAACGTTGACAGCGAACTTGCCGACGGGGCTCTTTTTGAGGTTTTCGGGCAGTTCGGAGGGCTGCGGAAGGTCGCGGATATGGCCCATGGACGAGTCGACAAGGTAGTCCTCGCCGAGGTAGCTGCTAATGGTTTTGACCTTGGAGGGAGACTCCACAATCAGCAGGGCTTTTCCGGTCTTTGCCTGAGCGGGCACGGCACTCCTCTATCTGTGTGTTGAAAAGCTACGTATTCAACCATAACCTACGCTGGCGCTTGTGGGCGCCGGCGGGCTGTGGTGTACGTGGGGTGAGGTGATCGGGGGGGGGTGTAGTTTATGTTGGGTTGATGTGGTGCGCTCGGTGCGTTTCATGCGGCGAGCGCGCGGTGGCCCGGCGCGAGGCGAGCTGGCACGGTTCTGGTTGATGTGGACCGGGCGTGTTGAAGCTTGCATGAGTGCGCAGGGTACTCGGTACATCATACGGTACCGGAGCGGTGGTGTGTGCACGGGGTACATGGGGGCGGGTGCTGGGGCGCACCGCACCCGCTCACCTGCGTTTCTAGCTAGTGAGGGTGTCCGAGTCGGGATGGGTGCCGTCCAGGTATGCGGGCAACAGCGGGTATTCGCGGCCGTACACGGTCTGCGGCGCAATGCGCACCCACTGCATTTCGTGGGTTTCGGAATCGGGCAGGTCGAAGGTGCGCACAATCTGCGGGGTCATTTCCGGCGGCAGCCAGTGGGCGATACCGACCACGATGACGGAGCGGATGCCGTCTTCGAGAGTTTCGTCGATTTCGAAGGCGACGCGGCGGCTGACCACCACGGAGGAGAACTTGTTGCCGCGGGTGGTGCGGATGTAGATTTCCTGCTTGTCGTCTTGGCTGGCGACGGCGTAGAGCACGGGCAGCACATCGACGTGCTGTCCGTCAGTGAGGATGAGGCGGCCGAGAGTGTTTGCGTGCAGACGCTCCCAGCACTTGTCGACGCTGATACTTTCATCGGGGTACAGGTTACTCATGGTTTCAGTGTATGCGATGGGGTGGGCGCTCTTGCGCAGATGACGGTTTTGGTCAGTGGGTGGGTCGGGGCTGTGTCATTGCGCTGCCGCCTATAGGCTGTGGGCGCGCCCGGGCAGATGCGGCGGGTGCGTAGAATGGTGTGCATGACTATTTCTGCCGCCTCTTTCGCTCCCGAGTACGCCGCCGTTGCGGATGCTCCCCGCAGCGATGATTACGCCCGCCTGACCCGCATCCGTGAACGCCTGTTGGCGTTGAACTACAGCTATGACGCTGTGCAGGAGCTGCTCGGTGTTGAGGCGGCTGAGGCGATGGCTCGCGACCAGGTGGTTCCGGCCCTGTGGCGTGTGGAGCATATTCTGCGCGGCGGTTACAGTGCGGGTGAGAAGAACCTGGCGCGTCTGCTGGCGTTTTTCCTGCTGGCTCGCCCGCTCACTGAGGCGGAGGCAGCCGAGGTTTTCGGCAATACCCTGGTTGATTTTGAGAATGCCGCGCTGATTGAGCGCGACGCTGCGGATTCTGCCCGCTGGTCCGCGAGCGTTGATTTGCGCCCGCACGCCGCCGATGACGGCACCGAAATCTTTGTTGCCGCCGACCTGGGTGCGCATCAGCGCCCCGGCGTGCTCCGTAAGGATCACGTGCTCGGCATTGGTCACGCCTCCCTGACTCTGGCGCAGATTACCGAGCGCACCCCCGTCAAGCGTGCCCTGGATGTGGGTACCGGCTGTGGTATTCAGACCTTCCATCTGCTCGCCCACGCTGAGCACGTGACCGCCACCGATATTTCGGAACGCGCCCTGGCCTTCACCCGTTTTAACCTGCTGCTGAACGCTCCCGCCCTTGATATTGACCCGCAGAACCCGCAGGATCGCGTGAGCCTGCGTGAGGGTTCCCTGCTGGAGC
This sequence comes from Rothia sp. HMSC065C12, assembly GCF_001812085.1. Lineage (NCBI taxonomy): Bacteria > Bacillati > Actinomycetota > Actinomycetes > Micrococcales > Micrococcaceae > Rothia > Rothia sp. HMSC065C12. The sequence goes on from NZ_KV807679.1 coordinate 322,976, forward strand.
CGGTCGCCGGTGAACGCTTCGACCTGGTGGTGTCAAACCCGCCATTCGTGATTACCCCGCGCGTTGCCGGTGAGAGCGCCGAGGAGCAGTTCACCTACCGCGACGGCGGCCTGCCCGGTGACGAAATTGTGAGCACGATGGTGCGTCAGCTGCCGTCGGTGCTGGTGCCCGGTGGCCGCGCGCAGATGCTGGGTAACTGGGAGATTATTCGCGATTCGGCGGACCCGGATGCACCGCGTCCGTGGGATGAGCGTCCGCGTGCCTGGGTTGCCGACGGCGGCGCGGAGGCGTGGTTTATTCAGCGTGAGGCGCTGACCCCCGCCTCCTACGCGGAGACCTGGTTGAAGGATGCGAGCGAGAACCGCGACCGTAGCCACTACGAGCAGACCTACGTGGCGTACCTGAACGACTTCGCTTCCCGGAACGTTCATTCTATTGGTTTCGGCATGATTTGGCTGCGCCGCCCGACCGAGGCGACCGCGGCAGGTGTGACCGAGCCCCTGCAGCGTTTCGAGGAGATTACCTACCCGATTCAGCAGCCCATCGCCCGCGCCCTCACCGAGTCTGTGCACCGCTACGACCGCCTCGCCGCCATGGACGATGAGGCGCTCCTTACCGCACACCTGGAGGTCGCCGAGGACGTCACCGAGGAACGCCACGGCCGCCCCGGCGCCGAGCACCCCAGCGTCATTTTGTTGCGTGCCGGCTCGGGTCTGTGCCGCACCCAGCTACTCTCCACCGAGACGGCGGGTTTTGCGTCGGCGAGCGATGGTGAGCTTGCCGTGGGTCAGATTGTGACGGCTCTTGCCATGCTACTGTCCTGGCCCGAATACGATGAGGCCGCCGCCGCGGCACGCGGTACGCAGGAGCAGCATCCGCGCGACACCCTGCTGCATGCGGTGCGCGAGCTGGTGCTCAAGAGCTTCCTGCACTTTAGCGACGAGCACGCGGGCGCAGCATCGGCTGACGAGAGCACTGCAGAAGTGCAGGGCTAAGCGTGCGCATTTGGTCCCTTCACCCCTGCCTGCTCGATCGGCGCGCCCTGGTCGCCTGCTGGCGCGAAACCCTGCTGGCGCAGAAGGTGCTGCGGGGTCTGACTCGCGGGTACACGAACCATCCGCAGCTGATTCGTTTTCGCGCGCATCCGCAGCCGCTGGAGGCGGTTGCCACCTACCTGTCCGGGCTGGCGGCGTGTGCGCATCCGCTCTTTGAGGTGGTTCCGGGCGCTATTGAGCCCTGGGAAAAGACGAAAGATTTTTAAGAACGTGAGCATAGTAATGCCCCGGCGGAACCCTTGCGGGTGCCTGCCGGGGCATTGCTGTATGTACGGGCTCAGCTATATGGGAGCAAGCATCTCAGCGCGTTACAGAGCGCTGGAAACAGCATGGCACGGGGTCTTTACCCAAGGACCTTCACCTCAGGACTTTTACTTGGTGGCCAGCGCGGGCTTAATTTCCTTCACGATTGCCTCCAGCATCTTCAGGTTGAAGTCCACGTCCAGCTGCAGTCGACCCGCCGCAATGAGATCGGCCATGACGGCAAGTTCAGCCATGTAGAGCGGGTTTTCGTAGCGCATGTCTGGGTTGCAGCACTGGCTCTTCATCGTCGGGTGACGGGTTAGTCGTCCTCGTCTTCGAGGTCCTCTAGCACTTCGAACGGCGACTCGACGTCGCCGCGCCAGGCCTCCAGGCCTTCGCGCACCGCGAGCACCGCCACGACCAGCGCCGCGACCGAGTCAGCCCACCACCAGCCGAACAGGCTGTCGAGGACGAGGCCGATGAACACTGCACCGGAGAGGTAGATACACAGGATGAGCTGCTTGGCGTCGGCCATCACGCTCTTGGAGCCCAGCTCCCGCCCGGTGCGGACCTCAATCCACGCCAGCAGAGGCATGACGACCAGGCTCAGCGCGGTGATACCGAGACCCAGCGGGCTGCGGTCGGGGCCCTCCTGGCCGACCAGGGCTAGCACCGCGTCGATCGAGACGTAGGCCGCCAGCGCGAAGAACGCGATGCCGATGGCCTTGACGGTGACCGTTTCCCACCGCTCAGGGTCCTTGCGGGTGAACTGCCAGGTGACGGCCGCGGCCGAGAGTACCTCGACAACCGAGTCGAGCCCGAAGCCAATGAGCGCCGCAGACGAGGCGAGGACGCCTGCCCAGACTGCGACGATTGCCTCGATTACGTTGTACGTGATCGTGAAGCCGACGATGAAGCGGACGCGCCGGTGCAGCATCGCGCGGCGTGCGGTGGTCAGGGTCTCGCTCATGCTCCCGCCGCCGTTCCACAGCAGCCCGACACCGAGCATGCCGGGTCGATGCACGGCGCGGCCTCGTCCACCGCGAGCGTGACGTTGATCAGGGACGTCAGTGCCGCGGCGAGGTGCGGGTCGGCGATCTCGTAGCGCGTCTGGCGGCCCTCGGGCTCGGCGACGACGATTCCGCAATCGCGCAGGCAGGTCAGGTGGTTGGACACGTTCGAGCGGGTCAGCTCCAGCTCGCGCGAGAGCACGGCTGGATAGCTCGGGCCGCCGAGGAGGGTCATCAGAATCCGGGAACGTGTCGGGTCGGCCATGGCGCGGCCGAGCCGGTTCATAACGTCGAGGTGTGAAGCAATAGTCAGCATACGATGACTATACAGTGATAACTGACCAATTGTCCACTTGTGCGGGCTGCCGCACGTGCTCCGCGCCCTTGCCCTCGGGAGGCGGCAGAGTTCGCGCTCATCAGCGACCACCGCCCATCACGGAAGCGACAGCGGCACGCTGGCGTGAAACCCTGCTAGCGCAGAAGGTTCTGCGGGGTCTTCACCTCAGGGTCTTTACTTGGTGGTCAGCGCGGGCTTGATCTCCTTCACGATTGCCTCAAGCATCTTCAGGTTAAAGTCCACACCCAGCTGGTTCGGGATCGTCAGCAGCACGGTATCTGCCGCCTGGACCGCCTCATCACGGGCGAGCTCTTCGGCAATATCCGCCGGATCACCAATGTAGCTGCGACCAAAGCGGGAGAAGCTGTTATCAATAATGCCGGTGTAATCCTGCGAGTCCTCCGCGGCGCGGCGACCGAAGTAGCGTGCCGAGGTTTCGTCGATAACGGGCAGCACCGAACGGGACACCGAAACACGCGGAACACCCGAATTACCCGCCTTCACCCACTCGGAGCGGAAGAGGCGAATCTGCTGCGCCTGCTGCTGATCGAACGGAATACCCTTATCTTCCAACATCAGGGTCGAGGACATGAGGTTCAGGCCCTTCTGCGCGGTCCACACGGCGGTGCTATCGGTGCCTGCACCCCACCAGATGCGCTCACGCAGACCCGGCGACTGCGGCTGTATGGGGGCGTACTTGCCCGCCACGCGAGCACTGGGCGCCATGCCCTCACCCTCAATTGCCTTGAGGAAAATGTCGAGGTGGCGGCGCGCCATGTCGCCTTCGTTTTCGCCCTCTGCCGGGTAGTAGCCGAAGCTCTCAAAGCCGCGGATAACGGATTCGGGCGAGCCGCGGGAGACACCCAGCTGCAGTCGGCCCGCCGCAATGAGGTCTGCCGTGGCGGCAAGTTCTGCCATGTAGAGCGGGTTTTCGTAGCGCATGTCGATCACGCCGGTGCCGAGCTCGATGCGTTCGGTCTTGGCGGCGATTGCGGAGAGTAGCGGGTAGGGGGTTGCCTGCTGCTGGTCGAAGTGGTGCACGCGGAAGAACGCGCCGTCCAGTCCGATATCTTCGGCGCCTACGGCAAGATCGATTGCCTGGTGTAGAGATTCTGCAGCGGAGGGTACGCGGGAGCCGGGAACCTCAGCCCAGTGGCCGAAGGAGAGGAAGCCGAGCTTCTTCTCGTCGCCGCGCATGGGTTCGAGGTGGCTGATGCGGATGGATTCGTCGAGCTGCGGGGTGTTCTGGCTGTTGGAGGCGGTGGGGGTGCTCATTGTTTTTCCTTTGCGAGTTGCGCTCGGGTTCGTGTAGTGCCGGGCTGGTGGTTTAAATCTAAACCCAAATACTTTACATGTCAAGTATTTTGTTTCAGGGTATTACGCACAGAGCATCCCTCCCCAACTTTCGCTGCACACACCACCTGCACGCCTCACCCGCCCGCACGCCTCACCCGCACGAGGCACACATACCGCCACAAAATGCTTGCGCAAAATACAGCCAAAAAGGGTACAAAAAAGCCCGGCGGCACGAGCACATCGCACCACCGGGCCCTTCTATTCAACAGCTAAAACTGCAACTACAACGGCAGAAACAAACTGCCCTAGGAACGCTTCACCAGCGGAACCCACAGCTCCATACGGTAATCAGCCGCCTGCATATCGCCGCGACCGTACACCTCAAGACCACCCACCGGGCGGTACTGCGGATTCTTCGCGAAGAACGCCTCCTCAAAGCTCGCAAAGCCAGCCGGAATGGACTCCGAAATCGGGCCGGTCACCTCAACCACCGCGTAGGTGCTCACAGGCAACTCCAGCACGCCCAGACCAAGCTTCGCCGCGCTCGCCGGCTCCGACACAAGGAAGCCCGCCGTGTAGCGGACCTGCCCCTTCGGGTTCGGCTGAGTGCACACGCCCAGGTACTGGGTCACCTTCAGAACATCCAGCATCGCCGGGGACGCCTTCTGATTCAGCTCATCCCACAGCGAGGAGAAGTCGCCATCCAGGGGGAACACCTGCGAAACGCCAGCAACGACCATCGCCGGGTGCTCCTCAATGCGAGGTTCAGAAATCTGAACCGCGCCGCCCTTAGTTGCTGCCATTAGGCGTTCGCCTCAGCTGCTTCGCGGTCCACCGAGCACTCGGGCACGCAGTGGCGCTTCGCGTCATCAGCTGCGCACTCGGGGCAGAGCAGAACCAGCTCGCGGCAGGAATCGTTGGAGCAGTTCTCGAACTTGTTCGAGGGGGCGCCGCACTGTTCGCACTTGCCGATGGTGACGGTGTCCGGGGTGAACTCCATGTGCATGCGCTTGTCGAAGACGTAGAGCGAGCCTTCCCACAGCTCCTTATCGCCGTACTTCTCGCCGTAGCGCACGATGCCGCCGTCGATCTGGTAGATCTCCTTGAAACCGCGGTTCTTCATGAGTGCGGAGAGAATCTCACAGCGAATACCGCCGGTGCAGTAGGTGACGACCGGCTTGTCCTTAATGTGGTCGTACTTGCCGGACTCGATCTCGCGGATAAAGTCGTGGGTGGTGCGCACGTCGGGAACGATAGCGTTCTTGAACTTGCCAATCTTCGCCTCGAACGCGTTACGGCCGTCAAAGAAGACCACTTCGTCGCCGCGCTCTTCAACAAGCTTGTTGACCTCTTCAGGCTTCAGGTGCACGCCGCCGCCAACGACGCCGTTCTCGTCCACCTGCAGCTCGTCGGGAGCACCGAAAGCCACAATCTCGTCGCGTGCCTTCACGGACAGGCGGGGGAAGTCCTCCGCGCCGCCCTCGGACCACTTGAACTCCATGTTCTTGAAGCCGGGGTACTTGCGGGTTTCCTTGGTGTACGCCTTGACCGCGCTGATTTCGCCGCCGAGGGTGCCGTTAATGCCGTGCTTGGAAATGAGGATGCGCCCGCGCAGGCCGAGCTTCTCGCAGAGGGCACGCTGCCAGAGCATGACCGCCTGCGGGTCGGCGATGGGGGCGAACTGGTAATACAGAATAATCTTATTTTGAGCCACGAAACTATTTTATCGTCATATACGTCTAAAGCATGCAAATTTTTTGATATGTGCGCGCTGACTACGGGTTCGGCGGCACAGAAGCGGTGCCGGGGCGGTTCTGGGACAGGATTAGGGCGGGGTTAGGCTCGGGGTCGGGGCAGGATTCGAGCGGGTTCGGAGCCGGCGTCCAGGGTAGCGCGTGACCGGCGGCAGGTCGGGTTTTAGCCCACCGCTCTACAATGGAACCCATGCCGCACAGCACTTCCTCGCAGAACGCCAACCAGCATCCCGAACAACAGCCCGCTCACCGGCACGAGCAGGGGCAGTCTGCGGCGCGCCCAAAAACGCTACGCTACCGCGAGCTGCCCGCGAGCGCACAGCAGGTGCTGGCCTCCCTGTTGCCGGAGGCGGAACGCACCGGAACCCTGCCCGAGCAGGTGACCCATATCCACACCATTGCCGCCAGGGAGGCGAGCTACGCGCCGTGGCCACAGTGGCTGCATCCGCGCGTGGCGGAGGCCTTTGAATCGCTCGGCATTGCCGAGCCCTACGCCCACCAGGTGCAGGCGGCAGACGCCGCCCACGCGGGTCTTGATGCGGCGCTGGCGGCGAGTGCGGCGCGCTACGGCTGGCAGGCGGGGCGCGTTGAAGCACCGGCTCCCATGCACTCCGAAGGTACGAAGAGCACCGGCAGCGGCGGGCACGTGATTGTGGCGACGGGCACCGCCTCAGGCAAGACCCTGAGCTACCTGATGCCCACCCTGGACGCTATTTATCGTGCATCCTGCGGCGAACCGGTGAGCTCAACTTCCGCGTATCCTGGGGCGGAAAACCTCAATAATAGAGCGAACGTTCTCTATATTTCACCGGCGAAGGCGCTCTCCGCCGACCAGCTCACCGCCCTCATCTCCTACAACCTACCCGGACTCCACGCAGCAAGCTACGACGGCGACACCCCCACCGGCGAACGCCGCTGGATCCGCGAACACGCCAACTTCATCCTCACCACCCCGGACATGCTCAACTACTCAATCCTGAGCAACCACCGGCAGTGGGCATCCTTCCTGCGCGGGCTACGCTACGTGGTGCTCGACGAGGCGCACAGCTACCGCGGCGTTTTCGGCGCGCACATCGCCAACCTGCTGCGCCGCCTGCGCCGCGTCTGCGCGCTCTACCGCACCGTGCCCGTGTTCTACGGCGCCTCAGCCACCAGCTCCAACCCGGTCGAGTCTTTCTCCAAGCTCATCGGCGTGCCACAGCAGGCGGTCACCGCCATTACCGAGTCCACCTCCGCACGCGGTGAAACCACCGTCGCACTCTGGGAACCCGAATTCATGCCGCCCAAGGCGCACGATCAGCTCGCCAAGGGCGCCCGCAGCCCCCAGCAGCAGGCGGTCCAGTCGAAGGCTGAGCAGGAGGCGCCGCGCCGCGTCTCCCCTGTGGAGCAGGGCGCGCAAATGCTCACCGACCTGGTGCTTTCCCGCACCCGCTCCCTGGTTTTCGCCGGTTCACGCCGCAGCGTAGAAATCCTCTCGCAGAAGACCCAACGCTACCTCGACGAGGTGGAGGCGGGCCTCTCCCACCGCGTCGCCGCATACCGCGCCGGGTACACCCCCGAAGAGCGCCGCGAACTCGAACGCAAACTCCGCAACGGCGAACTGCTCGGCCTGGTAAGCACCTCCGCACTGGAGCTGGGCATCGACATCTCCGGACTGGACGCCGTACTCGTGGCGGGCTGGCCGGGTACCCGCGCCTCCTTCATGCAGCGCGTGGGCCGCGCCGGACGTAGCGGTCAGGACGCGCTCGCCGTGCTCATTGCCGACGACAACCCGCTAGACACCTACCTGGTGCACCACCCGGAGGCGATTTTCGGGCAGGAGGTTGAGGCGACCGTATTCGACCCGACGAACCCGTACGTTCTCTCACCGCAGCTGTGTGCCGCTGCGCAGGAGGCACCCCTGCGCGCCGAAGAGCTGAGCCTGTTCGGTCCGCATACCGCCGCCCTGCTGGATCGGCTGGTACAGCAGGGGTACCTGCGTCGCCGCCCGGACGGCTGGTACTGGACGCACGCCGAATCAGCCGCCGACCTGGTCGATATCCGCGGCACCGGCGGCGGACCCTACCAGCTCATCGACGCCGAAGACGGCACCCTGGTTGGCACCATGGACGCCGCGCACGCCATGAGCCAGGGGCACCCGGGCGCAATCTACATTCACCAGAGCGCGCAGTACGTGGTCGAGTCCCTCAGCGAGGGCGAGCGCGTGATTCTGCTCAGCCGCGTCTACCCGGACTACTACACGCGTGCCGTTGAGAGCACCGAGGTGCGTATTCTGACGGAGCGTGCGCGGGTTAGTTACGGTGCGCCAGCTGGAGCTGCTATTCCTGGCGAGCCTACTCCCGGAGAGTCTGCACCCGAAACCGACGCGCAGCAGCTCGCCCCGCTCACCATGCACCGCGGGCAGGTTCAGGTCACCGACCAGGTCACCGGCTACCGGCGCTTCTCCGTCTACGGCGGCGAATACCTGGGCGAAGAGGCGCAACCCATGCCGCCGGAAGTGCTCATGACCGAGGCGGTCTGGTTCACCTTCGAGCCCAGCTACCTGTTCGGCGCGGGCGTGACCGAAGAGGACGGCCCCGGCACCCTGCACGCCGCCGAACACGCCGCCATCGGACTGCTACCCCTCATCGCCACCAGCGACCGCTGGGACTTGGGCGGACTCTCCACGCTACTTCATGTGGACACCGGCAGGCCCACCATTTTCGTCTACGACGCAGCCCCCGGCGGTGCGGGCATTAGCGAGCGCGGCTTCAACGCGGTTGTGCAGTGGCTGAGCGCCACCCTCGAAGCCATCGAAAGCTGCGGATGCGACAACGGCTGCCCCTCCTGCGTGCACTCACCCAAGTGCGGCAACCGCAACGAGCCGCTCAGCAAGCACGGCGCGCGGGCGCTGCTGCAGGCAATGCTGCGGAGCATGGCGGAGGCGTAGAACGCGCTGGGGATGCAGGACGGGCTGGGATGACAACTCCCGGCGAGCGCAAATAGCCTAGTCGACTGGGGTTTCCGGCTCAGGAGGTTCGGGTACTGAGTCCTGCTCGACCCCCAGTTCTTCCTCCAGCTCGGCGACCTCATCGGGGCTCAGCTCCTCCGCGTTGCCCGCCACGGCGTGCTCTTCTTCGGGGTGCTCTTCTTCGGGGCGCTCAGCCCCGGCGCGGGCACGCACCCTCGCCGGGCCCAGCATCCCCATGGGCCCTGCGACCGGGACGGCGACCGTCACCTCCACCGTTTCGGGTCGATTCGGAAACGTGCAGGATTCCAGGTGCGCACCGTGGCGTTCGGCAAGATCAGCCGCCACCGCACACGGGTCACCCTCGGTGAGCCCGCGGTAGGCATCCGCCGCCGCGAGTGCACTCAAATCGGCGGCTGCGGAGGCCCTGCGGTTCGCGGACACCACCCCAATGAGCCCGGCAATCACCACGGTCAGCACCAGCAGCGCGGCAATAATGGTGAGGGCGAGGACGGTACCGCTACCCTCTTCGGAATATTCGTCCGCAGACCAAGCAAGAACCGAGCTTTTATTCACCATCACTGCCGATGCTTTCTTCACTGTCACTGCTTTCCTGGGTGCCGCCGCCGCCTTCAACGCGGGCGTGGGCATCCGCCCATAGCACCCAGCCGGTTGCCGAGCCAATCACACCGGGGGCGGGGCGGCTCACCCGCACGTGCACTTCCCGGGCGCGCCCCGCCTCTGTCACGGCTGCATCATCAGGAGAAACAGAAATCTGCACGCTCTGCGCCGGGTCGATGCGGCTGACGGCGGAGCGAATCTGCGCCTCGGAATCTCCGCGGGCGGCGGATCGCGCGGCCGTTCGCGCGGACTCCTCCACTTTGAGCTGCGCAACCCCCGTGGAGGCGGCACCCAGGCAGAGGGCGAGCACCACCGTGACAGCGGGTAGGGCGACCGCAAATTCGGCGGTAATCACGCCCTCTTCTGCTGGGCTCTTGTGCGGGGTCGAGGGTGCCGGTTCCGCCCCGACTTTTCCTGCAGGGCAAGTGTTCCACAAAGAACCCAAATTCACATGAGCGTTCATTCTTTATTCCTCCTTTCTAGCCTGACTTTCCGGGATTCCTTGCCTCTAGAGTTAAACCCTGTGGCGGGTTTCCCAAGACCTCTAGAGCAGCCCCGTGTTACCCGCAATCGACAGGGCGTTACGCACAATATCCAGGAGCATGGAACGCACCTCATCCGACTTGAGAATCAGCACCAGCAGGCCCGCAAAACCGACCGCCGCGAGCATCACAATGCCGTACTCCGCAGTGGAGGCGCCCTCCTCCGGATCCCCCGCGGGGGCGTACTCTTCGAGCGCCTTTTCGTGCTCCTCAGAGGGTACATATTCGGTGCAGCCGGGCGCGTGCTCACCCAGGCTGCGGCAGGTGGCGCCACATTCGTCCAAGGTGCAGCCTTCGGCGAGCGCGCGGGCGATGGTCAATGCCTGTTCGGGGCTCAAACGGTCCGTGTTCATATCAATCTCCATTTCGTGAGGGTCAATCCTGGGGCCGGCATGCTTCTGCTCAGCGCCGGGGGAAAGTTCAGCATCAGTAAAGAGTTCGGGGCATTCTTCACGCAGCTGCTTCATGGTGGTTGCAATGGCAACGGACAGCGGCACGGGGCCCAGAATGGTCTGCGCTTCTGCACCGGGGGCGGCGGGCTGAATTTTGTTCGGAATGCCACCCGGAGCACCGACCGGGGCATTGACCGGAGCGCCGACGGGGTGCAGGTCGTGGCGGATTGCTTCGCAGAGGGTGTTCGTCATTGGTTTTCCTTTCGTTGTGCCCTAAACATGCGGGGCGGGGTGGGTGCTCATCCGCGTTCGCTGCAGATGGGCGAGGGTCTAAACTTTTCGGCATTTCAGCTGGTCAACAGCGCTTATGCGCATGGTTCTTTAGCCGGTCAGCGTGGGTAGTAGCGAAATGATGATGGGCACAATACCCAAGCAGATAAAGGCGGGCAGCGAGCACAGCCCGAGGGGTACCACGAGCGCTACGGAGAGCTTTCCGGCGGCGCGTTCTGCCGCGCGGCGCTCGCTGAGGCGGTGCGCATCGGCAAGGGAGAGCAGCAGCGCAGTGCTGGGTGCGCCACCCGTGTAGGCGGGAGCGAGCGCGTCCCGCAGCTCACCGAAGGTTCCCGCCGCGGACCCCGACCAGGCACTCCCCCAATTACTACCCATCTGTAGGCGCTGGCAGACCGTGTGCAACGCTCGGCTGTTGAGTGCCTCGGCGAGAGTGCCCAGTGCGGCGAGCGGTGCGAGCCCGACTCTCAACTGCGCGGCAAGTAGTTCCAGCACGAGGGCGGTATCAACGGGCGCGGAACCTGCTGGCGAGGCAGACTTTTCCGTCTCAGATTCAGCATTCACCGCCCCGGTGCTCGGCCTTACGCTCTCCACCTCCGCCCGATGCACGAGCGCGGCGGTCCAACGGCGCCCGGCGAAGGCGAGCCCCAGCCCAAGCAAACCGGTGAGCGCTCCGAGAACGGACCCGGTCAGCACACCCACAGGGTCGCTTCCCATGAGCACCCCCAAGCCGAGGCCGAGCAGCGGCAGCCAGGAGAGGATCCTGCCGGTGGCACGCGGTGCGGCGAGGGCGCTCTGCCTGCCCAGGAGCGCGTCGATGCGTTCTTCGGCGTGTTCTGCGGCGCGTTCCAGGCTCGTGGCGAGCGGCGCACCGGCACTCTCACTCATGCGCAGGCTCAGCTGCAGGTCGTGCAGGCGCTCGCGGCTGTGCGGGCGCATCCGGGTACTGTTTTCGAGTAGCTGCGCGCAGGCGAGGTGCGCGGGTGCACCCCAGGAGGTAACCGTGGCGAGAGCCTGCATGAAGCGGCGGATATCTTCGGCGCACCGCTTGTGCCCGTAGTCTTCAGAGAGGGGCGAGAGGCCTCGTGCACGTAGAGCCGGGGCGCTTCTCTTCGCACACGGTTTCCCCGTACCCGGCACCAGCTCGTTCCCCCCGAACTGCCCGAACTGCGCAAACTGCGCGGAGCCCGGGTCGGCGTGCACCGCCTCCTGCAGGGGGATGCCGGCGCGTAGGTTCAGAGCGAGGGTGCGTAGCATGAGCGGCCACATGTGCATTTCCTCGGCGCTGGCTGCTCCGGCGATGCGCCCAGCTAGGCGCTCAGTCCAGCGTTCGTGAAGGCTTCCGTTGCTCTTCTCGTTCTGCTGCATTGCTTCCTCCTTTCACGTTTTCTGCTTCCCCCATTTCGGGGGCTAGTACCCAACTTCAGACCCGGTAGAAATACACCTGACCTGCAGGTACTCTTCGCTCCCCTGTGTGGCGGGGTGCAGGCTGTAGACGCCCTCGATGCGGCGGCGACCATCCCGGTGTTCCAGGTGGATAATGCGTTCAAAAGCCGTCGCCGTATGTAGAGCGACCGTTCTACTATCCAGTCCGGCGAGCGCGCCCAGAGCACACAAACGCAGGGGAACCGCCTGCGCGCTATTGGCGTGCAGGGTCGTTCCGGCACCGCGGTGACCGGTGTTCATGGCGGTCAACAGGTGCACCACCTCCGCGCCGCGGCACTCACCGACCACGAGCCGATCCGGGCCCATACGTAGCGCCTGCACGATCAGCTCACCCAGCCCGATTTCGCCGGCACCCTCGGAGTTGGCGACGCGGGTTTTGAGGGCAATAACCTGCTCATGCTGCGGCGCAAGTTCCGGGGTGTCTTCGAGCAAAATGAGGCGCTCCTGCGGCGTACACAGCCCCAGCAGGGCGTTGAGCAGGGTGGTTTTGCCGGTGCCGGTGCCCCCGCTAATGAGGAATCCGCGGCGTTCGGCAATCATGCGGCGCAGGTAGGCGGCGGTCGCCTCATCGCACAGCCCGGAGGCCTGCAGCTGCGCCAGGGTGGGGCGCTCGCGGGCGGGTAGGCGCACGGAGAGCCGGGTGCGTTCGCTCAGCGGCGGGATAATCGCGTGGATGCGCCTGCCGTGCTCGTCGCTAATGTCAGCCGCCGGATGCGCGGCATCCAGCTGCCCGCCGTGCCTGCGGATGAGCCGCTCGGCAAGGTCACGCACGCGCCGCTCGTTACCGAGGCTCAGCGCCACGGGGCGGGTGGTTCCGTTGATGCCCACCCAGATATCGCAGGGCGAGTTCACGTAGATATCGGTGATGGTTCCGGCGCGTTGCCCCTCGTCAAGGAGCAGTCCGAGGGCACCGAGGCCGTAGAGTTCCGCGGCGAGGTAGCGCAGCGCGGTCTGCCGGTTGACGGGCACGTATTCCACGCTGGGGTAGCTCCATGAGGCGGGCGCGGGTTGCACCGTTTTGGTGCGGAATTTTCGGGGCTTCGTCACATTAGTTCTATCTGCGCCCGTTCCTTCTGCGTTCGTGTTCCCCCAGGCATTCCCCTGGCATCCGCCATCGATGGCGCAAATTGCCTCATCCACGGCATTTTCGAGGATCTCGCGGAGGGGCTGGGATTCTTGGAGTAACCCACCGCCCGCGGCACTCGCAGCGTTTGCACTGCCCGCGGCAACCACACCCTCTGCGGGCGGCCGCTCCCCTGCCTTCTCGACTCCGGCACTGAATCCGTTACTGGGTCCGCCGCTGAACCCGGCGCTGAACCCGCCGCTAAAACCGCCCAGGGCGATAGCGCTCATCTGCGGCGAGCGCAGAATCAGCTCGCGGGCGTGCAGGGCGACGGCGCGGGCGCGATAGTCTTCGGGAATGAGCAGGGCGGGTAGCGAGTGCGCGCCGGTGTTCTGGACACCCGTATTCTGTGCGCCCGGCTGATTCGCGCCCTGTGCGGCACGCGGCGAGCAACCGTTGGGGTTGCCGGGATTGTTGGCAGGGTGCCCGGCGGGATTGCTGGAGGGATTCATGGCGGAGTTCATGGCTCTAGGAGACCATTACGCCCGCCTCGAATTTTTAAGAGAATGAGCGTTCTGTGGATAACTCCTCGCGCACCCCGAAATATCCACGATGCACGCGTCTCAAACGAACAAAACGCACACATCCGGCGCTTTTATGACAAACCGCGGCGCATTCAGCCCTCCCCTGCCTCTTCCGCAAACCGCCCGCCCGCGACCACAAACCACGCGCCTTCGCACCCGGTCACCGATAATGGAAGAATGTACGTTCTGCTCAGTCCTGCCACCGGCGCGGGTATTACCGCCCAGACCGGCACCTCCGCGCACCCGGTCACCTCGGCTATTGCCGCGGGTGCGTCCCCGCGCGGTGCTCAACCGGTGACCTCGTGGGGTGCTTTTCATTTTTCGGCGCCGACCGCTGAACAGTTGCAGGACCCGACCTTTATTCCGCGGATTACGCGGGCGGATCGGGTGAGTGCGGCGAATCTTCCGGCGTATGTGCGAGAGGTGGAGCGGCAGGCGGCAGATTCGGCGCAGGCGCGTTTTCCCCGCTGGATTTGGGCTGATACCCGCCACGTTGACCCGCTGCTTCTGCGCCGCGGGGTGCGGGTGCATCTGTGCCATGATTTGCGTCTGGTGCAGCGAATTTTGACGACTGCCGCTACGCATCCGAGCGGTTTTGTGGAGTACAGCCCGGTGCTGGATCTTTCTGATGTGCGTGAGGCGGCCGAGCCTCAGGGGTATCTGCCGGTGGCGCGGCAGGTTCAGGGTCAGGAGGAGCTGTTCGGCACTGATTTTTTGAGTGCCCCCGCCACCTCTTCCGCTACACATGCCGGTTCTCCTGCTGATTCCTCCCCCGATTTCCTTGAGGCGGCGCCTCATGAGCCTTTTGCCCCGCAGTTGGCGGCGGGCCCGGTGACTCTGCTGCCGGAGCATCCGGTGGTGCGCGTGCTGATGCGTGAATGGCTGGCGCAGGCGCGCGCTATTAGCGAGTCAAGGCACCCGGAGCGGCTGCGTCTTTTGGCGGCGGCTGAGTCTGCCGGTGCGTTGGTGGCGGCTGAGATTGGTTATTACGGCATCCCGTTTAATGTGCAGGCGCATCATGAGCATCTGTGCGAGTTGTTGGGTCCGCGTCCGGTGCCCGGGGAGCGTCCACAGAAGATGCAGGAGTTGGCGGAGCAGATTCAGCGCATGCTGTTTATGCCGTCGTTGAACCCGGATTCGCCGCAAGATCTTTTGCGTGCTCTGCAGTCTGCGGGGGTTTCGGTGAAGTCTACGCGTTCGTGGGAGTTGAAGAGTTGGGCGGAAGCGATTCCGGCTCAGCGGCAGAAGCGTTGGGCGCTGATTGACCCGATTTTGCGCTATAAGAAGCTGTACCGTATTTGGACTGCTAACGGCTGGACGTGGGCTGATACGTGGGTTTCTGAGGGCGCATTCCGCCCGCATCTTGAGGTGGGTGGCGCCGCGACGGGGCGCTGGGGTGCTTCCGGCGGTGGTGCGTTGCAACTGCCTGCGGAGATTCGTCAGGCGGTGCAGGCGCCGGAGGGTCAGGTGCTGACGGTGACGGACGGCTCGCAGATTGAACCGCGTATTCTGGCGGCGTTGAGCCGTGATGAGGCGCTCGCTTCGGCGGGTCGTGGCGCTGACCTGTATGCGGGTATTGCCGAGCTGGCGCGCATGAAGGGTGTGGGTTTGACGGAGCGTTCCCACGCGAAGGTGGGCATGCTGGCGATTATGTATGGCGGCCGCAGCGGTGAGATTGGCGCCCTGTTGCCGCATGTGGCGGCGCTTTTTCCGCAGGCGATGGACTTTACGGAGCGTGCCGCGCGCATTGGTGAGGCGGGCGGTCAGGTGACGACTTTTTTGGGTCGTACGTCCCCGCCGGTGGATGAGCGTTTCCGTGAGATTGTGGCTGATCGGTCTTCGCCGGCGGCTGAGTCGCGTGCGGTGTCGACTGCGCGTGCACACGGGCGTATGACCCGCAATTTTATTGTGCAGGGTACGGCGGCGGAGTGGGCTCTGTGTTGGATGGGCGCGGTGCGTTCTCGTCTGTTGTCGGAGCGGATTTTTGGTATGCCGATGCGCACCCGCATTGTGTATTTTTTGCACGATGAGCTTCTGCTGTGCGGTCCCGAGCTGGAGGCGGATCGCGTGGAGCGTATTGTGCGTGAGGGCGCTGCGGAGGCGGCGCGTCTGCTGTTCGGTCGTGTGCCGGTTGATTTTCCGGTGTCGGTGGCGCGAGTGCGCAACTACGCTGAGGGTAAATAAATAATCAGCGGTAAATAATCTGCGGTAAATAATCAGCTGCGCATAAGCGGCACCGTGCAATAAAAAAATAGGGGCGGCAGGTAACTTCATTCAAGTTACCTACCGCCCCTATCTGCGCACTATTCTGCTCCCTATATCCGCTGGTCAGGCGTTTATTCTGCGATAAGCTTTACTCCTCGTAGCCGGGTGCCGGGCGCATCTTTTTTGTATCCCAGGGCACGGTCCAGCCAAGCGAGTCGAAGATCCGGTCCAGCAGAATCGCGGTGAATCCCCACACCGTGAATTCTTCGCCGCCGGGCATACGCACCTCGAAGGCGGGGGTGCGGTGTGAGGTGCGGCCGCGTTTGACGTAGGCGGTGTGCCGGTTGGCGGGGTTGAGCAGGTCGCGCACGGGCACGCGGGCGATGAGCGCGGACTCGTTGTGGTCGACGACTTCGACGGGCACGGGGCTGTTCCACCAGCCGATGACGGGGGTGACCATGAAGTTGCTGATGGGTAGCGGCAGGGTGTGCAGCTGGCCGAGGATCTGCACGCCGGCGGGGTCGAGCCCGGTTTCTTCGACCGCCTCGCGCAGGGCGGCGATGTGGGCGACGGGTTCGCCGGTGGTTTCGGCGAGCGCGTAGTCTTCGGGGTCGATTTTGCCGCCGGGGAAGGCGGGCTGACCGGCGTGTGAGCGCAGGGTTGCGGCACGTACGAGGAGCAGTACATCCAGGTCGGCACTGACGTTTTCGGGGCAGCCGTCAAATTCGCCGGTGGAGGGCGAGTTGTCGAGCACTCCGAAGAGGATCAGCACGGCGGCTTCTTTGCTCAGGGGGCTGGCGGGTGCGCTGCGCAGTAGGGCTTGGACGTCAAATTCCACGCCGCCCTCTGCGAGAGCCGCCAGTGCCTGCTGGGCGGGGTGCTGCGCCTCCTGCTGGGACGTGTTTTCGCTCATCTGTGTACCTCTCTTCTGCGCGGCTACATTCCGGTTCGGCTCAGTCGCCGTTAGGCGCTGAGCGGGTAGCCTTCTGCCATGAGTTCGCGGCGGGTTGCGCCCTGCAGGAATCGCAGGTGCAGGTCTTCTCGGCCGGGTGCCATTTCGTATTTCATGAGTTTACGTGCTGCTTGTTCGTTCGTCTCCCCGGCGCCATAGGACGGGCAGAGATCGGCGACGGGGCATACGCCGCAGGCGGGCTTTTTGGCGTGGCAGATGCGGCGGCCGTGGTAGACCATGCGGTGTGAGAAGAGCGTCCAGTCTTTGCGTTCGATGAGTTCGGCGACGTCTTTTTCGACCGTCTCGGGGGCGTCTGCGGTGGTGAATCCCATGCGGCGTGCGAGGCGGCCGAAGTGGGTGTCTACGGTCAGTCCGGGCACGTCGAAGGCGTTTCCGAGGACCACGTTCGCGGTTTTGCGGCCGACTCCGGCGAGTTCTACGAGCTCTTCGAGGGTTGAGGGAACCTGCCCGTTGTGGCGTTCTACGAGCTGCTGGGAGAGGGTGACGATGGAGCGTGCCTTGGCGCGGTAGAAGCCGAGGGACTGAATGTAGGGTTCGACCTCTTCGCTACGTGCGGAGGCGAGCGCGGCGGCGTCCGGGTAGCGTGCGAAGAGTGCACCGGTGACGGAGTTGACGCGCACGTCGGTGGTTTGTGCTGAGAGCACGGTGGCGATGAGTAGCTCGAAGGGGTTGTCAAAGTCGAGTTCTGCAACGGCGTAGGGGTAGGTTTCGCCGAGGATGCGGTTGATTTTGCGGGCGCGGCGCACGGTGGCGAGGTGGCTTTCGGGTGCGCGGGCGTTGAGGCGGCGTGCGGCGGCTGCGGCTTTGAATTCGGGAACGAATCGGATCTGCAGGAGCGATTCGGTGTTCTCTGCCGCGTTGTTCTCAGCCGCGTTATTTTCTGCCGCGGTGTTCTCTACTTCGGTGCGGGTGGCGTTCTCGGTCATAGCGCGAGGGTACCGGGCTTGGGGGTGCGGGCGGTAGCGAGGCTCACCGTACTTGGCCCGCTCCCCATCATTTTCTGGGCAGTTCGCGCCGACTGACGCTCAGCGGGCACCTGCTGTGCCACACTGGTTTTATGTCAGATACGATTTTTGTGCTTAATGGACCGAATTTGAACCTGCTTGGGCAGCGCCGCCCCGAGGTGTACGGCTACACCACTCTGCACGATATTGAGCGTATGGTGCGTGAGCGCGCGGCGGATCATGGTTTTGATGTTGAGTTTATGCAGTCGAATCATGAGGGTGCGCTGGTGGATGAGATTCAGCGTGCTCGTACTCGTGGCGCGGCGATTATTATTAACCCGGCGGCGTACACGCACACCTCGGTGGCGCTGCATGATGCGCTGGAGGCAGCTGAGCTTCCGGTGGTTGAGGTGCATCTGTCGAATGTGCATCGTCGTGAGCAGTTCCGTCATCATTCGTTTGTGTCGCCGCAGGCTACTGCGGTGATTGCCGGTGCGGGTGCGTACGGCTATGTCATGGCGGTTGATTTCCTGGCACAGCACCTGGTGGAATAACAGCGCAGCATCTCGCTGAATAGCGCAGCCCAGCGCCTGGCGGAATAGCCCAGCACTGCCTCCGTTCGTTAAATAGTTCAGGCTCCCGTTCCTCATGTGAGGGGGGAGCCTGAACTTTTATCGCTATTTAGCGGCTAGTTACTTGCGGCAGGTGCCGGTGGAGACTGCGGCGGTGTTGTCGCCGCCTTCGGCCAGTGCCTGCTTGAGGGTGCTTGCGGTGATGGCGTAGCCGGTCTGGCCGGTGGTTGCCCTACCGAAGATCACGCCGACCACGTTGCCGTTTTCGTCGAGGACGGGGCCGCCGGAGTTGCCGTGCTGCACGTCGGCTGCCAGCTGGTAGACCTGGCGCATGGCGTTGGCACGGCCGGTGTCAGCGTCGATGGTCTGGGTGTTGCCGATGCCCTGCACGGTGGCGGGCAGTGCCTTGAACGGGCCGCCCTTGGGGTAGCCCATGAAGGTTACGAGGCTACCTGCGGTGGCGTTGGTGCCAATGTTCAGCGGTGCAAGCGGCAGCTTGGGAACGCTGATGAAGGCGAGGTCCTGTTCGGTGTCCATGTAGACGACGGTGCCGGGCCAGGTACGGCCGCGGGAGTCCTGCACGACCGGGGAGGTCACGCCGGCGACTACGTGGGCGTTGGTGACGACCAGGCCGTTATCCGCCACGAAGCCGGAGCCGGTGGAGGTGTAGCCGCACTGCTCTGCGGCGCCCAGAATCTCAACGACGGAGGCTGCCGCCTGGTCCAGTGCCGCGGATTCTACCGTCTCGGTGGGGGCGCTGGTTTCGGGGGCGATGAGCTGGCTGACTTCCGGAATGGTTCCGAAGGCGAGCACGTCATTGCGTACCGTGTTGATGCGGTCCTTGACGACCTCGGGGGTGGAGGCGACCATCCAGGAGAGGGTCTTGGAGTCGCTGAGCGCAGTGTTGAGCTGCGGGATGGGCACGGTGCGCATGGAGATGGTCAGCACGACCATGACCAGGGCGCAGGCGGCGAGGTTCAGCACGCCGCCGAAGAAGCGTTCTACGCCCTTGAGCGGGGTGATGTCGGTGACGCGGCGGATGGTGCGTCCGGCAACGAGGCCGAGCCACTGTCCGATGGTCAGGCAGATGATGAGCACGCCGACGGCGGTAATGAGGCTCCATTGGGATCCCACGGATGCCACGGCGAGGGGCACGAGCCAGGCTGCGGCGCAGACGCCCAGACCCAGGCCGAGGAAGGTTCCGAGGGTGGTGAAGAATCCGCTGCGGACTCCGGCGAGGAAGTAGAGCAGCAGAATGATGGGGATAGCAATATCAAGCAGGTTGATGCCAGTCGTCACGACTAATTGCCTCCTTGGTGGGTAGAAATGGTCACGGTGTGCCCATGTGGTTGGTGCGGGCTGTGCCCGGTGAGTGTGGCGGCGCGTTAACACCCAGTGGTGGATGCGGCGGGCTTGTGTTCCCGGGGTTTTGGGCTCGGGTTTCTGCCTCGTCGCATCGTACCGTGTGTAGAGGCGGTGCGCCTCCTGGTCATGAGGGTGTCTGCGTGCTTGGTACCGAAAAAAGTACACACCTGAATGCCTGATATTAGGTGGTAAACCTGTGGGGAAGCTTTGAATTTTCTCGGAAGAAATAACTTTTGGTGTAAAGCTCGCTGTATCGGAATGCATAAAGCGCTTTTTTAGGGTACGCTCGTATCAGTTGAATATGTCACACTAGCTTGAGCCTTCTCACATTTCAGATGTTGAGACGCATGACACCGGTTCGGGCTCACTCACTGAACATTTACGAGTTTCGGCTCATCACCTCATATCTAGGAGAACTTTATGGATCTCGAGATCCTCCGTCGTACCCCTCTCTTTGCTAACCTCGACGACGCAGCTTTCGCTCTGCTGACCGATGACATTCAGGAGATTGACCTCTCCCGCAACGCCGTCCTCTTCTACGAGGGTGACCAGGACGACCAGCTCTTCGCTGTACTCTCCGGTAAGGTCAAGCTGGGTCGCACCGCCGCTGACGGCCGCGAGAATATGGTTGCAATCATGGGTCCCGGTGACGTCTTCGGCGAGATGGCTCTCTTCGATCCTTCGCCCCGTTCGACCAACGCTGTGGCTGTCTCTGAGACTCGCCTGGCTGCCATCAAGCACGAGTCCTTCAAGCGTGCACAGCAGCTCGATCCCACTATCTCCGATCAGGTTATTAAGACTCTGGCTCGCCGCCTGCGCCACGCTAACGAGGCACTGGCTGACCTGGTCTTCTCCGACGTTCCCGGCCGCCTCGCTAAGGCGCTGCTGGACCTGGCTGACCGCTTCGGCCGCCCCGCAACCGACGGCGTGCTCGTTGCTCACGAGCTGACTCAGGAAGAGCTGGCACAGCTGGTTGGCGCATCCCGCGAGACCGTGAACAAGGCTCTTGCCGAGTTCGTTTCTCGCGGCTGGATCCGTCTGGAGGCACGCGCAGTTGTCATTCTGGACCTGCCCCGCCTGCGCCAGCGTTCCCGCTAAGGTCTCTTTGAGTTAGGGCATTCTAGGACGCCCTCGCTGAAAGACGCACAGCTTAAATAGATCAGGAGCCGTTTCCCTCTGCATGGGGAAACGGCTCCTGATTTCTTTAACGCTTCATCGTACGAGCGAACGGCTGCAATACCCTCTTAGAGCGCACCCATCGCGCCGGTGTATATGGAACCGGTGGTAGCCGGAACCACCTCGGTGAAGGAGAGCATGCACGCACCGTTGTGGGTGACGAGCACGGGCTTCTTCACCTCAATCTTGCGGCGCTTCGACAGCCACGCGACGGAGGTCTGAGCCTTCGCCAGCGATTCGAGCATGCACATCACGCCGGGGGTAATGAGCTGGTCGAGGGTACGGCCCACCGTGTTGGGCTGGCCGATGCGGTCACCCAGTTCGCTGGTGTCCTTGGCTTCGAGCAGTTCACGCACGTTCAGCCAGTCACCCCACACGCCCTTACCGAGCAGTAGCTTCGGGTCCTGACCGACGGGCAACGCCGTGGTGAAGTAGGCGATATCGTAGCGTTTGAGGAAGAAGTCCGGGGACTGCCAGCGCGCGACCGGGCGCAGCAGGTCGGCGCGCACGCTCAAGCCGCTGGAGGTCAAGAAGTCCGAGAAGCTCTTGTCCTGCTCGGCAACCGCTTCACGCCACGCCATGAGCTCAGGGGTGCTGGAGCGTTCCACGACGTCCTGTTCGTCCTCGCCTGCAAGCAGAATGCCGGTCTCTTCGAAGGACTCACGGATGGCAGCCATGACGCTGCGGCGTGCCTGAGTTACGTCAGAGAAGTGGAACTGTTCTTCCCAGTATTCGGCGCCGGGGCCGACCCAGGAGGCCGCCTCATCATCACCGGGAAGAGCTGTACCACCGGGGAAAGCCACCACGCCCAACGGCGAACTGCCGGGGCGGTAGGTCAGAATCGTTTCAAGGCCGTTGTCACCATCGCGCACAAAAATGACGGATGCCGCCTGGCGCATCGTACAGCCGGTCGCACCTTCGTTACCGCCTTCACGCCAACTTTCGGCTGCGGTGCGCATGAACTCGGGAATCGTGTAGAGACGCTGAATGCAGGAGGTTCGCGGGTTAGCCGCAGACTGGCGGCCGGTAAACATGCGGGGGCGTTCCACGCCTTCAGCCGGGGTGGGGGTGCCGAAGCGGCGTTCCTGCACCGGCAGGGGCAGAGTCTTGATATCCTGCGATTCGCCGGATCCGTGACCGTCGATACCGTTCACCGTCTTTTGGGCGCCACTTTGTGCTGCCCGCTGAGCCTGGGCAGCACGAATAGCAGACAGCGGCAGCGCGCCGGTGTACAGATTAGACATATTCAACAATGATCTCGACCTCTACGGGCGAGTCCAGGGGAAGAACGGGAACGCCGACGGCGGAGCGGGCGTGCTGGCCTGCCTCACCGAAGATTTCGCCGAGCAGTTCGGATGCGCCGTTAATGACGGCGGGCTGAGCGGTGAAGTTCACCTCGGATGCCACGAAGCCGACAACCTTCACGACGCGCTGCACGCGGTCCAGGTCGCCAATGACGGACTTGACCGCTGCCAGGGCGTTGAGCAGGCTGATACCCGCGTACTTCTTCGCATTCTCGGGGGTCACGAAGCCTTCAGCACCGGAGTCGGACACCTTACCGGTTTCGGGCAGGGCGCCCTCAACGAAGGGCAGCTGGCCGGAGGTGTACACGTAGGAGCCGGAGGTCACCGCGGGAACGTATGCGGCAACGGGGGCGGGTGCTACGGGCAGTTCGTAACCGAGTTCGCGGATACGTGCTTCAATACGGGATTCAGTCATGATTACTCCAGAAGGATGGCGGGTGATGGCACCCAAACGGTGATAGGGGAAATGCCGTAAATCTAAACGCTACTGATATTCAGGCAGCTGTTAAACGGCTAACCGGCGGCCTTCCTCATCTATTCCCGCGCTCCCCTAGTTAAAGGAGAGCCGGGATAGCGAGGTGACCGCCGGGTACGCTGCTCTTAGTCAGCCTTCTCGCGCTTAAAGTAGGCGATGGGGTTGCCCTGAGTCGGAGCGACCATATTCGACGCGGGGGTTGCGCCAGCAGGTGCGGATGCGCCGGGGAGAACAGTTACGAGCTCCCAGCCGTCTTCACCCCAGTTGTCGAGGATTGCCTTGGTCGTGTGGATCATCAGCGGTACAGTTGCGTATTCCCATTTCTTCATACCCTCTAGACTAGCTTTCAGGGTCGAATAAGTAAAAGGGATTCACTATGGTTTCGGTCAATGTCCGGGGCTTTTGGGGGCTTTATTCTCGGGGTTGAAGCCCCCGCGTCCCTATGGGGTACCGAACCGGACTTCCTCTCACAGCTTCATGGGATAAACTGAATGAATGGCTTCATCTAAGAAAACCCGTGCGCGTCGCCGCCCGGGAGATTTTTTGCAGTTCCTCGCGTTCAGCGTGATTGCCGGTTTCCTTGCGGCAATTATTGTCGTACCCCCTGCCGTGAGCTTGGGTATGGTCACGAACGCGTCGATGTCATGGTTCCAGGACCTTCCTAACGACATTGCCGATGGCATCTCTTCCCGTCCTTCTACTATTTACGCTGCTGACGGCAAAACCGAAATCGCGACCTTCTTTGAAGAGAACCGCGAACCGGTCAAGCTGGATCAGATTTCTCAGCACATGAAGGACGCTATCGTCTCGGTGGAGGACCGCGACTTCTACAACCACGGTGCTGTCTCCGCTATCGGTATCGGTCGTGCGTTCCTGAACAACATCATTAACTCCAACAGCGGCCGCCGTCAGGGTGCATCCACCCTGACCCAGCAGTACGTTAACAACCTCATTGTTGACTCCGCTGTGGCTCGTGGTGAGGACGCAACCGCAACCCTGAACGGTAACAAGACCTACGCCGCAAAGATTCGCGAGATGAAGCTTGCGATTTCTATGGAGCAGAACAAGTCCAAGGACGAAATCCTTGAAGGCTACCTGAACATCGTGAACCTTGGTGGTTCGAACTACGGTGTTGAGGCTGCTGCACAGTACTACTGGGGTATTTCCGCTAAGGACCTGAACGTGGCGCAGTCCGCGCTTCTGGCCGGTCTGGTGCAGGCACCGAACGTGTACGACCCGACCGTGAACCCCGAACTTGCCCGTGAACGCCGCGACATCGTTCTGGGCACCATGCTCCGCGACGGCAAGATTTCCGACAAGGAATACAGCGACGCCATCGCCAGCGACATTAAGCTCAACGTCCATACCAAGTCCCAGGGTTGCTCCCTGGCAGGCGACAAGGCGTTCTTCTGCCGTTACGTGGTCAACTACCTGCTGCAGGATGAGTCCCTCGGCGCAACCGCTGAGCTGCGTAACACCGCCATCAAGCGTGGCGGCCTGAAGATCGTGACCACCCTCAACCCCGAGGCTCAGACCGCGGCTAAGCAGGCAGTTGACTCCACCCAGCCGGCAGCAACCAACTGGAACGACGTGAACTCCGCCCTGACCAGTGTTGAGCCCGGTACCGGTCGCGTCATCGCGATGGCACAGAACACTGAGCTCGGCACCCCGGCTGACGCAAACGACCACTCCAAGACCGAGTACAACTACAACGTTGATAGCGCCTACGGTGGTACCCGCGGCTTCCAGCCCGGTTCGACGTTCAAACCGATTATTCTGGCTCAGTGGCTCATCAGCGGCCGCGGCGCTAACGCTACCGTGAACGGTACCCAGCTGTTCTGGCCCACCAGCTTCGGTTGGAACGCCAAGTGCTACGACGGCGGTAAGTACTACTACACCGGTCAGCCGAACGGCTGGTCCTATAAGAACGCAGTCAACGGCGGTCTGACCTACGGTACCGCTGCGTACGGTATTCGCCAGTCGTTGAACTCGTACCTGTACGGCATGCTCTCCCAGCTTGACCTGTGCGATGTGCACGACCTGTCCATCAAGATGCACGCCCTGGACGGTACCGGCGAACCGCTGCACAGCATCCCCGACCTGGGTACCAACATTGGTGGTACCAAGTACGGTATCTCCCCGCTGACCAGCGCATCCATGTACGCTATCTTCGCTTCCGAGGGTAAGTACTGCACCCCGCGCCCGATTGAGAAGATCACCAAGACCAACGGTGAAACCATGAAGGAATACCAGAACCAGTGTGAGCAGGTCCTGGATCCGGACATCGCGAACGGTGTCAGCTGGGTTCTGAAGGGTGTTATCCAGCCTGGCGGTTCCGCTTCTCAGCGCGGTATTGGTCTGCCGAACGGTTCGGCTGCGAAGACCGGTACGAACGATAACTCCTCCCAGACCTGGCAGGTTGGCTACACTCGTGGCCTGTCCACCGCGTCTTGGGTTGGTTCTAACAACCTCGGCTTCCGCTCCCTGAACGGTGTGGGCATTAACGGTCGAGTCCTCGAGTACGTCGATGGTGCAACCTACGCGGGTGCACAGTGGCAGTCGTTCATGAAGACGATGGCACCGAAGTACAACACGAAGGACTTCACCGCCCCCAGCGATAAGATTCTGTCGTACAGCTAGAATCACAGCTCACCAGCTGAAGCCTGAAAGGCGATTGATAATGTGTGAAAACGCAGTCAACGCCCGCGTCCCCGTGGCGGTCCCCGGCGCACGCGGCTCCTCCCCGCTCCTGAAGAAGGTAGCGGGGGCGGTAGCCGCCACTGCAGCCTTGGGGGCCGCCACGGCGGCGTATGGGCACTTTATTGAGCTGAACAATTTTCAGCTCCGCACCGAGTCCCTGCCGGTGCTGCCCGCCGGGAGCCCCGACTTCAGGATTCTGCATATTTCGGATATGCACATGATTCCGGGCCAGCAGAAGAAGATTGACTTCATGCACTCGCTGGCTACCCTGGAGCCGGATTTGGTGATGAACACGGGCGATAACCTCTCCCACGTGGACGGTATGGGCCCGCTACTGGAGGCACTCGACCCGCTCATGGACTTCCCCGGCGTATTTGTGCCCGGCTCGAATTGCTATTTCGCGCCGGTTTTCAAGAACCCGGCACGCTACCTGTGGCAGCCGCGCACCCCGCAGATGATTGAGGAGGGCTCGCGTGTAGCACTGCCCATTGAGCGGATGCACGACGCCTTCGAGTCGCGCGGCTGGACGGGCCTGATCAACCGCTACGACACGCTGAACCTCAAGGGTCTGCGCCTGGAGTTCTCCGGTGTGGATGACCCGCACCTGCGTTACGATGAGCACCCCGGGTTCGCCCCCGGGGCCTTCGACGAGGGGGACGAGCCGAGCGTCCGTATCGGCGTGGCACACGCCCCCTATATGCGTACCCTGCACCGCTTCGTGCAGGACGGTGCGCAGGCTATTTTTGCCGGTCATACGCACGGCGGTCAGGTCTGCCTGCCCGGCGGTCATGCCCTGGTCAGCAATTGCGATTTGCCGCCTTCGCGTGCGAAGGGTGTCAGTGAGCAGTCCGGTATTCCGGTTCAGGTTTCTGCCGGTTTGGGCACCTCTCGTTTTGCGCCGGTGCGTCTGTTCTGCCCGCCGGAGGCAATCCTGGTGACCCTCACGGCTCGCGATAAGGGTGAAGCCGACGCTTCAAAAGGTGGCCGCCGCTAATGTCTGAAGCTTCTACAGCAAGCACGACTAAGCGCCGCCGCAACCCCTTCTTGGAGACGGCGAGCGAACCGACCCCCGACCCGATCGACTACGCGCACGGTCAGCGTGCCCCGCGCACCCTCGCCGCGTATGCGCGTCCGATTCGTGTGCGCTGGGGCGTGGGTCTGCTCGTGGCGTTCGGTGCCGGTGCCCTTGAGATTTCCATCCCGCAGGTACTGCAGATTATTGTGGATCATCTCTCGCAGAGCACCACCGAGAGCGCCATCTGGATTGCCGGTGGCCTGGTGCTTCTGCTGGGCATTGCGCACGCCTCCTTCATGTATTGGAGGCGCTGGCTGATTGTGGACCCGACCTCCACGATTGAGCTGTCCATGCGCATGAACTTCTTTGACCGCCTGCTCAGCGCCCCGCTTTCTCTGCTGGATCGTTGGCCCTCCGGTCAGTTGCTGACCCGCTCCATGAGCGATTTGGGTACGATTCGCCGTTGGTTGTCTTTCGGTATTGTTCAGATGCTGACTGTTGCGGTGATGTTCCTGGTCGGTGGCTTCTTCATGCTGCGTTCTTCGCCGTCGCTCGCGCTGGTGTTCGTGGTGACCGTGCCGATTCTGGTGCTGTCACTGGTGAACTTCACCCGCAAGTACTACCGCGCTTCACATAAGATTCAGCAGATGACGGGTGATCTCTCCACCCGTATTGAGGAGTCGGTGCGCGGCATCCGCGTGATTAAGGCGCTGGGCCGCTCCCCCGAGCAGATTCAGGAATATTCCGAGTCGGTAGATGCCCTGCAGGTGCGCGAGTACGGCAGGTCGATGCTGGTGGCTCGTGTTGCCCTGTACCAGGGCCTGATTGTGGGTGTCTCCACGGCAGTGGCGCTGGCTGTGGGCGCTTCGCAGGTTGCGGCGGGCACCTTGAGCCTGGGTGCGATGACCGCCTACTTTGCGGTGCAGACGACTGTGCTCAGCCACGTGACGCGCTCGACCGCGCTGATGTCTGCCTATTTGAGCTATAAGGTGGCGTTGGAACGCCACAACGAGGTCATGGACGAGCCCGGTTTTGAGGCGGTGCCGCTGGTTCGTGGCTCCGCGGCTGTGTCTGGGCCCGAGCATCCGCAGGGTGCTTCTGATTCGTCAACAGTAGCTGGAGTATCTGCCGAGGGCGGCTCCGGGAAGGAAACTATGCAGTACCCCAGCGGTGGCGCAGTATCTGTCACTTTCGATCACGTTCAGTTCAGCTACGACGCTATCAAGGCGCCGGCGGAGGCTACCACTGAGGCGAATTCTGAAGTTGCTTCTGAGACGAAGGCACCCGAGGTTTCCGTGCTGAAGGACGTAGATTTCAAGGTCTTCCCGGGCGAGATTCTGGCGCTGGTGGGTGCAACCGGTAGCGGCAAGTCGACCGTGCTGTCGCTGGTTCCGCGTTTCTACGAGCCGACCTCCGGTTCCCTGCGTTTTGGCACCCGAGATACCGCCGACATGTCTATTGAGGAGGTGCGCGCCCAGACCGCGTTCGTCTTTGAGGAGGCGGTGCTCTTCTCCGGCACGGTCCGCGAGAACGTGCTGATGGGCGTTGCTGAACAGTACGAGCGCGGCACCGAGGATGAGGACTACCCCGCCGCAGAAGAGCTGGAGGCGACCCTCCAGACCGCGCTACAGCTGGCTGCGTGCGATTTCGTGGCGGAGCTTCCGCAGGGTCTGGATACCGTCATTGGTGAGGAGGGTCTGAGCCTTTCGGGTGGTCAGCGTCAGCGTCTGTCGTTGGCACGTGCCCTGGCGAAGCGCCCCTCCGTGCTGCTGCTGGATGACCCGTTCTCGGCGCTGGACGTGAACACAGAGGAGCGTATTATTACCGGTCTGCGTGAGGGTCTGGAGGGCCTGGGCGGCGCTACGACCCTGTTGACGGCGCACCGCCCCTCCACCGTGGCGTTGGCGGACCGTGTGCTACTGATGGTTGATGGTGCCGTGGTCGCCGAAGGCACTCACGCTGAGCTGATGGACTCTTCGGAGCAGTACCGTCAGCTGATGACGATGGAGGAGGGCTAATGGCCCATCATCGTCCGGCGGAGCCGCGGGAGCAGATGAGCCCGCAGGAGCGCGCGGAGACCCGTGAACGCTCGATGGCTCTGCTGCGCCAGATGTTGCGCCCGCACCGTGGGGCGTTGGCTCTGTCGATTATTTCAGTGCTTTTGGTCTCGGGTTCCTCGGCGGTTGCGCCGATTCTGATTGCCCGCGTTTTGGATAGTTCCATTGAGCCACTCAAGCAGGGTGACGTTTCTCCCCTACTGACCCTGCTGACGTTTTTTGTGGTGGCTACCGCGGTGACCGCGATTTTTTCGTGGGTCAACGTGGCGTACACGGTGCGCGTGTCGCTGGGCGTGGTGGTGTACCTGCGTAAGCGGGTGTTCCGTCACGCGCAGTTGCTGAGCGTGTCGTTCCATGAGCGGTACACCTCGGGCAAGGTCATTTCGCGTTTAACCAGCGATATTGATACGGTCCGCAGCTTCTTGGATAGCGGCATCAGCCAGTTGGCGATTACCTTGCTGTCCATGGTGATTTCTGCGGTCGCTATTTTCCTTCTGGATTGGCGTATTGGCCTGTTCATGCTGGTCATGGGCGTGCCGATTTACTTCTTGACGCGCTGGTTCCAGAAGACGGCGGTGCCGGTTTTCCGCATGATGCGTACCGAATCTGCGCATTTGACGAGCCGTTTTGTGGAGACTTTTACGGGTATCCGCGCGGTGAAGGCGTTTGGTGCGGAGGCGCAGATGCGTTCCGAGTACGCGCAGGCGTCGGAGCGTTACCGCCTTGCGGTGATGGATTCGATTAAGATTTTCGGCGTCTACTCGCCCATGCTGATGCTTTTAGGCAATGTGTTTATTGCCGGTGCGCTGGTGCTGGGTGGTTATGCGGTGCTGGGCGGCACCATGCAGATTGGCACCCTGCTGGCTCTGGTGATTTACGCGAACCGTGTGTTTGAGCCGGTCATGCAGCTTTCTGAGTTCTACAACATGTTCCAGTCTGCGATGTCTGCGCTGGAGAAGCTGTCGTCGTTCTTGGCTGAGGAGCCGGAGGTTGCTGAGCCGGATCATCCGTATGAGCGGACTGTAGAGCCTGCCGCCGGTACCGCTGAGGGCGCGTCCGGCAAGGTTCAGGGTGCCCTGGTGGAGCTGGATTCGGCGGTCTTTGGGTACACGTCGGATCGTCACGCGCTGAAGGAGACGACCCTGCGCATCGAGCCGGGTACGACCGTGGCGCTGGTGGGTGCTACGGGTGCCGGTAAGTCGACTATCGCTAAGCTGGTAGCTCGTTTCTACGATGTCTCAGCCGGTCAGGTGCGTATTGACGGCGTGGATGTCCGCCAGCTGGCGGATGCGCAGCTGCGCCGTGAGGTGCTCATGCTGACCCAGGAGGTGTTCCTGTTCTCCGCGTCGATTCTGGAGAATATCCGCATGGGTAACCCACAGGCCTCCGATGAGCAGGTGAAGGCTGCCGCAAAGGCGGTGGGCGCTGACGCGTTCATTGAGCGTCTGCGTGAGGGCTACGAATCACAGCTGGGTCGCGGCGGTATTACCCTGTCGGCGGGTCAGCGTCAGCTGGTGTCCTTTGCTCGCGTGTTCTTGGCGAATCCGCGAGTGCTGATCCTGGATGAGGCGACGGCTTCGCTGGACATCCCGAGTGAGCGTGCGGTGCAGGCGGCGCTACGAACCGTGTTGGCGGGGCGTACGGCGCTGGTGATTGCGCATCGCCTCTCGACGGTTCTGGGTGCTGATCGTGTGCTGGTGATTCATGAGGGTTCCGTGGTGGAGGATGGCTCCCCGCAGCAGCTGATTGCTTCCGGTGGTCGTTTTGCAGCGATGTACGCCTCCTGGGATGAGCTGAATCAGGTTCAGGAGGCTGAAGCCTAGGAACTTTATTTGCCTCTCCCCGACCGGTGGTGTGCCGCTGTGTTGCGTTCTGAATTTTTTTGGGTTATCCTAGGTGAGTTGCCTACGGTATTCACTGATAGGTCAACATCGGGATGTGGCGCAGCTTGGTAGCGCGCGTCGTTCGGGACGACGAGGTCGCAGGTTCAAATCCTGTCATCCCGACAGAAAGCCCCGGTCCTCTGGACCGGGGCTTTGTCGTACCCGCAGTATTTCTGTTGCAGATGTTGAGCATATAGAGGCGACCCCCTACCCGCGCAGGAACGCGGGGAGGGGGTCGCTTTCGTTTTGAGTTCAGTTCCGTTTAGCCGCGCCCGGAGATGAGGGCGAGAATCGCCTCCAGGGGGCCGCGTCCGGCAATGGAGCGTGCCATGCGTGACCAGAGGGTGCAGAAGCCCAGGGCGATAACAGCGCCGAGCAGCAGGAAGGCGCTCCAGTACACGGCGGTGCCCCAGCCTCCGGTGGCGATGTAGTGCTCGCCGACGGTGAGAGCCTTGACGGTGGGGCCGGCGTAGATGATGATTCCGCTCAGAACAATGGAGGCGCTCAGCGACATCTGGCCCAGGCGGGCGATGGGGGTAAGCATTCCCGCCTGTGCGGAGAGCAGGCGCGCGCATTCGGCCCAGAAGTAGAGGGTTGCCGCGAGGTTTAGGGTTAGCAGCACCTGCGGGCTGTTGAGGAAGCCGAGCTCGGTGTAGGGGTTGAAGGTGCGGTAGACGGCGAGCGCCAGCACGGCGAGTACTACGGGGATTGCGAGCTTTGCCTGCAGGTTGTCGTAGAGGCGCACGAGCACGATGCCCAGGCACATGACCCAGATGAGCTGGGCGCTCTGCGCGTGGTTGACGCCGTGGTTTGCCAGGAACGGCAGCTGGGTAGCGGTCCACTGGTCGGCCCGAGCGGCTACGTCCATGAGGAGGGTGTAGGTCCAGGTAATGAAGGGGCTGGTGACTACCGCTAGCACTGCGATTGCCCACAGGGGCAGGTGCACGACGAATAGGGTCAGCAGGGTGAGTAGCGCCAGGTGCACGAGCATGTCGAAGGGCAGGGAGTAGGAGAAGCCCTGCGCCGGTACGGTCACGCCGGCTTGCGGCAGGTAGGTGATGCCCTGCATGAGTGCCACACCCAGTAGCAGCAGCGCGAGGAATCGCACGATGGTTCCGGCAAAGAGCTGCGGAAAGTTTGCGGTGCGGGCGTAGCGCCAGGCGGCGGCACCCAGGATTGCGGCGAAGAGCGGTTCTGCCGGTACGAGGGTCTGCGGGATCCAGAATTTCCAGGACACCGGGATCAGCTGTAGCCAGTATCCGAAGGGGATGAGCAGGCTGAGCACGGCGAAGGCGCGGGCGAGGTCGAGCCCGAGGTCGCGTCGGGTGCCTCCGAGGGAGGCGGCGCGTGCCCCGCTGCTGACGGTGGGGATGGGTTGTGTGCGCCCTGCTGCCATGTCCTCGCTCCTTGTAGTGCCGTGTTTGAGAGTCTGTGCGCCCTGCTAGGGCTACGCCAGGGGGTGTGCCCTGCCGGGGTATCTGCCGCGTCCGGTGGTGTGAGCCGGATGCGCTGGCATAGGTGTTAAGTGTAACGGTGGAAGCTGTGTCTGCTCGGGTGGTGGCGCGGAGGTTTTGCTCTCATGTGGTTTCCTCGTGCGGTTATTTTCGGTGTTCAGGCGCTCGATACGTGCTGTTCAAGTGTTGTTGCACGAGGTTAGGTGTGTACCATTGGTACGTTCTTAAAGGTGGGGCAATCCCGCGGGAGCATGATTTCGCTCCTTTTACTGTCCCAAACACGCCCCACCTGCACACACCACGTTGAGGTTTTATGTTTTCGACTTTTTCCCCGCTTTTCTTGACGGATTTGGGGGCTTCTGGTGCTCTTCTTGCTTCGGGTACGACTCTGTCGGAAGGGTCGAGCCACGATAGCGGCCAGTTTGTGTCCATTTTCTGGATTACGTTGGTTGCGTTGCTGTCCCCGATTCTTTCGCGTCTGACGGGTAAGAAGATCCCTGATGTGGTCTTCCTGCTCATTTTTGGTCTGCTGATTGGCCCGAATATGCTCAACCTTGCCAGCAGTGAGGGCGGTATCCCGCTGCTGAAGGAGCTGGGCTTGGGCATGCTCTTTTTGATTGCGGGCTTTGAGATTAACGTGTCGTCGTTGCGTAGCCGTCAGGGCTATAGCGCTATTGCCACGTGGGTGGTGTGCTTTGCTTTGGGTATGGCGGGTGCGGCGGTTATTACGTCGTTCTCGCATGAGCTGAATACGTATATTGCGGTGGGCGTGGCGTTGAGTTCCACGGCGTTGGGTACTCTGCTACCGATGTTGAAGTCTCACGGTGCTGCCGGTACGCCGGTGGGTAATGCGGTGCTGGTGCACGGTGCTGTGGGTGAGCTTCTGCCGGTTTTCGCTATTTCGCTGCTGCTGTCTTCGCGTTCGCCGGGCATGGCGATTGTGGTGTTGCTGGCGTTTATGGTGGTGGCGGTGATTGTGGCGCTGATTCCTCACCGTCTGTTTGCGCATGTGCCGGGTCTGCGTCAGATTATGGCTGCGGAGGCGAATACGACCGGTCAGACGGTTCTGCGTCTTGCCATGTTCCTGCTGGCGACCCTGATCATGTGCACTGCCCTCTTTGATTTGGATGCGGTGCTCGGTTCCTTTGCGGCGGGCCTTATTCTGCGTACCCTAACCCCTCCGGCGGCTTTGCATATGATGACTCGCCGCCTTGAGGTGGTTGGTTTTACGTTCATGATTCCGCTGTTCTTTGTGGTCAGCGGTATGGGCATTGATGTCTCTGCTGTGGTGGCTAAGCCTTTGGGTCTGCTTGCCGTGGTGGTGGGTATTCTGCTGTGCCGCGGCGTTCCAGTTCTTTTGGCGGAGCATTTCTTCGATACCCGTTCGGGGTTGACTACTCGCGCACAGAAGGCGCAGTTGGCGTTGTATTCAGCTGCGGGTCTGCCGATTATTGTGGCGGTGACGGAGGTTGCGACCAGTTCGGATCTTTTGGAGGAGTCCACGGCGTCGCTGCTGGTTGCCGGCGGCGCGCTGACGGTTCTGCTGTTCCCGCTATGGGCGTTGGGTATTCGTCAGGCGTTTGGTTCTGGCCAGCCGGCGCAACAGGAGCCGAGCCGTAAGGAGCAGATGAATGCGTTGAAGGCTCAGCGTAATGCGCAGGCGAAGCTTGCCACGGGCATGATTCCGGTGGTTCGTTTGAAGTCGCAGGCTGATTCCGAAACCCAGCCTGATTCTGAGTCCCAGCCTGATTCTGAGTCCCCGGCTGATGCTCAGCCCGGCTCTGCCGAGGCTACGGGCGCTTCCGCTGGTTCTAGCGTTGCGTCCCGAGCAGCCTCTCGGGCTGGGGCAAAGAAGCGTAAGGGTTCTGCGGAAAATACGGGTTCTGCAGAAATCTAGCAGCGGCTACGGTACGGTTGCCTTCGGCGTTTCAAGGTCGGTTACAAACCGGTTTAAGTGAGAATCTCGCTTACAGTCGCCGCAACCTTATGTGGGATTGAATTTATAAAACCACACAATACCAGGCAGTTAAAGCCCTGCAAACCAACATGCATCCCACATATAGAATCAAAACCCACCGCATCCCCTCTTGAGGCTGCGGTGGGTTTTTTGCACCCGAAAGACCCTATAAACCACGGAAAGATGAGAATCTTCCTTAAATTCGGATTTTTTATGCAAATATTACAGAACATGACGTGTCTTAGCTTTCACGACTGACACTTTGTCCTATAAAATTGAAAGCGGACAGGGAATTTCCCTAAAACACACATAAACCAACATACATACACAGAGTCGCTTCCGCCCCAGCGGGAGCTGGCGCGCCTCCCATCTCACACACGGGAGGCGCCCCTTTCGGGAGTATCCGCGACGATACCCCCGGCGGCTCCCAACCATGGAGGAGGATTATATGGTTCAGAAAGGTAACTATTTCTAACTTCGCATCGCAAGGCCTCGCACTGAATCCTAACGATTGTCTGCACACACAGTCATTTCCGAAGGAAATATCATGCACCAACTACTCCTCACCGCGAGCACTGGTGGCGTAGAGCTGGACTTCCCGGCCTGGCTCCGAATTACGCACTTCATCAATTTCATTATGATGGGCTTCCTGATTCGTTCAGGTTGGGAAGTTCTCGCCTCTCACCCCCGCCTGTACTGGAACAACCATTGCACCCCGGGTTCTGAGTGGATTAAGTTCACCAAGGACAAGGTCCCTACCACCCCCGGCGCATTTACTGCGCGCGATGACCAGCGCACCCTGTCTCCCCTGATTTCTCTGCCCGGTAAGGCTCAGATTGGTCTGGGCCGCGCATGGCACGCGCTGGTGACCGTCATCTGGATTGTTAACGGTCTGGTATATGTCTCCCTGCTGTTCCTGACCGGTCAGTGGCGCCGCATCGTCCCGACCAGCTGGGACATCATCCCGCAGGCGTGGGAATCCATCCAGATTTACGCTGGCTTCCAGATTCCCTCGATTGAGCATTTCCAGCCGTACGACGCTCTGCAGCAGATTATGTACTTCACTGTGGTGTTCATCGTGGCACCGCTGATGATTGCAACCGGCCCGATTATGAGCCCGGCATTCTGCGGCCGCTTCCCCGGCTACGTGCGCCTCTTCCGTAACCGCCAGACCGCACGTTCCATCCACTTCCTGGGCATGGCGTTCTACTGCGTCTTCACCGTCATTCACGTGGCGCTGGTGTTCGTGGTTCACCCCCAGTACAACATCGCCCACATGATGCTGAACAAGCCCTACAACGAGGTGGACGCAGCACAGTTCGCTCAGGCAGTCACCATGCTCATTGGCGGCATTGTCTTCGCTGTGGCTCTGTGGATTTTCGCTTCGTACTGGTCCCTGCGCGACCTGCGATTCACCCAGACCTTCATTTGGGGTCTGACCCAGCCGATTCGTAACGTCCTGCTGGACCGTATCACCTCCCGTCAGGTGCAGAAGAAGACCTTCACCGATGCCGACATCTCGCCCTTCCACTGGGTTAACACTCGCCCGCCGACAGAGCGTGAGAGCACCGAGTGGAACCGCCTGAAGGAGCACGAGTTCGTTGACTACCGCCTCGAGCTGGGCGGCCTGGTGAAGGAATCCAAGTCCCTGAGCATTGACGAGCTCAAGCAGTTGGGCAAGGAAGTCAACATCACCATGCACACCTGCATGCAGGGTTGGACCGGCATCGCCAAGTGGGAGGGCGTGCGCCTGCGCGACGTTCTCGCACTGGTCGAGAAGACCGACGAGGCACGCTACGTTATGGTGACCTCCTTCGGCCACGTGGGCCACACCTACGACGGCCGCCCGACCGAACCCTACTACGAGTGCCTGGACATCTCCATGGCAATGGAAGATGAGACCATCCTGGCGTGGGGCATGAACGACAAGCCCTTGCCGGATGTGTACGGTGGCCCGCTCCGTCTGCGTGCGGACTCCATGCACGGCTACAAGATGGTCAAGTGGGTTCAGAAGATCGAGTGGATCAAGGACTACCACGATGTTGGCGATGGCCAGGGCGGTAGCCGTGAGGACTCCGGTCTGCAGCACTTCGACGCACGCGCCTAAGCACCCTCACGGAGCGCTACGACGCTAACCGTCGATACACCACCCTATAAAGCACAGAACGGTGGCGGGAAACATGGGCCCGCCACCGTTCGCTTATCTTCTCCGCCGCTCTCTACTGCTCTGAAAGATGCAGAAGCCGAGAGGGCATAAAGAAACCGCCCGGGAGCCTTAGCTCTCGGGCGGTTTCTTTAGAGGTTTGCCTTCTGGCGCTTTACCTTAGGCATCGTAGATGATGACGTCCAGGGTACGGGGGCCGTGCACGCCCTCCACGCGGATCAGCTCGATATCACTGGTTGCCGACGGACCGGAAATCATAGTCACGGGGCGGGTGTAGGTGATACGCTCGATCGACTCGGGAACCAGCTCCACCACGGTGGAACGGGGCACCACGCAGATGTGGTGGTCGGGCACCAGGGTGATGGCGCGGCGACCCTCATCGGGGTTGGTGTTCAAGAAGATCGTGCCGGTCTCTGCACAGGAGACGGTCGAACCGGTCACCACAGCGTCAACTGCGTCCAGTTCCTTCAGGGACAGGCAGCCGGGCTTGAGGGTGCTACCGGAGTCGGTAACGCGCTTGCGGTCAGCGGTGTCAGCCGGCAGCCACTCCATGTTCAGGTCCTCGGGAACCACGTAGGTGGACTTTTCACCCAGGCGCTCTGCGATGACCTCGGAGATGTTCTCCTTGTTCGCGTGGAACACGTTTGCCTTGTAGTCAATGAGGCGGTCGACGAGCATCTCAATGGTCTGCTCTTCGGTCAGCTCGCTGACGCGGCGGTAGTTACGTACGGGCTCGGGGGCGACGGGTGCGTCAGCCAGGGACGAGCGGATACGTGCGAGGATATCTTCCTTAGCAGAGGACATTAGTTGTTCTCCTTAGCTTCACGGGCTTCCTGAGCAGCCTTAGCGTTTGCAGCCGCTTCAGCTGCCTTACCCTTGTTAGCCTCGATGAGGGCCTGAATGTCAACGCGCTGAGCGTTATCGCGTGCCGGAGCCTGACCCTTCTCCTTCTTCCACCAGTTGCGGAAGGATTCCTTGGGAGGCTCGGGGATGTCGCGGTAAGCGGTCCAGCCGCCGACGATACCGGGAACAGCGGTGATCCTGTGCTTGCGGCCGCTGATGAGGCGGGACATGGGCAGACCACGCTCTGCAATCGACATCATCTTGCCGGAGGTGAAGAGCTTCTTCGCACCGAGCATCATGCCGTCCATCTGCGAGAAGGGAGCCTTCTTGTTACCCTCGAACTCGCGGATAGCGTGCTTGGACTCGACGTCCTTAGCGCGCAGGTGCACGAGGACCTCGGGGAAGTTAATCTTCACGGGGCAGACCTCGTAGCATGCGCCGCAGAGGGAGGACGCGTACGGCAGGGAGTTGTTCTCTGCAGCCTCGATACCGGAGAGCTGCGGGGACAGAATCGCGCCGATGGGGCCCGGGTAGGTGGAGCCGTAGGCGTGACCGCCTGCGCGCTCGTATACGGGGCACACGTTCATGCAAGCGGAGCAGCGGATGCAACGCAGTGCCTGGCGGCCCAGCTCGTCGGACAGAACGGCGGTACGGCCGTTGTCGATGAGGATGACGTGCATGTTCTGCGGGCCGTCACCGGGGGTCACACCGGTCCACATGGAGGTGTAGGGGTTCATGCGCTCACCGGTGGAGGAACGGGGCAGCAACTGCAGGAATGCCTCGTAGTCCTGGAAGGTGGGCAGAATCTTCTCAATACCCATGAAGGTAATGAGGGTGTCGGGCAGGGTCAGGCACATACGGCCGTTACCTTCGGACTCCACGATGGTCAGGGTACCGGTCTCAGCAATACCGAAGTTGGTGCCGGAGACTGCCACGGTGGTGTTCAGGAACTTGTTACGCAGACGGTTACGCGATGCCTCTGCCAGTTCTGCCGGCTCATCGGTGATGTCCGGGTTAATACCCTCAATTTCGCGCAGGAAGATGTCGCGGATTTCGCGGCGGTTGCGGTGAATTGCGGGCACCAGAATGTGGGAGGGGCGGTCGTGGCCGAGCTGGACGATTTCTTCCGCGAGGTCGGTCTCAATAGCGTTGATGCCGTTTTCCTCGAGGAATTCGTTCAGGCCGGTCTCTGCGGTTGCCATGGACTTAATCTTGATGATTTCGTCCACGCCCTGCTCGCGGATCAGGTCCAAAGCAATCTGGTTTGCCTCGGTGGCGTTGCGTGCCCAGTGCACGTGGCCGCCTGCGGCAGTGAAGTTACGCTCGAACTGTTCGAGCAGCTCGGGCAGGTTCGCCAGAACGTAGTTCTTGACGGACTCACCGGTGTTACGCAGGTCCTGCCAGTCGGGCACCTCTGCGGTGACGCGTGCGCGCTTGTTACGGATCGCGTGGGTCACGAAGCGCAGGTTGGCGCGTAGCTGCTCGTTCTTGAGCTCTTCCTTCGCGTACTTGGGGAAGGGGGTTTCTTCGAAAATGTTGCCCTCGCCGTAGTGAACGACCTTGGGCATACCAAGCTGAATAGCGGTCATGAGGTCTTATCTTTCCTTAGCCGATCGAGAGCTCAACACGCTCGGAGTTGATCTTGAGCGGGTTTTCCTTGGTGGATGCGAGGATCTCAGCGAAGTGGATGGTCTGAACGTCCGAGCCGCGACGCATCAGCGCACCGCCGATGTTCATCAGGCAGGAGCAGTCGCCGCCGGTGCAGACGGAAGCACCGGTTGCTTCAACGTTGTCTGCCTTGTCGTTGACCATTGCGCCGGAGACGTCAGCGTTCTTGAAGGAGAAGGTACCACCGAAGCCGCAGCACTGGTCCATGCCCTCGAGCTGGGTGTACTTGATGCCTTCGACGGTGCGGACCAGGTCCTGCTGGCGGGTGCCCAGGCCGAGCATACGCATACCGTGGCAGGAGCTGTGGTAGGTGACGTGCTCGGGGAAGTAGGAGCCGAGCTGCTCGGCAGCGTTGGTGATGCCCAGGATGTCGATTAGCAGCTGGGAAAGCTCGAAGGTGCGG
This sequence comes from Rothia sp. HMSC065C12, assembly GCF_001812085.1. NCBI lineage: Bacteria > Bacillati > Actinomycetota > Actinomycetes > Micrococcales > Micrococcaceae > Rothia > Rothia sp. HMSC065C12. Next base: position 361,712 of record NZ_KV807679.1, read on the forward strand.
GAAGCAATCTGCTCTGCCTTCAGAGCCAGCGCTTCGTCGCCGCGGCTACGAGCAACCATTGCCTGCTGGTGACGTAGGGAGGCAACGCAGGAGCCCGAGGGTGCAACAGCAACGTCCCAGTCCCAGGAGTCGAATGCCTCGACGTGGTTCTTGATGACTTCGTAGCCGTCATCGAAGTAACCGGAGTTGACGTGCATCTGGGAGCAGCAGGTCTGGTTCGGGGGGAAGACAACCTCGTGGCCCAGGCGCTCAAGAATTTCGACGGTGGCGCGTGCTACGCGGGGGTACATGCCGTCAACGATGCACGTGGAGAAGAGTGCAATGCGCATGACTTGTCCGTCCTTTCCTCTGTGTTCAGAGTTTCTCGGTCTCACCGCCTGCGTCTGGGGCAGGCGGGGCACAGTCCGAATAAGTTCGGTCTTCCAAAGAGGCGACTCAGATGTATTGAGTCGGGGAAGCTGGGCCGGATGGTTCCGGCTGATGTGCGCGCCCCAAGTGGAGGTGGGATGCGGTGGGATCAGAAACCGTGGTGATGTCTTTTATCTTTCTAGCCATTTAACACCGTTGGGCGGCTTTTCTCTAGTTGGAATAGCACATACTTTCCTTGTTAAATAACCGGTTAGGTCGACCTGACCTTAAGGTATATTTCCCTACCTTCCGGTACATGTGACCTCATCTCCCATGCACCCCCCGTAAGACCTCTATATTCTTTTCGCAGATTGAACATTTATCAAACACACAGAAGTGGACCATAAACCCCCTAGAAATCCGCCGTTCTGAAGATTTTATGGTTGTTTTATGGGGCTTTTCCTTTTTAAAACAACATTCTTTTCGGGTATATGCGTCCAAATGAAGACTCTCCCCTGGGTAAACCAATGACCCATACACCCGACTCGTGATGTATCTGAAAATATTCGAGTTTCAGAACCTGGAATTAACTATCAGAACCGCAATATTTCGGCAGTTTCACTGGAAGCGAGCCCAGGTTCCGGTCGCCTTCCACAAAAATGAGTCAGGTCACTTTTGGTGAAACACCACATTATCCGGTACTCTTCTAAACATGCGATCAATGGTCTGACCACATCCCCGCATGGGAAACAATGACCCGTTCCCCAGCGGGATTATCTATGGTCTGACCACACACAAGACACACCCTGAACCAAAGGAGTTCCAGTGGAAACTTATACCGCTGTAACCAATGCAGTGGGAGGTAGCCTCGGCCTCAGCGCACTCGTGGCAACCATTCCCCTCCTCACCTTCTTTGTGATGCTACTGGGCGTTAAGGCACGCGCTCACTGGTCCGCACTCGTGGCACTGGCAGCATCCATCCTCGTAGCAGTCCTGGGCTTCCACATGCCCGCTGACCTCGCCGGTCTGAGCGCCGTCCGCGGTGGCATCTACGGCCTGGTCATCTGCTGGGTTATCCTCGGTGCAATCTGGTTCTACCAGCTCACCGTTCTCTCCGGCCGCTTTGAAGACCTGCGCCGCGTCTTCGACCGCCTCGGCGGCGGCGACCTGCGCATCCAGGCTATCCTCATCGCATTCTGCTTCGGCGGTCTGCTCGAGGCACTGGCTGGCTTCGGCGCTCCCGTTGCAATTACCGCAACCATGATTCTCGCCCTGGGCGTTAAGCCCCTCAAGGCTGCTATTACCGTTCTGCTCGCTAACACCGCACCCGTGGCATTCGGCGCAGTTGCTGTCCCGATTACCACCGCAGCTGACGTCGGCGGCAAGGACGCACACGTTATCGCAACCATCGTTGGTCACCAGGCTCCGTTCCTGGCAATGCTCGTTCCGCTCATCCTGCTCGTCATCCTCGACGGTATGAAGGGCCTGAAGGACGCTTGGCTGCCCGCACTGATCATCGGTGTTTCCTTCGCAATTACCCAGTGGGTCACCGCTGCTACCCCCGCGTTCAACCTGACCGACGTTGTTGCTTGCATCGTCTCCATGGGTGTTGCTGTTATCTTCCTGCAGTTCTGGAAGCCGCGCGGCGTCGAAGGCGTTCGTGAACGCTACGGCCTGCCCGCACAGGCTGAAGAGAAGGAAGCTCTGCCCGCCGTTCGCGTCTGGATGGCACTGCTGCCCTACGTCATCGTCGTTGCAATCTTCGGTGTTGCTAACCTGCACGCTGGCCTGAAGGCATGGCTGAAGAGCTTCGTCCTCAAGATCGACATCCAGGCTCTGAGCTCCCGCCTCGTCACCGCTGACGGCAAGCCCGTCAAGGACGCTGTCTACAGCTTCGCGTGGATGTCCAACCCCGGCACCCTGCTGATCATCTCCGGCCTGGTTGTTGCGGTCATCTACTTCTTCTTCAACGAGAAGGGCCGCTACGCCTTCAAGTTCCCGGCAATCTTCACCGAGTTCGGTTCCGTCGTCTACCGTATGCGCTGGTCCATCCTGACCATTGCTTCGGTTCTGGCACTGGCATACGTCATGAACTTCTCCGGTCAGACCATTGCTATGGGTACCTTCCTGGCAGGCCTGGGCACCGTCTACGCGTTCCTCGCACCGGCTCTGGGCTGGATCGGTACCGCTGTGACCGGTTCGGACACCAGCGCGAACGCACTGTTCTCCAAGCTGCAGGTGTCTGCTGCTGAGAACCTGCAGCACGCAGGTATCCACGGCGCAACCCCCGAGCTCATGCTGGCTGCTAACACCACCGGTGGTGTGGTCGGTAAGATGATCTCCCCGCAGTCGCTGGCTATTGCTGCTACCTCCGTGGACATGGAAGGCAAGGAATCCGACATCCTCAAGGCTGTCCTCCCCTGGTCCTTCGCTATGCTCCTGTTCGTCTGCGTCCTGGTCTTCCTGCAGACCAACGTTCTGTCCTTCCTGGTTCCCTAATCTGAGGCTCACCCCTTAGATAAGTTCTTGAGGTGAAAGCCTCAAGGACCATAGGACATTCGCCCCGGTATTTTCCGAGGCCACGGCGGGGCGGCGAACCTTCTCGGTTCTGCCGCCCCGCTTTTTATGCCCCTTATGACTCGACAGGTTGCCCCAATAGTTTGGGAGAACATGCTGAGTCGAGACTTCTTTTCGTTATCCGCCTCGTTATCAGGAGAGAGTATGCCTCGTTCTTTTGACGACACCCAGCCTGCAGAGGCGCCCCCTGTGGTTGAGCGTCAGCCGATTCTGGCGGACCGCAGCTACAGCATCATCCTGGAGACTTTTGAGCGGCGCCTGCGCCTGGGTGAGTTGCGTGTGGGCGATAAGCTCCCCTCCGAACGTGAACTTGCCGCACGACACGGCATTTCCCGACCCTCAGTCCGTGAAGGTTTGAGGGTTCTGAACGCGCTGGGTCTGATTCGCTCCAGCACCGGTTCAGGCCCGAAGTCCGGTGCGATTATCATTTCGGAGCCGTCGGATGCACTCAGCTGGGCGCTACGCATGCACATTGCGACCCGTAGCCTGCCGGTGAAGGACGTTGTCTCAACCCGCCTGCTGTTGGAGGGCCCTGCGGCCCGTGCGGCGGCAGCGGCGCCGGACACTCCGGAGCGTGCAGCGGCGCTGGATCGGGCGCGCGTGCATCTGGCAGAGATGGATAAGAAGATCAGTAATGAGCGTTTCCATTTCTGCGATACGCGTTTTCACTATGAGCTGTCGAAGCTCGGCGGCAATATTGTTCTTGATACGGTAATTGACTCTCTGCACATGGCGACGATGAGTTATGTGCAGGAGGCGGTTCCTTTCTTGAAGGACTGGGAGGCGGTCAAGCGCACGTTGCAGCAGCAGCATTACGGCATTATTGAGGCGATTACCTCTCACGATGAGCAGGCAGCCTATGAGCGTGTGTGTGAGCATATTACGTGGTTTTATTCGCTGTCTGACCGTGCTGCGGAAGAGCGGGCACGGCAGCATCCGGCGCAGGATATTCTGCACGAGGATTTGTGCCACGAAGGCGTGCACAACAGCTAAGGTGCACCCCTCACATTCGTATCTCGCTCTCATAAACCCACATAGTTAAAGGGCAGTGCCCCGGAAGAATGACCTTCCGGGGCACCGCCCTTTAACTTATAAGCCCTTTTACATGCATTCTTATAGGTGCCATACGTCATAAATATATCTTGCATGTCTATTGTACGGGGGGGTCTGTCCTCTATCATACTTAGTAATCGGCTCACCAAGGTTCTACCCCACAAAACGCAGGTTCACACCATATAGCTGGTCTGTAGATAGCCCTCACGATACGCTCGTATCACTGCCGGTTCTCGCCCATCAATGATGCTTGAGAAAGGTGAAGTCCATGGCAAAGAAGCCCTTCACACCCCTCGCCCTTATCGGTATTGCCTGTTGCCTGGGCGTATCGAGTTGCTCCACCACCGTTGAAGTTAAGCAAGACATTCGCAATGTCCTGGCAAGCTACGAGAATCCCTCCCCGGACATTAACGTGGCCCTCGTTAACGAAGTCAAAAAGTGCATGAGTGAGAAGTCCTTCACCTACTCCGGTAGCCAGAACATTATTGACGGCAGCTCCGTTCATGAACTTGCGATGAGTGACGCCCACTTCGCCAACGAAGAAGCGGCCACCCAAGGGTACTTATCCACCCGGCAGGGCAACGCTAGCTCCAGCAATGCACCCGCGATGGAAAACCCGGCATATCGGAAAGCATTTCAAGGCGACCCCCAAGCCGCAGACAGCAAAACCGTTACCATCACGATGAGTAACGGTTCCCAGACCGGCATGGCAACAGATTCATGCCTGGGACGTGCGGCAGAGGCTGTCTTTGGCTCAGCAGAAAACTACCTCAAATACATCAACTTCATTAACGAGCTCATCGTGGGTGGATCCAAAAATAACGCAGTAGAAGAAATGGGGAAATACTACCGTAATGACACCACCTACGGTGCATGCATGAAAGAAAGCGGATACACCGATATCCAGCACTTCGGAGATGCTCCCAGCTACGCAGAGAAAACCTGGGGTAAGTATAAGGCAGCCAATGCCGCCGCCAATGCGGAAGAGCAATCCCTAGCTCATGCTGACTACAACTGCCAAAAGTCTACTGGAATCCTGACTAAGGCACAGAATATCTACTACGAAAAGGCTGCGACCTGGCTCAATGAGCATGAGCCGCTCATCCTTGAAGTACGCGATATTGAACGTCAGGCACAGGAGCGTGCCGCAGCTCTAGTCAACGGCAACTAGCCAACGGCAACCAGTAAACGCTGATTCCTCGTTGGACATTTTCTAGCGAAAATTTTCTACCGGTCCTCTGCTCTCAACCGCGTTCACCCGCGGATGAGAGCAGAGGATACACCCCTTTATTCAACCCCCGCCACGTTGTTACCCTCAGCAATTACCCCTAGTCCCGCCCCATATTTCACCGCAGAAAGGTGAACCCATGAACACGCAGCAGAGTTCAGAAAACCCCCGCCGCGCCGCCACGACGGCAACCATACGCGCCTACCTGGTTCCGGTGCTCGTCATTCTGCTCGTCATCACCGGCGGGTTCTCCATCTACGCACTTAATACGGGGCTACGCACCAATGTTGAATCCAATGCGCAGCCGTCCCGCGCCGCGCAACTAACAACCCGAATCAGCACGCAGACTGTTACCCGCACCTACTCGGGAGAAGTCAGCGTGTCACCCGCCCGAAGCTACACCGTAGGAACCCCTCAAGGAGTGGTGACCAGGGACGGCGCCAAGGCGGGTACCCAGCTGAGTAACGGCTCAATTATCACCACTATCAATGAGCGTCCCATCATTGCGTTCAAGGGTAGTATTCCCGCCTACCGCGACCTTGCCGTAGGCGCTCGCGGCGATGATGTTAAACAGCTCCAAGAGGCTCTAGAATCGCTTGGCTACAGTATCTGGGATGAGGAAGGAAACTACGGCGAAGCAACCGCCAACGCTGTCTACCGTTTCTACCTGGATCGTGGCTACTACCCTCCCGGGGATACTGACCGAACCGAAGAAGGACGCTACAGCACCGCACTGCCGCTCTCTGAATACCTCTTCGCTGACGGCAATGAATACACCGTAGACAACAGCTGCGGCACCAAAGGCCAAACCTCAACTCAGGCGCTGTGCACCCTATCCGCGGGTGGATACCGTCTGGTACTCTCCGCGGACGGTAGCGCTCTCAGCAATGAACTCGCTGAGGGACAGAAAGTCCAGATTCTTACCGATAACGGAAGTTCGCTCGAAGGCACCCTGGGCGCGGCCCTCACACCCGAAGGCTCAACTAACGCTGACGGCGGCGCTAACGCAGGTGCCTCCAACGGTGCGCAGAACAGCGCGCGACCTAACAGCGATACCTCCGCACCGGGAGCTACCGCACGGAAACGCTACCCCATCACAATCGACTTGCCGGAAAACACGACGGCATCAACACGTTTTCAAGCAACCGTCACTCTCAACCGAGGCGCTGAAAACGCCCTCGCAGTGCTTGAAGCCGCCGTCAAAACCGAAGAAAACGGAACGCACTCCATCACCCTGGATAACGGTCAGAGCGTTCCCGTCACCCTTGGCGTGTGCTCCGCCGGAATCTGCGAGCTCGTCAACCCCGCTGCAGAACTCAAGGCAGGTACCGTCGTGAAGCTGAAGGAGCGCTAAAATGCCTCATCACGAGACAGAACGTGCCCTCCCCGCGAGCGCTACCGCCACAAAACCTAATATCGAGTGCCACAATATTGCGCGTTTCTTCCCGCCCTCCACCTGGGCGCTAAAAAACGCAACCCTCAGCATTCATGAAGGCGAATCAGTGGCCATTACCGGCGCCTCCGGAAGCGGAAAATCTACGCTCCTCTCTATCATCGGGCTACTCGATCAGCCCTCCGAAGGTGAGCTGAAAATATTGGGCCAAAATATGGGCACCGCCAGCGACGCCGAGCGAACTGTGGCACGCCGTGAGCACATCGCTTTTGTCTTTCAGGCGTACCACCTCATTGCTCACCTGAACGCCACCGAGAACATTACCCACACCCTCCGGATGCGCGGCGTACCGAGCCGTCAGGCACATCAGCGTGCGTTGCAGGCACTCGAACAGGTGGGTTTGGGGCACCGCCTGGAGGTTCTTCCACGCAATATGTCCGGTGGCGAACAGCAACGAGTTGCGGTCGCACGCGCGTTAGCCTGCGCCCCGCGCATCCTGCTGTGCGATGAGCCTACAGGAAACCTCGACACTGAAAACTCTCACAAGGTGTTGGATTTGCTCCTCGCCGGTCGTGAGGAGAAGCAAAGCCTGGTCATTATCACCCATGAACCCGATATTGCGGCTCGTTGCGACCGGCAGCTACACATGGTCGATGGGATGCTCGTGAGCCCCGAACTCGCTAGTCCCGAAGAACCAGCCCACCAAGCGCTCAAAGAACCCGTCGTCAGGGGAGGATAGATGCTAAGGAATAACCTTCACTACGCTCTCCTCGCCGTTGTCCGCCGTTGGCGCCGCAACCTGCTCACAGTACTGGCGATGCTCGCGGGAACAACCACCATCATCATGCTGGTGGGGGTCAGCGAGTCGTCAGCGCTCAATACGAGCTCGCAGCTGGCCAGTTACGATTCCACCCGGCTCGGTGTGCGCCTCCAGCCGCAGACCTGGGATATACCGGAGGATGAACTGCTCTGGCGCGTTAACCAAGTTCCAGAGGTCAAAGCTGCCGGTACGGTCACCATCGATACGCAGACAACGCGTCCGCAGGTCAACAGGCCGGGGCATGAGGGCCAACAGACGCCCCTCGCAGTTGTCTCGGAAGCAGGTTTGAAAGCACGAGGTGCGCACATTGTCGAAGGGCGCTTTTCGGAACCTGCCCGCGAACGCCCCGGTGAGCCTACCGTCTATCTAGGCGTTGCCCTCGCGAAAGAGCTGGGGGTTAGCACTGAGCCCGGGCGGAACATGATTGAGGTCAACGGAATGCGAGCCTACGTGCTCGGCATTATCCGTGACGGCGGTAAGAACGCTGCTCTCAGTAGCGCTCTTATCCTGCCGACCACCTCCACTTTCTTGCCGCAAGCTCACACCCTGCAACGCGGTATGGACGTCATCGTGAACCCCGGAAGCGCAGATACTGTCGCGGAACAGCTCAAGCAGGTGCTCGATCCGCAACGTTCCCCCGTTGATACGAACATTGAGATTCCACCCTCACCGGTGACTCTTCGTGCTTCTCTGACGAAGGACAGTCGAGCTCTTACGACCATCATCCTGGTGGTCCTTATCGTCTCGACAAGCTTCGGCATTGTGATGACCATGCAGATTTCGGTCTGGGAACGCCGCCGGGAAATCGGCATTAACCGTGCCCTGGGATTGGGACGGCGAGATGTGGCGGTGAGCTTCCTGGCGGAGGCAGCTCTCCTCGGGGCGCTGGGCGCTCTTGGAGGCTTCATCCTCGGTGTTCTCGGTTCCTGGGTTGTGTGCCTTCTCAACGGGTGGGCGCTATCTCTGCCTCCCCTTATCCTGGGGATTCCTTTCCTCGGCTTGGCTGTGGGTATCGTGGCGGGTGCATTGCCCGCCTACGCGGCGACGAAGGTTCAGCCGCTTGAGCTCCTGCAATAAGTGCCCAGCAAATAAATGCCCAGCAAATAAAGGGCGGTGCCCCGGAAGAATGACCTTCCGGGGCACCGCCCTTTAGCTATCTCTAAGACTTATTTCAGCCCGAAATATAGAGTTTAGAACTTCGTGCCGGTCAGACGCTCATACGCCTCAACGTAACGGGCACGAGTCTTCTCCACAACCTCCTCAGGCAGGTGCGGCACATTATCCGAACCGTCCCAACCCGCCTCCGGGGAACGCAGCCAGTCACGCACGTACTGCTTATCAAAGCTCGGCTGCGCACGACCCGGCTCATACTGCTGAGCGTCCCAGAAACGCGAAGAATCCGGGGTCAGAACCTCATCACCCAGAGTGATCTCGCCGCGGTACGAATCAGTACCGAACTCCATTTTGGTATCCGCCAGAATAATGCCCTGCTCACGAGCAATCTTCTCCGCAGTGGTGTACAGGCTCAGGCTCAGCTCCTCCAGGCGCTCACCCACCGGCTGACCCACCTCAGCGTACAGCTCCTCACGGGTCACCAGCTCATCATGCTCACCCACCTCAGCCTTACCGGTCGGAGTGAAAATCGGGGTCTCCAGGCGGGAACCATCCACCAGACCCGCAGGCAACTTCACGCCAGCAATCTCACCAGTCTCGTTGTACACAGCCAAACCCGAACCGGTCAGGTAACCGCGCACAATACACTCCACCGGGAACATGTTCAAGGAGCGGCAAATCATTGCTCGACCAGCCACAACATCCGGAACGTCAGTGGACAGCACGTGGTTCGGAACCTGCTTAAGCTGCTCAAACCACCACAGGGACATCTGAGTCAGAATCTTGCCCTTATCCGGGATCTCGGTGGGCAGAATACGGTCAAAAGCGCTAATACGGTCCGAGGCAACAACCATAACCGAACCGGCACGCAGCTCAGCGTCATCATTGACGGTCAAGCCGGTAGCGTCAAAACGTTCCTCATTCGGAACGTACAGGTCGCGGACCTTGCCGGAATAAATGTGAGTCCAGCCGGGGATTTCCACGGGGTTAGAACGAGAAGTCATGAGAATTTCTCCTGATGAGGTGGTGTGATGTGGATGCAAAAAGTCTGTGTAATTACAATACCGCGACAGGCACGGCTCCCGATAGTGCCATCAGTTATCAATACGGCACAATCTTGAGAGCCCAACCTACCCCGGTCGCCGCCGCCAGCACCCCGAGCTGAGGAAATGAACCCGGAAAAGCTGAGGCGCGAGGAATAAAGAAGCGAGTGGCAAAGAAGCGACCGGCTCCCCCACCCTCAAGCGGGGAAGCCGGTCACCTTAGGTTTTAGCCGCGCGGAGCGGGAATGTGGATGCGGTTCTCCACAGCCTTCAACGCGATATCGGTACGGTACTGCGCGCCAGCCCAAGAGATAGCGCGAACACCCTCGTAGGCGGCATCGCGGGCAGCGCCCAGGTTCTCACCGAGCGCCACAACAGCCAGCACACGACCGCCAGCGGTGTGAATCTCCTCGCCGGAAACCACGGTACCCGCGTGGATCACGTGCACGCCCTCCAGAGCGTTCGCCTCGTCCAGACCTGAGATGACGTCACCCTTGCGGGGAGTGTCCGGGTAGTTCTCAGCAGCCATAACCACGTCAACTGCGGTGCGGGGATCCCAATCCAGCTCGGTACCCTCAGAAATTTCACCGCGAGCAGCCGCACGCAGCAGCTGACCCAGCGGGGTGCGCAGACGCGCCAGAACCGCCTGGGTTTCCGGGTCGCCAAAGCGTGCGTTGAACTCGATAACGCGCACGCCGCGGCTGGTCACAGCCAGACCGCAGAAGAGCACACCCACGAACGGGGTGCCGCGCTCAGCCATGCGAGCCACGGTCGGGCGTGCCACCTTCTCCACGACCTCCTGCACGAAGCCCTCAGGCAGCCAGGGAAGCGGGGTGTAGGCGCCCATACCGCCGGTGTTCGGGCCCTCGTCGTTATCAAAAATGCGCTTGAAGTCCTGAGCCGGAGACAGCGGCAGAACGTTCTTACCGTCAGAGATGACGAAGAGGGACACCTCGGGGCCGTCCAGGAACTCTTCAATGACCACGGTGCCGCCGGCGTTGAAGCAAGCCTGAGCGTGCTCCAGTGCCGCGGTGCGGTCCTCGGTCACCACAACGCCCTTACCTGCAGCCAGGCCGTCGTCCTTCACCACGTAGGGTGCACCGAACTCGTCCAGTGCCGCCTGCGCCTCAGCGGCGTTCGTTGCCACGTAGGCGCGGGCGGTCGGTACGGAAGCCTCTTCCATGACCTGCTTAGCGAAGGCCTTGGAGCCTTCAAGCTGTGCGGCAGCTGCGGAGGGGCCGAAAACGTCAAAGCCCGCCTCACGCAGTGCATCGGAGACACCGGCGACCAGGGGCGCCTCCGGGCCGATAACGACCAGGTCGGCGTTCAGTTCGCGTGCCAGGGCGGTTGCCTGGGCGGGGTCATTCGCATCAATTGCGTGGACGGGAACATCCTGGGCAATGCCGGCGTTGCCGGGGGCGCTGTGCACCTCGGTTACCTCAGGGTCGCGCAGAAGCGCTCGAATAATTGCGTGTTCGCGGCCGCCGGGGCCCAGTACCAAAACCTTCATAGTATTTAGGGTACCCGGTACCCTCTCAAAAATGTGAGCTGAGCACACTAAAAATGCGGCCCTTCTCATGTAGCGGCACATTCGCAAGAATGCGCGCTGGGAGAAGAGCCGCACAGCTCGGCAGTTGAAGCTACCGAATCAAGCTAAAGCCTTAGATGAGGGCGGTAATAGCAGCCAGGCCACCGAAGACAATACCGGGAGCGTTCGCGATGATGATCGGGACGTCCTTCTTGGGGCGCCACAGACCGTACAGAACCCACAGGGTGCAGTTCACGGCAGCGACCAGGGGCTGGATCCAGTCACCCTTGTGACCGTTCAGGTTACCGATAATCTGCGGGAAGTAGAAGACGTACATGAGCACTGCCGTCACAGAAGCAACGCGAGCCAGGATGGGGAAGAACTTTGCGTGGAATTCAGATTCTGCGCTCAAACCGCCCTTGGGGGAGACGTTCTGTGCGGAGGTGTTTGCGGAGGTGTTGTTCTGCTCTGCCATGGATGTACTCCTTTACATGGTTTGCCTCTCACCGATCAAGAGTAAGTTGAGGGGTGAGGGGCATTAAGCGATGCATACTCGTACCGGGTCACGTCTAACTAGTTTTGCCTAGATATTAGGACCCCGGGGCCGCATCATTTTCCTAACTGGATACATACGCCCGTTCTCAGACTGCATATTGGGGCATGTCAGAGATGATAAACCGTGGATACACTCATAGCTCATCGATTGACGGGGTGGGGTTTTGCTCATCTGCCGCTGCCTTGGTCATCGCCGTATTCATGAGGCGGTACGTCGAGGCGCGGGAATGGTTCGTCGGGCGTCGATCGTAGTCGGTCCTATGCGGTGCTGGGTTTTTCGGTTCGTGCGGGCTGTGCCTCGCTCACTTACCTTAGTCTTACCCGTTGCGCTTGAGCACCCTTCAATTATAAAAATGAGTTACTCATAGCTTCAACCCGTAGTGGGCGTGAATCTCTTCACACGTCTCTCCCTCGACCATGCCAGCCCATCCTAGCTCCGCGCCACCAGAGACAAATAGGGTCAAGCCGCACGCCCCGTTTAAACTAGAAGAATGACCAACAGCACCACCCCACAGGCAACCACTCACACCACCGACCACAGCAGCGCCTTCGACGTAGAACTCGCGCAGCTCACCCGCAACAACTTCATTGAGGCACGCCACCGCGGCCGCCTCATTCTACTCAACCCCGACGGCGATGTGCAGCTTGCCCTCGGCGACATTCACGAACCCTTCTACCTGCGCTCCGCCGCCAAACCGCTGCAGGCTATCGGATCCATGAAGGCGGGCGCTCCCCTGCGCGGCTCCCAGGTCGCCATCGCCTGCGGCTCGCACCGCGGCACCTTCGAGCAGATGCGCGCCGTGCAGGACGTACTCACCCAGGGCAGCACCGAAACCCACCCGCTCACCCCGGCAAACCTGGCGCTCAAGCCCACGCTCCCCTCCGACAAGCAGGCACGCCAGGCAATGATTCAGGCAAACCTTGCCGCTACTGCCCTGGCGCACCCCTGCTCCGGCAAGCACGCCGCATTCCTGTGGGCGTGCACCGCCAAACTTGAGCGCGGCGACCTTGAAGAGGGCTCGCAGAACTGGACTCTGCACAACTACCTCGACCCCACCCACCCGCTGCAGCAGGTCATCACCGAAGAAATTGAGGCGTTCACCGGCGAGCCCGTAGCCGCTATCGGCGTTGACGGCTGTGGTGCGCCCGTGCACGCCGTCTCCCTGGCCGGTGCCGCACGCGCCTACTCGACCCTGGGTGCGGCAATCCGCAACCTCGGGGCGGATGCGCGCGCCTCCACGGTCGCGACCGCCATGGTGGACTACCCCGAGCTGATTCAAGCGCCCGGCTCCCCCGACACCGTGCTCAGCGAAGAACTGGACGCGATCGTCAAGGGCGGTGCGGAGGGCGTGCTCTGCATTGGTCTGCGTTCGGGCGCGTCCGTGGTGGTGAAGATGAGCGACGGTTCGCACCGCGCCATGTACGCCGTGGCTCTGCGCGCTCTCGCCGCTGGCGGCTACCTGAGCGCCGAGGAATGCGAGCGCCTACTCGCGCTGGTGGTTCACCCGGTGACCGGCGGCTTCGTGGACGGTAAGCCGGTTGAGGTGGGCGAGCTGCGTGTGCATGAGGAGCTTTTCACCCGCGAGGGTCTGGTTCCCGGCGCCCCGGAAGAGGACTAATCGTGGCGATTCGACGTAAAACTTCCGAAGCAGACGGCATGGCGGCGGTACGCGAAGTGCGTGCTTTCTTTGAGGAACGGCGTGCGGCAGCCGGCGAGCCTGCGGATTCGCACGCCCGAGGCGAGTACCTGCTGAGCGCCACCGAGGTGGAGCAGGCGTTCGCCGCGCTCCCCCGTTCTGTGCGTGCGACCTTCGTTCGCTTCACCCTTGAGGAGCTTGCCACCCTCGCCCCCGGCAATAGTGTGGAGGTACGCGTACCCCCGCTGGGCGTGACCCAGTGCGTGGCGGGTCCTCGCCATACGCGCGGCACCCCGCCGTCCGTGGTGGAGGCGCGCCCGCTCGTGTGGGCGGCACTAGTGCTGGGTGCGTGTTCATGGGAGCAGGCGGTGGGTGCCGGTGCGCTTGATGCGTCGGGCGAGCGCAGTGATTTATCGGTGCTTCTTCCGCTCTTCTAGAATTTGCTACGAGCCCGCAGGTCCACGCAGTTTTCGTAATTTGGCGTGTTTGTTGCCTGTTCTAGTGGTCCATACTGAGGTATTTAGCGTATCCTTCACCACGTCTACATTGAAACCCGGTACACTTTTAAAGGTCTGGTGTATGCTACCGCACACACAGGCAGGTGCGAGTACAGAAACACACGTCCGTCTTGCGCCTGCGCAGACGCATCCGCAGTCCCAACGTCGAAAAGAAGTGAATTGATTCGCCCCGACGGAAAACTCACTCACGACCTCGATCCGATTGACCACGGCCCCAAGGACGCCTGCGGCGTCTTCGGTGTCTGGGCACCCGGCGAGGACGTGGCAAAGCTAACCTACTACGGCCTGTACGCACTCCAGCACCGCGGCCAGGAATCAGCAGGTATCGCAACCAGTAACGGCAAACGCATCCACGTGTACAAAGATATGGGACTCGTCTCCCAGGTCTTTGACGAAGCCACCCTCAGCTCCATGCCCGGCGACCACGCTATCGGCCACGCCCGATACTCCACCACCGGCGCATCCCACTGGGCTAACGCACAGCCGACTCTCGGTACCACCCCGCACGGCACGCTCTGCCTGGCGCACAACGGTAACCTCACCAACTCGGCTGATCTCTACGACCGAGTCATCGCTAAGAATGGCGGCAAGCCCCCCAAGCACGGCGAACTCGCCCAGGGCAACACCACCGACACCGCACTCGTCACCGCCCTGCTGGCGGAGCACGACTTCGACTCCCTCGAAGAAGCAGCACTCGACCTACTGCCGACCCTGCGCGGTGCCTTCTGCCTCACCTTCATGGATGAGAACACCCTCTACGCCGCACGCGATCCGCAGGGTGTACGCCCCCTCGTGCTCGGTCGCCTGGAGCGCGGCTGGGTTGTCGCATCCGAAACCGCGGCACTTGATATTGTCGGCGCGTCCTTCGTGCGTGAAGTTGAGCCCGGCGAATTCCTCACCATTGACGAGAACGGCCTGCGTTCCCAGCGCTTCGCTGAGGCTAAGCCCGCCGGTTGTGTCTTCGAGTACGTTTACCTCGCTCGCCCGGACACCACCATCTCCGGCCGTAGCGTCTACGAATCCCGCGTAGAAATGGGCCGTCAGCTCGCCCGCGAACACGCCGTCGAAGCTGACCTGGTCATGCCCACCCCCGAATCCGGTGTTCCGGCTGCTATCGGTTACGCCGAAGAGTCCGGCATTCCCTACGGTAACGGTCTGGTCAAGAACGCTTACGTGGGTCGAACCTTCATTCAGCCCTCGCAAACCATCCGCCAGCTCGGTATCCGTCTGAAGCTGAACCCGCTCAAGTCCGTGGTTGCTGGCAAGCGCCTCGTCGTTATTGACGACTCCATCGTTCGCGGTAACACCCAGCGCGCCCTCGTGCGTATGCTCCGCGAAGCCGGCGCGAAGGAAGTGCACGTGCGCATCTCCTCCCCGCCCGTAAAGTGGCCCTGCTTCTACGGTATTGACTTCGCCTCCCGCGCGGAGCTGATCGCTAACGGCCTGTCCGTGGACGAAATCGCCTCCTCCCTGGGTGCCGACTCGCTCGGCTTCATCTCCCAGGACGGCATGATGGCAGCCACCGAACAGCCCACCGAAAACATGTGCACCGCATGCTTCACCGGCGAATACCCGATTGAACTGCCCAGCGAGGAACGACGCGGCAAGTCCCTCTTTGACGCCGAAGAAAAAGGCAAGGGCGGCCCCCTTGCCGGTAAGGCGGCAGAGGTGACCGTGGAACGTCCCGTTCCCTCCAAGCCCGAGCACGCCGAGGCTGTCTCCATTGAAACCCGCGAAGGTACCGAAACTCTCGAAACGAAGTTCAACGCCTCCGACGTAGAAATCGCTGCTGACGACCCCGGCATGGGCATGTGCAACCCCGGCCCCGACGCCGACCTCGAGGCACTGCTCACCGAGCAGGACCGCACCCCCGCAAACTCCTCCGCTACCACTACCCCGAAGGAATCCTAATGAGCGAGAACACCACCACCGTAACCTACGCAAGCGCAGGTGTTGACGTAGAGGCTGGCGATCGCGCCGTTGAGCTGATGAAGGGCGCTATCAAGGCGACCCACAACTCCTCCGTCGTTGGTGGCGTGGGCGGCTTCGCGGGCCTGTACGACGTCTCCGAGCTGGTCAAGTACCGCAAGCCCTACCTTGCCACCTCCACCGACGGTGTGGGCACCAAGGTCGCTATTGCGCAGGCACTCGATATTCACGACACCATCGGTTACGACCTGGTCGGCATGGTCGTGGACGACATCGTCGTGTGCGGTGCGAAGCCGCTGTTCATGACCGACTACATTGCCACCGGCAAGGTCGTTCCCGAGCGTATCGCTGACATTGTGCGCGGTATCGCTGGCGCATGTGCACAGGCTGGCACCGCCCTGGTTGGCGGCGAAACCGCTGAGCACCCCGGCCTGCTCGCAGAAGACGAGTACGACGTCGCGGGCGCAGCAACCGGTCTGGTCGAGGCAGATGAGCTGCTCGGCCCCGAGCGCGTGCGTGAGGGCGACGTACTGATTGCTATGGCGTCCTCCGGTATTCACTCCAACGGCTACTCCCTGGTCCGCAAGGTCCTGAACGTTGCCGGTTGGGGTCTGGAGCGTCAGGTGGACGAGCTGGGCCGCACCATCGGTGAAGAGCTGCTCGAACCCACCCGCGTGTACGCGGCAGACTGCCTGGATTTGGCGGCAGCATTCCCCGTCAACGGTGAGGACGGCACCACCGGTAGCGGTGTGCGCGGCTTCTCTCACGTGACCGGCGGCGGCCTGGCTGCCAACCTGGCTCGCGTTCTGCCCCAGGGCCTGGAGGGTCGCGTGGACCGCTCCACCTGGCAGATTCCTGCAATCTTCTCCCTGATCGGTTCGCTGGGCAACGTGCCCCTGGCCGATCTGGAGCGCACCCTGAACCTGGGCGTGGGCATGATTGCTATCGTTGATCCCTCCGTGGCTGAGGCCGCTACCAAGCGCCTGAACGACCGCGGCATCCCCTCCTGGATTATGGGTGACGTTGTTGCCGCCGGCGAGCCCGAGGCTAACAACCCCGATTACGTTCAGGGAGCTAAGGGCGTGGACGGCGGAGCGGTTCGCCTGCTGGGCTCCTACGCTTCCTAAGGACGCTTTCTCCAGTAGATTGCGAGCGCCAGTTTGCTGGTGCTGATGATTCTATAGACCGGGGCGGTCACCAACGCGGTGGCCGCCCCGGTCTGTGTGTGTGTCTACCGGCGGTGCGTGCTGTCCAGCGTATTGATGCCAGCTTTTTATTTATTTTCACGCGCATTTCAGGCTATTTTTATTTTTTGCTATCAACTGCATTTTTAATGCATTCTAGTGCTTACACCACAGTGTTAAAACATTTATTCCTCTCCCCTGTCAGCAAGAGGTACCGCATATCCTGCCTCGCATATTCCAACCCTCAAGCTTTACTTACATAAACTCTCAATCATTGGGCACTATTCAGTCTCCAGAGGTTGATTTTCTGCACATTAACCCGTGAAAAGCACCTCAAAAATCCCTCAAGTTCACCTTGAAGTGATACCTTAGAAATGTACGTTGCACACCGTCCAAAAAGGGTTCTTCCGGTACGAAAAAGGGTCTACAAAACACTATTCCCTCACCCCATTCATTACTTCAGCGCGCCCAAAAACAGGCCCCTTTGCCGCCCCGTAAAACCCTATGCGCACCTCGTGCACCTACAGACGGAAACACCAGTACACATCACACAGTTCGCATACCACCTACATCAGGAGAACCAGATGAGGCTTCCATACATCGGTGCGCAGCGCACCGAAACACCTCCTCGCCCCCGCATCGATAACCACTGCGTCGATAACCGCCGCCGCAAGCGCCCCGCACGCGCAGCACTGAGCCTGCTCGCCGCCGGCGCCGTCCTCTTCGGAGGCGACCTACCCGCCGTCCTCGCGCAGGCACCCAGCGACGAAGCCATCCTGGCAGCAGCTCAGGCAGCGCCCCAGATTGAAGGCCCCGTCAGCCCCCTCACCCTCACACGCAACGGCGTAGCACGCCCCACCACCCCCACCGCGGCAGCCCCCGGCACGCTTCCCCAGCAGAACTTCGACCGATTCATCGTCACCTACACCGACGAAGCCAAGCAGCGTAAGCAGCAGAACGAAGGCAATCGGGATGCAATCCAAGACATTGCTAATGACGTTAAAGACACCGTTGATGTTGCCAGTGAATCTCTGAACGTTGACACTCAAATCCTGCGCAGTACCTCCACCGATGACGCCGTCATCCAGACCTCCAAAACCCTCAACAAAAACGAGGCGAAGGAGTTCATGGCGAAGGTCGCCTCCGACCCGGACGTAGCCTCCGTCGAGCCCGACTACATCAACTACCCCGCCGCAGAGGGCGACATCACCTTCCAGTTCAACGACCCGCAGTACAGCAAGCAGTGGAACCTCACCAACCCCACCACCGGCGTTCAGAACACCGGTAATGCGCGCCTGCGCCGCGGCGCATACGTGAAGGTCGCCGTACTCGACACCGGCTATGTGCCGCACCCCGACCTGGTCACCGGCATGGCGAACGGCTACGACTTCATCAGCGACCCGCTCAGCGCCCGCGACGGCAACGGCCGCGACCCCAACCCCAGGGATGAAGGCGACTACGCGCCCTACAACCTCTGCAAGGATCAGGCGAACGCCCACACCTCCACCTGGCACGGCACCAGCGTTGCCGGCATTATCGGCGCCCGCGGCAATAACGGCATGGGCATGGTTGGTACCGCCGACCTCGCCCGCGTACAGCCCGTGCGCGTGCTGGGCCGATGCGGTGGCCGCACCTCCGACATTGCCGACGCCATCATTTGGGCTGCCGGCGGACACGTTGACGGCGTGCCGGACAACACCTACCCCGCCAAGATTATCAACATGTCCATCGGCACCGTAACCCAGTGCCCCGCCGCTTACCAGCGCGCCATCAACATCGCCCGCTCCAAGGGCGCAATCGTGGTCGCCGCGGCAGGTAACGGCAACACGGAGGCGTCCAAGTACGCGCCCGCCAACTGCATGGGCGTCATCACGGTTGGTGCAACCACCAAGGCTGGCACGCGAGCTTCGTTCTCCAACTACGGCACGAGGGTTAACATCTCGGCACCGGGTGAGGACATCCTCACCCTGTCCATGAACAGCCTCGACCGCCCTGATAACACTAAGTTCAGCTACGACTATGAGAGCGGCACCTCCATGTCGGCACCGCACGTCTCCGCTCTGCTGGCGCAGCAGCTGGTCAACGGCACCTCCATGACCACTAAGCAGGTCGAGGAGGCGTTTACTCTCATGGGGACGAACCGCATCAAATGCGATAAGTACTTCTGTGGACGAGGCATTATCAACAGCTTCAAACTGGCTAAACAGGCTGGAAACCTGGACGCGAACGGTAGGGTGACCTACCTACGACCGCGCAAGACGATCAAGGTGATCTCTAAGGGACTGAGCGCAGGCGCGTCTAACACTAAGATTGCCGATAGAGCCGCCGCCGCCGAGGCAGCCGAAGCAACCGCAGAAGCTCTCACGGCAGGAGCCAACGGCGAGAGCCTCACCGGTGACTACGACCGGATTCCCGGCGCTCCCGCCATGGCAATCCCCGAAGATGCCCAGGTTTACGACCTGAACGGTGACGCCGAGCCCATCACCCAGGACGAACCGCTGGTCACCAACCCCGCGCAGAAGCCCCGCGAGGTCAATGAACAATAAGCTATCCGCTACCGGCTCCGCACCAGGCCCAGTCGACAGCGCATAGTAAAAGCCCCCGATGAGAGAACTCATCGGGGGCTTTTCGTATCTAAAATCAGTTTTGACTAGCGGTGATTACCGGTCGCGAAGCCCAGGTAGCCAGTGTTCGGGTATGCACTGCTCGGGTAACCGCTGCTCGGGTAGGTGTTCGCAGAAGCACCGTACCAGGAGCGGTAACGGGAGGTGTGACCGTGACGCGGACGCGACGGGTAGGAGGGGCGAGTCACCGGGCGGGACGGGCGGGTCCTAGCCTTAGGAGCGGGGGTCACCTTCGGAGCCGGGGTTGCCTTAGGGGCGGGGGCCTGCTGACGCTTAGCGTCCTCTTCAGCCTTCTTGCGTGCCGCCTCTTCAGCCGCCTTCTTACGTGCGGCCTCCTCCTCAGCCTTCTTGCGTGCCGCCTCAGCCGCGGCAGCATCCGCAGCCTCGCGGTCGGAGCGGACCTGCTGAACCGCGCGCGCCGCATTCACAATGCCGGAACCGCACGCGGACTGGTCGCACTCAACGCTCTGAGAGGTGGACTGCAGGGCCTTCTTCGCCTGGGCGTACGTCAGCTTCGGGTCGACCGCCTTCATAAGCGCCACAATACCGGCAACATGCGGCGCCGCCATGGAAGTGCCCTGGTACTCGGCGTAGTCAGCCTTACCGGGAGCGGTCTTACCGGCGTTCAGGGTGGAGAGAATACCGCCACCCCAGTAACGGCGGTCGCCACCGGGTGCGCTCACGTCCACGCGGGAGCCGTAGTTGGAGAAGTAGGAGCGCTTGCCGTTCTTATCGGTTGCGCCCACGTTGATGACGTCCTCGCAGTTGCCGGGGCTGGACTTCGAGGCATCAAAGTTGTTGTTACCCGCTGCGACGACCACGATGGAGCCGCGCTTGTTCGCCTGAGCAATCGCCTGGCGGTACGGGGTGGTGCAGGTGCCCTCGCTACCGATGGACATGTTAATGACCTGGGCGGGGTTCTGGTTTGCGGGGACACCGCGCACGCTACCGCCGGCAGCCCAAATAATGCCGTCGGTGATGTCCGAGTCGAAGCCGCCGCAGGCGCCCAGAACGCGCACGGGCACGATCTTCGCCTCGGGTGCCACGCCGGCAATGCCCTCATTATTGTTCGCGATAGCGGCAATAGTGCCCGCCACGTGGGTGCCGTGCCAGTCGGAGGCGGTCGCCTTCGAACCGGTGAAGCACTGGTTATCTACGGTCCAGTTGCCGGCATCGGTCGGGTCGGAGTCGCGGCCGTTACCGTCGTTGGAGAACGCCGACTCGGCAATAAAGTCGTAGCCGGGCAGCACGTTAGCGTCCAGGTCCGGGTGGGCGGTAATGCCGGAGTCCAGCACCGCCACGGTCACGCCCTTGCCGCGGGTGGTGCCCCACGCCTCCAGGGCGGAGATGCCCTTCTCACCGGTGAGGGACCACATTCGGTTCATCTTCGGGTCGTTGATCTTGACGGTCTCCGAGGTGTTATCCACGGTGGCGTAGCGGCGCATATCTGGCGACACGGAGGCGACCTTGGAGTTCGCGCTCAGGGCGTCCATGTACTGCTGGGCCTGAGCGGGGGTGAGCTCCGCGGAGGTGGTGACCACGCTGGCATCCAGCGCGGTGGAGCGGACGTAGCTGGTCTTAATGTTCAGCAGCTCGTCAATGCTCTGCACCTCGGAGGTGATACCCGCGTAGAGTGCGTCGTTCCAGGTTGCCTGCTGGGTACCGGCGGCTGCGGACCAGTCAATCTGGTCTGCGGTGGCATCGGTGGAGGCGGCGTTCTTCGCCTCATCGGTGTAAGTGATGATGAAGCGGTTGTATGCCACGGGCGCGGACTGGGTGGTGTTAGAAGCCTGTGTCGCCACAGAAGCCTGGGTTGCGTGGGTAGCCTGCGCGGTGGGTGCCGCCACGGCGGGGATCACGCTTGCCGAGAGCAGGCAGGTTGCGGTGACGAAGCTCAGCAGGGAACGCTGTGAGGAGCGTGCCTGCGAGGGGCGAGCAATGCGAAGCATGGACGTCCTTGAGGTGAGTGGTACCGGGTGCGCACGATGCGGCGTAGCGTTGCCGTCTCGCGTTGAGGGCGTGTGCTCGGTACGAGTGAATACGGAAGAGTGAGGTGTTGGTGCATTGTGTGTGCTGTGAAGTGGTTCCACAATGTGCGTGCACGGGTACGCACCGTGAGATACTCTAGCACCCTTTTTCAGTTACTTTATGAATAAAATAACCTTTGTGATGCAGGTCATTTTATGCATAGATGAGTAAAACTTAAATCACTACTTTAAGTCGCGAGAATATTCCGACTAGGCATTTCTTTATCTGCATTTACATGAAAGAAAAATCTCATTATTTACGCCACACTATCGAGTTTTAGCCCCGCCAAACATAGAAAAAGGTGCTAGGATAGCGATATCTCACCACATAAACTACTTCCGATGAACTCCCGCACGGGGGTTTAGAGAAAAATACACATCAATGCAGTGATGTGCATTTTCTTTTTCTATTCGCTCCTCACAAGCAAATATGCAAAAGAATGCAAATATTTTCTCGAAGGTGCATTTATGTGAGTGGATGACCAACCCACTTGCCGCTTCCGGCACTCACATACGCAAAGGACCCCGATGTCTTTTACCACTCACCCCTCAGCGCGCGGTGTCGCACGCACCGCGCTGAGCCTGGGCACCGCCGCAGCACTCGTCACGACCCTGGGCGCCCCCGCATCCTTCGCGGCACCCGCCAAGGCTAACGGAGCCGAGCGCGCCAAGGCGCACACCACCATTTCCTCCCTCAGCTCCGCACAGCAGAAGGCAGGCTTCAACCGATTCGTTATCACCTACACCGATAGCGCTCTGAACGCAGGTGGCATCAACTGGGCAAGCCCCGCAGGCACCCAGGTTGCCACCTGGAACGACGGCCTCTACCAGGGTCTCACCTCCGAGGTGAAGAGCGTCGATGACCTCTTCAAAATCAAGACCAGCTACGTACGCACCACCGCTCAGAAGGCAACCGTGGTGACTCTCTCCTCCAAGCTCACCGCGGAGCAGGCAGAGAAGTACATGGCGGCGCTGAGCTCTAACCCCTCCGTCGCGTCGGTTGAGCCCGACCTGCTGCGCCGCTCCAACGCACGCACCCGTACCGCCGCAAACTCCAAGGTCGCTCAGGTAGCCCAGGCTGCCCAGGCGTCGAACCAGGTTGTGGCGCCGAACGACACCCTCTACCCGCAGCAGTGGAACCTGCACGGCACCAAGGGTCTGGCTACCCCCGAAGCGTGGAAGACCACCCAGGGTGCCGGCGTGACCGTTGCTGTGATTGACTCCGGCATCGTCAAGCACCCCGACCTGGACGCTAACGTCCTGCCCGGCTACGACTTCATCACCGAGCCCTCCATTGCTCGTGACGGCAACGGCCGCGACTCCGACCCGACCGACCAGGGCAACTGGGAAGAAGCGGGCGTCTGCGGTGCTGATGCAGAGGCAAGCGAGTCGAACTGGCACGGCACCCACGTTGCCGGCTCCATCGCGGCGATTATGAACAATAAGCGCGGTATCGTCGGCGTGGCACCCTCCACCAAGATCCTGCCCGTGCGTGCCCTGGGCATGTGCGGCGGCTACGACTCCGACATTGCGGATGCAATGGTTTGGGCAGCCGGCGGCACCGTTGAAGGCGTTCCTGCGAACTCCAACCCCGCCAAGATCATTAACCTCTCCCTCGGCGGCGAAGGCACCTGCCCCGCAACCTACTCCAAGGCTATTGCTGAAGTGAACAAGCGCGGCGCGATTCTCGTTGTCGCTGCTGGTAACGATGGTCAGGACACTTCCAAGGTCGCTCCGGCTAACTGCGGCGGTTCGATCGTGGTGGGCGCTACCGACCAGAACGGTAAGCGTAGCGACTTCTCCAACTACGGCAAGCTTGTTGATGTGAGCGCCCCCGGCAGTAGCATCATGTCCACCGTGGACCTGGGCACCACCGTTTCCAAGGGTGCGGGCTACACCGAGTACGACGGCACCTCCATGGCGGCACCCCAGGTTGCTGGCGTGATTGCTCTAATGAAGTCCGTGGATCCCTCGCTGAACGCTGAGCGTGCAAAGCAGATTCTGAAGCAGAGCTCCAAGCCACTCACCTGCGATGTGAACGGTTGCGGTTCCGGCATTGTGAACGCCGCGAGCGCACTGGCTATGGTGCAGGGCAAGAAGGACCCGAACCCGCAGGCAAAGCCCTGGCCGAAGCGTGCACCCAAGCACCCGACCCGTGCGGCTCGTGTTGGTTACGTGACTAACCCGGCTGTTAACCACAACCCGCCGTTCCTGATTACTGCTCACGGCCTGATTCCCGGTCAGTAATCGGCATGTTGCCAGCTCGGAAGCCGGTGAGCCAATAGGCTTCTGAAGGATGCCACATACAAAAAGCCCCCGTTGAGTTTTCTCAGCGGGGGCTTTTTGTGAACAGAACGCTGCGGCTTTTGATGCTGCAGCTTGCTTCTCCCACCCACCCTCACGACCGACAGGTGGGAGAAATCTTTGGGTACGCCCCGAGCCTGTTGGAGGCTAGGGTAAGCGAGCTAGGGGCGTACCTGGGAGGCGCGCACACCGGTACGGATACCGGCAGCCTCCATGCGAGTGGACTCGTAGCTCACCGCGCGCAAGCCGGAAGAGGCGGCGATTGCCTGAGTCTTTTCTCGCGTATTTTCCTGACGCTGGGTGGGTAGAAAAACCCAGCGGCGCTGGACCGCGAAGCTGATCGGGATCAGAATCAGTTCGGTCAGGATCTTGGCGACCAGCAGGGATGCACCCAGGCCGGTCAAAGCTTCCATCAGGGCCGCGTTGGCGGCGAGGATACCCACCGCCAGCACGGTGTACCGTACCAGCGAGGCGGATGCCGAGGGGCGTGTGCCCCCGTCGTGCATGAGCATTCGGTTGACGGTGAAGTTCGTCAGCGCCGAGATGATGCGGGCACCGACCACGGCTGCCAGCAGCGGAGCGCCCATGCCCACCAGGACGAAGAGGGCGATAGCATCCACGAGGAAGCCGGTCAGGAAAGACGATGCCAGGAAGGCGAGCAACGGCGCGTAAATGAGCGCCGAGTCCTGCAGAGGCCTAAAGTGGCTGGTCGGGTTGCCAGGCTCGTAGACCTTCACGATGGGTACCTGCACCAGGTCCACGTCTGCGCGGGTTGCGCGCAGCAGCATGGAGAACTCGTACTCGTACTTATCGCCGGGAATCTGCAGCAGCCAGTCCAGGATCTGCGGGGTGAAGCCGCGCAGACCGGTCTGGGTGTCTGCCATGCGGGCGCCGGTCGCCAGGGCGAAGAAGCCTACGGTTGCGCTGTTACCAATTTTGGAGCGCAGCGGCACCTTCGTGCCTTCTTCACCGGCGTTCGGGTCGGGCTTGGTACGCACGCCGAGGATGATGCTCCTCTGCCCTGCCGCCGCGGCGGTTTCGGTGCGCACACCCACACGGAAGATATCCCGAGGTAGGTGCTGGCCGTCCGCGTCGGCGGTGACGATGACCTCGCCGGGGCGGTTTGCTTTCGCCCAGGCGATGCCGGTGCGCAGTGCCGCACCCTTGCCCCTGTTGGCGGGGTGGGTCTGCACGGTCACGCCGTCGATGCGCAGTTCGGTAAAGATGGGTGCGTAGGCGCTGCCGGATCCGTCGTCAATCACGAGGATTTCGACGGCAGGGTCCTGTGCGCGCAGGGCCCGGGCAAGGCGGACCAGTGATTGGTCCGGCTTATAGGCGGGTATCAGGATAATCACGATGCGCTCCCTGCAATGTAGAGGATGTCGCTGGTGCCGCGTTCCTTGGTGCCACCCTGCGGGCGGTTGACCAGCTTGTTGTTGAAGACCATGGCGGAGGAGCCACCACCGTCCAGGTTGTAGGCGCTCACGCAGCCGAGGTCCTTGAACATTTGGGAGAACTCGGGCATGGTCACGCCACGCGAGTAGTTGGTGGAGCGGCCATCGACCACGATGAAGACCAGGTGGTTGGTGCCGAGCACGCCCACACCGGTTCGCGGCTGGTTGCCCTGGATGGAGTGGTTACCGAAGTTGGTGTCCACTTCGACGCTGTCGATGCCGTCGACGATTGCGGAGTCCTTGACCAGTGCGGGGCCGAAG
Source organism: Rothia sp. HMSC065C12 (assembly GCF_001812085.1). Classification (NCBI taxonomy): domain Bacteria; kingdom Bacillati; phylum Actinomycetota; class Actinomycetes; order Micrococcales; family Micrococcaceae; genus Rothia; species Rothia sp. HMSC065C12. Next base: position 387,308 of record NZ_KV807679.1, read on the forward strand.
GAGAGGGTGTTCCACACACCCTCGTTGACGAGGGTTTGGGCGTTGGTTGCGGTTTCGTCGTAGAGCTTGACGGAGCCGTCGCGGTAGAAGGCCAAACCCTCGCGAGCGCCGGAGTCACGGTAGACAACACCGTTTCGGATCACGATGCCGGTGGTACGGAAGCCGTAGTAGTCACCGTTGATCGCCCAGATGCCGTTGTGTTCGGAGGCAATGTTCGAGGGGGTGTCGATGATGTTCTGGCCGAACTTGTTGTTGGCGAAGGCGCTTCGCAGCAGGGTTGCGTTGTTGAGCTTGATGTCTGCTACGAAGGAGACGACCGCATCGGAACCGCTGCCGGTGGTGTTGGAGGTGATGGTGATCGAGCCTTCGTTAGCGGTGAGGCTCTGGCCGTTGACCTTCACGCCGGTCAGTTCGGTGGGATCTGCGGTGGCGGAGCCGGAGGCGCTTGCGTTTGCCTGAGCTGCTGCCGCCTCGTAGGCGGTGGTGTCTTCGATTTCGGTGTGCTCTGCCAGGTAGCGGTTGTAGGCCCAGCCTGCGCCGCCGCCGACTACTGCGAGTGCGCCGAGGCCGCCGCCGATGAAGATTCGACGGGTGAGCTTCTTCTTGGCTAGCTTCTGCTCTGCTGCGGTTTGCGCTGCGTTAGCTTGTTCTGCTGCGGTCTGGGTTGCCTGGTCAATGCTCTGAGTCATGTTCTGTTCGTTGTTCATGTCTCTAGAATGCCGGTCTATTCTCTGCGCCAGGCATGACTAAGCTGTGCAGAAGCTATGTATGCTTATTCATTCCAAACTTTTTTATTACTGCCTATGCTTTATTACCAGATGGCGCTATGCATATATGTGTATAAACATGTGTATTGGCTTTGTACTCCACATAATTGAGAACCCGGTGGGCAACCTGTCCTCGCGCACACACCTGAGAGTGCATCCTCAAAAACTGCGGGCACGAAAAAACCGGCTGAGCACCCCGTGCGGGGCCTCAAGCCGGTTCATCATCTATGAAATACGCTCGGTCGATATGCACCGAATCATTCCGCGTATTCTTTATGCCTCATCCTCGTAAGACGCGTACTTTTCTGCGTATGCCGAGTAGTCGTCCTCGTCGTCATAGCGACGGCGGGACGAATCGGAGGACTTCGTTTTCTTCGCGCTGCTGAGCTCGCGCTCGAGTGCGCTGTAGTCGGTCTCGGGGCTGAAGTACTTCATCTCCCGAGCCTGCCTTGTTGCTTTAGCCTTCTGACGGCCGCGCCCCATGGCGTGACCCCCTCTTTCATCCTGTCCGAGGCGAACAGCACGCGCGGCGCATCGCTCTCGGATCGTTCAACAGTCTTTACTACACTATAGAGTACCCTGTTTCAGCCCTGAATGTCTCGCTCAACGGCACCTATTTTGCGTATCATGACACTTCTTCGCACCGGAACAACCGTTTTATTTTGCACCCGCGGCTTTTTTACCCCAGACGCCACACACCCCATATAACACGTAGCCCCGCACCGGATATATCACTACGTCCGATGCGGGGCGAGTGTCTCTGCCTCCGGCTCACTCACAAGACCGGATTCAGAGAGGGTACCGTGCAGGTCATGACATCCCGCACGGGGTCTAGGGAGAGCCCCCTGCCGCTGAGCCTGCGCCGAAGGAGCTGCTAGCTTGCGGTAAAGGAGCCCAGCGAGGTGGCGTTAGAAGCCAGGGTGGTGCTGGATGCATCCACGCTATCGGTGGTGGTGTACACGGTGTAGCTCTCGCCCTTGGTGATCTTGGAGCTGGAGACCAGGATCAGTGCGGTGTTGGAGTTAGTCACCTTGTAGTTCGCCACCACATTACCGGAGGAGTCGGTCACCTGTACGGTGGTGCCGGCGCTCAGGTTCGATACGTTGCTGATCTTCACGTAGCCGCTGGTGGAGTTGGTCGAGGGCGCCTCGAACATGTCACCGGAGTTACCCGCGGCCACGGTCGTGCCGTTGAGCAGCAGGTCGCCGTTGGTGTCCAGGGATGCGTTACCGCCGGTGAAGGGGCCGTTCACGATCAGGGTGCCACCGGAGAGGGTTGCCGTACCGTTGGAGTCGATGCCGTCGCCGTTCGCGTTCACGGTGACGGTACCGCCGGTGATGTTGATGGTTGCGTCGACGACCTCGAAGGTGCCGCCACCACCACCCATGCCGCCATCTGCGCCGCCACCAGCCGGGGGCTGCCCCATAGTGCCCGAGGGAGCCTGACCGCCACCTGCAGGTGCCTGACCTGCGCTACCGCTGGGCGCCTGGGGTGCAGAGTTCTGGCCATTCTGCGCGCTCTGCTTAGTCGAGGTTGCAGTAGTCGGCTCAGTGCTGGTCGAGGTGGTGCTGTACGAGGCGTTGATACCGTCATCGGAGCTGGTCACGTTCACGGTGCCGTCCAGGATGTTGATGTACTGCGCCTCGATACCCTCGTTCGCCTGGGTAATGTTCAGGGTACCGCCGGAGATTTCAAGCACGCGCTCAGCCTTGAAACCGTCATCACCTGCAGAGATGTTCACGGTACCGCCGCTCAGGCGTACCCAACCGCGGTTGCCGTCGGTGTCGTTAGTTGCCTTGATGCCGTCCTTGGTTGCGGTCACGGTGATGGTGCCGTCCAGGATATCGACGTAGTCCTTACCCTTGATGCCGGTGTTTGCCGCGTTCACTTCCAGGGTACCGGAGGCAATGACCAGGCCGTCAGAGGTGTGGATACCCTCTTCGTACTTACCTTCAACCTTCAGGGTGCCTTCGCCCGCCAGGGTCAGGTCACTCTTGGAGTAGATAGCTGCGTCGGGGCTGCCGCTGGCGGTATCCGAGTAGGAGGAGCCGTCAGAGACGGTGTTGGTGGTACCCGATGCGGTGTAGATGACGACCTCGTCCGCCTCAACAACGTTGATAGCTGCACCGGTGGAGTTGGTGATCGTCGCGTTGTTCAGGATCAGGCGGACCATGTCGCTGTCGGCTGCCTCAACCTTGATCTGGCCCTCGTAGGTGCCGGTGAGCTTGTAGTTGCCCGCCTTGGTTATGGTGATGACGCCGTCGCTGACGGTCACGCCGTCGGTCGCGGTCGGGTTAGAAAGATCGATAGTAACTTCGATGGAGGAACCCCAGGTCAGGTCCTTTGCGGAGTAGTGGGTGTCCTCGGCGAGCTTCGCGCCGCTCTTCACGTCGGTGGAGAAGGAGTCTGCCACCTTCGACGTGGTGCCCGAAGTGCTCGAAGCGGAGGTACTGATTGCACTCGATGCGCTGGCATTCGATGCCGAGGTTGCCGAGCAGCCGGTCAACGCCAGGGCTGCCAGGAGGGTAATGGAGGTTGCGCTCTTAATCATATTGCTCTTTTTCACGGGTTTTCCTTTGTGTTTGGGTGACCACTCGCGTAGAGCCAGCGCCACAGGGGTAAGACGTATGTGAAATGTGAATATGTGTGAGAGCGGTTATTGCCTGTGTGGGGCGAATAAAACCGATGTTGTGCTTGGTTCGGGGGTATAGATGAGGGGCTGGGGGTGCGGGTAAGGTAGGTGCTCTACCCTACCCGCGCATCCCAGATTGCCGTTTTAGGCGGCTGCGAAATGCTCGGTCAGCAGCTTCTGGTAATCCTCTTCGGTCATGTCGTCCACGTTCAGGCGGGTGCCGTCGACCGGTTCCAGGTGCATCCAGTTCTTCAGGGTTTCTTCCCACTTGTTGCTTGCCAGCTGCGGGTTCAACGCCGCCATACCGGTTGCAAACTTGGAAATCTTCGCGGGGGTGATGCCCGCATCCCAGAGGTGCTGATCTGCCACGGAGGGCTCCACGCCGGACTTGGTTTCGATGATGACCGCATTCGGCAGGCCGTAGGTGGTGCCGACCAGGTTGCCGTGGAAGTTGCGGTAGTTCACGCCCGCCATGAGGATGTTCTCGGACATGGGGGTCCAGGTCAGGGCGTTATCTACGGTCATACGGGAGGCGACCGGGTTCTTCTCGCTCTGCGGCAGGAAGACCGTGGTACGGCGGTAGCCGGTGGTCAGAACCGCCTCCAGCTTGTGCACGGGGCCGGCGAGGATATCGCCGAGTGCTGCGGTGATGTACTCGTGACCTTCCGCGGTGAGCGTATCGCGGTTCTCGAAGGTGTACGGGATACGCTTCTTGACGGTCATATCCTGCTCACCGTCGGTCTTGACCTCCAGGAAGGTCAGTTCCGAGTCCAGGTAGCTACGGGTACGGATCTTGAAGGTGTCGTCGCGGCTGTAGGCTGCCGAGTGGTAGCTCTGCATCTGCGGGGTGTCGAAGTAGACCGAGTCGTAGGCGAAGTCGCGCTGGCCATCGATTTCCATGACGGAGGCGTCTGCGTCGAGCGTGGAGAGTACCTTGGCGGCGGTTTCTGCGTCGACAATGTACTTGCGGTCTACGCGGGTCTGCATGGCTGCCTTTTCGTTCATGGCTTCGAGGCTGATGCTCTTCCACTCTGTGGGAATGATGTTTGCGGCTGCGTTAGTCATGGGTCTTCGTCCTTCTGGGGTGCCGCCCCTGCGTGCTGTGCGCTGGGGGGCGGCGTGTCGTGGGTATCGGAGAGTTTGTGCAGTTGGAGTGAATCGGAGGCTTTTATACCGGCTGGTCTTACTTGCCCACCAGGGTGCGCTGGAGCGGAACCATCCGGGTGTCCAGGGTGGTGTGCGCCTCGGCTGTGGGAACCTGAGGTGCTGCCGAGTAAGCCGCAGGAGCCTGCGATGCTACCGTCTGAGCGGCTACAGGCTGAGCCGCCTCCCCTGCCGCGGGGGTGCCGCCCTCGGTGGTTTCCTTGGGCTGGTAGGTGACGGTGGCGCGGGCCAGGTCGTTCACCATGTCCAGCTCGGTGATCTTCGCCGAGGTGACGGTGTAACCCAGGCGAGCGCTCAGGTATGCCTTGAGCTCTTCCTCGTCGCTGATTGCACGATCGGCGGTAACGGTCTGAGTCTGATCGGTAGAGACCGGGGCGCTGCGCGAGTCGAGAATCGCGATGAGGCCGACCAGGGTAGCCATGAGGCCGAAGGCGATGTACGCCGGGCTAATGTTCACACCTGCAATCATGCCGACCGAGAGGGCTACGAAGTAGTAACCCACCTCGCGCTGGCTCAGGGCGGTGGAACGCAATCGGATAATCGACAGGACACCGAAGAGGCCCATACCCATAGCGGATGCGTTCGATCCGGCGGATACCAGCGCCACCGAGACGGTGAAGATGCCGGCGTTGATGACCGCGTAGGAAATCATCAGTTCGCGGTTGCGGTGCCGCACCATGTAGAGGGTGCAGAGAGCTGCGATGGCTATAGCGTCGGCGAGTGCCATGGTCAGAATAGTCATTGGGTGCTCCAGATATCGTGTCGTGATGTTCGCGGTGCTCTTTGCTGTCTGTTCTTCAGCTCCAAGCTGTGCGTTCTTTGTAGTATCTAGATTCCCGTGCAAGCCTGTGTTTACCCTGTGCTGCCCTTAACTTAGAGATAAGTGTTATATGTCTCTAATAAATACACTTATCGTGGCGCTATTCAATCGTAATTTTTCTCTTTTCTCGCGTCCTTGACGGAGCATCCCACAGCTTCAAAAAGCACAAAAAATGGGCTCCCTCCGATATGGAGGGAGCCCATAAAAGCAGCTAAAAACTTAGCGACTAGGCGTTATTATGCCTTCTTGCGCATGCGGGTTGCCACGATGGTCGCGCCACCAGCACCCAGAGCAATCAGACCCAGACCAGCAGCGGTCATCGCATCGGATGCACCGGTCTTAGCCAGGGAAGAAGAGCTCTTGGAGGATGCGTTCGAAGAACCGGAGCCCAGGTTGTCGTTCGAGCCGGAGCTCAGCGAAACACTGTCGGACTTGGAGTTCTCGTAGTTCGGCTGCTCTTCACAACCCTTTTCGTCACCGTCAGCGTCGAACTTCTCGCGGAAGTCCGGGTCGCCCTTGTAAATGGGGCCACCACGGTCTGCCCACACGTCGGCGCAGTTCTGGTACTTGTCGGTCTTCTCGCCCTTTGCGGAGGAGTCGGAAGCCTGGTCAGACTTCTGGTCTTCAGACTTCTGCTCTTCGGCAGGCTTCTGGTCCTCAGCGGGCTTGGTTTCCTTAGCGTCCTCAACTGCGGGTGCGGAGGTCTCTTCAGCAGGCTTGGGAGCCTCGGTGGTCGGGTCCTGAGTCGGAGCCGGGGTCGAGTCTTCGGAGGGAGCGGGGGTCGGGTCCTCTGAGGGAGCCGGGGTGGGCTCTTCGCTAGGTGCCGGAGCGGGCTGCTCTGCAACCTTAATGGTCACGGTAGCTGCCTTACCGCCGCGGGGAACGTCGCCGTCCTTCAGGGAGCCGGACAGCAGGTAAATGTCGACAGAAACGCTGCCGTGCAGTTCTGCCTGCCAGGGGATGGTAAGGGAGAAGTTACCGTCGCTATCAGCGTGGATTTCCAGGTAGTCCTGGCCGTCAATCTTAACGGCACCCTTGTTCAGCTTCAGCGCCAGAACGGAACCGGAGGTACCATCAGCGGTCTTGAAGCCCTCGCCACCAATGTTCAGACCCTGACCCTCAACCCATACGTCGGGGGCGATGAACTGTGCAGAGTCTGCGTAGGTGTGGACAACCTGAGGTGCGCCTTCAACAGCGAAGGTTGCGGGGACGGAAGTAGCAACGAGGCCACAGCCGATGAGTGCGGTGGCGCCGATGCGTGCAATATTGTTTCGAATGTTCATGCCCCCCATTCTAACGAGCGAAGCTTAGGATACCGGCACCCAAGACGTCAATTTATTATGACCTAACTCACAAAACATATTTTTCTTGAAGGTTTCTTGAAGGCATGGTTGAACTATATAAGCCTTTTACACCGCCGTGCACACCCAAACTCTCAACCCCACATTGAAGAAACTAACAAGTACATACCCCACCTCATCGGCACACCCCAACAGCAAAAACCACCCAGTTAAACGCGAAAATCCCCTCCGCCCGAACGCTCAAAAGCATTCAGGGGAAGGGACCCTCATGCACACCGCACCGGCGGCGGCAACAGTTCTTAGGAGTTCTTGCGGTTACGCACAGCAGACACGCCAGCAACACCCAGACCCAGAGCTACAAGACCCATACCAGCAATGGTGAAGGCGTTAGAAGCACCGGTGTTAGCCAGGGAAGAGCGCTGAGCACGGCTCGAAGTGTAGCTACTCGAAGAGGAGGAGTCGCCGCCCAGGTTATCCAGGCTGCCAGAGTTGCGGGACGAAGAACCCGAGGAGTCGTTGGAGGAGGAACCGTCGGTCACCTCACTGTTAATGACCTCGCAACCCAGGCCGTTACCGTCGTTATCAAACTTCTTGCGGAAGTCCGGGTGGCTTTCGTGCATGGGCGCCAAGCCAGCGGCCGCAACCTCTGCACAGTTCGCGAAGCGAGTGCTCTCAGCCGAAGCGGTCACCTGCTCGGTAGCGGAGGTGGAATCACCCAGCTGATCCTTCGCCTCATTCGCAACGACTGCGTTCTGATTAGCAGAAGCCGACTCGGTAGCAGATACCGAAGCGGAGGGGGTAGCCACCACAGAAGCCGATGCGGCAGCCGAGGGGCTCACCGAAGCGGTGGCGGAAGCCTTCTCCTCGGCGCGGTCCTTAATCTTTGCATCCACGGAGGCAACAACCTCATCAGCGGCGGTAGCCGAAGCAGAGGGGGTAGCAGATGCGGAAGGCGCCACAGAAGCGGAGGGGGTAGCCACCACGGAAGCGGTTGCCGAAGCAGAAGCACTCGCAGATGCGGTAGCGGAGGGGGGTGCTTCCTGAACGGAGCGAGCCTCAATCTTCACGGTGGCAGCCTTGCCGCCGCGAGCGGTGTCGTTGTCCTTCAGGGAACCGGAGAGCAGGTAGACGTCCACGGAGATACGCTCATCCAGGTCGTCCTGCCAGGGAATGGAAACGGAGAAGTTGCCCTTCTCGTCAGCCTGAACTTCCAGGTAGTCCTTGCCGTCAATCTTGACGGTGCCCTTGTTCAGCTTGATAGCGATGGTGGAGCCGGAGGTGCCGTCCTGGGTCAGGAAGCCTTCGCCGGTAATCTTCAGGGTTTCGCCCTTGTACCAGACCTCAGAAATGTGGGAGGTTGCCTTGTCGGAGTAGACGTAGGTGACGGACTCTTCACCGTTCTGAGCGAAAGTTGCGGGGATTGCGGTGACCGCCAGACCGCAACCGATCAGGGCGGTGGCACCGAAGCGAGTGATAGTGTGTCGAATGTCCATCCCATCATTTTATCCCCGCACGGTGGGTATATCCGCCTGTCCAGGGGCTATTTGCAATGACTTGCAACACAAAATAGCACTTTCGTGCACTTAATGATGGGTCAGTGCACACGCGGCAAAATTTGCTAGAGAAACAGCATGCACTGAAAAACGGCATTCACTGCAGAAACAGCGCCGTCTAGACCTCTGCAACGACTCCGGCAACGACCCCCGCAGCCTTAACCGTCAACGGCGTCGAGCATGAGTTCCAGCGCCTCACCCACGCCACTGCGCCACAGGTAGGTTGCTTTCGCATCCGCACGACCCGGACCGCCGTTAATCACAGCCACCGGCTTGCCCGCGCGCAGAGCCTCCAGCACAATCTTGTAGCTGCTCATAACTGCCACCGAGGAGCCCACCACCAGCAGCGCCGTACATTCAGCGAGCATGGCATCCTTGAGTGCCTTACGTTCGGCGGGCACGGACTCGCCAAAGTACACCACATCCGGCTTGAGGCGGGTCGAACCGCAGGCGATGCAGGGCACCATCTGAAAATCGCGGATATAGCGTTCGTCCAGCTCCACGTCACCGTCAGGGTTCACGCGCAGCTCTTCGTTATCAAGGCGCGCCAGGTAGCCGGGGTTCGCCGCGTCCAGGCGCGCATCCAGGCTTTCGCGGCCCTCATCCTGCCCGCAGTCCAGGCAGACGATGCGCGACAGGTCGCCGTGCAATGCCAACAGAGAGGAGCTTCCAGCGCGGGCGTGCAGACCGTCCACGTTCTGCGTAATCACGCCGCTCACGGCACCCAACTGTTCAAGCTCGGCGAGCGCATAGTGGGCGCGGTTCGGTTCGGCGCGGCGCATGCGGCGCCAACCAACGTAGGAGCGCGCCCAGTAGCGTTGGCGGGCTACGTCATCGTAGCGGAATTCCTGGTAGGTCATGGGGCGGTGATCGTGCAGGGATCCGCCGGGGCCGCGGTAGTCGGGGATGCCGGATTCGGTACTCACGCCCGCGCCGGTGAGCACGAGGACCTTACCGGCCTTGAGCAGCTCGGCAATACCCGCGGAGGCGTATTCTTCGTCGTGCGGGGTGGCGTTCTCAGAGACAACGCGCTGAATCGAGCGGATTGCGGCACGGTGCACGGAGGCGATTTCTTCGCGCTGCTCACCGGCGGCGGCGAAGTTCTGGTGGTCAGTCCAGCGGTCCATTCTTCTCCTCAATGCTCTGTGTACTAATGCGGTCAGCGCGGTTCTAGCGCGTTAAACGGCTGTGGGGCACCCCCCTTTCGAGGGTACCCCACAGCCTATTTCTTATGGTTTCGAACTGGCAAACTCAGCCACAGGCTAAGTCCGCCCAGCAAGCCGGGCCCTGCCAAGTAACCGGGCCTATCCAGCCAGCCGGTTGAGTTTTAGTCCTCAGCCTTCTGCTCACGCTCGGAGGTCACGACCAGGCCGTCGCTGGCAACGTCCGGGTTCACGTCCACGGTCACGGTGTCGCCGTCGTGGATGGCACCGGAGAGGATGCCGCGAGCCAGGCGGTCACCGATCTCGCGCTGAACCAGGCGGCGCAGCGGGCGGGCACCGAACGCCGGGTCGTAGCCGGTCTTACCCAGCCACTCGAGGGCTGCCTCGGTCACGTTCAGGGTGAGGCGGCGGTCCTCCAGGCGCTTAGCCATGCTCTTGACCTGCAGACCCACAATCTGACCCAGGTTCTCAGCCGACAGGGGCTGGAACATGATGATGTCGTCCAGTCGGTTGAGGAACTCGGGGCGGAATGCCTGGTGCACAACCTCCATGGCCTTCTCGGAACGCTCGTCGAAGGGCAGGTCCTGGTTGACCAGGTACTGCGAGCCGAGGTTCGAGGTCAGGATCAGGATGACGTTGCGGAAGTCCACGGTGCGGCCCTGACCGTCGGTCAGGCGGCCGTCATCGAGCACCTGCAGCAGGATGTCGAAGACCTCGGGGTGTGCCTTCTCGACCTCGTCGAGCAGGACCACCGAGTAGGGGCGACGGCGTACAGCCTCGGTCAGCTGACCGCCCTCTTCATGGCCGACGTATCCGGGAGGGGCACCGACCAGGCGAGAAACGGTGTGCTTCTCGGAGTACTCGCTCATGTCGATACGCACCAGGGCGCGCTCGTCATCGAACTGGAACTCAGCCAGTGCCTTAGCCAGCTCGGTCTTACCGACACCGGTCGGGCCCAGGAACAGGAAGGAACCAATCGGGCGGTTCGGGTCGGAGATGCCTGCGCGGGCACGGCGCACAGCATCAGCGACAGCTACCACTGCGTCTTCCTGACCAATCAGGCGGGCACCGATGCGCTTCTCCATTTCGAGCAGCTTCTCGGACTCACCCTGCATCATGCGACCTGCGGGAATGCCGGTCCAGGAGGAAATCACCTCGGCGATATCATCTGCGGTGACCTCTTCAGAGACCATGGACTCGCTCTTGGCGCGGTCCTCGGCGCGCTGTGCTTCTTCCAGCTCAGCCTGCTTTGCGGGAATCTCGCCGTACAGCAGGCGGGATGCCTCAGCGAGGTTACCCTCGCGCTGTGCAACCTCTGCACGGGAACGCAGCTCGTCGATCTGAGTCTTGATGTCGCCCACGCGGTTCAGGCTTGCCTTCTCAGCCTCCCAACGAGCGTTGAGGGCGTCGAGCTCTTCCTTCTTATCCGCCATATCCTTGCGCAGGGCCTCCAGGCGCTCAACCGATGCGGGATCGGTCTCGTCGGCAAGTGCCAGTTCCTCCATGGTGAGGCGGTCCACAGCGCGGCGCAGCTGGTCAATTTCCTCCGGTGCAGAGTCAATTTCCATGCGCAGGCGGGATGCTGCCTCATCAATCAGGTCAATTGCCTTGTCCGGCAGCTGACGGGAAGGAATGTAACGGTTAGACAGGGTTGCTGCGGCAACCAGCGCGGAGTCAGCGATCTGCACCTTGTGGTGTGCCTCGTAGCGTTCCTTCAGGCCGCGCAGAATACCGATGGTGTCATCTACGCTGGGCTCGCCCACGTACACCTGCTGGAAGCGGCGCTCCAGGGCGGGGTCCTTCTCAATGTTCTCGCGGTACTCGTCGAGGGTGGTCGCACCAATCAGGCGCAACTCGCCTCGGGCAAGCATGGGCTTGAGCATGTTGCCCGCGTCCATGGAGCCTTCGGATGCGCCAGCACCGACGACGGTGTGAATCTCGTCGATGAAGGTCACAATCTGGCCCTCGGACTTCTTGATTTCTTCGAGGACTGCCTTCAGGCGCTCCTCGAATTCACCGCGGTACTTTGCGCCTGCGACCATGGAGCCCAGGTCCAGGCTGATGAGGGTCTTGCCGCGCAAGGATTCGGGCACGTCGCCGGAAACCATGCGCTGTGCCAGGCCTTCCACGACGGCGGTCTTACCGACGCCGGGCTC
>NZ_KV807679.1:398963-565790 GCF_001812085.1 Rothia sp. HMSC065C12
GCGGTCTTACCGACGCCGGGCTCACCAATCAGAACGGGGTTGTTCTTGGTTCGGCGGGAGAGCACCTGCACGACGCGGCGAATCTCAGAGTCACGGCCGATGACCGGGTCGAGCTTGCCCGCGCGGGCAATGGCGGTCAGGTCGGTGCCGTACTTTTCGAGCGCCTGGAAGGTGCCTTCGGGGTCGGGGGTGTCCACGGTGCGGTCTCCTCGGACGTTGGGGATGGTCTGTGCGATGAGCTCTGCGGTAGCGCCAAGCTTGTGCATGGCGGTCGCGGTGCTATCGGTTCCGCTGGCAATGCCCAGCAGAATCATTTCGGTGGAGACGTAGGTGTCTCCGAAGCCCTGAGCGCGGGTCTGCGCAGCCTGCAGGGCGGAGAGTGCGGAACGGCTGAAGGAGGCGTTCTGCACGGAGGTGCCGGATGCCTTGGGAAGCTTCTTGATTTCTGCGGAAGCAGCCTCGGAGATGGCGTCTACATCCAGGCCTGCGGCCTTGAGCACCGAGACTGCGATGCCTTCGCGCTGATCCATCAGGGCCTTGAGGATGTGGGAGGTTTCAATAGTGGGGTTACCCGCCGTTTGCGCGTTGGTGTTAGCGGCGGAGATAACTTCTTGACTCTTGGTCGTGAACTTAATATCCATGATGTCCTTTCGTATCGTGCATTCAGGGGCCTATCCTACGTCCCCTCGCATTACATAACTTGAGTCTACTCCACTCAACTATGTTTCGCAAGGGGTTTTCAAAAAATTTTCTCCACTTTTTTCGTTTTTCACCCCGCACTGCTCTGAGCCCTAGCCAAAACCCCGCTTGAAAGAGCCTCAACCAAAAGCCCCCAGTCGAAACCACATTGCTATACTGACCGGACTGGGCGCTTGCGGGCTCCCACAACAATCACAGTCACGAATGGGGACCCACATGAAAATACTGGTTCTCGGCGCAACCGGCCGCACCGGTCGCCTCTTCACCCGCAAAGCACTAGAACAGGGGCACACCGTCACCGCCTACGTGCGCAACCCCGATAAAGCACGAGCACTACTAGGGTCGCACCAAAATCTCACTATCGTTCCGGGAGCCCTGAACGATGCCGAACAGCTCGCCGCAGCATCCTCCGGGCAAGACGTGATGGTCAGCATCCTGGGCCAGAAAGCCACGGTGCGAGAGTTTCTCTCCTCCACGTTCATGCAGGAGCGCCTGCCTCTCATCATGGAGGTGGTCACGGGCGCAGGCGTGAAGCACTGCGTTCTGATGAGCGCCTACGGCGTAGGCGATACGGTGCGGACCGCATCCCTGCCCATGCGCCTGGCATGCAAGGTCATCATGCGCGGCATTTTTACCGACAAGGTTAAGGCGGACGCCCTGGTCGCCGAATATCAGCCGTATATTTCGCGGGCGCATCCGGGCAGGCTGACCGATAAGCCCGGTAGGGGCGGGGTGAAGGTATTTAACATGGCGAGTGTCGAACGCGTTCCGGGCATTCCGACGATTGCCCGTGAGGACGTTGCCAATGCACTGCTCACTATCGCCAAGAACCCTCAGAATGCGGGCACAGATTTTTTGGTGACGATTGGGGACGTTGCCCTACACTCGCCCCAGAAATAAACCGGTAGGCTTAATGACATGACGACTACGAACACCTTCCCCGCCGCCATTCTCTTCGACCACGACGGAACCCTCGTCGATACTGAACCCGTATGGGCTGCCGCAAAGGTTGCTCTCACCGCAGAATTTGGCGGCACCTGGACCGAGCAGGACACCCTCGATTGCCTGGGCCTGTCGATGCAGTTCACCCTGGATCGTCTGCGCGAGCGCGGCGTGAACCTGCCGAACGAGGAGATTAACGATCGACTGGTGGCAAAGGTGCGCGAGGCCCTGGCACAACAGCCAGTCGAATTCCTGCCTGGCATTGAGCGCTTCCTCTCGGAGGTTCGCGATGCGCAGATTCCGGCCGCCATCGTCACGAATGCGACCACCTCCGTGGCTCGCCGCACCGCAAACGCGGCACCCGAGGGCACGTTCTCGGTGGTTATTGGCAACGATGAGACCACCAACCCCAAGCCGGACCCGCAGCCTTATCTTTTGGCGGCGGAACGTCTGGATGTTGATCCGACTCAGTGCGTGGCTCTCGAGGATTCCCCTTCGGGCGTGCGCAGTGCGACCGCGGCGGGTATGCGCGTCATTGTTGTGCCGGGCGAGCTGGAGGTTCCGGCGGAGCTCGGCACCGCGCGCCTCAAGCATGAGGAGCTGACCCTGGAGGCGGTTCGCGCGCTGGCGTAGCCGCCCGATTCGCACGCGGGAAGCCCTGCAGAAAGGCCGGAAGCTCTGTAGAAAACTGAATACGCTTCACCATAAAGGGTGGGATGCGCGATATGAGAGACTGCGCGTCCCACCCTTTGTGCGCGCCTGGGCGGTGAGCCGTGGGGGGGTGAGCAGGGGCTTTTGGGCAGGAGCTTTTAAGTGCGGCGCGACACATAGATGACAATTTATTACGAATTACTCAAAATAACCTTGACAATGGTTCCTTAAAATGATTTACTCATAATAACGATTCGGCGGGGCGACAAATCCCACCGAACCACAAGCATCACAGCATCATGAAGGAGACCATCATGGCATTCGCAAACTACACCGCACCCGGCCTGACCATCGAAGAAGGCAAGGGCATTTCCGAGGTTCTCCAGGCACGTCTGCACGACCTGAACGACCTGCACCTGCTGCTGAAGCACGCTCACTGGAACGTGACCGGCCCCGGCTTCATCGCCGTTCACGAAATGATTGACCCCCAGGTCGACACCGTCCGCGAATTCGTCGACGCCATCGCAGAGCGTATGGCAACCCTGGGCGCAGCCCCCAACGGTCTGGCTGGCGCACTGGTCGCACAGCGCACCGTCGAGGACTACGCGGTTGGCCGCGCACCCGTCCCCGCTCACCTGCGCGCCCTGAACGACGTCTACACCCGCGTGATTGAGGCTCACCGCAACGCGATTGCATTCGCTGGCGAGTCCGACCCCGTCACCGAGGATCTGCTGATCGGTCAGACCGCTGAGCTGGAGAAGTTCCAGTGGTTCATCCGCTCATTCCTGGAAAACGGCGAAGGCAACATCTAAGCCACAAATAGTGCGGGCACAACATAGCCCACCGCTTTAGATACCGGGCGGGTGCGCTCTCCTTGACGGAGGGTGCACCCGCCCGATTTTGTGCTATTTCGGCGCCTTCTCCCGACGTTTCACCTCGCCCGCGGGGTACTCTAGAGTACTACCCTAGAGTACGTTGAGGCGAACATATTTATCGGGTTAGGCCGTCCTAGATTTTCTGTTCGGAGTGCTCTAGAGTGGTTCACTGTTCATGACAGAGCACACAGACATGAACGCATCATCAGGCGCAGGGAACCCACCCTGCACGCACGGCACCCGTGGAAAGGGAACTATGAGCACGCACGCCCAGCACGAGCACGGCGAAGAAACCGAGAAGCTTCAGCAAGAAAACGCCGCTACCGAAGCTTCGCAGGCCACCCGCCATAGCGCCGTCACCTCCCCCTCCCCCACGCAGATTAAGCGTTGGCGCCGCTACCTGGCTGATGAAGAGTCGGAGGCGCGCATCTACCGCTACCTGGCTCGCCGCGCCGAGGGCACCGACCGCGAAATCTTGCTGCAGGTTGCTGAGGCGGAGAAGCGTCACCAGCAGCATTGGCGTGACATGCTCGGCGAACACGCGAATGTGCACGTGCGCCCGTCCCTGCAATCTCAGCTACTGCAGTTCTTGGCGAAGAACTTCGGTTCGGTGTTTATTCTGGCGATGGCTCAGCGCGCCGAGTCCCGTTCCCCTTACGCTGAGGATCCGGACGCTACCGAGGAAATGGCGGCTGACGAGGCGATTCACGAGGAGATTATTCGTGCCCTGGCGACCAGTGGCAGGGAGAAGCTTTCGGGTAATTTCCGTGCGGCGGTCTTTGGCGCTAACGACGGTTTGGTGTCGAACCTGGCGTTGACTATGGGTATTACCGCATCGGGTGCATCCAGCTCGATGGTTCTGCTCTCGGGTATTGCGGGTCTGCTGGCGGGTGCGCTGTCGATGGCGGCGGGTGAGTTCGTGTCGGTTCGTTCTCAGCGTGAGCTGTTGGATGCCTCCCAGCCGACCCAGGTGACCCTGCGTGTTGCGCACGATTTGGATTTGGATTCGAACGAGCTGGAGCTGATTTACCGTGCCCGCGGCATGGAGCCGGACGCGGCGCATCACCGTGCGATGGAGCGTTTCGGCTACATGGATTGTGACTGCGATCCGTCGCTGTCTCACCGCGAGGATGGGGATCGTGAGGAGAACGTGGCTTTGGGTACCGATATTGGTGCCGCCGCTGCGTCGTTTGCGTTCTTCGCTTCGGGTGCGCTGGTTCCGATTCTGCCCTATATTTTCGGCTTGTCGGGTGTGTTCGCTATGGTGGTGTCCCTGCTGTTTGTGGGTGCGGCGCTGGGCTTCACCGGCGGCGTGGTGGGCCTGCTTTCGGGTGCTTCCCCCCTCAAGCGCGGTGTTCGTCAGATTCTAATTGGCTTTGGCGCTGCGTTCGTGACCTACCTGCTGGGTCTGGCGTTCGGCACGACGGTCGGCTAGTTACAACACCCCCAATAAGCTCTCGACAAGTGTATATAGCCGCTTTGGAATTTGTTTTCAAGCGTTTGAGAACTATACAGGTGCAGAAATCCCCCGGTGGATACATTCAGTGTATCCGCCGGGGGATTCATCACTCTCTGCACTTGCATCGCTCAGCAGGGGGCAAGCAACAATGCGAGGCGAACCTCACGGGGCGTTAAGCTGAGGCCCTACAGTATAACCAGATTAGGGGTTAATCTGGGTGGTAGTCTCAGCGCCAGAGAGCACCTTGGTGTCGGTGTAGCCGTTACCCGAGTAGTTGATGGTTGCATTCTGGATGCTGGAGGTCTGCTTGTAGGAGACCCAACCCTGTGCAGGGTTGAAGAACACAATACCGGGCATAATGACGACCTGACCGTACAGCTTGTTACCGGTCTGCTTCAGAGTGTATGCCTTGGTGGTAGTGAAGGTAATACGGCCCTTGAAGGTGTAGGTGCCATCAGAGTTCTTGGTCACGGTCGGGACCGAAGCAGACCAGTTGCCTGCTGCCTGAGCAACCGACAGGTAGCGTGCCTGACCTGCCGAAGCAACCAGCTCTGCAAGCGTACCCTTCGGCGCACGGCCGTTGGGGGTCCATGCCTGACCGTTGACCTTACCGCTCTTAGCAGCGTTCGCAGCATTAGCAGGCACGGTGTACTCAACATCAGTCACAAAGGTTGCACCAGCAGACAGGGTCGCGGTGGAACCTGCAACATAGCCGGTACCAGTCTTGGGCGCAGTGGTCGGGACAGACCACCAGAAACCGCTAGATGCCACGTAGGAGCCGGGGGATGCAGTCTGGGAGTTGTTAACCGGGGTAAAGGTACCCTCACCGTTGACGAACAGGTCACGGTTAGTAGGCTTGGAAGCGCTATCGTCCCAGTTCAGGTCGGATTGGGGCTTGGAAGAAGATGCGAAGTAAGCCTCAGGAGTGGTCGGGTGAATGGGGCCGGTGCTGGTGGACGAAGCGTAACCAACAAAGCCGCCACCGTACTGAGCGCTGACAAACAGGCCGCTCTGGATAGTCAGCTTCTCCTCAGAATCATCGCTCCTGGAGGATGCTGCGTAGGCCGGCACAGCAGCAGAAGCCGCAATAACAGGTGCAGACCAGACGCCTGCCTTCGCGACAGAACGACGGGAAATGGACTGAGTCATGAGTGAATGTTCTCCTCGTATGTGATGACATATAGATAGAGCCCGCTGGTATAACAATCTGACTAGGCTCAATGCGTTCTATTGTATAGTCCTTCAGCATAGACTTTTCATTTGTTTCGCATGATATATATAACAAAATAGGCTCTTCAGCTCACTGAACTATTTTCAAAAACCTGATTTAACGCAAAAATGCCGGCAGTCTTTCGACTACCGGCATCTGCCGCAATACTATGCTGTTTACTTCGCTGCGAAGATTTCGCGCATCAGGTTTGCAGCCTCGGAGGGGGTCTTACCGACCTTCACGCCTGCTGCTTCCAGAGCTTCCTTCTTCGCCTGAGCGGTACCGGAGGAACCGGAGACAATAGCGCCTGCGTGGCCCATGGTCTTACCCTCAGGAGCGGTGAAGCCTGCAATGTAACCAACGACGGGCTTGGTCACGTTTGCCTTGATGTACTCTGCAGCACGCTCCTCAGCGTCACCACCGATCTCACCAATCATGACGATTGCTTCGGTCTCGGGGTCAGCTTCGAAAGCTTCCAGAGCGTCGATGTGGGTGGTGCCGATGATGGGGTCGCCACCAATACCGATAGCGGTGGTGAAACCAATGTCGGACAGTTCGTACATCAGCTGGTAGGTCAGGGTACCGGACTTGGAAACCAGACCGATCTTGCCCTTGCCGGTGATGTTCGCCGGGATAATACCAACCAGGCACTCCTCGGGGGAGATGATGCCGGGGCAGTTGGGGCCGATGATGCGGGTGATCTGCTTGCCGTTCTCGTCCACGGATGCCTTAGCAGCTGCCCAGAACTCTGCGGAGTCCTGAACCGGAACGCCCTCGGTGATGACGACGACGAGGCCAATCTTAGCCTCGATAGCCTCGAGAACTGCTGCCTTGGTGAAGGCCGGGGGAACGAAGACGATGGAGACGTTCGCGCCGGTCTTCTCCATAGCCTCAGCTACGGAACCGAACACGTTCAGCTCGATGTCGGAGCCGTCCTTCGCCTTGTGGGTGACGGTGGTGCCAGCCTTGCGAGCGTTCACGCCGCCCACAATGTTGGTGCCTGCTGCGAGCATGCGTGCGGTGTGCTTGGTACCCTCGCCACCGGTGATGCCCTGAACGATGACCTTGGAGTCCTTGTTCACAAAGATAGACATATTACTTCCTTGAAATCCTTTGCTGGCGATTACGCCTTGTGAGCGAGCTCTGCTGCCTTGTCAGCGCCGGAGTCCATGGTCTCAGCCAGAACAACCAGCGGGTGGTTCGCCTCGGAGAGGATGCGGCGACCCTCAGCAACGTTGTTGCCGTCCAGGCGCACAACCAGGGGCTTGGTTGCTGCGTCGCCCAGAATCTCCAGAGCCTTCACAATGCCGTCTGCCACTGCGTCACATGCGGTGATGCCGCCGAAGACGTTCACGAAAACGCTCTTGACCTGCTCGTCGCCCAGAATGATTTCCAGGCCGGCAGCCATAACCTCAGCGGACGCGCCGCCACCAATATCAAGGAAGTTTGCGGGCTTGACGTTGCCGTGGTTCTCGCCAGCGTATGCAACGACGTCCAGGGTGGACATAACCAGACCTGCACCGTTACCAACGATGCCGACCTCGCCGTCCAGCTTCACGTAGTTCAGGTCGAACTGCTTTGCCTTAGCTTCCAGCGGGTTCTCAGCGGACTTGTCCACGAGAGCCTCGTGCTCGGGCTGGCGGAATTCTGCGTTGTCGTCCAGGGAGACCTTGCCGTCCAGGGCGAGGATGGTACCCTCGGGGGTCAGAACGAGGGGGTTAACCTCAACCAGGGTTGCGTCTTCCTTGGTGTAGACTTCGCCCAGCTTGACGAGAACGGGAACAACCTTCTCCTGCAGTTCTGCGGAGAAACCTGCTGCCTTAGCAATTTCCTCAGCCTTAGCCTGGTCCAGGCCGACCAGCGGGTCAACCTCGATCTTTGCCAGTGCCTCGGGGCGCTCAGCAGCGAGCTGCTCAATTTCCATACCGCCTTCTACCGAGCACATTGCCAGGTAGGAGCGGTTTGCGCGGTCCAGCAGGAGGGAGAAGTAGTATTCTTCGGCGATGTCTGCGCCGTCAGCGACCAGCACGCGGTGAACGGTGTGGCCCTTGATGTCCATGCCGAGAATTGCCTTAGCGTGCTCGTAAGCTTCTTCGGGGGACTTTGCGAGCTTAACGCCGCCAGCCTTACCGCGGCCGCCGGTCTTAACCTGAGCCTTAATGACGGTCAGGCCGCCAATTTCCTCAGCTGCTGCCTTTGCTTCTTCAGGGGTGGTCGCAACAATGCCCTTGAGCACGGGTACACCGTGCTTTGCGAAGAGCTCGCGCGCCTGGTATTCGAAAAGGTCCACAGGTGTCCTTCTTCTTCGAAGTGGTGCCGAGTACTGGTGCACTCGGCCTGGTCTCATTAGAGGAGGTTCCCCCGTGTGGTCAGTACGGTGCGATAGGGGTCTCTCGCACCCGGCGCACACGCATCATTGACGCGGGGAATTTCTCTCGTCTCTACTCTATCGGATTCGGCGTGAGCTCGCACTCACAGAGCCCCAAATCTGAGATTTTAGCGACTCAGCTCACAAATATTTTGGGTACATTCCACCCAAAGGCTGTGCACCGGGTAACTAACCCGAACTAACGCTCCCCGATCCGCCGCGAAATACCGGCGAAAATGCGGCGTTTACCGCCGTGCTCTGCAAAGCCCCGGCCACCTTCTCAGCAGGCGGACAATACGCCCGGTACAGCGCACAAAAGAGGGGCGGGCACCCTCAGGTACCCGCCCCTCCATAGGCATTGTCAGGTTCTTACGCCCGACGCGTTAGCTCACCTTCTCCAGCGGCGCGTAACGCAGCAGCAGGCGCTTCTCTTCCGAACCGAAACGGACCTTCGCCACGGTCTTATCGCCGCTACCCTCAACGGCGAGCACGCGACCCTCACCAAACTTGGTGTGGCGCACGGTATCGCCAACCGCCAGAGTCGGGATTTCCTTGCTCTGGTGCACGCGGGAACGGTTCGTCACCTTCGAGGTGGCCGCCGCCAGCCCGTAGCTTGCCGAGCCGTTAATATCCGCGGTGGACGGCTCAGAACGGCGTGCGGGGCGGGACTCGTAGGGGTCGTATGAGCCGCGCGAGCCGCCGGAACTGTAACCACCCGAGCCGTAGCCGCCCGAGCTGTAACCACCCGAATAGCCGCCGGAACCGTAGCCGGAACGAGAACCGCCCGAATAGCCGCCACCGTACGAGTTCCCGTATGAGCTACCGCCATAGGAACTGCCGCGAGCGCCATACGCACCCATACCGGAGGCGCCAAAGCCCGAAAAACCGGCGGTGCGCTTCCACTCAATCAGCTCCTCCGGAATCTCCTCCAGGAAGGGCGAGGGCGGGTTGAACTGGCTCTTACCCCACATGGTGCGGGTTTCCGAGCGGGTCAGGTACAGGCGCTCCATGGCGCGGGTCAGACCCACGTACGCCAGGCGGCGTTCCTCACTCATTTCCTTCTCATCGGTCAGGGCACGCTGATGCGGGAACAGGCCGTGCTCCATGCCGGTCAAGAACACCACGGGGAACTCCAGGCCCTTGGCGGTGTGCAGGGTCATGAGGGTGACCATGCCCTGTGCCTTCGCCTCGGCGGCTTCGGCGGCAATCTGTGCGGCGGAGGCGTTCTCACCCTCCGCGCTGGCGGGGCGGTTCGGGATTGAGTCGGCGTCGGCGACCAGAGCCACGTGTTCGAGGAACTGCTCCAGGTCAGCGCCGGGGTTCTCGGTCTCGAACTCGACCATGGCGTCGAGCAGCTCGGAGAGGTTCTCCACGCGCGATTCGTCCTGAATGTCCTTGGAGGCGCGCAGAGCCGCCAGGTACCCGGTCTGCTCCAGGACCGCTTCCAGGCAGGTTGCGGCGGGTTCGGTGCGGGCAATCTGCGCCAGGTCGTCCATGAGGCGCACGAACTCGGCGTACTTCTTGACCGCGGCGGCACCCAGGCCGGGGATGTCGGCTGCCTGGCGTGCGGCGGCGTAGAAGGAGATGCGGTTCGCACTCGCGTACTCCGCCACCACGGACTCAGACTTAGCACCGATACCGCGCTTGGGTTCGTTGAGGATGCGGCGCACGTTCACGTCGTCATCGGGGTTGCTCAGGGCGCGCAGGTACGCCAGCGCGTCCTTGATTTCCTTACGCTCATAGAAGCGGGTGCCGCCGACCACGCGGTAGGGCAGGCCGGCACGCATGAGCATGTCCTCGAGGGTTCGGGACTGCGCGTTGGTGCGGTAGAAGATTGCGACGTCACCGGGCTGCACGCCGTGCTCATCGGCAAGGCGGTCAATTTCGCGGGTGATGTAGCGTGCCTCGGCGTGTTCGGATTCGGCAACGTAACCGATGATCTTCGCACCGGCGCCGGAGGCGGTCCACAGCTTCTTGGGGCGACGGTCAGGGTTGCGTTCGATGACCGCGTTCGCCGCGGAGAGGATATTCTGCGTGGAACGGTAGTTCTGTTCCAGCAGGATCGTGTGGGCGTTCGGGTAGTCCTTCTCAAAGTCCGTAATATTGCGGATATCCGCGCCGCGGAAAGCGTAGATGGACTGGTCGGAGTCACCCACCACGGTCAGCTCGGCAGGGGGCGCGGCATCCGGGTAGGGGCCGCGGTCAGCCGGTGCCTTCGTGTGGGCGCCGACCAGTTCACGCACCAGCTGGTACTGGGCATGGTTAGTGTCCTGGTACTCGTCCACGAGGATGTGACGGAACTTGCGGCGGTAGTAGTTCGCGATTTCGGGGAACTTCTTGAGCAAGAAGACGGTGCGGCCAATCAGGTCGTCAAAGTCGAGGGAGTTGGCGGCGCGCAGACGCTGCGTGTAGACGGTGTAAATCTGCGAGATGGTCTTCTCGTACGGGTTATCGCTCGCCACGCGGGATGCGTACGCTTCGGCGCTGACCAGCTCGTTCTTCAGCGCGGAGATGCGGTTGCCCACAGCCTTGGCGGTGAACTTCTTGGTGTCCAGGTTGAGCTCTTTAATGATGAGGCTCAGCAGACGCTGCGAGTCGGTCGAATCGTAAATGGTGAAGGTGGACTTCAGACCCAGGGCGGCGGCCTCACGGCGCAGCACGCGCACGCAGAAGCTGTGGAAGGTCGAGATCCACATGTGCTTGGCGCGCGGGCCAACCAGCGCCTCAATACGTTCACGCATTTCGGCGGCAGCCTTATTGGTGAAGGTGATGGCGAGAATCTGGCCGGGGGTCGCGCGGTGGGTTGCGAGCAGGTAGGCGATGCGGTGGGTGAGCACGCGGGTCTTGCCGGATCCGGCGCCCGCAACGATGAGCAGGGGCGCGCCGGAGTGCAGCACGGCTTCTTCCTGGCGTTCGTTGAGCCCTGCGGTGAGGGAGGCGGGGTCCACCGCGTTGAGGCTGTGGGCGCGTTCGCCGTAGGGGTCGGCGGGGTCGAAGTCCTCGCCGTAGCCGCCGACGCGGTAGGCGGGCGGCATGAAGTCGCCGAGCGGGTCTGCGGCGGTGAAGACTGCGGGTGCGCTGGGTTCAGGAACGGGTGCGCTGGTAGCAGGGGCACCGTAGGCGGGCATGCCGGTGGGCAGGGCGGCGGGTACGTCCTGTGCGGGTTCCTCCATCACCGGAGCATCCATCACTGCGGCGTCCATGGGAGG
The DNA here is from genome assembly GCF_001812085.1 of Rothia sp. HMSC065C12. NCBI lineage: Bacteria > Bacillati > Actinomycetota > Actinomycetes > Micrococcales > Micrococcaceae > Rothia > Rothia sp. HMSC065C12. Next base: position 410,377 of record NZ_KV807679.1, read on the forward strand.
GGCGTAGTAGTCGTCCTCGGCAGGGGGTACGTCGTAGTAGGGGTCGAAGGGCGGCTCATCATCCGCTACCGGTGCTGCGGGGGTGACGAGTTCGGCGGCGAACAGGCCGTCCTGTTCGGTGAAGGGCTGCTTCTGCTGTTCGGGCTTGTCGCTCATCATCTACCTCGCTGCCTAGAATACACGTTCGATATTCCATGCTACCGCATTTGCTCCGCGGCTCCCACCCGTTCGGTCATCCGCCGCACGTCCTATATCGGCAACGGCACACCGGTGGCACAGAATAGTCATGTTAGGATGACCGCATGACTCAGACCTTATCTCCGAGCCTCTCAATAGCCCTATGGTGCAATGGCTCAGCCGACGAAGCCGCACGGTTCTATACCAGGGTTTTTCGCGATGCTTCTATCGTTGAACAGGTGCCCGGACTTACGACGGCTCTAAGCATCCATGGCTTCCAGCTCTCGCTCATTAACGGTGATGACCGGTACGTCCCGAACCAGTCCATCAGTTGCATCCTAAACTTTGACCCGCTCCTCTTCGGCGGTGAGGCGCAAGCGCGAGCATACCTCGATGAACTCTACGAAGAGCTAAGTACCGGCGGTGTGCTGATGAAACTGGGTGAGTACCCTTTCTCCCCACGCTACGCCTGGGTGCGTGATCGTTTCGGCATGACCTGGCAGCTGATGCTTACCAATCCTGCAGGCGACCCGCGACCCTTCGTCGTGCCTTCTTTCATGTTTGGCGGCACGAATCACGGCAATGCAGAGGAAGCCACCAACGGCTGGATTTCCATGTTTGATGATGCCCGCCGCGGCACCCTGTACCACTATCCGGAAGGTAGCCCCTTTGAGGCAGATGCGGTCATGTTTACCGACTTCAACCTGCACGGCACCTGGATGGCGGCTGCTGATTCCAGCACTTTCCACGATTTCACATTCACGCCGGGGGTTTCGGTAGTTCTTTCGTGCCGTACTCAGGAGGAGATTGATTACTATTGGGAGCAGCTCTCGGCTATACCTGAGGCGGAGCGTTGCGGCTGGTGTGTAGATCGCTGGGGTATTTCTTGGCAGGTTGTCCCGCACAATATTGCTGAGCTGATGGCAGATAAGGCCTCTCGCGAGAAGATCCTGCTGATGGGCAAGATTGACCTGTCTCAGCTATAACAACGTGTTTTCTTGAGTACTCGTTACGTGCAGAAACAGAGAAACCGCCCGCGCCTGCTAATGCAAGCGACGAGCGGTTTTCTCGTACCGGCGTGACTACCGGTTCTGTGTGCCCCCGAGACGATTCGAACGTCCGACACCTTCTTTAGGAGAGAAGTGCTCTATCCCCTGAGCTACGAGGGCGTACCTATCCAGTATAAAGCACCCCGCACCGCGAGTCCGCACAGCCCGTGTTCACCGCCCTGTGTTCACCGCCCGAAGACACCCGCACCCGGCGGCAGAATCGCTCTTACAATGTACGAATGAGCATCTACATTGACCCGCCCACCTGGCCCGCACACGGCACCGTCTTCTCGCACCTCATCTCCGATGTATCCCTGGCGGAACTGCACGAGTTCGCCGCAGCGGCGGGCATCAGTGAGCGTGCTTTCGACCGCGACCACTACGATGTTCCGGCGCACCTCTACGAGAATCTAGTACGGGCGGGCGCAAAGGAGCTCAGCGGTGCACAGCTGACTCGCACGCTCATTGCCAGCGGTCTGCGGATTCCCTTGAAGGAACGCCCCGAGAAGATTCGCCCGCGCCTGCTTCGCGCCTGGGAGGCGGCGTTTGCGCCCCGCCTTAATACACCCCGTCTCAAGCGTGTGGAGGCTCCTGCCGTGAGCCAAGCTCAGCTCACGGCGCAGGTAGCGGAGCTGAGTGAGAGCCTGTTGCAGGCGTGGGAGCAGCCGCACCGCGCCTACCACCATAGCGGGCACCTTTCGCAGATGCTCACCGACCTGGACCGCCTCTACGCACACCGCACGCAGGGTTCTACTCCCCTGGCATTGGTTCTGGCGGCGTGGTTCCACGACGCGGTGTACGAGGGCGCGCCGGGTGAGGATGAGCGCCGTAGCGAGCAGCTGGCGAGCGCCTCCCTGGAGCCGCTGGTTGCCGCGGGCCTGCTCAGTGGTGACGAGCTACAGATGGTGAGCCTTCTGGTGCGTGCCACGGCAACCCACGAGCTGCCCAAGTCTGTCGACCTACCGGCGGGCTATGAGCCGGCGGATATTCAGTTTTTCCTCGATGCCGATATGGCTATCCTGGCGGCTGATTCGGCACGCTATCGCCGCTACCTGCACGGGGTGCGTAGCGAGTACTCCCATTTTGACGATGAGGCGTTCCGTGCCGGTCGTACGACCTTCCTGCGTTCGATCCTGGGGCGTAAACGCATCTTCCTCTCCGAGGAGGGTCTACAGCTCTGGGAGGAGCCCGCGAGGGCTAATCTGAGTGCTGAGCTCAGCGAGTGGGAGCAGGACCCGCAGGGGCTTCTGCAGGCTCTCGCGTCCTAGCCGCATACACCTAAAACACATACCGCCGAGAATGCGCCCATACTAAGGTGCGTTCTCGGCGGTATTTTCGTGGAATCTCTCGGGTACGCAAAAGGCGCCCACCCCGTGTGGGGTAGGCGCCTTTTGAGAAGTATGTTGGGCTAAACCCAGCTCTTATGCGCTAAGGCTTAGAGAGCGGTGTAGTAGCCATCAACGGACATCCAGGAGGTGGGGTGCACCAGGGTACCGTTGGTGGGGTTCAGAGCGGAGATCATCTTGCCGTCGCCCAGGTAGATACCAACGTGGCTGTAGCCGTTCTGGAAGACGATGTCGCCGGGCTGGGGGTTAGCGGTCGGGCGCAGCTCGTTCTTCATTGCGTAGGTGAAAGCGGTCAGCTTGATGCCGTGCTGAGCGAAAACCCAAGAGGTGAAGCCGGAGCAGTCCCATGCACCGAAGGTCTTGCCGCCCCAAACGTATGCGCCGCCCAGACCGCTCATTGCGGTTGCAACGATTGCGTCGCGGGATGCGTTACCGGTGGAAGCGGAGGAAACTGCGGGAGCCTCGGTCTGTGCTGCAACGGGTGCAACGTAAGCCTGCTGTGCCTCAGCCTGGGGTGCTACGTAGGTGGTCTCAGCTGCGGGTGCCGGAGCTGCTGCGGGAGCAACGTAGGTCTGCTGTGCCTGAGCCTGGGGTGCAACGTAGGTGGTTGCGGGGGTGTTGTAGCTGGTGTAGTCGAACTCGTAGTTGGTGTAGTCGTAGGACAGATCAGCCGCAGCGGGGATCTGTGCGAATGCGTTCGCGGGAACGGTCGAGCCGAGCAGGATTGCGCCTGCTGCGAGGGTTGCACCTGCGGTACGTACGATCTTCTTAGCCATTGGTAATTCCTCCATTGCCTGACGAGGTGAGCTGTCGGGCTCGAGCATGGATTCGCTCGGCCACCGAAGTGACTTAGCCCCGAGGCTTCTCGATTGAGATGCCGTATCCCAGCTTGGGGATTGGGTCCCCCGCTTCTGCCATATTGGGTAGACGTACATCGAAGCGTTGGCAGAACTCAGCGGAACCGCTTCGACGGTGCCCTCTTACGATGAGGATTTGGGCACAAATCGAGAATACACAGAAAACTCCCAGTTGTCACTTCATTCGGGCTTAAATTTTGGACTTTCACCCTGGGGGGAAAACTTGGCACTCCAGGCATTTGACCCCCTCTCAATGGAACCAACAGCTACCGTTTAAGGCTCTTGACTAGGTGTTTCACAAGGATGCACATTCGCTTTTAATGCACCAGCACCCCTTAAGGACAGGGTTCAAAACTCTTAAAAATGACCCTTATCTCTTAAATGTCCGTTCTCAGAGATTGCTCAAACATCGGCGTTTCCCTCAGTTTCAACCTTAGATTTAAGCGAAAAACCCGAAAAATGCACTCAAGCGCAGTTGCTAAAACTCTGAGAGAGGAGTATATGCGCCCGCGCACATGACCAAACTCTGAAATACCCCACTCACTAGGCACCTCAGCTCCCCGAAGCCTCCCCCGCAAGGCCGAGCAGCCCTAAACAAGTGCACAAAAACGGTGGCACCTCCTCCACAAAGGGAGGCGATACCACCGTTTAGCGTGAACTGGGTTAGCGGACTCTCAGAATTAGACCTTAGAGGTTGCCGCCGCGCTTGACCACGATCGCGTTTGCCACATCCATGTCCAGGGAGAGGGTGTCCTCTTCACCGTCGGCGTGAACAATCACGTCATCGTTCTGACCGGCAACCACGGACACCGAAGCGCCGTAGACAATACCTGCGTCAGCCAGCAGCTTCAGCAACTCAATGTCAGTCTGAATGGACTCAGGGAAACGAGAGATAGTGAAACGGTCCTCGGGACCAGAGTCGCGTGCCGCCAGGGACATGGGCACGGTACGCTCGTCGTTCTTCTCACTGGTGTGGCCCAGATCCTCCAGGCCGGGGATAGCGTTGCCGTACGGGGAGAACTTGGGGTCCTTGAGCATCTCCAGGATGCGCTTCTCCACCTTGTCACTCATGACGTGCTCCCAGCGGCATGCCTCTTCGTGCACGTACTCAAGTTCCAGACCAATAATGTCGGAGAGCAGGCGCTCAGCCAGGCGGTGCTTACGCATCACCTCGACCGCCTTGTGGCGGCCTTCCTCGGTCAGTTCGAGGTGGCGGTCCGGCTCAACGGTGAGCAGGCCGTGCTTCTCCATGCGTGCCACAGTCTGGGAAACGGTCGGGCCGGAGTGCTCGAGTCGTTCAGCGATGCGCGCACGCATGGGGACGATGCCCTCTTCCTCCAGTTCGAGGATGGTGCGCAAATACATCTCTGTGGTATCGATGAGGTCTGTCATATATCTCTCCCAGCTATCACCGCAACAGTACTTAGATAGCACTGCCTAAGTCGTTACTTAATTCAATAATCTATTATGTACTTTTTCAGCGGCTTTTGCCACGGCTTAAGTCATTGAGTCGTCCAATGAAAACTCATTGGACGACTCAAGACACCTTATATATACGCTTTTGCTAACCCACCCCTTATTAAGAGGAGTAGACGGTAGGCTTACTCTGCGGACTCAGCCTCAGCGGTTTCTTCCACGGCAGATTCGTTCTCTTCCGCTTTGTTCTCTGCAAGCTCAGCAGACTCCTCTGCCTCAGCGGTTTCAGCAGACTCTGCGTTCTCCTGCGCGGCGTTCTCCTCCAGGTCTTCCGGGCGAACGCGGTCAGCCCACGGCACCCAATCCGGCGCAATCAGTGCGTCGTCGCCGGGCAGCAGGCCCACCTCGCAGATCGTTGCCACGCGGGAGCGAGGCGCACGTGAGAGGGTCGCGAACCAGAACCAGCCGCGGTAACCGGGCAGGGTGCACTCGAAAAGGTGAGTGCTCAGACGCTCTTCCTCGGCGCGCACGTGGTGCACCAGGCCGATAGCGTGTGCCGGGGCGATTTCCTGAACGCCCTGCAACGCCACATCCTTGGCGGCGGCAAGAATCTCATCCACCTTGGAGGTGCGGCGCAGCTTGTGCGGAACACCCAGGGAGGGGGCGCCCACCTCTTCATCCAGCGGGGTGAAGGGGTCGGGGGTGGAGTCTTCGTTCTGTGCGGTTTCTTCGGCATCAGATTCCTCGGAGGCAGACTCCTCAGCGGGCGTATCAGCCGCCTCAGTCTCCTCAGCGTTCACGGAGGGCTGAGTCTCAGCAGGTACAGCGCTACCCTCGTCGGTGCTCTCAGGCGCGGCAGAAGGCACAACGGACTCTGCGGGCGCGTCAGTAGCGGGCGTAGTTTCGGGGAGCAGTTCAATAACCTGTTCAGACATACCCCTATTAAAGCATCTCGCGTGCGCAAACATTGCGGCGCCCGCCCCAAGCTTCGCATACGCTGTGAATTTGAGTCTCAAACCGCTAAATCTGGGGCTTCACCCATTAACAGCTGTGTGTGAGCTGATACGGTTAAATTTATGAGTAATGAACCCGTACAGGACACGCGCAGTACCGCAGACCAGGCGCCCGCTCCCCTTCCCTACGCCGGAGCTATCCGTTGGCTCGGCGCGGCAGGTGCGCTTCTCGCCCTGATTTGCCTGCTCACCGGAGTCGCCATGCTCGTGATGAAGTGGGTTGGGGCAGCGCCGCCCGCCCTCATGAGCCAGATTCCGCTGGTCCTCCTCCCCGTCGCCTTTATCGCCCTCATGGCCGCACTCATCCTGTCGGTCATGCGCCGCAACAAGGCATAAAGATTTGAGCCCCAAGCTCACACACATCATTCACTTATCAAGTACAGCCTGCCATTCAGAGAGAAAGATAGAGTATGTCTGCTGAAGCAAAACTCCTAGTCGTCGATGACGAGTTCAACATTCTTGAATTGCTCGCCACCTCCCTGCGTTTCGCCGGTTTTGAAGTAGTTACCGCCGGCAACGGCCGCGAAGCCCTCGAAAAGGCGCACGCCGAAAACCCTGACCTCATCGTCCTGGACGTCATGATGCCCGGCATGGACGGCTTCGAGGTGACCCGCCGCCTGCGCGAAAACGGCACCACCACCCCCGTGCTCTTCCTGACCGCAAAGGACGCCACCGAAGACAAGGTGACCGGTCTGGGTGCCGGCGGTGACGACTACGTCACCAAGCCCTTCTCCCTCGACGAGGTAATCGCCCGCATCCGCGCCATTCTGCGCCGTAGCCGCAGCGTCCAGGAAGAGGACGACGCCGTACTGCGCGTTGATGCCCTCACCCTGAACGTGGACACCCACGAAGTGTTCCTCGGTGACGAAGAGATTGACCTCTCCCCCACCGAGTTCAACCTGCTGCACTACCTGATGCTCAACGCCAACCGTGTGCTGTCCAAGGCGCAGATTCTCGACCACGTGTGGGAGTACGACTTCAACGGCGACTCCTCCATCGTTGAGTCCTACATTTCGTACCTGCGCCGCAAGATCGACAACAACCGTGAAAACCACGAGCCGCTCATCCACACCAAGCGCGGTGTGGGCTACATGATTCGCGGTTCTCGAGGCTAACGTGGCGCTCAAACCCCTCGACCGGATCCCCCAGTCTCTTTCCCTTCGCACCCAGCTGGTGCTCATCACTTCCATGCTCATCGCCCTCTCCATTGCGGTGACGAGCCTGGTGGCGATTTCCGCTCTGCGCGCCCAGATGGTGCACCAGCTGGACGAAGAGATGAAGAACAGCGCCCCCTCACTCGTGCAGCTGGCGACCGTGCGCCCCTCCGGCAATCAGGAACAATCCCTGAGCACCTACCGCCTGTACCTGCTCGACAAGGACGGCAACGTACTGTACTCGCTCAAGTCCGAGGACAGCGAACAGTTCAGCGAGCCGGCACTGCAAGGCTGGACCGAAGAGAAGGTTCGCAAGCAAAACGAAGAGGCGGTCACCGTCAATTCGGTGGGCAGCTCCTCCGATTGGCGCGTGCTCGCCGTACCCATTGAAGCCAACGACTCTTCAGGTTTGCCGGAGGCGGCCTCCCTCATCATTGCCATGCCGCTGAAACAAACGAACCAGGTGGTTGCCCTCGTGGGCGTGCTGACCTTCGCGTTTGGTTTGGCGACTCTCGCCTCCGCCATTGCGATGACCTGGGTGATTGTGACCCGCACCTTCGAGCCGCTGGCTCGCGTGGAGCAGACCGCCGCCAAGATTGCTGCCGGTGACCTCTCTCAGCGTATTGAGGACTACAACCCCAGCAACGAGATCGGTAACCTCGCGGTTTCGCTGAACACGATGCTCACCCAGATTGAAATGCTCTTCAAAGCCCGCGAGAAGAGCGAGGCGAAAATGCGCCGCTTCGTGGGTGACGCTTCGCATGAGCTGCGCACCCCGCTGGTCAGTATTCGAGGCTACTCGGAACTGTACCGTCAGGGCGCGCTACCGACCGATGAGGCTGTCGCTACCGCGATGAGCCGCATCGAATCGGAGTCCAAGCGTATGGGTCAGCTCGTGGAAGACCTGCTGACCCTGGCGCGTATTGATGAGCGCCGCGAATCCAAGCTGGCACCCTTCGATCTGTTCAACCTGGCGGTGGACGCTAGTAACGACGCCTACGCTACGGCACCCGATCGTGCAGTGTCCCTGGTGGGTCTGAACGAAGAGGTGGCGCCGACCTCCGCAACCGTGCTCGGCGACGAATCGCGCCTGCGTCAGGTCGTAGCGAACCTGCTGACCAACGCCATGCGCTACACCCCCGACGGCTCTCCCCTGGAGATTGCGGTGGGCGTGCGCGAAGAGGTTCCCGGCTTCCCGCTCTCCGTGCTAGAGGTACGCGACCATGGCCCCGGTATTCACGGCGAGGACCGCGAGCGCGTCTTCGAGCGTTTCTACCGCACCGATGCTTCACGTTCGCGTGAGACCGGCGGTACGGGTCTGGGTCTGTCCATTGTGGCTGCGATTATTGAACAGCATGAGGGCAGGATTCACATTGACGAGACCGATGGTGGCGGTGCTACCTTCGTGATTTCTTTGCCGTTCTATCCGCCGCCCGTCTCGGACGATCAGCTGATGAAGTAGCACTGATGCATAAACCCCCGGATTGTGGAACTTGAGTGTTCTACGGTTCGGGGGTTTTGCTGTGCCCTGGAGGCGGGATGATAACTCGCGGCGGCGCGAGTAAAGAGAGCGTGAGTAAGAAGGAGCGGCGCGGCTAAAGAACAGCGGGAGCAACCGAGTGCGCGTCATGGCGGCGTCATTTTCGGGAGGGTTTTCGATTCTTTCGAGATGCCGGAGTGATTCTATCGGGTTTATCCACAGATTTATTTAATAATCACTTTTCAGCTCATTTGATGCATTTTGAAAGATATAGTGATAACAAGCTTCCGGTCAGGAACTCAACCCTTCCAGAGATCCAAACCCCAAGCACCACCACGGGGCAACCGCCCCACCTATCTCACATATCTCAAAGGAGAAAAACCATGGCACAGTTCAATGTCGATTCCGAAGTCATCGCAGCCAAGAGCGCACAGGCACGATCCTACGTCGCATCCATCACCGCAGACGTCAACGGTATGACCGCATCCCTGCACGATTTGCAGAGCTCCTGGACCGGCTCCGCATCCGCTAACTTCCAGGGCGTACTGGACCAGTGGCATGCAACCCAGCGCCAGGTCGAAGCATCCATCACCCAGATCAACGAGGCACTCACCCGCGCAGGCGTAAACTACGCAGACACCGAGCAGGCTAACGCCTCCATGTTCGTCGGCTAAGGGGTCCGGGCTACAGATTCTAAGGCCCACCCGCAGGCAGGCGGCAGACCGGGCAGCTAAAAGGTCCCGGACGCACAGCACACCGCCCGCTAGATTCGCCAGAAGGCGGCGAACATCTATTGAGAAACCCCCGCCACATCCTCGAAAGTGAGGATGCGGCGGGGTTTTAATGTACAGAAATCTTTGGGCCCAAGAGCCCATTCCTTAGGAGCAGAGCCTTAGGAGCTGAGCTTTAGGAAGCAGGGGTCTCCTGACGGAAACGCAGACGCCACAGGCCGCGCTCAGCGTCGTAATGCCAGATGCTCGAACGGCTCACGCGACCACGCGCGGTCGCAACCGCCGCCATGACCAGCACGCTGGAAGAATCCAGTACCTGCACACCCTGCTTGAGCGGGGCACCCTGCTGAGTGAAGGCGCGTTCGCGGTACTGCAGCACCGAGGAGCGGGACACCGACTTGCCGGTAGCGGTCACCCACACCAGACGCTCGTGCAGCATGGACTCCAGCTGCGCCGCCTCCATGACGGAGCCGCGGCTTTCGAGTAGTTGTTCTGCGGCGGCGGCTTCCTCGGGGTTCAGAGCGGGTGCCGCAGGAGCAGACGGTGCGGGCTCAGCGGGCTGGGAAGGAGCAGGCTGAGCGGGAGCATCCTGAACGGGCTCCGCGGCCGGATCTACCGCCTGCTCTTCTGCATGTCCTTCGGTCTCACCCAGCAGTTCCGCCGGGTCAACATCGTTCGGATCCATGCCGGCGAACTCTTCCAGACCGGTCAGGTCATCCTCTTCTTCCGCCTGCGCGGCGTTGGATGCCTGCTGAGCGGTCTCCTGCTGGCGAGCCAGCACCTTTGCGTCACGCTCGGCGGCACGCTCCGCCGCGAGCGCCAGCTGCTCCTTGCGGGTGCGAACCACCTCCGGATCGGGGGCGTTCACCGCGGAGGCGGGGCGCAACAGACCGGACAGGCGCAGGCTCTCCACGCCACGCTGGGCGTTCTCAATCTCGGCTGCGGTGAATTCCTGCACGGGCAGGTGGGCGTCCGCGGAAGACTCGGAAGGCACCGGCTTAGAGAGGGCAACGTCCGAGAGTGCAGGTTCTGCAGCCGGAGCATTCACAATCGGCACTTCAACAGCCGGAGCCTCCACAGGCTCAGCCGCAGTAGCGGGTTCAGCAGCCGCACCGAAGCCGGGGCCGTGCGCGGGTTCACGACCCTCCTGATAGGCGCGCGCAGCACCATTCGCCAGGGAATCCGCCTTCTCATTGAGCGCGTGACCCGCGTGGCCCTTCACCCAAATAAACTCGTAGTCGCGGCCGGTCAGCGCCTGATCCAGCGCCTCCAGAAGGTCGCGGTTGAGCACGGGCTTGCCGTCGGATTTCTTCCAGCCCTTCTTCTTCCAGCCGGGCATCCACTTGGTCAGCGAGTTAATGACGTACTGGCTATCGCAGTACACGCGCAGCTTCGCCTCCGGGCGGGATGCGGTCGCCTCGAACAGGTCCAGGACAGCCTTGAGCTCACCCATATTGTTGGTGCCGTGCGCCCAGCCGCCGCTCGCCCAGTGGTCGTCGTCGATATACCATGCCCAGCCCGCCGGTCCGGGGTTGCCCAGCGCCGAGCCGTCTGCGGCGGCAATGATCTCTTGCGTGCTGTTCACGGTACCTTCTTTCTGCGCCGCCGCTCTATCGTGCGGGCGGCTGTCCGTAATGATGTCTGTGATGACTTTACCGCACCGGCGGCAAGGGTGCGTAGCGCGCGGTCACGGCTGTGGACAACCTATAGGAGCCCACCATAGCCGGGCGGGTACACTAAACCTATGAGCTATTCTGCCACCGAAACACCCAGCGCACAGCACCCGGAGCACCCTACCGCCCGTCCGAGCGAGCGCGTGCAGATTTTCGCTCTTCCCACCCGCACCATGTACGGTTCCCTGCGTTTTAGCTGGTTGAGCTACCTGGGTCTTGCCGAGCAGCAGCATGCGGCGCAGTTGCCGACCTCCACGGCGGCGGTCAGCTACCTGAGCACTCAGGCGCTCATGCGCGCCATGGCGGCGGCTCGTCTGGATGTGCCGTCCAGTGCCGCTTCTGAGATTGAGGTGGATCGTTCCTGCACCCTGTGCACCAGCGGCAAGAAGCACGGTAAGCCGCGTATTGCGGGCGTGAATTTCAATATGTCGCAGGTAAACCCGCTGGTGGTGGGTGCGTTTAGTCGTAATTCTTCGGCGGTGCTCGGCGTGGATGTTGAGACCCTGGATGCGCGCCTGTTCTCTGGTTTTGCGCGCCTAGCGCTCTCCAATGAAGAACGCTCGTTCTATGAGCGGGCGGCGCAGGAACGCCCCGCGCCCGTACTGCACCTGCTCTCGGTGGCACTGTGGACCGCTAAGGAGGCGGTGCTCAAGGCGACCGGCCACGGTCTGAGCGCGGTGCCGTCCCTGGTTCGGGTGCAGCTCACCGATGCACTGCTGGATGCGCTCGAACTTGCCATGAACGAGGAGGTCCCGGGGGACCTTCTGGGCAGCGGCACTCCCGAGCCGACCGCCCTACGTGTACTGACTCAGGACAGCTTGACCGCGCGTGCTACCTTTAGCGCACCCACACCTCAGGGCGGCGGCGAGGCTATCGAGCGAAGCTTTAGCCTGCAGTGGGTACCCGTGGCACTGCCCGACGCGGAGAACCCCGAGCATGCGCAGAAGATGCTCATCGCCCTGGCAGTGGAGAACCCGACCGAGGGTGAGCCCGCGCAGATTGAGGCTCAGCTTCTGCCGGTGGCTACTCCCCTGGAGCTCAAGCGCCTGCTCACCGATTAGTCGCGCTCAATCCCCTAACACCTGATACAACGACGGAACGCGCCCGCCATGCCAGCGAGCGCGTTCCGTCGTTTTATTCAGTCGTTGTATTCTGCCTCGTCAAGGCGTTCAAGACAGAGCCTAAGGGGTATCCTCACCCAGGGTATCCACGCCCAGGGCGCGGCCAAAGCTACCGAGCTTCGTACCGGTCTCCGTGTGCTCCAGCTCCGGGTCGGACTCAGCCACAATACCCGCACCCGCGTACAGCACCGCCTCGTCCGGGCTGACCTGGGCGCAGCGCAGCACCAGCGCCCACTCGCCGTTACCCTCGGCATCCATGTAGCCGACCAGGCCGCCAAAGTAGCGGCGCTCGAAAGACTCCAGCTGGCGAATCAGCTCCAGCGCCTTCTCAGTGGGGGCACCGCAAATCGCGGGGGTCGGGTGAATCGCGCGGGCACCGTCCAGGCAGGTCAGCCCCTCCTTCAGCACGCCGTCGATGGGGGTCGCCAGGTGCCACAGCTGCGGGGTCTGCAGCAGCGAGGGCACCTGCGGCACGTTCAGCTCCTCGGCGATGGGTGCCAGGCGCTCGGCAATATCGTTGATGACGTAGGCGTGCTCGTGGCGGTCCTTCGGCGAGGCGAACAGACGGTCACGAATCGCTTCGTCCTCGGCGCTACCGGGCTCGGCAATGCGCGGGGCGCTACCGGCAAGCGGGTGGGTCTTGAAGGCGCGGCCCTCGGTGCGGAACACCAGCTCCGGGGAGGCACCCATCAGGTAGCTTCCGCTCATGCCGCGCTCGCCCTCGGGCAGGCGCACCGCAAAGTTGAATGCGGAACGCTGCTGGGCGCGCAGGTTGTTGTACAGCGCTTCCAGGTTGAGAGCGCCGGGTGCGTAGCGGGCGGTGAGCACACGCGAAAGCACGATTTTGCTCAGCTCACCCGCCTTCATGCGCTCCACGGCGGTCGCCACGGCGGCACGGAACCGGTCGTTCTGGCGGCCGGTGACCGATACCGGTTCGGCAAGCGCCACGGTCTGCTCGGGGACCGGCACCTGCTGCTCCTCCATGCGTTCAGGCACGAAGAGGTAGGCGGGCATATCAGGGTCAAAAGGAATCAGACCCACGACGGCGCTACCGGCACGTTTCGCCTCGTCCAGGGCATTATCGAAGGTTACAGGGGTCATCGCACCGGATGCGCGCAGGACGCGGGTGCCGGTGGCAAAGATAAAGTCGGGAAGGTTCGTCATCGTACTTCTATCAGTGGTGTGTGGGTTCGCGCCGGGCATCTAAACGCCGGACGCGGGGTGCCGTTAGAGGGTCGCGCCGCCGTCGGCGACAATCTCCTGCATGGTGATGTGGCGTGCCGCCTCAGAAATGAGGAAAGCGTTGACCGCCGCAATATCGGCGGGGTCGGCAATACGGCGCAGCGGAATGCCCAGGCGGAACGTTTGCGGGTTGCCGGCAACCGGCAGGGCGGAGCGGTCCTCACCCTCCCAGGCGTCAGTAACCATGGGGGTTCGGGTGGTGCCGGGGCAGACCGAATTCACGCGAATACCGTGCGCGGCAAGCTGCAGACCGAAGCTGGAACTCACGCGCGCCGCCGACGCCTTCGATGCACCGTAGGCGCCAAACTCCGCGCGGGGCACACGCGCCGCGTTGGAGGCGACCGTCACCAGGGAGCGGCTGTTCGCCGGGTCGCTCTCCTGCTGGTCAATCATGATGCGCGCGAATTCGCGCAGGCACAGGAACACGCCATCGGAGTTGACCGCGTGCAGGCGCTTCCAGGTGGCGAAGCTGGTTTCCAGAAGCGGCTGGCTGTGGGCGATGCCCGCGGCGAGCACTGCGCCGGTGATGGGTTCGTCGAGTGCCGCTACAGCGTTGGCGAGGGCGGTGACGGACTCTTCGCTCGTAACGTCTACGGCGCGGTAGCGGAAGATCGCGTCCCCGTAGGTACCGAAGGAAGCAATGGGCTGCTCCGCAAGGTCAGCCGCAAACACCGAATAACCGTTCTTGATGAGCTGGTGGACGGTTGCCTCACCAATACCGCCGTTCGCGCCGGTCACAATGACCCAGCTCATGCGCGCGCCTCCTCAGCAGTCTCAGCCTTCTCAGCACCTTCTGCAGCATGCAGGTCGGCGAGTACATCGGCGGTGTTCAGCACGCGGGCGCAACGACCCGAAGCGTACTCGCACGCCGTGCGGTGCTCCTCCTCCGAGAAGTCGGCGAGCGCATCCGCAACCATAAACGGCTGAATGTCACGCATGAACGCCTCCAGGGCGGTGGTCAGGCAGCCAATGTGAGCGTACACGCCGCCGATAATGAGCTGGTCGCGACCGGACTCCTTGAGCAGGTCCTCGAAGGGGCTGCGCACGAACGCGGAGTAGCGCCACTTGGTCAGCACGGTGTCGCGGTCGGTGGGTGCCAGTTCGTCGAGCACGCGGGCGGACTCATCGTTCTGCAGGCCGTCGCCCCAGAAGTCGATGAGCAGGCGGCGATCTTCGGGGTTCTGGCGCGGCGGCTGCGCGGTGTAGTAGACCGGGATTCCGGCGGCGTGGGCGGCGTCAATGAGGCGGCGCAGGTTCCGAATGGCGATGTTAATCTGTGCGTCCGGGTTATCGTTACCCTCACCCAGGTTGGCGCCTTCGAAAGCCTGGACGAAGTGTACCTGCATGTCGTGCACGAGCAGTACAGCGCGGGAGGGGTCCACAGGCCAGCTCACGCGATTGCTGTGTTCACGGTCGACGTAGGTGTAGGGCTTAATTTTGGGCAGTGCCATGATTCTCCCGGTTCGTGCCTTTGGTTTTCGGTTGTATGCGCGGCGCAGGCGGTGCGCTGTGGTGGGTGTAGCCGCGAGTGGGTGTCTCCTCCGAGCCCTCTCGCGCTGACCACCCAACCGGTGAGCTTGCGCTTATCTCATAACCATCTTAGGGCATGCTTAGCGACTAGGTATATATGAGCCTTAACAAAAATGCTTCCCTGCCCGCACCCCCGTTGACAGCACAACGGGCGGAATGGGCAGGGAAGCACTCGGACAAGCAGAAACGCTATACGAACCGCGAATTCAGGCGCGATTCTAGTTCAACTAGTTCACGGGCGCCGCGACGGCAAGAACCTCATTCAGGCCCTCAGTGATTGAGGGGTGAGTGTAAATCTCATCGCGTAGCTGCGAAGCAGTAATGCCGTGGCGCATCGCCAGAGCCACCAGGTTAATAACCTCCATGGACTCGATTACCAGCAGCTGGGCACCCAGAATCTGGTCGGTCTGCGCGTCAATCACGAACTTCATGATGCCGCGCGGGTTCTCCTGGGTCTTCGCACGCGGCATCGCGGCAACCGCGGCAACCGGCTTCGAAGCGACCTTCACCTTGTGGCCAGCCTCGATTGCCTCACGCTCGGTCAGGCCCACGGAAGACAGCGGCGGGTTCATGTAAATGGTCGAAGCCACTGCCTTGCGGTCCTTAGTGGAGCGGGAACCGTCACCGACCAGCTGGGAGAGCACCACGCGGTAGTCATCCATGGAGATGTAGGTGAACTGCGGGCCGCCGTTCACGTCACCGAGCGCGAAAATGTTCGGCACGGTGCTACGCAGGTGCTCATCCACGACAATTGCGCCGCGGTCGTTGGTTTCGATGCTGGTGTTCTCCAGACCCAGACCCTCGGTTGCGGGCTTGCGGCCGGTTGCAACCATCACGTAGTCCACCTCCAGCTGCTGGGTAGCGCCCTCGGAGTCGAGGTAGGTCACGGTCACCGAGTCAGCGCCGTCCTTGAAGGACTGCACACGCACGCCGGTGTGAGCGGTAATGTCCTGGTCTGCGATAATCTCGCGGGCAACCTGGGCGACATCCTCGTCGTAGCGGCCGAAGAGGGCGGGTGCGCCGTCCAGAATGGTCACCTCGGTACCGTAGGAGGAGAAAATACCGGCAAACTCAACACCGATGGGGCCGCCACCGATAATGCCCAGGCGCTTGGGGCGCGGGGTGAGCTTCTGCAGCTCGGTGGAGGTGAGCACACGCTCAGATTCGCGGATACCCTCAATCGGAGGGATAACAGAAACGGCACCGGTGTTGACGATGAAGTAGTCGGCGGTAACGCGCAGGGTGTCCTCGCCCGCGGTGACCTCAACCTCGGTGTCGGAGATGAAACGTGCGTGACCGTCAATGAGCTTAGCGGTCTCGTTGGACAGCAGGATCTCGCGGTTCTTGGCGCGCATCATGCCGGTCAGCTTGTCACGGAAAACCACGGCGGATTCGTAGGCGGCGTTTGCCTCTTCTAGGGTGCGCTCGCCGCTGGCGCGGAACTCGTCGGCGCGGTGAACCAGCGCCTTGGTGGGCACGCAACCGATGTTGATGCAGGTGCCGCCGTACATGCCGGTGGACTGTTCGATGAGGGCAACGTTCTTGCCGGTCTTGGCGTATGCGCCGGCGAGGGTCTTGCCGCCCTTGCCGAAGCCGATGACAACCATGTCAAAGTGCAGCTGAGCGGGGGTGGTCATACTATTCTCCTGTGAAATTTAGATGATGATGTCTTCACAGAGTTCAACGGGAAGAAATAAGTATTATTCCCGTGCGCCACATTTTTTCTTGCCACCCCAATTCACGCCCCCACCGCTAGGACATGAGCAAAGCCCCCCTCCCTTCTTCCACAGCCACCCCTCAGAGCCCGCGCAGGCGTAGACTAAAACTACCCGGCTCCCTACAAGAAGCCGGCCTAAAGGAAGCCAGCAAATTCAGGAGGATTCCATGAAAACCCACGATATTCTGCGTGACGCCGCCAGCCGCCCCGGCATCGAGGCCGCCGTAGCCGTCAAAGGGCTATCAGCGGAGGCGCTCAACGCCCACCCGTGCGGGCACCCGAACTCTATCGCCTGGCTCCTCTGGCATGCAGGACGACAAATGGACATGCAGCTTTCTGCTCTGAATGGTCAGCCGCAGGTCTGGGAGACTCAGGGTTTCAGGGAGCGTTTCAACCTGGGCGAGCTCGGCGACACCATGGGCTACGGTCACACCGCCGAGCAGGCACGCTCCATCGTGGTTGAAGATTCTGCCCTGCTGGTGGAGTACCTTGTGGCGACCGGCGAGGCGCTCGCCGACTACGCGCAGACACTGAGCGAGGCTGATTTGAGCGAGATTATTGACCGTTCGTGGACTCCGCCGGTAACTCGCGGTATGCGCCTGGTCAGCCTGATTGACGACGCAACCCAGCACGTGGGTCAGGCGGCGTACGCGGCGGGTATTCTCGCGGCACAGGATTTCGCGGCGCAGGGATAGAATTTCACGCCCGCTAGAGGGGAACGAAAAAGCGGTGGCGCCTCGGACACAACCAGCCCGAGACGCCACCGCCCGGTTGCGGGCAACCCCGATAACACCGCGAGCAGATAATATTTCGGCGAGAAGATAACGGACTGTTATCTGCTCGCGCATCTTGTGTCTTGTTTCGCCTCGGTTACAGCGTTCTTACCCGTGATAGAATCCACAGTATTATGAGACGCACCACAGACCCTTCGCCTGAGCACCCTGAATCACCTGCGTCGCGCATTCCAACAAACACACCAGACGCGACCGCAAAACCCACATCAGCAACGCCGCTGAACGCACGCGGGCAGCTCACGCTCCTGACCGCGCAGGTTTCTGATGCTCTTGCGTCCAGTATCCAAGCTATCGCCATGCCCCTGCTGACCTACGGCGCCACCGGCGACCTCGCCCACTCCGCTATCGTCATGGTCGTCGAGGCAGTCCCCGTCATCCTCTTCGCACCATTCGCAGGCGCTATCGCCGACAAATTCAACCGCAAAACCCTCACCGTCAGCTTCAGGCTCGCCAGCGCCGCCCTACTCATCGCATCCCCAGCCCTCTACGCCGCCGCAGGACTACCCGCCTTCCTCACCATCGCATTCCTCGTCTCAACCTTCGGCACCTTCTCATCCCCCGCAGCCTCCGCCGCCATGCCCTCCCTGCTCGGCGACGACTACCAAAAATACATGGCACGCCGCGGCAGCCTCATCTTCCTCGCCCAAACCCTCGGCCCCACCATCGCAGCCGCCGTCGCATCCTTCACCACCCCAGCCCTCGCCGTCGGATTCGCAGGCACCCTCAACCTGCTCGCTGCCCTCACCGTCGCCACCATACGCAACTACGACCTCACCCACGCCGAACGCACCGCCACCGTGCAGGAACACCACACCGGCAGACTCCTGCGCGAAGGCGCCGCCTACACCGCACACAACCCCATCGTGCGCGGTATGCTCACCTTCTGGTTCCTCTCCATCGCCGCCGTACCCATCACCACCCTGCCCATGCTCGAATACCTCACCCGCGGCCTCGGGCACGACTACACCGCCTTCGGAATCGCAACTTCCGTCTACGCCGCCGGATGCGTGATCAGCTCCTGGCTTTCAGCCAAACTCGGCGTCGGTACAGGCGCC
The DNA here is from genome assembly GCF_001812085.1 of Rothia sp. HMSC065C12. NCBI lineage: Bacteria > Bacillati > Actinomycetota > Actinomycetes > Micrococcales > Micrococcaceae > Rothia > Rothia sp. HMSC065C12. The sequence goes on from NZ_KV807679.1 coordinate 428,732, forward strand.
GGGCGGGTGCGTATGACCAAACGCGGGTGGATGTGCATCTCCGGACTCGGCTACGGCGCCGTTTGTCTGAGTATGGGACTACACCCGGCGCTGTGGGCGGTACTCGTGCTCTGGTTCATCTGGGGCATGTTCTACGGACCCGAAGAAGTGCTCGGGCAAGTCCTCTTCGCAGACGCTATCGACGAACACATGCGCGGGCGCGTCTACAGCTTCATGGGTGTGGTTTTCTCCCTAGCGGGTATGGTCGGGTACCTCATCACCGGATGGGCGGTACCAGCGTTCGGCGCGATCAACACCATTGTTACCGGAGGGGCACTCTTCATCATCGCCACCGTATTCACGTTCATTCTCGGCCCGACTGCGCGAGCGATACGGGCGCAGGAATCGCGGAATGAGGCAAAGAGCCGTGCGGGTGCATGACTGTGCTCTGTATATCGCCTCGGGGCATCATCGCCTCACCTCCGCCACGTTGCGGGCAACCCTGATAACACCGCGAGCAGGTGATTTTTGGCCGAGCATGCAGGAAAAATACTACCTGCTCGGCCAAAAATCACCTGCTCGCGCCCTAGTGTTATGTATCTGCTCGCGGACTTGGGATAGGAATGAGCGCTTGACCCGAGAAACCTACCCGCGCTTCAGCAACGTCATAACCTCATAGTGGTCCGTATGCGGGAACATATCCAGCACACGGCCCTGCACCGGCGCATACACGGGCATGCGTTCCAGATCCTTCGCCAAAGTCACCGCATTACAGCTCGAATACACCACACGGTCAATACCCGAACCCTCAATCCACGCGCACAAGCTCTCACCAATACCGCGGCGCGGCGGGTTCACCACCAGCATCTGCGGCACCGTACCCGAAGACACCGCGAACTCCGGCGCATCCTGCGCCGAAAAATCCACGCTCTCAAGCCCGTACTCAGCCACCGTGCGCTGCGCCGAGGCGACCGCCTCCGCACTAATCTCGATGCCGGTCACCGAGCCGCCATCCATCACCGAAGCGGCATGCAGGGCAAAACCGCCCACGCCGCAGTACAGGTCCCACAGCGAGCGCGGAGCCACCTCACGCACCCACTCGCGGCCCTGCGCGTACATCGCCTCAGCAACCTTCGTGTTCGTCTGGAAGAAGCTCTGCGGGCGCAAATGCAGAGTCAGGTCATTCACCTGCATCGGCAGGGTCTGACGCTCCGAGAGAATAATCTCCTCATCACCCTCAACGCGCGCCACCGGCTCACGCAGCAGGTTCACCGACAGCACTGCCAGGTTCGGCAGCCGCTCCTGTAGCCAGCCCATCTGGCGGCGAATCGGCACCAGAAGCTTCTTCGAACGCAGCACGAAACGCACCATCAGCTCACCCGCCGCCGAAGCAGTCACCAGAATATTCTTCAGCTCACCGCGACGGTTCGGAATGTCATAAGGGGTCAGGTCTGCACGCTGAATCAGCTCACGCAGCACCGGAATAGCCGCCTGAATCGGCTCCATATAGAGCGGGCATTCGCCAAGATCGGTGGATGCGCCCGTACGGTAATCCACAATGCCGAGGGTCGGGTTCTTCGCCGAACCGCCCACCACGAGCTTCGCCTTGTTGCGGAAGCCCGCCTCCGCGCTGGTCACCGGGTCCAGCCACTGCAGTTGCGGGTGGGCGGCAAGCAGGGCGCGGGCGTGCTCCTGCTTCGCCTGCACCTGCGCGGTGTAGGCGGTCTCAATGCTGGGGCAGGAGGAGCAGAGGTCATCACGAAAATAGGCGCATTCCATAAGGAGCCATTCTACCGCCTCCACCGCCGGGACAGGACGCACGGGCACACAAAAGCGGGGGCAGCCACCCTTCATGGGTAGCCGCCCCCGCCTCATACGGATGCGTGGACCTGCGCCGGTTTGAGTACCAGCGCCGGGTCACCACCGTGTCACGCTTCGCGTGCCACGGATTCCGTAGAAATTTACCCCATCAGGGATAAATTTCTACTACATCATGCCTGCCATGCCGTCCGCACCGGGAGCAGCCGCACCAGCGGGCTCCGGCTTGTTGGCAACAACAGCCTCAGTGGTCAGGAACAGACCGGCAATAGACGCAGCGTTCTGCAGAGCCGAACGGGTCACCTTCACCGGGTCAGCAATACCAGCAGCCATCAGGTCCTCGTACTCGCCGGTCGCAGCGTTCAGGCCGGTACCAGCAGGCAGGGAACGAACGCGGTCAACCACAACGCCCGGCTCCAGGCCAGCGTTAGCAGCGATCTGCTTCAGCGGTGCGTCAATAGCCACGCGCACAATGTTCGCGCCGGTCGCCTCGTCGCCGGTCAGCTCCAGCTTGTCGAAGACCTTCACGCCAGCCTGAATCAGAGCAACGCCACCACCGGGGACGATACCCTCCTCAACAGCAGCCTTAGCGTTACGCACAGCATCCTCAATGCGGTGCTTGCGTTCCTTCAGCTCAACCTCAGTTGCGGCACCAGCCTTCAGCACAGCAACACCACCGGCGAGCTTAGCCAGGCGCTCCTGCAGCTTCTCACGGTCGTAATCGGAGTCAGAGTTAGCGATCTCTGCGCGGATCTGAGCAACGCGACCCTCAATAGCCGCTGCGTCGCCTGCACCCTCGATGATGGTGGTCTCGTCCTTGGTCACAACGACCTTGCGAGCGGAACCGAGCATGTCCAGGGTTGCTGCGTCCAGGGACAGGCCAACCTCTTCGGTAATGACCTGGCCACCGGTCAGGATAGCAATATCAGCCATCTGAGCCTTACGGCGGTCACCGAAGCCCGGAGCCTTCACAGCAACAGACTTGATGGAGCCGCGCATCTTGTTCAGCACCAGCAGAGCCAGAGCCTCACCCTCAACGTCCTCAGCAACAATCAGCAGCGGCTTGCCGGACTGCATGACCTTCTCCAGGACGGGGACGAGGTCCTTGACGTTCGAAATCTTCTGGTTCACAACCAGGATGTAGGGGTCCTCCAGGACTGCTTCCTGACGCTCCGGGTCGGTCACGAAGTAACCGGACAGGAAGCCCTTGTCGAAGCGCATACCCTCAGTCAGTTCGAGGTGCAGACCGAAAGTGTTGGAGTCCTCAACGGTGATGACGCCTTCCTTGCCAACCTTCTCCATTGCCTCAGCAATGAGCTTGCCGATCTCAGCGTCGCCAGCGGAAATAGATGCGGTTGCGGCAATCTCTTCCTCGGTCTCAACTTCCTTCGCGGAGGAGAGCAGAGCCTCGGTCACAGCCTCAACAGCCTTCTCAATGCCGCGCTTGAGGCTCAGCGGGTCAGCGCCAGCAGCCACGTTGCGCAGGCCCTCGCGAACCAGTGCCTGAGCCAGAACGGTAGCGGTGGTGGTACCGTCACCTGCGATGTCGTCAGTCTTCTTAGCAACTTCCTTGACGAGCTCCGCACCAATCTTCTCGTACGGATCCTCCAGCTCGATTTCCTTCGCGATCGAGACACCGTCGTTGGTGATGGTGGGGGCGCCCCACGCCTTCTCCAGCACAACGTTGCGGCCGCGGGGGCCGAGGGTCACCTTCACTGCATCGGCGAGGGTGTTCAAACCGCGCTCAAGGCCGCGGCGTGCCTCTTCGTCAAAAGCAATGAGCTTTGCCATAAGTGTCCTCCTGGACGATCGGATTTCTTCCTTCACCCTTGCGGGTGCGGTACATCTAAAATCGGGTGGCTGCCCCTCCACAACACCCCGGTTACGGAGGCGCGGGCAGAGTAGGGCATAAAGCACCCGAACGCTACATCAATTGTGGCACCCGCACCGGCATGGAGCAAACGTTTAAGCCCAAGGTTGAAGGGTTAATCGCCCAGTGCTTAATCTGCACTCATTAAGCCCGCCAAAAGGGGCGTTACCGGTGTGCCTACCGGGGGCGCGTGAGGGGTGTTAAAAGCATCAACCCCACCCGGCGCATCAGTGGAATTGCGCGGATGGGGTTGAGCAGAAGTCGTTATGGCAGAAACAGTGGGCACGGGCTTAGATTCGCGGACTTAGATTCACTGGGGCAACCGCCCGAACCTATTCCGCTGCAGTAGCGGAGCCGGTGTAATCCGAGGACAGAATCACGATGACCTCGTGGTTGCCCATCCGCACGTCGGAGGTTGCCTGACGCACCTGAGCAATACCCAGCTTCGAGGCGATACTCTGCGCCTGCGACTGGTAGCCCTCAGCGTAGTAGACCACGCTGGTTGCCGGTGCCACACCCGTGTAGTTTGCCGTCTCGCTGATGGTGTAACCGGTCAGCTGCGCCGCCGCACCGGATGCGCTACCCGCCGGAGCCGCCGCATTGTAGACCGCCACAGAGATGGACTCAGCCAGACCGGTCTTCGTGGCGCTTGCCGACGCAGAAGCCTTAGCCGGCGCAGAGGACGCCGACGCACTTGCGGGGGCGGAGCTGCTCTTCGCGGTGGACGCCGAGTACTGCGGGGAGGCGGTGCGCGGCGCGTACACGTACATTGCGCCGCCGATGAGCAGACCAACTACGCCTGCAGCTACCAGGGGGATAGCGCCCTTGGGGCTCTTTGCCGGGTCAGCATTGACCGCGCGGTAGGTTCCGCGGCGGGCGGTATTTTCGTCTACCTCATCAAATTCGTCGCGGGGGTAGCTCATTTATCCTCATTTCACGGGTCTCTGTTTACCGGCTGGTACCGTACCGTCCTGCCTGGCGCGCGGGCGCGGCTGCGGAAGGTGCGGTCTTGGTGTTCTAGTACCTAGAGTACCGTCTCAACTAGCGAGAACCAACGTGAACGCCCCGCAACCGACTGTGAAAGAGACGGGCACCGCACAGTGTTCAATCTCTAGCTGAACTTTAGGTGCGCGGGGGTGAAAGCAGGAGTTGGAAAGCTCGCACGACTCCCCCAGTTTGAGCCCCTAGTCAGCGTCTCGGCGGGCACGCAGAACGTCGATCATCTGCGGCGCTGCGGCGCGTACCCGCTCATCATCCAGCATCACGTTCAGGCGCTGATAGTAGGCAATCGGGGTGAATCCGGCGGCGATAATCGCCTTCTCTTTGGAGCCCTGGTGCTTGAAGCGGCGGCGCTCCACCTCAAGAATGCGGCGCTCCACCGGGGTCAGGCCATCGGGTTGGTTCTCTACTTCCGGCTGGTTCTGTGCTTCCGGCTGGGCCTCAGCGGTTTCAGCTCGTTCCTGTTCTGACACGTTCCCTCCTGTCTGCAGCTCGTCTGCCGCGGTTGGCGTCGCCTACCGCAAGTATTCGTCATCCCCTAGTCTAGAAGAGAAGTAACCGCAGCGCGCCCGGCACCGTGACCGCCGGAGCCGCATCAGCCCGAGGAGATTCATGAACCAGCCCCTCAGCAGCATTATGAGCGAGGATTGGGCGGTAGCACTCGCCCCCGTCGAAGAGCAGATTCACGCCATGGGCGCTTTTCTGCGTGAGGAGCACGCGGCGGGGTACCGTACTTTCCCGCCTGCTGCCGATATTTTCAATGCGTTCCGCCGCCCGATGAGCGGGGTGAAGGTCCTCATTATTGGTCAGGACCCCTACCCTACTCCGGGCAATGCGATGGGTCTGTCGTTCTCGGTGCACCGCGGTATGCCGTTGCCTCGTTCGCTGAACAATATTTACAAGGAACTTGAGGACGATTTGGGTATCGCCCCGGCTGATCACGGCGACCTGTCCTGTTGGGCTGATGAGGGTGTCATGCTGCTCAACAGGGTTTTGACGGTGCGCGAGTCTGATGCGGGTTCGCACCGCGGCAAGGGTTGGGAGGAGATTACCGAGTGCGCTATCCGTGCACTGGTGGCGCGTAATCAGCCGCTGGTGGGTCTGCTGTGGGGTGCGGATGCACGCAAGTGCGCACCTATGCTGCAGCCGTACCCGAGCGTGGAGTCGGCGCATCCTTCGCCGCTATCTGCTCGTCGTGGTTTCTTTGGTTCGCGCCCGTTTTCGACGGTGAATTCTTTGCTGGTGCAGCAGGGTGCTGAGCCGGTGGATTGGACGGTCCGCTAGGCGCAGCACATGAGCCAGTATGAGAGCTGGCGCATTGGGCGTAGTGAAGGGGCGGTAGCTTGTGAATTGAACTCGCAAGCTACCGCCTCTTTTTCGCCACCAATATATGCAATATCGGCTATATACCCTTGAAAAACGGCTAAGAATCAGCCGGTTCCACATTTCGCGGAGTCGTAAAACGCTGTAGCGCATACTGCATCGTGTAATTACCCAACGCAACACCCGAAGCCATCGCCACCACAATCGAAACCGCCGTAATCATATTCTGCATACCCAGAATCACGTCCGTCTCAACCGTCAACAAATACATGCCGCGGAAGAACGACAGACCCGGCAGCAAGAACGTAATCGCAGGAATCGAGAAAATAGCCTGGGGCACATGCAGACGGTACGCAAAATATGTGCTCAACGCACCAATCACAACCGCCGCACACGCCGTCGGACCGCGACCAGTACTCGGGCCAGCAAGCAGCTCATAACCGTAATACGCCGCCAGACCGCAGCCCGTAATGACCATCAGCCACCCGACCTTCACCAGCTTCGTCTGCAAGGTAATCGCAAAGGTCGCAATCGCCACCAGGAAGAAGAACGACGCCACCAGCGGGGTCGTCGGCTCAAAACGCAGCTGCTCAATATCCAGGGTCGGGCCGTTGAAAATATTGATCGCACTCACCGCGGTCGCAATACCAACCACCAGCCCCAAGAAGCTCATGCCCGTAGACACGAAACGACCCGCAGCCGTCACCGGGAAGCCATTAATCGCGTCCTGCACGGCACCCACCAGACGCGGCGTTGGCAAGAACATAATCATGCCCGCAGCCACCACCAGAGGCGCCGAAATCGCCTCCCCCTGACGCTGCAACACCGAAAGAATGGATCCCTCACCGCCCAGCCAAATCGCCAAGAAGGTCATCAGACCGGCACTAGCAGCCATACGGAAGAACGCCGGAATACCAATCGAACTCAACCACTGAATCAGCAGGTACACGGGAATAAAAATAATCGCCGCGCTCAACGCCGTCGCAAAGCTTGCACCCAGCGCCGCCGTCAGGGTTCCGGCACACGCCAGGTTCGCCAACCACACCACCAGAGGCGGGAACGGCTTGGGTCGGTGCGTAATCTGGTTCAGCTTCAAATCGGCAATTTCCAGGGTCATACCGCCCCGAGTGATCTTATAGATCAGGCCGTACACCTCGGAGAGCGCCTCATAGTTCTCCGTGGAGGAACGCACCACACGCACCAGGGTATGGGTGAAGCGCTCCTCAGCGTTCGCATTGCGCTTGGCGATGCGGGACTCCATGTAAATATCGGGGTCCGAAGTGTAGTTGATGGTCACCGACTGGTTCGTAATGTCGACTTCCACCGAATCCAGCCCGTACGCCGAAGACACCGCAATAATCGCCGAGTCCACATCCATTGCGTCCGCACCGTAGTGGAACATCGCCTCCGCCAGGCGCAGGGTGAAGTTCAGGGTATCGCGTGCGTACTCCTTCTCACGGCGGAACGCCTCACGACGCTCATGCTCGTCAGACCGGATAGTCGGCACGAACTGGCGCTGCGCAATGCGCTGGGCACCGCGCGGGGCGGCGGGTGCCGCCTCCTCAGTGCGCACGAAGGAGCGGAAGCGACGTGAACCCCAGCGACCACCGCTACCGCGCCCAAATAGGCCGCGAGAGCCGCCCTCAACCAGCGGTACGGAGGTGGTGGGCATCGAGACGGGCCCGGTCTTCGGCATTGCGGTAGGATCCGCACCGTAGCGTCGGGCTGCGTGAGAGTTAGGCACCTGCGGAATCATGCCGGTCATGGGCACCGGCTGGGAGGGGCGGGTCAGCGCCTCCTCGGTCACCATATTGCTGGAGGTGACGGGGTTCGGGTCCTCACGGTACGCGTCCAGCTCATGATCAGGCACGAGGGAGGGGTCAATGACGGTGCGCGCCCCATGATCGTGCTCGTGGGGGCACAGTTCCGGGCCACAATCGGGCTCTGCGGTCTCCTGCGGGGTAATGCCCATGTCGGCAGCAGCTTCCTGGAGCACCTCACTCACTGCTTCTGCCTTAACGGTGCCCTCGGAGTTCTTCGCGGAGGCGGCATGCTGAGCCAGCACGCGGCGCAATTTCTCGTCGGTGACCTGGTCTAGTGAAACCAGGGGAAAACCGCGTTTACCGGCGATGTAGCCCGCGGTGGTATTCTGCTCGCTTCCTTCCGTTGCGGCAGTGTTTGCTTCGCCTGCATGCGAAGCTTCCCGCGATGTGGGGGTCGCGGGGGTGTTCCTCGATTCTGCCAATGTCCCTCCCAGATAGACAGTGCCTTTTTAGTCTAACAAGGGCACGATTCTGCGGTAGCACTGAAGAGCAGAAATATCACTTTTCTGCCCGGTGATTTTGTGAGCAAAAAGCGCTCTGCGGCACTTACGGCAGAAGGCTTCATTGATATGAAGAGAAATCCAGGTCATTACTGCACAGAAGATATTTTGGGAGATATTTCTAGAGCTATTTTCGAGGAAAAATAAAGGTTATATATACATTAAGATTTGCAGAGAAATATCCCCCATCTATCCCCACTCACACCTCAATAAAAAATGAATTATTCATAACAAAAAATATCCCGCCACCGAAGTGACGGGATATTCACGCTTTAAGGCTGTAGCCTTCACAGCATCCGAAGCGCACCGCTCGGGGTCACTTCAGAGGCGAAAGTCAATTACTCAGCGTCGTGGTCGGTCTCGAGGATCTTAACCAGCGAGTCCAGAGCCTCTTCAGCACCTTCACCCTCAGCGCGCAGGACAACAACGTCGCCGTGCTTTGCGCCCAGGGACATCAGGGACAGAATCGATGCAGCGTCCATAGCCTCATCTGCGGGCTCGCCCTTAGCTGCGATGGTGACCTCGACGGGGAGGTCGCCAGCTGCCTCAGCGAAGATAGCTGCCGGACGTGCGTGCAGGCCAACACGGCTTGCAATAGTGGCTTCGCGCTCTGCCATTATGTTTCTCCTTTGATCAAGGAACCGAAATATATCAGTACCTATTCTAAATGAACGGGGCGCTTCAGGACCCGCCCTTACTCTATAAATTGTACCGTTCAGCCATACGCTAACAAGTACAAAAAATGCCGGATGCAGAAATAAAACTCTACACCCGGCATTTTCATGGACTCAGGCACCGCCCAGCACACCCCATCAAGAAGCGGCAGGCAGCCCCGAAATCGTTTTAAGGCTTAGAGGCCCAGCTCGTCCAGAATCGGCAGAGCCTTGCGTGCGCTCTCCTTCGCCTCAGCAGAAGAAATCTGCTGCAGAGCGATAGCCGCAATCTGCTGTGCCTTCTCCTTGGTCACGGACTTCAGAACCGCAGCCACAGCGGGGATAGCGCCAGCGTTCATGGACAGGGTGTCAACACCCAGACCAATCAGAACAACAGCCAGAGCCGGGTCAGCCGCAGCCTCACCACAGACGCTCACGTACTTCTTCTTACCCGCGGTGACCGATGCACGCTGAGCACCCTCAACAGTCATCTTGATCATCTTCAGCACTGCAGGCTGCCAGGGGTTGTTCAGGTGCGCCAGGTCGCCCAGCAGACGGTCAGCCGCCATGGTGTACTGGGTCAGGTCGTTGGTGCCGATGGACACGAAGTCGACCTCGCCCAGGATAGCCTCAGCGTTCATCACAGCTGCGGGGGTCTCAACCATCACACCGTGAACGGGCAGGCCGATCTCCTTGAGCATGTTCGCGAAGTTGCGTGCCTCGGAGGTGGTCGAAATCATCGGAGCCATAACCCAGATGTCAGCGTCGGAGTCCTCAGAAGCAGCCTTGATAGCCTCCAGCTGGCGGGTCAGAACGCCCGGAACAGTCCAGTCGGTACGGAAACCGCGAACACCCAGCGCGGGGTTCTCTTCGGGGTTCACGTTCAGGAACGGCAGGGGCTTGTCAGCGCCAGCGTCCAGGGTACGAACCACAATGTGCTTGCCGGGGAATGCGTCAAACACGGACTTGTAGGTCTTAGCCTGAGTCTCGATAGAAGGCTCAGAGTCGTGGCCCAGGAAGCCGAACTCGGTGCGCAGCAGGCCAACACCCTCAGCCTTTAGGCTTGCAGCCTTCTCAGCGGACTTGCCGTCACCAACGTTTGCGTACAGCTCAACGCGGGTGCCGTCAGCCAGCACGCCCTGACCGTCGAAGTCAGCGACGGGCTTACGGTTTGCGTACTTGATTGCTGCCTCACGGTCAGCGTCAGTCGGCTCAGTATCAACGATGCCTTCGTTGGAGTCCACGTATACGACGGTGCCGTCAGCGATCTCGGTCACGCCCTTAGCCGCCACAATAGCGGGCAGGCCCAGGCCGCGAGCCAGAATAGCGGTGTGTGCCTGGGGGCCACCGTCAGAGGTGATCAGAGCGATAACCTTCTCGGGGTCCAGAGTCGCGGTATCAGCCGGTGCCAGGTCAATAGCAGCCAGGATGAACGGCTCATCAGAAACGGGGATGCCGGGAGCCTGCTGGCCGGTCAGCTCAGCAACGATGCGGGCACGCACGTCGTGGATGTCGGTGACGCGCTCAGCCATGTAGCCACCCAGGGCAGCCATCTGGTCAGCGAAGGAGGTTGCAGCCTCCCAAATTGCGCGCTCGGGAGCCATCTCCTGAGTCTCAACCAGCTTGATAGCGCTCTTAATCAGTGCACGGTCGGTAGCCATCTGAGAGGTAGACTTCAGAACAGCCTTGCCGTCACGGCTAGCGTGCTCTGCACGAGCGAGCAGGTCTTCCTTCACGCGGACCGAAGCGTCCTTGATGCGCTGCGCTGCAGCCTCAGCGGTCTCACCGCTCAGACGCAGACCATCCTTGGGTTCCTCGATGGGCTTAGGCATCTGAAGAACGGGGCCAATAACGCGGCCGGCGTATACGCCGACGCCCTTGTAGGTAGTCATAAATTCATGTCCTATCTGTGGTTTGTCTACAGTGTAACGTGTTTTTTCACGCTCACGCTTGCAAACAGACGATCAAATGAAGGTGAGGTTATACGGCCTTTATGCGGATGCCTTAGAGCGGGCACCCAGGGACTTCAGCACCACGTACAGTAGCGCCGAAACAACGGTACCGGCAACAACAGCCGCCAGGAACATCAGCGGGTTCTGTGCCAGACCAATAATCCAAATACCACCGTGCGGAGCCGGGGAAGCCACGTGCGCACCCATGGAGATTGCACCGGCAATAGCGCCACCAACAATGGTCGAAGGAATCACGCGAGCCGGGTCAGCCGAAGCGAAGGGAATAGCACCCTCAGAGATGAAGGATGCACCCAGCAGCCACGCAGCCTTACCGTTCTCACGCTCGTTCTCGTTGAACAGCTTGGGGCGCAGGGTGGTTGCCAGAGCCATAGCCAGCGGCGGAACCATACCGGAAATAATGACGGCAGCCATGATTTCCTGGTTCACGGTCGCACCCGAGGACAGACCAGCGGTTGCGAAGAGGTAAGCAGCCTTGTTGATGGGGCCACCCAGGTCAGAAGCCATCATGGCACCCAGGATCAGACCCAGCAGCAGAGCGGAGCCACCAGACATGGAGGTCAGCCAATCCTGCAGGGTGGTCATAACCCACGCCAGGGGCGCACCGAGCAGCAGGTACATTGCCAGGCCGGCAACCAGAGAAGTTACCAGCGGGGTGATGACCACAGGCATCATCGAGCCAAGCCAGCGGGGCAGCTTCAGGGTGCCCAGAGCGTACGCAATCAGACCGGCGAGAATACCGCCAACAATGCCGCCAAGGAAGCCCGCGTTCACCGCAAGAGCCACCGAACCGGCGATGAAGCCCGGAGCAATACCGGGACGCTGAGCCAAACCGTACGCAATGTACGCGGCAAGAGCCGGAACCATCAGGCTCAGACCGAAACCGCCGATGGTCTGCAGAACAGCACCCAGGTACAGGGTCCAGTGCACGTCACCGAGGTTGAACAGGGTTGCCGAGTCGAGAATCGCCTTGGTGTTCACATCGCCAAGGTTCGGCACCGTAATTGCCTCGAAAACGAAGCCCAGGGCGACCAGAATACCGCCGGCAGCAACGAACGGAATCATGTAGGAGATACCGGTCATCACGGCCTTGTAGATGCGCGAGCCCCATGCACCTTCGGTAGCGCCTGCGCTGTCCTCACCGCTGGATGCGGCAGCGGCAACGCGTGCACCGTTGGGGTTCTCAGCCTCAGCTAGAGCCTCCGCAATCATTTCCTTAGGCTCGTCAATACCGCGCTTGACGGGAGACTCAACGAAGGGCTTACCCGCGAAGCGGTTACGCTCACGCACGTTCACGGACACCGCGAAAATCACGGCGTCTGCGGCGTCAATATCAGCCTGAGTCAGCTTCTCATTACCCGAGGAGCCCTGAGTTTCAACCTTCAGGTCGTAGCCGAGCTCTTCAGCAGCGTACTTGAGGGCGTCCGCAGCCATGTAGGTGTGAGCGATACCGGTGGGGCACGCGGTCACAGCAACAATCTTCTTCACCGGAGCCGAAGCGGCGGGGGTTTCCTGAGCGGAGGTGGCAGCTACGGCAGGTGCAGCCTCGGCGGGCTTAGCCTCTGCCTTCTTCTCGCCCACGCCGAGCGCACCGTTGACCAGCTCAACAATCTCTTCAGCCGAGGAGGCTTCGCGCAGGGACGCGGTGAAGCTCTTCTTCATCAGGGAGCGTGCCAGGGTGGAGAGCAGCTTCAGGTGGGCCTGGTCAGCGCCATCGGGTGCAGCAATGAAGAAAATCAGGTCGGCGGGGCCGTCCTTTGCACCGAAGGAAACTGCCGGGTTGGGGCGTGCCATTGCCAGGGTCGGCTCGGTGACGGCGGCGCTACGGCAGTGCGGAATCGCAATACCGCCGGGGATACCGGTGTCGGTCTTGGATTCGCGTGCCTCGGCAGCCGCGTAGAGCTGCTCGAAGTCGGTAGCGCGTCCGGCATTTACGACTGCCTGGGCGAGCTTGGCAATTACGTCGAATCGGGTCTCGCCGAGGTTCTCGTCCAGCAGGACGAGATCTGCGGTGATCAGATCAGACATATTCCCTCCTCGGGTATGTGTTGGGGCGGGGATTCACTCAGCGGTGCTGGACTTCTCCCCTATATGAGTTCAAAGTGTGCGCAGTGTGTGTTGCGTGTGCAGCGTGCGTATATGTGTGTACATATGCGCACAGCACCCCAGCTTATATTCCCTTCTGAGAATAAAAGCTGGAGGTGCGAAAACAGCCCGAATTAGAGCTGCAGCTGACGAACAGTGACCTTCTCAGGAGTGGTCTGCTCCAGCGAAGGCATGCGAGTACCGGGCAGAGCAGCAGCAGCCGAACCGTGAGCTACCGCCTGAACCAGGCAACCGGGGGCATCCTCACCACGGGTGTGAGCAATCAAGAAACCAGACAGCGACGAGTCACCGGCACCCACAGTGCTACGAACCTGAATCGGCTCATGCACAGCATGCCAGATACCCTGCTCAGTGACCAGCACTGCACCGCCGCCGCCGAGGGTGGCAAGCACGTACTCGATGCCGTCGCCGAGCAGCTTCTGGGCGGTGCGGGCGGTCAGCTCGGGGCTAGCCTCCAGCTCCTCCCAGTTATCGCTACCGGTCAGCTGAGCCAGCTCCTCCGAGTTGGGCTTAATCAGGGTGGGCTTGTGCTCACCGGCGACGGTCGCAATCAGCGGCGCCTCAGAGGTATCAATAGCAATCTTGCCCTCGTAGCCGGAGGCGCGCAGTGCCGCAACCAGCTCGGAGTAGTAGGTCGGTTCCAGACCCGGAGGCAGCGAACCAGCCAGAACCACCCAGTCGGCACCCTTGGAACGCTCAACCACCAGCTCGTCCAGCTTCTGACGCAGTTCAGCATCAAAAACGGTACCGGGGGCGTTCAGCTTGGTGGTGGTGCCATCCGGGTCAACCACGGTGATGTTCGAGCGAATCGGCTCACCGGTGGGCAGGTTAGCGAACTCAACGTCCACAGCCTGCAGTGCGGTCAGCACCGGGTCGGTGGCTTCACCGGGCACAATGGCGAGGGTCGGCACGCCGGAAACCTGCAGGGCACGCGAAATATTCACGCCCTTGCCACCGGGATCCTGTACGGCGCCGACAGCACGCTGCACGGCACCGTGAGCCAAAGGCGCACCCAGTTCAATGGTGCGGTCCAGGCTGGGGTTTGCGGTCAGAGTAATAATCATTAGGCAATCACAATCTCAACGTTTGCGGCCTCGAGTGCCTGACGGAGGGCACCTTCGGGCTCGCGATCGGTAATGAGGGTGTCAATATCCTCAAATCCAGCGAAGCGGACCAGGGATTCCTGACCGAACTTCGCGGAGTCACAGAGCAAGACCACGCGGCGGGCCGCCTTGCAAATTGCGGTCTTGACGATGGCTTCGTTCATGCCGGGGGTGGAGATGCCGAAGTGGGCTTCAATACCGTTGGCACCAATGAAAGCAATATCGGGGCGCATGGTGCCGAAGTGCTCTGCGGCGCGTGCACCAACAGCAGCCCAGGTCATCTTGCGCAGCTGGCCGCCAACCAGTTCAAGGGTCACGCCTTCGGCTTCGGCGAGCTTGACTGCAATGTGCAGTGCATGGGTGATGACGATGCGGTCATTGCCGGTCTTGAGGCTGAAGTTCTCAGCGCCGATGTGGTCGGCGAGAATTTCGATGGTGGAGCCTGCGTCCAGGACGATGGAGCCCGCCTCGGAGTCGCGCAGCATCTGGTATGCCTTGGTGGCGATGCGGCGCTTTTCGGGGGTGTTCATGCCCTGTCGGGAGGAGATGGAGGACTCCAGGGAGGTGGACTGCTCAATGGTGACAGCACCACCGTGGACACGGCGGAGCTTACCTGCCTCTTCCAGTGCGGCGAGGTCACGACGCACGGTCTCCATGGTCACATCGTAACGGCGCGCAAGGTCAGCGCCGTTGACACGACGTGCGGAGGCAACAAGCTTTGCAATTTCGGCACGGCGTTCTTCTGCGAACATAAATCTGGTGTTCCTTTGGGCTAGTGGGAGGAAATCTGTGCGTTCTTTTCTGTGCTCTGCTCGGCTTTTATAACCGTGAGAGACATGGTTTCAGTGAGCCAGCAGAACACTTGAGGGTAATACTTGATTTTATGTGGGTTTTTGTGGGTAAGTCAATATAAAACGCTGTATTTACCGGAATATTACCCGAATGTTCCCTACAGAAACCACACTATATCGGAGGTCACTGCCTGTTTATGTCTGTTTGACCTAATGAACTGTTGGGTTTTCCCGCTCCCCCCTCATCCGCACAGTATCCAACACCTACACGGCGCCCTCACAGGGTAAAAAGTGGAGGCGCCAGCTCCGAAAATCCTCAGCGAGAATCCTCGAAACCAGCGCCTCCACCGGGCACAAAACTTTATTTACCTTGACGCTCACGACGTTCACGACGCCAACGATGCACGCCCAAAGCACCCGCCGCACCCAGCAGGGCACCCGAACCGTTCATCAGCACATCCACCGGGTCACCGGTGCGATCAGGCATGAAACTCTGAATCGTCTCAATGCAGGCGCTGACCAAAAATCCCGAGTACAGCACGTGCGGGCGAGCCTTCGGCTTGAGCAGCAGGGCGAAAAGAAAACCGCCCGGAATGAACATGATGACGTTCGAAAGCTGCTCAATGCTCGAATAGGTGATGAACGCAGGCAGCCAGCCCTCGGCATGGCCGGTATCCAGCAGCTGCGCCAGGCGGCCGCCCATCTCGTTATCGTCCACGTGTACGGGGGCGAACACGATACTCGCCACCACCGCGCAGTACAGCGCCGTAACCGGCCAGAGAATCAGCCGCCACACGCGAGCGCTAGAGCGACCGCTACCGGGTTGTCCTTTACCAAACAAGGCGGCCCACCTCGTCGAACTGCTTGGTCGAATCCCACGCGAACAGGCCCGGTACGTCAATCGTGAGCGGTTCGGCGTTCGGCACGGTCACGGTCCACTCTTCACCGGCTGCGGCGGAGAGGGCGCGGCGGATAAAGCTGCCGTGGCTGACGGCAATAATCTTCTGGTCGCCCGAGGCTTCAGAGAGTTCACGCACGATATTGCGCAGGGTGCGCACCGCACGAATGTACACGTCACGTTCGGATTCCACGTTCGGGTAGTAGCGTTCCGGGGCGCGGCGTTCGGGGGCGGGAATGTCCAGGCCCTCGCCGGCACCGTAGGCGCGTTCCACCAGTTCGGGGTAGGTCTTGTGCACCTGCAGGTCGAAGTACTCACCGACCAGCTGCGCCGTCTTGTAGGCGCGGGACAGCGGCGAGGACACCAGCACAGTGAACTCCAGACCCATGTCGGCGAGCTTCTTGCCGGTGGTGCGTGCCTGCTCGCGGCCGGTGTCATTGAGCGGAATGTCGGTGATGCCCTGCATCAGGTTCGCCTTGTTCCAGTCGGTCTGGCCGTGACGGATCAGGGTGAGGGTCGTGTTCTCGGCACCCGCCGGTACTTCCTCGGGGCCCAGCTCGGGTTCCAGATGCTGCACGACCAGGCGGTCGATCGCGTCGTCCAGGTACTGCAGGGGCACCTCGGTCAGGGAGGCGTTCACCGGGATCGGGTAGATACCGTCCTCGTTGAGCAGTTCGGGGTGGCGCTCAGCGATCAGGGCGGTCATGGTCATGGCAATCAGCATGCCGTGCGCGGCGACCACAACGGTCTGACCCTCGTATTCGCGGCGGACACGGTTCAGCGCCGCGAGGGAGCGGGCGAGGAAGTCCTTCTTCGGCTCCACATTGAAAGCATTGTTGGACTGGCGGGAGGCGAGAATCAGCTCGCGGGTAGCAATCTGGCCTTCCAGGTCACCAAAGGAACGTTCCTGGAAGCCGTCAATGGCACCGCGGTAGGGTACGCCCAGGCCTTCGGCTACGATTTCGGCGCTTTCTACGGCGCGGGAAAGGGGCGAGGAGACGATAGCGTCCACCCTGGTGCCCTCAGCTGCTGCCTGTTGCAGGGCGCCGATAGCGGTGCGGACCTGCTCTCTGCCGGTGTCGTTGAGGGGGATGTCGGTGCCGCCCTGGAAGCGGTGGTCGATGTTCCAGTCGGTCTGGCCGTGGCGCAGGAAGATGATGCGGGTTCCTGCCTCGGGGTCGGCTACCGGAGTGATGATAGGGGTGTTCTGTGCGTCGGTCATCCTTCTAGTATGGCATTGCCCCCGCGCAGTTCAAGGGGGCAAGAGGCGTATTCTCTCATGAAGCGCACTCATACCGCGGTATGAGCTGCGGGGCGGTTGAGTACCCGGTCGGGCAAATTTTTTCAGGGTTTTCCCATATTTTTCAGCCCCCAGACGGAGGGGTGAGCCGCCGAGAAGCTGAGATGATAGAAGTGTACTTCCGTTAGTTCATACCCAATGAAGGTTGTCATGACGCAGAATCCTCAATCTCAGAACCCGCAGTTCCAGGCTCAGAACCCGTATTCAATGACCCCTCCGCAGGCGGCGCAGCCTGCCGGTCAGTATTCCGCTCAGCAGGGTCAGCCTAACCAGCAGAGCCAGGCGGGCTACTATCAGGGCCAGCCGCAGGGCTACCCGGCTCAGGCACCTCAGCAGATGCAGCAGGCGCCCTTCGCGCGCGGCGCGATTATTTCTGCCCGTAACCTGCACAAGTCGTACGGCAATAACCCGGTGCTGCGTAACGTGAGCCTCGATATTTACCCCGGCGAGTCCGTGGCGATTATGGGTCCTTCCGGTTCCGGTAAGACCACCCTGTTGCACGCGCTCTCGGGCATTATCAAGCTCGATGCCGGTTCTGTGCTGTTCAATGGCCCGACCGGTCAGGTGGCGGTGGAGTCCCTCAGCGAGCGTGAGCGCACCTCCCTGCGCGCTAACTCGTTTGGTTTCGTGTTCCAGCAGGGTCTACTGGTTCCCGAGCTGACCGCGGAGGAGAATGTCTCCCTCGCCGCGATGATTGCCGGTGTTCCCCGCCAGCAGGCGCGTTCCATTTCGGCTGATCTGCTGAACCGTCTGGGTTTGGGGCAGATGCTGGACCGCCGTATGGGTGAGATGTCCGGTGGTCAGGCTCAGCGTGTGGCGATTGCCCGCTCCCAGGTGAACGGTGCCCCCGTGACTTTCGCGGATGAGCCGACCGGCGCGCTGGATTCGAAGACCGCGCGTGAGGTGATGGCGCTGCTGCTGACCATGATTCCGCAGCAGGGTAAGACTCTGCTGGTGGTTACTCACGACCCGAACGTGGCGGCGGCGTGCTCCCGCGTGGTGTACCTGCAGGACGGTCAGATTGTGAGCGACCAGCGCAATAACCAGGGCGGTGTTCCCGCTTCCCAGAACCACGCTCAGAGCTTCGGCGCTCAGTCTCAGGCAGGTGCATAATGCAAATCTATGCTCTACTCGCCAAGCGAACCCTATGGAGTTCGCAGGCGATTCTTCCCGTGCTGGCGTTTGCCGCCTCCTCGGCACTGTTTTTGACGGTTGCCGGTGGTGTTCAGGCGCTGAGTACTTGGCTTGAGCACGCCAACGTTGACCACGAAATGATCAACCTGATGGGCATTCAGAAGCTCTACATGGGTTTGGCGTGGGTTGCCGCTCTGGTGCTGATTGTTCCGCTCTTTACCTTGGGCGCTTCGGCTGCTCGTTTGAGTGCCCGCCGCCGTGATGAGCGTCTGGCGTCCCTGCGCCTGATTGGTGCCTCCACAACCCTGATTGTGGGTCTGTCTGTTGCGGACGCGCTGGTGTACTCTCTTGTGGGTTTCATCATCGGTCTGTTGCTCTACCTGGTGCTGATTTTCCCCTTTGGCGCTTTACACTTCATGAACGTTCCGCTGGGTGCTGAGAATATGCTCCTGCCGGTGAGCGTGATTTTCTACTGCTTCCTGGGTTGTATGGTTTTGGCGGCTCTCAGCTCCCTCTTCGGTCTGGCGAAGGTCAGCATCAGCCCGCTGGGTGTGCGTACCCGCGCGAAGGCTGGTTCCGCCGGTTACATTGCTCTGGGTATCGGTGTTGTTCTGGTCATTGCCGTGATGATTCTGGCTTCGACCTCGAAGGGTTTTAGCATGTTCTCACCCTTCCAGGACGGCGGTGCCGATAGTGCGATTAAGAACCTAGCGATTTTCATTGCTCTGCCGGGTCTGCTGATGATGGTTGCTATCGACCTGATTGGTACCTTCCTGGTGTGGGCATACGCAAAGATTCGTGTGCGCATGACCCAGAAGGCGTCGGTTCTGCTGGGTTACCGTGCGGTGCTAGAGTCCCCGCGCGGGGCGTGGCGTCAGGTTTCGGGTGTGGCGCTGTCGACCTTCTTGGTGACCTTCTTCGGCCCCATCCTGATTCTGGCGGGTGAGATGAACAAAACGGCGAAGGAGGTAGGCCCCGCCGCCGGCCCCTTCATGACCATCATGTCGGACATGTTCCAGGGCATGCTGCTCATGCTGTTCTTCTCGTACCTGCTAGTCACCCTCTCCGCAGTGCTGAATCAGAGCGCCGCCATTTACGAGCGTGGTTCGCTGTACTCTTCGCTGAATATGATGGGTACCCCCACAAGGATGTTGCAGGCTTCGCGCCTTACCGTGGTTTTCGGTCCGCTGGTGCTCATTAGCGTGGTTTCTGCGCTACTGGGTCTGCCGCTGACGGCGTTGATTGCGGCGCAGGGTCTTTCCGGTGAGATTCTGGCGAAGATGTTCGGTATGACCTTCGGCGCTATTGCGCTGGGTCTGGCGCTGGTCTATGTGGGCCTGTTGGCGACTATTCCGTTTATGCGTCAGGTGACTCACAAGCCGGTGTCCGCTCTCTAAGCTGTTTTAGCTTCTGCCCTCCCGTTGCGTCCGTTCTGGATGCGGCGGGAGGGTTTCTTTATGCCCGCGTTTGTGCTGCATACTTTTGTGCTGCGTGCTTATACTGCGTGCTTTTGTGCCCTCACCCGGTTCGCGCCCTGCATGTTTTCTCACGCACCGAGCCACCGCTTCCATAGCCTAAAACCCTGTGAGAGACTGACATTATGTTTGAACACACAGTACCCTCCGATTGGTTCCCCCGCTGCGCAATCTTCGACTGCGACGGCATCCTCCTCGACTCCGAGACCGTCTGGAACGATGTGCAGCGTGAGCTTTTCGCCCGCTGGTCTGTTCCCTTCACCGAGGAGGTGGAGCATCGCCTCACCGGCCTGGCAGCAGCCGATGTCGCCGAGGAGCTTGCACTGCTCTCCTACGAGGCGCAGAACGGCCAGAAGCCGAATGTTGCCTCCGCAGAGTACGCCGAACACCATGAACGCGTGATGAAGGACCTGCTCACCACCGAGCACGAGGTCATCAGCTCCGGCGTGGACCTGATTGAGGGTGCGCAGAAGTTCCTGGGCTTCCTGAGCGAGCACATGCCGGTTGCGGTGGCGTCGAACTCCACCGCGAACATTCTGACCCTGAAGATGGAAAGCTACGGTTACGCCCCGCTGGTGCGCACCTGGGTCAGCAGCAACGACGTTCCGGCCGGTAAGCCCGCCCCGGACATGTACCTGGAGGCGGCACGTCGCCTCGGCTTTGAAGGCCACGAGGCGCTGGCGTTCGAGGACTCCCCCGCGGGCGCGCAGGCGGCACGTGACGCCGGTACGAAGGTCATGATTTACGTTCCGGAAGGCACCGACCCGGCAAAGGCACCGGCCGGTTTTGGGCGCTTCGATTCGTTCAATGACCCGCAG
The DNA here is from genome assembly GCF_001812085.1 of Rothia sp. HMSC065C12. Lineage (NCBI taxonomy): Bacteria > Bacillati > Actinomycetota > Actinomycetes > Micrococcales > Micrococcaceae > Rothia > Rothia sp. HMSC065C12. The sequence continues at coordinate 449,292 of NZ_KV807679.1, forward strand.
CTCTGGGAGGCGGCACGCACCTGGATCGCCAAGCTTGAGGCGGCACAGCAGTCTGAGGTATAGCAGTCTATGGCGGCGCAGGGCTAAGCAGCAGGGCTAAGCACCTACCGTAGACACCTCACCGCGCCACCGCCTCACCTGATAGGCAGCATCAAGAAAGACCCCCGGCCCGCTCCTCAAGGAGCAGACCGGGGGTCTTCTATGCTTATCAGCTGCCTCTCTAGCACCCGCTCTTGTAGCCCTTTGACCTCATCAGCACTCTCGCGGAGCGCTACTTTTCCAAAGTCTCACTAAACGGTACCAATACAAAACATCACGAGAACCTGAACATTGGCAGGTTCTCGTGATGCTAGGTGTTTTAGAACTCCAAGGATGCTTATTTCGGCTGTTGCTTATAGAAAACAAAAGCGTACAGGATACTCATAAGTAGAACTACAACCTGAGCCAAAGGGTCAAGCCAATACACTTGTAAAATTACCACAGCCAACATAAAAAATACGGATTTTATGAAGGATGCCGCAGGTTGTACGTAGTTCTTATTTGCACGATATGCAGAGTACCCAACAAATCCACAAAGAATTAAAATACCGGCAACATTATAAAACATTGAATCATGCGAAGATGTAAAATAATAGAAAGAATAACCTGCGAAACATAATTCAGGTACCGGTATGTATCTAGTGTCGACCAACTTAATCACCTCAGATATTTATTCAATTTTTGCTGTCAGCGGTGGTATACCCCAATCTGCGTAGAACGCGATTCCACGTCCTTCTATACCGGCTCCGACAATAGCTGTTGATAATATCTCTAGTTTGATGTGAAACAGAACACTTTTATGATATCAATCAGCAAAATGGGAGTCAAAATTATTTTAGTAATGATTCAATAACAATTTGCGCCACTGCACACTATAGTATTTAGCTGCTAAAGCTCCCAGCCCGTTCTCTCTCCTCAGCAAACTTACATCCTAAGTCGTCTTATTGCGCTTCGGATGCTCCTCTGCCTTACACATTTCTAGGTTCTTATCGCAGATACAGCGGTAAACAGTCTTCACTTCCCCTGCTGCTTTCACCCACCTCTCTTCTTCTTTCCTACGTGCGTATGCTTTTTTCGCTGGTGCGCACCTGGGTCAGCAGCAACGACGTTCCCACCGGTAAGCCTGCCCCGGATATGTACCTGGAGGCGGCGCAGAACTAAGTGGCATCCGCCCTCCACCTCGTAGCAGCATCAAGAAAGACCCCCGGCCCGCTCTTCAAGAGCAGACCGGGGGTCTTCTATGCTTTATCAGCTGTACCTATAGGGGCACGAGCTTATCGGCGCATAACCTTCTTCGCCAGGAAGTTACCGATGAACTGAACCAGCTGAACCAGGACGATAATAATCGCCACAACAGCCCAGGTGATCTCATCGTTGAAGCGCTGGTAGCCGTCCACAATCGCGATCTTACCCAGACCACCGGCACCCACGTAACCGGCCATAGCGGACATATCCACCACGCCAATGACGAGGAAGGTGTAACCGAGGATCAGCGGGCCAAGCGCCTCCGGAATCATCACGGTGAACAGGATGGTCAGCTTTGAAGCGCCCATCGCACGCGCCGCCTCAATCACGCCCGGGTCAATGGAGACCATGTTCTGCTCCACGATACGGGCAATAGCGAATGCAGCACCGAAGCTCATCGCGAAGACCGCCGCATTCACGCCCAGGCGGGTACCCACCACGGCGCTCGTCAGCGGGCCCAAAGCCGCAATCAAAATAATGAACGGAATCGGGCGAATCACGTTCACCAGAATGTTCAGGATCGTGTACACGAAACGGTTCTGGAAGATGTTGCCCTCACGGGTGGTGTACAGCAGAGCACCCACAATCAGGCCGACCAGACCGGCACACAGCATGGTGATAGACACCATGTAGAACGTATCGCCGATAGCCGGGAGCAGCTTCTCGGGCAGGAACTCGGACCAGTCCGTCTTAGACGCAGCCAGCGGAAGAGTAGTAGCAAACATTTAGCGCACCTCCTGCACGCGGGCAACGGTCTTCAGTTCGGCAACGGCGGCATCAATGCTGGTGATTTCGCCGAGGAGTTCCAGGGTGAGGGTACCGTACGCCTTGCCCTGCAGAGTCTCAATACCGCCGCCCACAATGTTGAAGCGGACGTTACGGGCACCCAGGTAGGACAGCACCTTACCGAGCTCCTGGTTACCCTCCACGATTTCAACGTTGATGAGGTAACCCTTGTGGTTTGCGCGCAGCTCAGCCGCTTCCTTGCCGGTGGGGGCGAGCTTGACGGTGGTCGCAACAAACAGCTTTGCCACGTCGGTCTGCGGGTTGGAGAAGACGTCGTAGACGTTGCCCTGCTCCACCACGCGGCCGGACTCCATGACAGCCACACGGTCAGCGATGCTGGAGACCACATCCATCTCGTGGGTAATCACCACGACGGTCACACCCAGTTCACGGTTCACACGCTTGAGGAGAGCGAGCACTTCATGAGTGGTTTCCGGGTCCAGCGCGCTGGTGGACTCATCAGCTAGCAGCAGGGCGGGGCTGGTCGCGAGCGCACGAGCAATACCCACACGCTGCTTCTGACCGCCCGAAAGCTGGTTCGGGTAGTGGCCTGCACGGTCGGCAAGACCCACGAACTCGAGCATTTCCAGGGCGCGGGCGCGGCGGTCCTTCTTAGACCAGCCGGCAATCTTCAGGGGGAACTCAACGTTACCGAGCACGGTGCGGGAGTTCATCAGGTTGAACTGCTGGAAGATCATGCCGATGTTGGTGCGTGCTTCGCGCAGTTCGGAGTCGCGCTTGCCGGAAATTTCGAAGCCGCCAACGGTCAGGGTGCCACTGGTGGTGGTTTCCAGGCCGTTAATGAGGCGGACCAGGGTGGACTTACCGGCGCCGGAGTAGCCGATAATTGCAAAGATTTCGCCGCGGTTAATGCTGAGGGAGACGTTGTCCACAGCAACTACCGCCTTGGGGCCGTTGCCGAAGACCTTGGAGACTCCGTCCAGAACCACCATGGGCTCGGTGCTGTCACCGAAGCTCTGTACCAGTTCACTCATAAGTTTGTATCCGTTATATGTCGTGGTTGGGGCGCTAAAGGGCATTAACGCCGTTACGCAAAGGACGGTAAGCCTGTCGTGACCCGCATCGGGTGCTTAGACTTACCGCCTTTGCGTATGCCTAGAGGAGGCGTGTATTCAGAAGATTACTTCTTGGCGCGCAGCTTGGCTTCTTCGTTAGCCAGGGACTGACGCAGCTCGTCGGTGCTCACGTTGACCTCAACAGCGGTGCCGCGGGTCTCTTCCTGAACAACATCCATGACGGGCTTGGTGTGGAAGATTTCAACAATCTTCTTGTAGGTCTCGTCGTCAGCCTTGTCCTTCTGAGCAACGAAGAGGTTCACGTACTTGATAGCGGAGGGGTCGGTCTTGGGGTCGTCCTGAGCCAGTGCGTCTGCGGGCTTCAGACCTGCATCCTTGAGGAAGTCGTTGTTGACGACCGCGCCGTCAGCGGACTCCATGCCAACCACGGTCTGGGTTGCGTCGACGGGAGTGACCTTCACCTTGGAGTTAGCGGTGTCCACGTCGTCGATGGTGGGTGCGTCAACATCGGCGTTCTTGAAGGTAACCAGACCGTTGGTCTTCAGCAGCTTCAGCGCGCGTGCTTCGTTCACGGTGTCGTTCGGGATAACGATCTCGCCGCCCTGGGGGATGTCAGCCAACTTGGAGTGCTTCTTGGAGAACAGGGCCATCGGGTAGATGACGGTCGGGCCGACAATCTGCAGGTCCTTCTTAGCGCTCACGTTGTAGTTGGACAGGTACGCGATGTGCTGGAAGCGGTTCATGTCGATGTCACCGGCGTCCAGTGCGGGGTTCGGCTCGGTGTACGCGCTGAACTCCTTGAACTCAATGTCGATACCCTGCTTCTTAGCTTCTTCCTTCAGGGTCTTGTTGAACTTCTCAGAGCCAACCACACCGATGGTGACCTTCTTGGATGCGGAAGAGGAGGAAGAGGAGGAGTTGGTGGAACCGCAGGCTGCCAGGCCAAAGACCATGGGGACAACTGCGAGTGCAGCAGCAAACTTCTTCACGGCTATGAATCTTTCTGTTGAATGATGATGCGTTCCACCGGGTGCTCACGTTGGTACTAGCACATCCGATGGGAATGATGATGGGACAATTACAGCACGCACAAGGGCGGGTGTGGAAGTTAATGGCTATTCATGAGACACAGAACGTCAAGGTCGTCATATTTTGTCATAATTCGTCACACGCTGATTATTTCCAGGTCACAAAGCGTCATTGACGGTGTCATTGCCAGTGTATTCAGGCACACACAAAACGCCGGCCCGGGTTAAGAAAACCCAAGCCGGCGTCCATAGTGCCCACCCGTTACGGGCGGGCGGGGAATCAACCTACTGATCGAACTCGCCCGAAGCAATCAGCTGCTCACGCACCTTACGGCGCAGAACCTTACCCAGCATCGAACGGGGCAGATCATCCACCACCACGATGCGGCGCGGAACCTTATAACGAGTCACCTTCGAATAGCAGTGCTCACGCAGAGTATGCTCCTGCACCACCCGGCCCGGGGCGGGAACTACAGCGGCGACCACCATCTCGCCACCGGCGGGCAGCGGAATACCGACTACCGCCGCATCCGCGACCATGTCGTGCTGCTTGAGCGCGACCTCAACCTCCGTCGGGGAGACGTTGAAACCGCCGGTAATAATAACTTCTTTAATACGGTCGACAATCTGAATGAAGTAGTCCTCATCCAGGCGCACAATATCGCCGGTACGCAGCCAACCCTCGGGGGTGATGGTCTTCGCCGTCTCGTCCTCACGCTTCCAGTAACCAGCAAAACGCTGAGGGCCCTTCACCCACAGCTCGCCCTCTTCACCATCAGGCACGTCCTCGCCAGTTTCCGGGTCCACCACACGAATATCGGTGGAGGGGAACGGAACACCAATAAAACCGGCACGGCGAGTGTCATTGAGCGGGTTGCAGGACACCAGCGGCGCGCACTCGGTCAGGCCGTAGCCTTCCACCATGAAACCGCCGGACGCTTCCTCCCACTCGGCAACCAGCTCAGGCGGCAGGTTCATCGCACCAGAAACCGCGTAACGGATACCCTCCAGGGACACGCCGCGCTTCTTCGCCTCATCCATCAGGCGGCGATACACCGGCGGAACCGCAGGAAGAATGGTCGGGCGGGTCTTCTTCATCGCCTTCAAAATCAGGTCCATGTCCACGGTCGGGAACAGCACCAGGCGGGCACGGCACAACGACGCAATCGTCACGCCCAGGGTCATACCGTACGCGTGGAACAGCGGCAGAACCGAGTAAATCACCTCGTCATCGCCCGGGTTAATCCATGCCTCACCCATGCGACCGTTAGACTCCAGGTTGCGGTGCGTGAGCATCACGCCCTTCGGCAGGCCAGTCGTACCCGAGGTGTACTGCAGCAGCGCAATATCGTGCGCGGTCGGGCGGCGATGCGACGGGTCAATACGCTCGCTCTTCACCAGCTGAGTCCACGGCACCGTACCCGGCGCAGGACCGGTCAGCTTCTCACGCGAAGCACGCGCACTCTTCAACGGCAGCTTCAGCGCGGTACGCATCAGCGCGGGCATCGCCGAAATCATGTTCACCGAATAAATATGGTTCGGGCGGATATCCGCCGGAAGACCCGTAATATGCGAGGCGATCTTATCCCACACAATCGCGACCTTCGCGCCGTGGTCCTCAAACATGTGGCGCAGCTCCGCGCCCGTGTACAGAGGGTTATGCTCCACCACAATCGCGCCCAGGCGCAGAATCGCGTAGAACGCCGCAATATGCTGAGGGCAGTTCGGCAAAATCAGCGCCACACGGTCACCCGCCTGCACACCAGCCACACGCAGACCCTCCGCAGCACGCTCAATCTGGTCCCCCAACTCAGCGTAGGTCGTGGTCGCGCCAAAGAACTCCAGCGCCACCTTGTGGGGTACGGTGCGAACCGCCTCGTCAATGAGGTGGCTCAGCGAGGTTTCGGGCAGCTCAATATCGCGGGCAGTCCACGGGGAATAATTCTTCAACCAGGGGCGATGCGCCAACGGATGCGCACCAGCCGATACGCCAGCGGGGGATGCAGGTGCCGCCGCATCCTGCAGATTCGTGTTCTTCTGAGCCTCAGTCATGCATTGATTGTGCCTTCCCACACCCTCACGCTTCAACTCAGCACCGTTTCTTTCCACGCTGAAAATCACACGGTACACCCGCCCCAGATACCGCAATAAACATCGAAACACTAAGGCAGAACCCCGCAACTCTGGGATACTTAAAGCATGAGTAAACGACAGCAAGACATCACTGACGAGCAGTTCAAGAAGCTCCTCCGCGAAATTTCCAAACGATTCGCTATCGCCGGAGGAGTCGTTATCCTGTTCGGAATGGCCATCATCGCACTTGCTTACCTTCTGGGAGGAGCCCACTAATGCACACCCCGCAGCGCCCCAACGGCGACATCTTCAACCGCATGGTCTCCGGCGCCGCCTACATGCCCGACGCCGAATGCGTCGCGCAGACTAAGCGCATCCACGCTGCAACCGTCCTCGCCGAAGAACACTACGCACGCGGCGAGCAGGCACAGGCAATGCACGTCTACCGTGAACACCTCGGCCACCTGGGCGAGCACTCGCACATCCGCCCCGGCGCACGCTTCGACTACGGCGTGAACACCTATATTGGTGACGGCTCCTTCTTCAACTTTGGCTGCGTCTTCCTGGACGTCTGCCCGATCCGCATCGGCTCCACCGTGCTCGTCGGCAACAACGTACAGTTCCTCACCCCCACCCACCCGCTCAACCCGATCGACCGCGCCGCATACTGGGAAGGTGGCGAGCCCATCACCGTTGAAGACAACGTCTGGATCGGTGGCGGCGCCATCATCCTGGGCGGTGTGACCATCGGCAAGAACTCCGTGATTGGCGCGGGCACCGTCGTCACCAAGGACGTCCCGGCTAACTCCCTCGTGGTGAGCAACCCCGGCCGCGTGGTCCGTACCCTGGACGAGAACGAACGCCCGGCATACCCGCACACCTACTCCGCAGAAGCCCTGGAAGAAGCACGCGCCTTCTACGCTGACCGCAACCGCTAAATCAGCACCCAGGACTAGAATCCAAAGGATTTAATGAACGCACAGAACAACACCCCGCAGCAGCATCCGGCCGCCGCGGCGTCCTCCCCCACCGAAAGTGACCTGTGGGAGGCGGCATTCTCCTCCGACGACCCCACCGTGGTTCTGACCGATGAGGAGCTGAACGCGGCACGCCGCGCCCACGAAAAGGCGCGCGAGGCGGCCTCTTCGGCTCAGTCCTCCGCGCAGTCCTCGCAGGATGCGACCCGCCCCCTCACCGAAGCGGCTACCGCAACGCAGCCGCTCCTCTCCGCAAACAGCACCGCTCAAAGTGCAGACTCCGGCGCTGACTTGGGCGAACCCGCTACCGACAACCTCAGCTGGCTCGACAAGCCTGCAGCCCCCAGCACGGACAACGTGCGCGGCGGCGTAGCTAGCGCACCCCCTACCGCACCGACCGCAGCGGCAAGCTACGAGGTGCCCGCACCCGGCAACGCCCATGCGGCACCCAGCGCCCCGCAGGCTGCCCCCGCGGCAGATGACCACTTCGTCATCCCCACCCCCGCAGGTGATGCCGCTGGCTCGGAACCCATCCTCACCGCCGCAACCGCACTGTCCATGCAGAAGAGCCGCTACTCCCGCATGCACCTACTGCCCGGCCTGCTCGGCTGGCTGATCACCATCTCCCTCATGGACGGTGGCCTGTGGGCTATCCAGTCGTGGCTGACCCTGACCGGTCAGAGCGAGTCCATCGAATACGCCTCGGTGGTCTCCCGACTCTTCAGCGGCGCGTCGAACGCCGTGCCGGTCGCGGTGGCGTTGAGTGTGCTCATTTTCTTCGCTTACCTGGTGGGCGGTTACGCGGCGGGACGCATGGCACGATTCGCCGGCGCGAAGCAGGGCATTGCCGTGTGGCTCTGGCAGATTATGGCGCTCATCCTCGGATCCCTGGCGACCTTCCTCATGCCTCAGCTGTTCCAGAATAGTGTTGCGTCCCTGTCGTTGCAGAAGCTGATTGCGGGCGATTTCGCGAACGGCCTGCTCGCGGTTCTGCTGGTTCTGGCGTTGAGCTTCCTCGGCGCTATCCTCGGCGGCCTATTGGGACGCCTGTACCACCGCCGCGTGGACAAGTACCCGAGCGACCAGGTGGCACGCGAGGACGCCTAGTCTTCTAAGCACCCGCGCCTCGTTGCGATAGGGATAAAACGTGCAGAAAACCTCCGGTACCTTACGAAAGGTACCGGAGGTTTTCTGTATCTAAGTATCTGTATCCTAAACGGCCTTAGCTACCCAGCAATACGGCGCTGACTAGCCAAAATGTTCCGCTTAGTGGTCCAGCAGCAGTGCAGGCTCCTCAAGAATCGCAGCCACATCAGCCATGAAACGAGCTGACAGGTCGCCATCCACCACACGGTGATCGAAGGAGCCACCCAGGGTCGTCACCCAGCGAGGAATGACCTCACCATCAACCACCCACGGCTTCTGCTTGATCGTACCGAAGGCAACAATCGCCACCTCACCGGGGTTAATAATCGGGGTACCCGTATCAATACCCAGCGAACCGATGTTCGTAATGGTCAGGGTGCCGTTCGCCATCTCAGCGGGCTGAGTCTTACCCTCACGGGCGCGAGTGGTCAGGTTGTTCAGCGCGATAGCCAGCTCACGCAGGGACAGCTCCTGAGCGTCCTTAATGTTCGGAACCATCAGGCCGCGCGGGGTCGCCGCAGCAATACCCAGGTTCATGAAGTGCTTAATCTGGATTTCGCTATCGGTCCAGGTCGCGTTGACCTGCGGGTTACGCTCAGCAGCCCAAATGACCGCGGCGGCAAGTACCAGCAGCGGGGTGACCTTCACGCCCTCAAAGTGGCGGGACTTCTTCAGGCGCTTCACGAACTCCATGGTGCGGGAGGCATCAACATCCACGAAGATGGACACGTGCGGGGCGCTAAACGCCGAAGCAACCATAGCCTTCGCGGTAGCCTTACGCACGCCACGCACCGGGATGCGCTCAATGCGGTCACCGGGGGTGGCTGCGGGCTGCCAGAACGGCTGGCGGGCGCCGCTATGCTGCACATCGCTCAGGTGCGCCACATAGTTCATGAGGTCCTGCTTGGTCACCTGGCCGCGCGCACCGGTAGCGGTCACGTTCGCCAGGTCAACACCCAGCTCCTTTGCGGCAAGACGCACCGGAGGCGGCGCGAGGGTCGGGCGGTGCGGAACCTGCTCAGGAGCCAAAGTCGGCGCGGGAGCCGCTGCGGGCTCGGGTGCCAGACGCTGCACCACCGAGTTCAGCGGGGTGTTCTCCACAAAGCGGGAGGCGCGCTCAGCCAGCTCGCTCAGCAGGCCCTGGTTGCGGTTCGCCGAGTCGGCGGGGGTGTGCGCCACGGGTGCCTGAACAGCCGGTGCGACCGGTGCCGCAACAGCCTGTGCGGGCTGGGCCGCGGAGGCGGGGCGCTTGCGGGCGCGGCGCTTCACAGCGTCCGCCTTGGGGCCGGAGCCGACCAGTGCGGTGCCGGACTCAGCCTCTGCCGCGGCGGGTGCCGCCGGGGTTGCGGGTGCGTTGTCGCCGCCGGAGATGCTGATGATCGGGGTGCCCACCTCAACGGTTTCGCCTTCGGCAACGAGCAGCGCCTCGACGGTGCCGGCGAAGGGCGAGGGTAGTTCCACGACGCTCTTCGCGGTTTCAATTTCGACGAGGACGTCGTTGATGGCGACCTCGGTGCCGACCGCTACCTTCCAGCTGAGGATTTCTGCTTCGGTCAGGCCTTCACCCACATCAGGGAGCGGGAAAATCTGGGACATTTTTACCTCTCACTAGGGCATATACCCTATATGGAATATTCTGTGCGGGTTCGCAACCCGCCATAGCGCAACACGCTGATACGTCAGATCAGGGAATGCCTAGTAGTCAAAAGCGCGGTCAACCGCCTCAAGAATACGGTCAATATCGGGCACGTACTCTTCCTCAACACGGGAAATCGGGTACGGCATGTAGTAGCCGCCAACGCGAATCACTGGCGCCTGCAGGCTGTAGAAGCAACGCTCCGTAATCGCCGCAGCCAACTCACCGCCCATACCACCGAAGGTCGGCGCCTCGTGCGCAATAATCAGGCGGCCAGTCTTCGCCACCGAAGCAGCAACGGTCGGCACGTCCAGCGGTGAAATCGAGCGCAGGTCAATAACCTCAATCGAACGGCCATCCTCCACCGCAGCCTCTGCCGCAGCCAGAGCAACCGGCACCAGCGGACCGTACGCAACGATGGTCGCGTCCGTACCCTCACGCACCACCTGGGCGCTGAACGGATCAAAGGAAGTGTCGCTAAAGTCCACTTCACCCTTGAGCCAGTAGCGGCGCTTCGGCTCAAAAATAATGACCGGGTCGGGGCACTCAATCGCCTTGCGGGTCATCCAGTACGCCTCGTGCGGGGTCGAAGGGGTCACAATACGCAGACCCGCGGTGTGGGCGAACAGCGCCTCCGGGGACTCGGAGTGGTGCTCCACCGAACCAATCACGCCACCGTACGGAATGCGGATAGTCACCGGCACTGTGTACTGCTTATCGGTGCGGTTGTGGATCTTCGCCAGCTGGCTCGTGATCTGGTTGTATGCGGGGAACACGAAGCCGTCGAACTGAATCTCCGGCACGGGGCGGTAGCCACGCAGGGCCATACCGATGGAGGTGCCGATAATGCCGGACTCGCCCAGGGGCGCATCCATGACGCGACGGTTGCCGAAGCGCGCCTGCAGGCCCTCAGTCACACGGTACACGCCGCCGAGCTTGCCAATATCCTCACCGAGCATGACGACGGTGCGGTCGGCTTCCATGGCGTCTTCCAGGCCACGGGTAATCGCCTTAGCGAGGGTCAAACGTTCAATTTTCTCGCTCATGCTTACTCCTCCTCAAAGCCTGCAACGTAGTTACGGTAGAACTCGCGGTCGTCTTCCACCTGCTGATGCTCCTGCACGTAGACGCGGTCGAAGAAACGCTCAAAGTCGGCAACCTCAGAGTTCAGCACTGCCTCACGCACGCCGTTCGCGATCTGCTGGGCGGATTCTGCAACCTCTTCGAAGAAGGCATCGTCGGCGTAGCCGTTATCGCGCAGGTGCTTCTCCAGGCGCAGCATGGGGTCACGGCGCAGGGGACCTTCCAGGTCGGCATCGGTGCGGTACTTGGTGGGGTCATCCGCGGTGGTGTGCGGGCCGAGGCGGTAGGTCTCAGCCTCAATCAGCACGGGGCCTTCACCGGCACGGATCTTCTCCATGGCGTAGCGGGTTGCGGCGAGCACGGCGAGAACGTCGTTGCCGTCCACGCGAATACCCTCGAAGCCGTAGCCTGCGGCGCGGGTCGACACCGGCACGCGGGACTGCACCTCGAAGGGCACCGAGATAGCCCAGCGGTTGTTCTGCACGAAGAAGAGCACCGGCGCGTTATAGGAGGCAGCGAAAACCATGGACTCGTGTGCGTCACCCTCGGTGGAGGAGCCGTCACCGAAGTAGACCGCCACGGCGGGCTTCTGGGTGTCCTCGGCGGGGTCGGTTGCCTGGCCCTGACCGGTGCGGCGGGTGCCGGTTTCAGCCTCGATGTCGGCGTCGAAGTTCAGACCCATAGCGTAGCCGACGGCGTGCAGGGTCTGGGCGGCAAGCACCTTGGTGTAGGTATGGAAGTTGTGTGCCTTCATGTCCCAGCCGTGGGTGGTGGAGCCGCGGAAGATGGTGATCAGGTCGCGGAAGTCCACGCCACGCGTCAGGGCGACGGCGTGCTCACGGTAGGAGGGGAAGATGTAGTCGTTGGGTGCGTAGGCGAGTGCGGAGCCGACCTGTGCGGCTTCCTGGCCTCGGCTGGGCACCCAGAGGGCGAGCTGGCCCTGGCGCTGCAGGGCGGTTGCCTCGTCGTCGAATCGGCGGGTGGTGTACATGAGGCGGTATGCCTCGCGCAGGGGGTCTGCGTTGACGTCTTCGATGTACCGGCTGTAGGTGGGGTGTTCGTGTACGGTGCCGTTTTCATCCATGAGCTGGATGCGTTCGGGCACTCCGGGGTACTTGTCGTTCTCGTGCATCTAACCTCCACACGTGACGAGGGCTTGGCCCTCAGCGGCTTGGGTTTTAGTCTCAACGTTCACCTGATGGTGCAGGGTTTGAGCTGTTCCGGTAGGCCTGTGAGGGTCTGGGCATATATAGTTACCAGTCTACTCTTTCCGGCTTTATCTCGCGGCAGTTACGCTGATAACGCAGTGTATTGTGCCCTGTCATTCACTATTTGAACATCATTAAATTAAACCTCCCATATATTCTTTTTCAGGAATATATGGGAGGTTTAATTTAGCCATTAAGCGCTTTTTCGAGCCGCCATTTTTCCCACGCGAGAACCATTTGAAAAGCCTAAACGAACCTCGACTAGGGAAAATAGTACATTGTTCAATTAGGGTTGAATTAGGGTCAGGTGCTCACCCACTCCCCTTTACCAGAGGCTCTAGAGACCCTTCGCGAAGACCTCGCATAGCGAGAGGAAACGGTCGTTCGCCTCCACCTCACCGATGCTCACGCGCACGCCCTCGGTACCGAACGCACGCACCGACAGCGCGTGCTCAGCCATCAGCTGCACAAACTCACCCGTACGCTCCCCCAGGGGCAGCCACACAAAGTTCGCGTAAGTGCTCGGGAACTCGTAGCCCAGCTCGCACAGGCGGGCGGTCACGCGCTCACGCTCAGACACCAGGTGGCTCACGCGCTCCATCACCGCATCCTCATGCTCGATGGAGGCGATAGCCGCCGCCTCCGCCAGCGCCGTCACCGCGAACGGGGTCGCCGCCACGCGCAGGTGCTGCGTAATCTGCGGATGCGAAATCGAGTAGCCCACGCGTAGACCCGCCAGGCCCTGCGCCTTGGAGAAGGTGCGCAGAATGATGACGTTCTCGTAGTCACAGTAGATATCCAGGCCGTTCAGCGGAGGCTCTTCACCCTCCTGCACGGTGGAGGCAGCGCAGAATTCGAAGTACGCCTCATCAATCACCACGGGAATGTGGGAGGGCACCTTCGCCAGGAACGCACGAATCTGGCTTTCGGTGACGGCGGGACCGGTCGGGTTGTTGGGGGTGCAGACCAGAATCAGGCGGGTGCGCTCGGTGATGGCGGCGGCCATGGCGTCCAGGTCGTGCGAGCCGTCGGGCAGGTTCGGCACCTGCACGCTGCGAGCGCCCATGATGCCGACAAGGATCGGGTACGCCTCGAAGGAACGCCAGGCGTAGATGACTTCGTCCTGAACGCCGTCGGCGTTTACGCCGGCGAAGGTTTTGAGAATCTGGTTGAGCGCGCCGAGACTACCGGCACCGGTGACGATGTCGTCAGCGTCCACACCCAGTCGTGCGGAGAGCTTCTGTCGCAGGGCGGTGGAGAGCGGGTCGGGGTAGCGGTGCGCGGTCGCAAATTCTGCGAGGACGCGCGCAACCTCGGGTACGGGGCCCAGCGGGTTCTCGTTGGAGGAGAGCTTGTACTGGGTGAGGCCTTCAACGGGTGCGGGCGGCTTGCCTGCCGCGTAGCTGGGCAGGGTGTTGAAGACGGGGCGGACCGGGATGTTGGCGTGTTCAGCTGACTGGCTCATGCTTCCAGTATGTGCCTGCGGGCGGCTCGGAGGCTAACGCTTCTCACCTGGAGAGCAGGTCGCGAGCAAGCTGTACCTGTGCAGGTAGCAGAGACTAGCCGCGAGCGCTGTACGCATAGATGGAGGGGCGCCGCCGGGTATTGGACCGGCGGCGCCCCTCTTCTCTTCTCTACTCTACTCGTCCCCTCCACCCTCCACCGAGCCGTCAAGATTGGTTCTTGAGATTGGGCTTTTAGACCATCAGGGGTTCACGCTCCTCGAGGGGAGTCAGGTCCTCGGGAGGGCCTGGTGCGCGGAACCCGGGATCGATATTCTCGGGCGGAGTTGGTGCGAGGAATCCCGGGTCAATGCTCTTGGGCGGGAGCATGGGCGCAGGTTTCAGGTCCGGCAGCGTGGGGATGAGCGACTCACCGCCGTCGTAATCTCCGCCCTGTCCGGATTGGAAGATTGGAGGATTCTTGAGAGCAGAACCCACACTAGGGAGCTGCAATTGCTCGATGAATGGCTGAGTAACAGCCTTTTCGATGTGCGTATGCAGATCTGCAGGTTTGGGCAGAATGTCCGGCGGAATCAGACCTGCAGGGGGTAGCTGCCCCTCTGCCTCGATTCGATCGGGCATCTTGATGGGCCCAGGCTCCGGACGACTCAGGTCCCCGGGCATCTTGATGGGGGCAGGCTCGGGGCGGCTCAGGTCGCTCGGCATATTGATGGCGGGCGGCAGATGCTGCGGGTTGTATCCCTGCAGGAGGGGCACCTTGGGCATCTGCGGCACAGGCATTTCGGGCCATGCAGGCTGCGGGTTCTGAGATTCCTGCGGAGTCGGCTCGGGGTGAGGGATGGTCTTTTGGACGCCCTCGATGACGGCAGGGAGTGTCCCGCTGAACTTCCCCCCTACATATTCTGCTGTTTGCTGTACCCGTTCCACCCGATCTCTAATATCTTGAAGGCCCTTAAACTTACCGCCCGTTCCTTGTTCAATCGCTTCGTCTATACCCTTCTCGTCAAACTTAACTCCAGATTTATGGGCTTGGTCTATGTAAGTTCCGAGACGTGCGAGTGTTACGCCCTTTCGCTCAGCCGAGCTGTACCCGTCTGGCATGGCAGAGCCCGAGGTAACCTTCTGTTCCCCCAGCACATACTCTTTGCCGTCCATTGCCGCACGCATGCCACCAAATACCGCTCCACTATATCCTTCGCGTTCTAGGGTTTCTCGATATTTTCCACCATCATGTTCAGGATTCTGGACTGTGATTGGCGTATCACGGTCGTCAGGACGCCATCCATCTTCTCGCCATGCAGAGTCAGGAACCCAGTCTCCTTCTCCTTCCACGTAGTCCACGGCGAAACCACGGCGTTTGGCGGGCAAACCCCGCAGCGGAGTACCTTGAGCATAGATACCCATAATGTTGATTTCTTTGGCAACCTCGAGACTATTAGCCATGTTGTAGGCAATCATGGCGCCCTGGCTGAAACCCTCCATGTACACGCGTGCGCCCTGAGGTGCCCCTGCATCACGCAGGGCCTGCAAAACCATCTGGTAGGCGGGATTCTTCAGAGTATCTTCACCTAACGTTTCACGCATAGCGCCTGCCGGATCAATGGGAGAACCGCCCCATGAGGCAAAATTAGTACCCGGAATACTCACCACATACAGTGCATGGGCTGGGTCGCCTTCATGTCCTGCTTCGTACATGACGGTAACAAGCACTGCACCGCGCTCGCCCCTACTCGCATCTTGCTGGGAACGTTCGAACTCCTGGTCCTGTGCCTTGGCAGCCACCTGCAGACGGTCCGAACTGACGCCTACAGAGAGCTGGCTTTTCTCGCCACGATGTGCAGCAACACCGTATTTTTCAGCTGAGGTGGTAGACACGCTATACGCCCTCTTATCGGCCTCCGGGCCATGGAGGGGACCTACAATGCCAACTCCATTCTTTTCCAGTACTTTCTCAATGAATTCCTGGGACAGTCCCGTCATAGCGGAGAATCTGCTAGCAATACGCGGACGCGCAATCTCGGGGTTCCATTTGGCGTCGAAGTAGGCGGCTACGCCGAAGAGGGCGAGAGCGGTTAGAGGCGAAAAAGGCAATGTCCGAGAGGCCGCGAAATACCCAAGCTCGGGAATGGTGAGCTTAACGAAATAGGTGATATTTCCGTATCCTCTTGCGATAAGTCCGCGGATGTAGTCCTGGCTACTGCGCCCGTCGGGTAGCTTTCCACCGTGCGTCTTACCTGTGAACTCAAACCAGCCTGCGACAATATTTTCGGTCTGCAGGTAGGAGCTGTGGGCGGCGCGGACGGCTGCTGCGGTGGCACCGAACTTTAGCGCGCTTCCGCCGAGGTCTGTAGCGAGGCCGGCGCAGAGGCCAGCAGCCTGCTGGGCGCGTCCGTTGATGCCGAGGAAGAGCCGGGTTTCGGCGGCGATGCCGAGAATCGGCATGGTTCGGTCGGCGCAGGTGCGGCTGACGGTGTCGAGCCCGTCGGCGATGGCGGGCATTTCTTCGAGGGTAACGCTGATGGTACCCCCAGTAAGCACACCAGGCCCAGTGGGGTCTACGGGCCCGGAGAGGTCACCGATGGGTGCAACGGTGGGTCCGGTAAGCATGGTTTCTCCTGAGGTTAGTGGGTTCGGATGAGCGAGCTCAGCCCGTCGGGCAGGTTTACGTGCATGAGTGAATCGAGCGCTGACTGGGCTTTTTGCACGCCTGAGCGGGCGATAATTTCGCCGGGGTTGAGTTTTTCGAGGGCGTCCGCGGCTCCGTTGGCGAGTTTGCCGAGTAGGTTATCTACGGCGGAGGCGGCGCCTTTGATTGCCTGCGCCTTGGAGGTGAGGTCGTTGGCGAGTTCTTCACCTGCGGCGGCGATCATGGCGGCGGCGCTTTCGGCTTGTTCGGCTTGGTTGCGGATTTTTTCGCGGTGTTCTTCGAGTTGTCGCCGGTAGGCGCGTCCGGCTTCGGATGCCCAGTGGTCGCCGTTGAGTTCGTTGGCGCGTTGGTGTGCGGTGCGGATTTCTTGGGCTTCGGTACGCATCCTGTGGGCGAGTTCTGCGCCTTTGGCGCGGGCGAGGGCGGCTGCGGCCATGAGCTGCTCGGCGAGGGCGTGGCCGGGGGCGGTGCCGATGCCCATGTGTCCTGCTGCGCGGAGGATATCGGTTGGTTCGATGTGGGGCATCTGGGGTGCGGGAGGTGGTGCGGTGTCGACGATCGTGGTCACGGAGCGTCCTTTCGGTGGTTGGGCTGGTTGTTTGTGCGCCTATTTCTGTCCTGTGTTTGGGTTTGTTTTAGGCTAAATCTGCCGCGGTGACCGTGCAGGTGGAGTGCGCCAACCTGTGGATAACTCAGGCTTGTTTCGAAAAATTCGCACGTTTTGCGTCCTCAAAACCCAAAAAATTCCCCCTCCGCGTCCCCTCGTTTTGTCATATTTCTGTAACTAACCAAGCCGCCCGTCACGTCCACATGCTCTTCCCGCCTCTTTTTTTCAGCGAATTCATGCAAAAATAGAGCTATGTCTCACACCAATAACACCTTCTTGCCTTCTGGCCGTATTGACCTGGGCACCGGCGAACTTGCGCTGGGCCCCCTGGACGGACGCTACGCATCCGTGACCGCGCCCCTGACCAACTACCTTTCTGAGGCGGCTCTGAACCGCGACCGCATCCACGTTGAGGTTGAGTGGTTCATTTACCTGTGCGAGCACGAGGTGCTGCCGGGTCTGTCCCCGCTGAGCGAGGAGCAGAAGAAGGGCCTGCGCGCCATCGTGACCGATTTCAACGCTGATTCTGTGGCGGAGCTGGCTGAGATTGAGGCTGTCACCGTTCACGATGTGAAGGCGGTCGAGTACTACATTGGCCGCCGCCTGGAGGGCCTGGGCCTGGGTCACCTGGTGCCGCTGGTTCACTTCGGCTGCACTTCTGAGGACATTAACAACCTCTCCTACGCGCTGGGTATCAAGGATGCCGTTGAGAACGTGTGGATCCCCGCCGCGGAGGAGCTGATTGATGTTCTGCTGAAGCTGGCTGAGGACGGCCGCGACGTGCCGATGCTGTGCCGCACTCACGGTCAGCCGGCGACCCCCTCCACCCTGGGCAAGGAGATGGGCGTGCTCGCCTACCGCCTGAAGCGCCAGGTCAAGCACGTGAAGGCGACCGAGTTCCTCGGCAAGATTAACGGTGCGACCGGTACTTACGCCGCGCACTACGCCTCGGTGCCGAGCACTGATTGGCAGAAGATTTCTCGTGGTTTTGTGGAGCACCTGGGTCTGACTTGGAACCCGCTGACCACTCAGATTGAGTCGCACGACTGGCAGGCTGAGCTGTACTCGGATATCGCGCACTTCAACCGTGTGCTGCACAACCTCTGCACCGATGTGTGGAGCTACATTTCGATTGGTTTCTTCCGTCAGATTCCGGTGGCTGGTGCGACCGGTTCGTCGACTATGCCGCACAAGGTGAACCCGATTCGCTTTGAGAATGCGGAGGCTAACCTGGAGCTGTCCAACGCTCTGCTGGATTCGCTGGGTTCGACCCTGGTGACTTCTCGTTGGCAGCGTGACCTGACTGACTCGTCGGCGCAGCGCAATATCGGTGTGGCGTTCGGTCACTCGGTGCTGGCTATCTCCAATGTGGTGAAGGGCTTGCAGCGTCTGGATATCGCAACCGACGTGATTTCCGCTGATCTGGATTCCAACTGGGAGGTCCTGGCTGAGGCGATCCAGATGGTGATGCGCGCTGAGGCTATCGCGGGTGTTCCCGGCATGGAGAACCCGTATGAGCGTCTGAAGGAGCTGACTCGCGGTCACCGCGTGGATGCAGCTCGTCTGAAGGAGTTTGTGGCTACTCTGGGCCTTTCCCCCGAGGCTGAGGCGCGTCTATCGGCTCTGACTCCGCACACCTATAACGGTATTGCGGCTCAGCTGCTGGATCACGCGAAGAACGCTTAGTCCGTAGCAAAGGATTAAAAACTAAAGACCCCGGTTCCCTGTGTTTAGGGAGCCGGGGTCTTTAGTGTGTTGGGTCTTTGCTATGTTCTGTTAGCTGGCGAGGATTTTAGCGGCCGAGCATGCGGCGGTGGCCGGTTTCGGTGTCGTGGCCCTTGCCGCGGGTGAAGACCTTGCCTGCCGCCTTACCTGCATCCTTGACGCCCTTGAGGAGGGCACCAGCCACACCGGAGGGGCTTTCCGAACCTTCGCCGCCCTGTACGCGGGGTGCGCGCGGGGTGATCATGAGCTCTGCGGGGAAGTACGCGGGTGCGTCGCCAAAGGCACGGCGGGTGTTGCGCACGACGTCCTTGCCGAGGGTCAGGTTTGCGCCGCCGCCAACGACTGCGCCAACGCCGAAGGGCAGGGCGCGGCCGAGCAGTGCGCCGGTCTGGCGGGTGAGGAATCGGCGGATGAACAGGTTGCGGATGGTGCGTTCAACGCTGAACATCTTGCCGCTGGAGGAGTTGCCGAGCAGCATGCCCCACTTGTTGGAGATGCCGCCTGCCTTGCCGGTCTGCAGTAGCACGGTGTTCATGAGCTGGGAGCCTTCTTCACCGAGCATGATTGCCATGACCATGGAGCGGGCGGTTTCGGCGTCGTGCACGTGCACGCCGTGCAGTTCTGCGACTGCCTGGGCGTAGAGGGCGGTGCGTTCGAGGTAGCCGCCGACTGCGAGCGCGGACAGGCTCATGGAGGTGACGGTGCCGACGCCGGGCACGAATGCGGATGCGCCGGTGACGCCGCCGATAGCGGTGATATCGCGCAGGTAGGTGCGGTCGAGGCGCTTGTGGATTTGTTCGGGGGTTTCGTCGGGGTGCGCTTCACGGAGTTTTTTGACGATGGACAGCGCGAGCGGTCGTTGCATGCGCAGTACGTTGTCGAGGGTGGTGGTTAGCGCGGGACGGGGGTTGCCGTCTTCATCGAATAGAGACTTCTTCGGGTCAAGCATGCTCTCAGTAAATCACGGCTGGGTGAATATTTCCTGGATATAGGGGGTTGTGGTGGGGTGCGGGGGTGAAATTTCACCGAGGGCGTGTGGTTTTTTGTCTGCTTGTTAAGGTGTTTTGGTCTTTATTTGCGCCGGATTTTAAAGCGCGTAAAATTGTCGTAGATTACACACTATTCATTGTTTGCATAGTGCGTGACCTGTTTCACGACGATTCGGGGTCGCGCCTGATGACAGATAGCGGCTAATACCTCTTCTGGACTAATAAGGATTGCTATGACTTCTTCCACCCATAGGCCCAATGCTGCGCGTTCCCCCGTCATGACTCAAGGGTTGGGTGTTGCGTACGCGACCGGCGCGATTATTTCGGCGCAGTTCGGTGCGGCTCTTGCTAAGCAGCTGATGGGTGATTTGGGCCCTTGGGGCGTGGTGACTCTGCGCCTGCTGACCTCCACCATTTTGATGTGGGCGTTTTTCCGCCCGCAGATTCGTTCGTGGACTCGCGCGCAGTGGCTGACAGTTATTGTCATGGGTATTGCCCTGACCGGCGCGAATGCGTTCTTCTATGTGGCGATTGAGCAGGTTCCGCTGGCGATTGCGGTGGCTATTGAGTTCATGGGTCCGCTGGTGTTGGCGACGGTCATGTCGCGCCGCAAGCTGGATTTGGTGTGGATTGCTCTGTCCTTTACGGGCATGGCGATTCTGACGGCTGAGTCGCAGGCGAAGCCGGAGGATTTCGCCCTGGTGGGTGTGTTCTTTGCGGTGCTGACCGCTATTTCTCGTGCCGCCTACATTCTGGCGACGGAGAAGGTGGGCGCGCTCATCCCGGGTATGGGTGGCATGGTCATGGGTAACGCTGTTTCGACCCTGTTGGTTCTGCCGTTCCCGTTTATTCTGAGTGGCAATAACCTGTTGAAGGTCACTCAGGATGTGAACCTGCTGGCTATTGGCTGCCTGATGGGTCTGCTGGCTTCTGCCCTGCCGGCGCTCGGTGAGGTTTCTTCGCTGCGTCTGCTGCCCGCGCATATTTATAGCGTGGTGCTGTCCCTGGAGCCTGCGATTGCGGCGGCTGTGGGTATTGTGATGCTTGGTGAGGCTACCGGCCTGGTCCGCTGGGTTGCTATTGCTCTGCTGGTGGCTGCGAGTATCGGTATTTCAATTTCTCACGCTCGCGCGCAGAAGAAGGCTCAGGAAGACGGCACTATGGAGGATCCCGATCGCTACCTGCCCGGCGCGGTGGATGCCCACGCGGTGGATATTGCGCAGATGGCAACAAGTTCCATTACGCTTCCGTCGGCTGCGCAGATTAAGGCTGACCGTGAGGCGAAGGGCCTCTAATCTGCTGAACTGTAGCCGTGTCAACGGTTTCTAGCACCCCCGGGTGACGAGTAGGATAGTATCTCGTGTTGCCCGGGGGCGCACTCTTTAACTGCTCTTAACTGCGCTGGTCAGGTTCTTGCCCCCTCCGCCCGAATCGATACGTCACCTGTACACCTTGAGAGACGCACCACCTCCCTGTGATGCACAGGAAGGAGAATCATGCCGCATACTTCATCTCAACGTCCCGCACTGGGCATTATGTTTGTGCTGATATCCTGCTCGTCGCTGCAGTTCGGCGCTGCGTTCGCGGTGACGCTCTTCCCGCTGTTTGGTGCGCTAGCTATTAGTGTCAGCCGCCTGGCAATTGCTTCCATTGTGGTGGGTAGCACCGTGTGGTTGGCGGCGCGTTGGCGTACCCGCCGCGGCGGCGAAATGCCGCCGGGTGCGTTGTCTTGGTCGAAGGAGCAGTGGCGTGCCGTCATCATTTTCGGTATGACTTTCGGTCTGATGAACGGCTTCTTCTATTGCGCGATTGACCGCATCCCGATTGGTTTGGCGGTTGCGGTGGAGTTCTTGGGCCCGCTGGCGTTGGCGTCCATGCTGACGCGCAGGCTCCGCGACGCGGTGTGGGTGCTCTGCGCCCTGGCGGGCATGCTGGTGCTCGGCTATGAGGCGGCGGTTGGTAAGGATACCGATTACCTGGGTCTGACGTTCGCGTTGATTGCTGGCGTGTTCTGGGCTCTGTATATTCGCTCTAGTGCGAAGGTGGGTGCTCTGGTTCCGGGTGCGAGCGGCCTGGCGGTGGCGATGCTTGTTGGTGCTGCGTTTATTGCCCCGGTGGCGGCGGTTGTTCCGGCGCCTCAGCCGATTTGGAATGCGGCGCAGGATCCGATGCTGCTCCTCATGATTTTTGGTACCGCCATGTTCGCTTCGGTGATTCCCTATAGCGCGGAGCTGATGGCTCTGCGTAACCTGCCGGAGCGCGTATTTAGTGTGCTGATGAGTATGGAGCCCGCTATTGCGGCGATTGCCGGTTGGGCGCTGCTGAATCAGGAGACCGGCCCGATTCGTTGGGTGGCGATTTTCCTGCTGATGACTGCGAGTGTGGGTATTACGCTGACCACCACGAAGGGTGGTTCTCCCCAGCCGAAGGATGACGGCAAGGACCCCGTTCCCATGCCGCTACCCGAGTAAAGCCAAAGTCCCGAGTAAAAATCCAAATTCTGCCGGCGTACAGCGCGCGGCGTATAGAAAGCCCCTATAGAAAACTCATAGAGAAAACCGTTGAGGCGGGTACCGGCTAGGTACCCGCCTCAACGGTTTTGTATGTCAGGTTTAGCTCTCAGCCAGCTCGTCCAGCAGGTCGCGCAGCTCATCGGTGGTGAGCACCTCCGCCGGATGCGGGCCCAGGGCGTACAGCCAGTCCTGGGTGTCCTCGTCCAGCTCACGGGCGGTACCAACCAGCACGAGGTTGCCCTCGTTCTGCCCGCTAATCATGGAACTTTCGCACAGGCACCACACGTGATCGAAGACTTCCAGCATGGCGGTTGCCTGCAGCTGGAAGAAGGGCAGACCCGCGTCGTCACCCACGTTTATGGCGACCATGCCGCGCTCACTCAGGGCGTCCTTGAGTTCGCGGTAGAAGTCGCGGTTCGCCAGGTGGGCGGGGGCATCCATGCCGGTGAAGATGTCGAGAATGATCGCGTCGAAGCCGGGCACGCCCAGCAGCTCGGGCAGGTTCGCCAGCTGCTCGCGGGCATCCCCCACCACCAGCTGGCAGTTGGTTCCGGCGGGTAGCGGCAGGCGGTCCGTTACGAAGCCCACGAGCTCGGGTTCAATATCCACGGCAACCTGGCGGGAGCCGGGGCGGGTCGCCTGAATATAGCGCACGAGGGTGAGCGCACCGGCGCCCAGGTGTGCTGCGGTGATGGGTTCGCCGGCGGGTGCAAGCGCATCCACCGCGTTTGCGATGCGGCGCAGGTACTCGTAGAACACGTAGCCGGGGTCCGCAATATCCACGTGGGACTGCTCGGCGCCACCGATTTCGAGGACGTGGCCGTGATCGCTGAACCCGTCGGGGTGAATTTCGGCGCGCTGCCCGCCGGAGAGCTGAATGTGTGCCACTACTTCACGCCAGCTTCACGCTTGAAGGTGCTGACCAGGTCGTCCACCGAGGAGGAAGAATCCAGACCCTCAACGACCTTGTCGTTCACGGCGAAGGTGGGGGTGCCCTTCACACCAATCTTCACGGCGTGCTCGTAGTCGCGCTGAATGGGCTTGACGGTGTCGGAGGCGAGTAGGACCTTGTCGAATTCTTCGACGTTCAGGCCCAGTTCCTTGGCGTAGTCGTTGAAGAGGGTGCGCAGCTTGTCGCGCTCTTTGATGTTCTTCCAGTCGTTCTGGGTGTTGAAGAGCTTGTTCGCCATTTCGAGGTGCTTACCCTGAGCTGTTGCGGCTTCTACGGCGAGAGCGGCGGGTACGGCATTGGCGTGCATGTTCAGCGGCATGTGGCGCACGGTCACGTTCATGATGCCGTCAAGCTTCTTGGCGGCTTCTTCGAACTTGGGTTCTGCCTTGGCGCAGTAGGGGCACTGGTAGTCGGTGTACAGGGTTGCGGTGCCTGCACCGGGTACTTCGCGGTTGAGGCGGTAGCCGACATAGCCGTCATCGGCGGTTGCCGAGCCGCTCATAGAAGCCGAGGAATCCGCGGATGCCGAAGCGCTCGCAGTGGCGCTCGCGGATGCGCTTGCCGAGGTTGCGGCGGTGCTTGCCGAACCGCTCGCAGATGCCGATGCGGAGGGCTGGGAGGAGCTGGAACCGCATGCGCTCAATCCCAGGGCTGCGGCGGGCACTACGCCCAGCAGCAGGGTGCGGCGGTTGAGGGGTGAAGTCATGGTGGTTCCTCTCTATGGGGGGCGGCTGTCTGTGGTTGATGTGTCAGTGGTTGTTGGGCGCGGTGAGGCGCGATTAGCCGCCGTGGGTATAGGGTTTATTGTATGCCTCTGCCCTGAACATTCCCTATCTTCGGGCGGGTTTACGGGGTGAATGCAGTGCACACCATAGGCTCTCTGCCGTCTGCTCTCGGTAGCGGTCACGGTGCTGAAAGTAATTAGCCTCTCCCCCGCCTTTTTGGTACTATTGCGGGGTATGCACTGTTCGTCGGCTGCTTTCGGGCGGTTGGGAACGAACGCATATGTGCCTCTATAGCTCAGGGGTAGAGCATTTCCCTCGTAAAGAAAAGGTCGTGGGTTCGAATCCCACTGGGGGCTCCACATCCGCCGTAACGCGTGCCGGTTTCCGGTGTGTTGCGGCGGTTTTTAGCATCTGAGAGATGTCACGTATCTCGCAGGATGTCACCATCGATTTTTAGGAGATTCTCGTGTCTTCTCATTCCTCAAATACTCAGCGTCTGCAGAACCGTTCGCAGGGTGGTCGCGCCTCTGCGGACCCTGCACGCCCGATGAGCCCCACGATGCGTTTTGCTCTGGTGTACGTGCTGGCGCTGGTGGTTTCCCTGGCGGTGTGGTTCTTCTACCGTTCCGTGTATGAGGATGACACCTCGTTCCTGGTGCCGATTGTGATTTCTTTGGTGACTTCATACGTGTGCGCTCATGCGCTGACGGGCGGCAAGTCGCCCCGCAACTAGTAGCTAAGTTGTAGCGCGCCAGAGGTTTCAGGCAGACAAAAGCCGCACATCCTGTTCCCCGTTCAGGGGTTGGATGCGCGGCTTTTTACGCGTGTACTTTAGGCGAGCACCTTACTTGGATGCGCGCTGGAAGTCGCTGTCGGTCTTGCCCCACAGGCCGTAAACCTTGGCAAGTTCCTTGACCTTCTTTGCACGCAGGTAACGCGGCAGGTAGGAGCCGTCGCGGGGGCCGTCGAGGGGCACGTCGAGCATCTGGTGTGCTTCTTCGATTTCAATCTCGCTCGGGGAGAATGCGGCGTTGATGGTCTCGGTCTGGCGGATGTCGAGGGTAATCTTACCGGTCATGCCGTGGTCGTTCGCGTAGCCGCATGCCTTGGAGAGGTCGGCACCGTATGCGCCGAGGGTCGGGCCGTCGATGGGGCCGGGCAGACCACCCAGGGTGGAGGCGATGACCAGCTGCGAACGCACGTAGGCGAGCGCCATGGGGGTTGCGGAGGAGCCGGTGTCGCGGCGGTAGTCGCCTGCGCCGAATGCGAGGCGGAAAGTGCCGATGGCGCGCGCAATTTCGATGGAGTGGTGCACGCCGAGTGCGGACTCGATCAGCGCGATGATGGGGGTTCCGGGGGGCAGCTCGGCTGCGGTGCGGTCAATGTCGGTGGCGTGCTCTGCGGTGGCGAGCATGACGCCTCGCAGGCCCTTCACGTTCTTGAGGGCCTTGACGTCCTTCCACCAGTGTTCGGTGGTGATGGCGTTGATTCGTACCCATGCGACGACGCCGGAGTTGAGCATACGGACGACCTGTTCGCGGGCGGCGTCCTTCTCTTCGGGGGGGCAGCCGTCTTCGAGGTCGATGATGATGGAGTCAGCCTCGGATTCGAAGGCCTCTTCAAAAACTTCTTCGGAGGAGTTGGCGCGCACGAGGAGCCAGGAGCGTGAGAGGCTGGGGCGCAGCTGACGCGCACGCTCATTGCGGTGGAATTCAAACATGGTGTGTGACTTCTTCCGTGAATTGTATATGCAGTGGGTTGTGCCGTAGAGGGGCAGGAAAAAGCCTGCGGTTCTTCCGCGCGTACCATCGCATTGTGTCGTCACCTCCATTGTGACGGAACCGCATAAGAAGTGTCCTACACCTCTTCTTTAAGCCTATCGCCTGTTGAGGTGCACATCAAACTAGCTCACCTGTTAGTCACCGTTCGACTTTGCCCTGCTCACGTGGCGGACGCGGGTCAGGGTGCGGGTTGGGTTGCATTGTCAACGAACCTGCCCGCAGCATCCGGTGCGGATACTGCGGGCAGTTCAGAAGTTTACGATTAGGCTTCCACCAGTTGGGTGCGACCCACCGGAATACCGTCGTCGAAGGTCAGCTCGCCGGCGGCTTCCTTCTGGGCGCGCTGAATCAGACGTTCGGCGTCTTCAATGTGCTGGATGACGGTTTCCACGCGACGGTGCACGCTCACCTGGCGGTCGCATCCGGTAGCACAATTGCCGAAGCAGCGTGCCATGGCGAGCGCTTCGGCGCAGAGTGCCACGGCGTTACCTGCCTTGGAGAGGGCGCGGTTCAGGTCGGAGTAGGTGCCGAACGGGGAGGCGGGAATATCGCCGTCGCTGGGGGCGAGGCGGTGCGCTTCCATAGCGACTGCACGCACGCGCGGAATCAGGTCGGCGAGCGCGTTTGCGTCCGGCACGATGAGCTCAATCATGGAGGTGGACGAATCGGTTGCCGCTAGGCGTTCGAGGACCTGGTGGAAGCGGTCAATGCCGCGAATAAACCGGTCGTGGGATCGGCGCCAGATGCCTTTGCCGAGTTCGGCGTCGTCGCGGCGCGATTGCAGGTAGCTTTTAAGTCCCATATGTCCTCCTCTGCGTGGTGTGTGTGCCGTGTTTATTGGTCGGTGGAGGCTGCCGGTGATGGGCTCTGCGGCGACCCGCAAACCTCCCTATACTTAGGTTACCCTAAATCTCTTTTAGTGACGAGCTGTCAGCAGTCAGCTGATTATTTCAAACCCAGATTTTCTTCACGCCCCTCACGCGACGCTCCCCGCGGCGCCAGCCTAAAAAGGCACCGCGGGGCGCAACGATTTCTAGACCATGCGCAGCACAATCTTGCCGCGATGCTGACCCGAGTCGAAGTATTCGTGGGCGGCAGCCGCCTCCTCCATGTCGAAGATACGGTCCAGACCCACGCCAATCCTGCCGGATTCAATCAGCGGCAGCACGTGTTCACGTACACCGCGCAAAATCTCAGCCTTCTGCTGATCCGAACGGGTGCGCAGGCTCGTGGCGTGCACCGACAGGCGGCGGGAGAGCATATACCCCAGGTTCACTTCTGCTTTAGCGCCGCCCATCAGACCGATAATGCACAGGTGCCCGCCATCGGCGAGGGTGTGCAGATTGTCGTCCAGGTACTTTCCGCCCACAACGTCGAGGATGTAGTCGGCGCCGCGTCCGCCAGTTTCAGCCAGCAGAACTTCACGGAACGAATGTTCGGTATAAATAATGGGTTCCGCACCTAGTGAGCACACATATTCTGCTTTTTCCTCGGTGCCCACGGTTGCAAACACGCGTGTACCTACGGCGAGCGCCAGCTGGATGGCGTGCACACCGATACCGCCGGTACCACCGTGAATGAGCACCACCGCGGGTTCGCCGTCTTCCTTGAGGTTTTCGGCGGGGTTCATGCTCATGCCGCAGGTGAGCACCAGGTTCGAGTAGACGGTTGCCGCGACTTCGGGAATACCGGCGGCTTCGGCGAAGCTCAGCTGTTCGGGTACGGGTAGCACGTGGTCGACCGGTACGGTCACGTAGTCGGCGTAGCCGCCTCCAGGCAGGAGCGCCATGACGGGGGTGCCGCGGTTCTCTACGGAGGCGCCTTCGCCGACCGCTTCGATAATGCCGGCTACTTCGAGGCCGTAGATGGCGCTCGCGCCGGCGGGCGGCGGGTAGAATCCGCGGCGCTGCAGGGCGTCGGCGCGGTTGATTCCGGCGGCGTGAACACGGATGAGAACTTCGTGGGATCGGGGTACGGGGGCGGGGACTTCGCTGATTGTCAGAGCCTCAGGTCCACCGTGACTGTTCTCAATAATTGCTCTCATGAGTCCTCCTCATTGCCGGAAGCACCATCGTTGGTGCGCGATTTACAGAAAGCTTATCGCATGAGATAATCTCGTAGTGCCCTGCGGCACGGTATTGCCATAAAATGCCGGTCTCTGGTGCGTATGGATGGTTGTCCGAGCGGCCGAAGGAGCTGGTCTTGAAAACCAGTAGGCGGTAACCCCGTCTCAAGGGTTCAAATCCCTTACCATCCGCGTTTTAGCTTCTGCTCCACGTGTGGAGCGCAAAGAGCCCCGTTCCTCGTATTGAGGAACGGGGCTCTTCACATATGCCGTTTCGAGTTACCGGGGGCGTCGTTAGTGTATGCCTGACAAGGCGTTTAGAAGCGACGTGACGAGGACTACGATACCGATGAAGATGCATAGCTCCAGCCCGTTAAGAATCAGACCACCGATGGCACGCGTACCACGCCGCCTTGCCGCGAACCCCAGCCAGATACCCAGGACATTCAGCACCGGCGCAACGAACACTACCCGCAGACCGCTTTCTCCAAGATCATGGAAAATCAACCAGCACCCTAGAAAGAACGTCAGCGGGCCGAGAGCGCCGAAAAGCAGGGAGAAGGTCGCTACCCTTTTACCGTCTTGTGCCCCTTGCACGTCAGGAGGTTGCTCGCTCGCATGTTGCTCCCAGTCGTCCGTATCGTCAGCACTGGGTTGCACGCTGTTGTTCGCCTGGTAGAGCTTGGCGTACTCGGGGTTGTTATCAAAATCTTCGTTGTTTTGGGGTAGCTGCGACATCGCATCCACAACCTTTCAATACCGGGTGTTAAGTGTCTAGCGACTCGAGAGAGCATCTGGGCTCACTATCGAGCCGGCGTCGTTAGTTGATGCCTGACAAGGCGTTTACAATCAGCATGATGAGGGCGGCGATACCGATGAAAATGCATAGCCCCAGCCCGTTGAGAATCAGGCCACCGCTGGCACGCGTACCGCGCCGCCTCGCCGCGAACCCCTGCCAGATACCCAGGATGTTCAGGATTGGGGCAAGGATAGCTACCTGCAGAGCACTTTCTTCAAGACCTTGGACAAGACACCAGAACCCTAGAAAGAAAGACAGCGGGCTGAGGAAGCCAAAAAGTAGGGAGAGGTTCGCTGCTCTTTTACCCGCCGCTTGATCTGAGAACTCATCCAGAGACTCATTTGCGGGCAGTAGCTGCTCGTCAGATGTATCCGGGCTAGGCAGCTCGTTGTTATCTTCCTGGTAGAGCTTGGCGTATTCGGGGTTGTAATCGAAGGCTTCATTGTTTTGAGGTAGCTGCGACATCGCATCCACAACCTTTCAGAATCTACACGCGTTAGTTGAATACCTCAGCCTGGTGCTTCGCAAAAACCTATTCGGCATTGAACCACGCCCACACAATCAGTACGTACCCAAGGACAAGCACAGCGATAGCTATCCAGCTCAGGATTCGACCCGCAAGAGAAACTACGCCGTAACTATCCGCTTCCTTAGCTTTCTGTAGACCAAGGACACTCAAGATGACAGTGGGGATACCGAAAAACCACGAACCCAACACCAAGATGTTGATGAGGCTGAGCACACCAAAAGTGAGTGAAAGTTGGGAGGCTCGCTCCCCTAGATTAGTCGCTGTTTTCCCACCGCCCTGCATCATAGGGGGCTCTTCAATATCAGCACCCTGTTTGTGGCGATGAGGTTTCGAGCGCAGACCAGCTGCTGGGTCGGAATACGGGCCTAGGATTGGATCCTGCATCGTTGCATCATAACCTTTCAATACCGGGTGTTAAGCCCCCCCTATGCTTTCCCCGCCGAGAGAACAAGCATGTCGAGCCGATTCCACAAAACATACGGCATACACACAGCAAAGCCCCGCTCCTCGCATTGAGGAACAGGGCTCTTTACATATCACATACGAAAGACCATGAATTCGACTCTCGGCTATCCAAACTTCCTAAGCCGGTTACGACACTATCCTTTCAAGGTGAAAACAAGCATTAACAGGGCAATAGCCGCCAGGACTGATAGGGCGATGGGCAGAATCACACCAATCCAGCTGAGGATATGCCCCGCCTTTGCCGGTACGCCGTGACATTCCGCGTCTCGTGCAGACAAGATTCCCAGGATGCCCAGAATAAAAGATCCGAGGAGGGTGTAGGGCAGCAAGAACGTCAAGAGGATAAGCACCACGCTGATGATGCCAAAGGTCAATGACCGTTGAGCCAACTTACGCCCTTCTTCCAGGATGCCCACAGGTCCGACAATATTCCTCGGGTAGCTCGGGTAAAACTGACGTGTAGGTAGTGGTTGGTTACCCGGGGCGGATTGCCCATTGTTATTTCCCGGGTGGAGCTTGGCGTATTCGGGATTGTCATCAAAAACTTCATTATTTTGGGGTAGCTGCGACATCGCATCCACAACCTTTCACGTACCGACACAGATGCTAAACCCACCCTAGACCTTCCCCCGCGCGGGAACAAGCATGTCAGGACCAATCCACGAGATATACGGCATATACACAGCAAAGCCCCGTTCCTCGTAATTGAGGAGCGGGGCTTTTGCGTACCCTCCAATGAGGGTGAAAGTGTTTAGAAGAATGCCAGTATCTGCACAGTCTCCACGAGCCTAGAATTTGCGGCAGAATCAGAAAGAGCCAGCATAATCGCCAGCAGAAGACCTCCGCCGAAAAGCACCAGGAACATGCCACCAATGGCTACGCTAATCCAGTTCAAGATACGACCAGCTGAAGCAGCCACACCATAACGCTCTGCCTCGTTCGCCTTGAAAATACCGATAACACCCAGAATCAGGGAAGGCAGACCAAACAGCCACCAGCTGAGAGTCACTATACACGCCAAGCTGATAATACCCAGCACCGTGGAAGTCTGAGCAGCCTTCTCACCGGCAAGCTGCTCGGGAGTCTTCTGCAAAAAGCCCACAGGAACCATCATGGGCTGACCGTACTGGTCGGGCTGCTGGTACTGCTGACCGTACGGGTCATACTGATTCTGACCATACGAGTCTTGACCGTACGAATTCTGACCGTACTGGTCATAAGAATACTGATCGTAGGAGCTCTGCCCGTACTGACCGTACTGAGTGTTCTGCCCGTACTGGCCGTTCTGGTTGTACTGCTCGTTCAGACGGTTGTAGTCCGGGTTGTAGTCGTAGGGGTCTGAACCCCGAGGATTCTGAGACACGGCATCTCACTTTCGTACGGCTGGTGTGCGTTAAACCTAATTCACCCTAACCCATGAATGGAACGGGTACAACTACATCCGCTATCCAAGCCCCCACAATGCACCGCAATGCATTAGCTAGCCGCTCTAACGGATATGCAAAAGCCCGCGGACACACAGGGCGCTCGCGGGCTTTCTGTAGCCAATCTCCATGGAGGATGCTGGCTAAAACGCTATAAGGTCCTAGCCCAGGTTCTTGAGAGCACCCAGCGCGACAACAATAATGCTCAGGACCAGAGCAGTACCACCGATAATGGAACCAGTCAGTGCCAGACCACGGGACTGCAGCTCAGGGACACGCAGAGACGCCAAACCAAAAGCCAGGCCCAGTGCGCTGAAAAGCGGGCTTAGAAGGACCAGACCAATAGCGCCAAATACAATAGCGAGAATCGACAGAATCTTCGCCCTCTTCATCTGAGCCTGCTGCTCGGGGGTCGGGACCGGCTGACCGTACGGAGCCTGCTGACCATACTGGGGTGCCTGCTGGCTGAACTGGGGGTCCTGGTTGAACTGGGGCTGGGGGTTGTTGGGGTTTTCAGACATGATTTCTCGCTTTGCTGAGTGATGAGGTGCCTCTGATGTGCTGTATCGGAAGATAAAACGTCAGAGATGCCCTCTATTTATCGGTTGGGACTCATGCAGTGTACCGAACATGCTTATGAACCTCAAAGCCCCTAGCCCATAGTCCACGACGAAAAACCCGCGTCAGGTGACCATAAAAACTGCTACAGCTAAGCAGGCGGACACGCAAAAGCCCGCGGACACACGGGGCGCTCGCGGACTTTCTCTGACCAGTAGCTATGAACGATATTGTCTAAACATGCATCATGACCAGAATCAATAGCAGCATCTCGAAAGGCACAGTCAGGATACCAAGCAACATATTCATAACTCCCAACGCAACACCAGCCACACGCATATGACCGCGGTGGCGTGAAGCAATCGCTAGAACCCAGCCCGTAAGACCCAGAAGAAGGGAAGCGCCTCCGCCCGTCAAATAATTCAGCACAAAAACACTAATCAGCCCAAGAACACCGATAATGACCGAGGCCATCGCAATAATCCAGCCCTGAGTGTGTGTGTTCTCCTGTTCGGGAAGAACATACACCGGCTGCGCAAACTGCGCAGGATGCACCGCAGACTGCGCAACCTGCTGACTATTGAAAGCCGGGTTATTCACAGAGGAGGGAGCACCCTGAGGAGGCTGAGTCTTCTGAGGAACCTGGGGCAACTGAGGAACGGTGGTCGTCACGGGAGGGAGCCTTTCTATCTGGACCGCAATGTCGCTTCTACCCTCAAAACTACATCACCTAAATACCTCAAACACATAAATTCAGGGTATTTAAAGATTAAACGGCTCTATTCACACGTTTCTCGCAGGTAAAGAAATCACGATCGCGAAGAAACTAACACCACCCCACCCGCATATATCTCTCGCGCCTCACAGGTCGAATTGACCAAGTGCAAAACAGCCTATATTCTTATAGGGATGCGCTCACGAGCGCACCGTGGAGACGTGCCAGAGCGGCCGAATGGACTTCACTGCTAATGAAGGGTCGGGGTTAAACTCGACCGGGGGTTCAAATCCCCCCGTCTCCGCCACAAAAAGCCCCGTACCGGTTGGTACGGGGCTTTTGCTTTACCCATTTCATTCAGGCACAAAGCCTAGAAACTCCTGGTTTAGAAACTTCTGGTCTAGAAGCTCTTGAAGTCCACGAGGCGCGCATCCGCACCATCCAGCAGAGCCCACTCCCCCAGCACCTCAAACACCGCAATGGAAGAGGGCGGGAAACCGTAGTACACATCCATGGACGCGTTCGGGTCAGAATCCGGGCTCATCAGGCGCTGCGCGGCATCCTGCACGCCGGGCAGATGCGACACCACCATCAGAGAATGAACATTCTCCGAAACACTGTTGATGCGCGCAATAATGCGGGACGCAGACACCTCATACAGCCCCTCGTCCAGATGAGCGGTAGGCGCCTTCGCCCCCAAACCATCCGAAACCCAAGTCGTCGTCTGACGAGTACGCAAAGCCGATGACGACATAATCTGCTCCGGAATATAACCGCGAGCCGCCAGCCAAGCGCCAGCAGCGGCAGCCTGCTCATGACCACGCTTCGTCAGCGGACGATCAAAATCATTCAGACCCCAATCAGCCTCCGCATGGCGCATAATAATCAGACGCTTGACCCCGCTGCGGTGCGAGCCAGATGCAGTATTGGAAGAATTTTCAGCCATACACCCATTCTATCTAGAGGGCGCCGGAACGTGCCGCACGCCGCCACAGCACGCACACTAACATCCCCAGGCGGGCACAAGTAAACCCCGGTGCACCGGCATCACGCCAGCACACCGGGGTGCACTCTACAGAAGCTAAATTCTGTACACGCTAAATCGAGTATTCCGGAGCAGCCCAGACAACAACCTCGGGGTGCTCAAAGAAGCGGTAACCCTGACCGCGCACCGTACGCACGGTACCCGACAGGCGACCCAGCTTCGAACGCAGACGACGAATATGCACGTCAATCGTACGCTCATGCGGATGCTCGTCACCGGAGCTCCACAGCGCCTTCAGCAGCTCCTCACGACCCACGGTGCGGGAAGAGTTCTCCACCAGGTGTGCCAGCAGCTCGAATTCCTTGAAGGTCAGCATGAGCGGCTCACCATCCAGGAACACCTCGCGGCGCGCCAGGTCAATCAGCACACCCGAAGAGTGGCTATTCGTGGTCTCTGCTTCGCGGGCGACATGCGCCTCCGGGTGCATATACATTGCGGTCGGATCGCCGAGCGCATTACGTACCACCTCAAGGTCGCTACCCTCAGCATTCACTGGAGCCAACGCCACAGCGGCGTACGACTCCGACTCGGGAGCCAGGTGGTGTGCATAAGTGCGCAGATCCTGAACGATACGCACCAGGGAGGTGCCGTTCGCTGCAGCAAGTTCCTCGTTCAAACCAACATAGAGCACGAAGCCGCGTGCTTCATTTTCCTGAGCCTGCTTATGGGCAGAGTCACCGGCTGAGAAAGTCATCGGACGCAACGTTGCGGCCTGCGCAGCGGGACGCTGAGGCTGCACGACCTGGCGCTTAGCGGCGCGGCCGCGCTGGGAGATGTGGACATATCCAGGTACAGCGCCTGACATGGTTCAACCTTCTCTCAAAGTCTGTGTACGGGATCCCTGTCGTACGTAGTGTGGGGTGCGCCGGAAGTGACGCCGAGTCAAACAGTCCCCAATACCTGTTCGAGCTTCAATCCTCTTACTTAATATTTCTCCTATTTGACGGATAAATCAAGCGGATTCAGCATAGTGGATTCATCTTTATGGGCGAGAGGAGTACAATACCCCCTCTCGCGTTTTGGGGTTTCAGGGGCTACCTGAAGCTTTCAGTATTTTTTTCCCTTATAAATATTCATAGCTTCTTTTATTTACTGGTTTCACCCTGTATTTTCATGTGAAGCTGTGAATATGCTCAATATATTTTAAGCCCCTCAAAGCACTATAGTGTTCCTCATCACATATTATCAAGGGTGTTTCATAAACCCACACAAGCGCCCAACAACACCATAAACACCCAAGACAGCAGACCGTTAGACACACATCCCTCAACACCACACCATATGACCTGCACACGGCCTCCAGCAGACACAACAAAGCGCCCCCGCACATGCTTAAACATATGCAGAGGCGCCCCACTCACATCACGTGAATAACGCTGAAAAACTACTCAGCCAGACCGTACAGGCGGTCACCAGCATCGCCCAGACCCGGAATAATGTACGCCTTCTCGTTCAGACGCTCATCACGAGCAGCCAGGAACAGGTCAACATTCTCCATACCCTCAATGCCCTTCTCCAGAGCAGCAATGCCCTCAGGAGCAGCAATCAGGCACACGCAAGTCACAGACTCAGCACCACGCTCACGCAGGAACTTAATGGCCTCAATCAGAGTGCCACCGGTAGCCAGCATCGGATCCAGCAGGTACACCTGACGACCAGTCAGATCCTCCGGCAGACGCTCAGCATAAGTCACAATATCCAGGGTCTCCTCATTACGAGCCATACCCAGGAAGCCCACCTCAGCGGTCGGCACCATGCGAGTCATACCCTCAAGCATGCCCAGACCAGCACGCAGAATCGGAACAACCAGCGGCTTAGGATCAGCAATACGAACACCGGTAGTAGTCGCCACCGGAGTCACAACCTCAACCTCTTCCACACGAATCTCGCGAGTCGCCTCATAGGCAAGAAGGGTCACCAGCTCATCAACCAGCTGACGGAAAATCGGGGACGGGGTGTTCTTATCACGCAGAACACTAATCTTGTGAGAGACCAGCGGGTGGTCAAGAATCTTAATACGCATAATACGATTTTACCCACCCCCAAATCAGCAAGCACCGGCAAAGCCCCGGAAGTGGCACACAACCTATAAAACGAGGCGAAGTACCCCCGCACAAACCCCCACCAACACACCCGCCAGCAGCACCCCAGAACAATCCAGGCATGCAAAAACCCGCCGAGACGAATCTCGACGGGTTTTCGTTGGTGCGGTGGTGGAGGGATTTGAACCCCCGTTGGCTTTTACACCAAACATCATTTCGAGTGATGCACCTTCGGCCGCTCGGACACACCACCAACAGTGGAAAACTATAGCACACCCCCAACAGGAGGGCAAGAATGAGCCTACATATCGTGCGCGTACGGCAGCCGGGTGTCGCCCCTTTCACGGCCCCTTTCACCGTGCCCTTTTCGACACCCGACACCGAAGTCCCGGCTACGTCTACAGACCCTAACAGGTCCGCCTAATGACGGATATACCCATCTACAACCAGCATGACAGCACGCGTTGCATCCTCAGCATTGCGCTCCGCCTGATGCACTTCACGATCCATAGCAAACATGTAAATCGCGCCGAACATAGAGATCGCAATCGCACGAGGATTCTGAGCGGTATCAACCGTATAGCGGCGAGCCACAGCCTCCGTCATCTCCTCCAAAAAATCCAGAAGATTCAGACGGTTATCGCTCATCGCCTCAGTCCAACCATCCGCACCCTTCCACGCCTCCGAAAGCCACATCCGAGTAAAACCCGGACGGTCCTCAAGATACTGGAACGCGGCGCGAACAGCACTCCGCAACGCCTCACGCGGATCAGAATGAACCGACGCCGCGCGACGCGCATCGCTCAGCAGCAACTGCGTGCCGTACTGAACCAGCTGATCCACCATGGTCTTCTTAGAACCGAAGTTGTAATACACGGTTCCCTTAGAAACACCCGCCCGGGCAGCCACCTCTTCAACAGTGGCGTACTCAAGCCCCTTTTCGGTCATGATTTCCATAGCAGCGTTGAACAACTTCAACTGAGTTCTACCTGTACGGCCGGGACGACGACTTGAAGCTTCAGCGACTGGGCGCTGCAACATCAGCAGTCCTCCCTCCCTTTTTGCAGATATATCTCTATTTTATTAGACAGTTTTCCCCCGGTGCGACCAAACAGGGTTTGTTACACCGTAATCTCCGGAGCCAGCTTCTTCAGCGACCACGTACGATCACGACGCGTGCCAATGTAACCCAACATCAGACCAGCCAGACCCCACAGAGTCAAAACCAGCATGATGCCCCACAGGCTCGACTCATTAATGCCATACGCCAAACGACGCGTACCCGCCACCGCATAACCCATCGGGAAGAAATCATGCATCCAACGAATCGACTCAGGCAAAGTCTCATACGGCATCGTGCCGCCCGCAGTAATCAGCTGCAGAATCAGAATGACCAAAGCAACAAGCTTGCCCGGCGCACCCAAAATCACCGTCAGACCGTGAATGAAGCCGGTAAAGACCAAAGCCACATAGCAGAGGAACAGCCACACCAGCCACGGATGAGCCATCTCAAAGCCCAAACCAAACTTAATCGCGGCAAACATCAAAGTCGCCTGAGCAATACCCACCAGGCCGAACGGCATCCAGCTACCGAGCATCACACGAATCGACGGAGCATGCGAAGCCAACGCACGGTTATTCATCACGCGCAACGTCTGAACCAGCATCAAGCCGCCAATCCACAACGCCAAGCACATGAAGAACGGGCCCATGCCCTCACCATAGTTACGGCCCGACGCCAAGGAATCATGCGACAAAGTCACCGGGTTCGACATCGTATCCGCAACCTTCGCCTGATCAGTCGGAGCAAGGCTCGGAACCTGCTTAACACCAGAAGCCAGGCCGCTCTCCAACGACGAAGTACCATCCTTCAACTCGGAAGCACCATCATTCAGCTGAGTAGAACCATCAGACAGCTTCGCCGTACCGTCAGAAAGCTGCGACGCACCATCCTTCAGCTCATTCGCACCATCAGCCAACTTCTGCTGACCCTCAACCGCAGACTGCTCTTTCTCCGCCAGAGTACCGCTACCATCCTTCAGCTCGGCAGTACCGCTCTTCAAAGAATCGGTACCCTCCTTCAGCTCAGAAGCACCACCCGACAGAGTCGCAGAACCACTCGCAAGGCTCGAAGCACCCGAAGCAATCTTAGAATTACCATCAGCCAGGCTCGCCGAACCTGACGCCAACGAGGACGCGCCAGCATCCACACGAGCGGCGCCATCAGCTACCGACGAAGCGCCCTTGGCAAGCGAAGACGCACCGGAATCCAGCGAATCCACGCCAGCAACCAAAGTCTGAATCTTCACCGCAGTCGACGACGAACCATCAGAAATACAATGGCTCGACTTCAATGCGCTCAGCTTCGACAGGGCATCAGCAGCGGCAGCATCACGAGTAGCCAGGTGCGACTGCAGAGCCTTCTGATTCAGCTCAGCAACCTCATTCTTCGTCTCCTCAGAATCAACAGCAGCCACCAGCTGATCAGCCTGCTCCTGAGTCAACGTACCCGCCTCAACCAACGGCGCCAACTGAGCACGCATCTTCTGTGCAGTCGCAGACACCACAGTATTCGACAAGTCACGACCAAAATCACCACTACCAGCAGACGTATCCGTCTCATGCAGGCGCGTGCACATCGCATTCAGCTCAGCCGGCAACTCACGAATACCCGCCTGATCCATGCCAGTACGCATCTGATGAATACCCGACGCCAAATCATTAGCGCCCTTCGCAACCGCCGCCGAACCACTCTTCAAGCTCGCGGTACCCTCAGCCAGAGTCGCCGAACCGTCCTTCAACTTCGCCGCACCATCAGAAGCAGACGCCGCAGCCGAAGCCAAAGTCGACGAACCATCCTTCAAGCTCAAAGCACCATCGGCAAGCTTCGACGCACCAGAATCCAGCTTCGCCGCGCCAGAATCCAAAGTCGACACACCATCAGCAAGCTTCGCGGCACCCTCCGCCAACTGCTTCTGACCATCCAACAACTGGGACTGACCATCAGCCAAGGAGGAGGTGCCATCCTTCAGCTTCACGGCACCATCATTCACCGTGGCAGTGCCGTCCTTCAGCTGAGTGATAGCATCCGCCAGCTTCACCGTGCCGCTATTCACCTTCGACGCACCATCAGCAGCCTCACCCATCTTCGAATGAATAGTCGTGAAGCTAGCCAACAGCGAATTCGCCGTAGAATTACCGACCTTCTCAGCCACCGAATCACGCACCGCAGTGCCCGCCTTCGTGACAATATTCGTCAGCACATAGTTGTTCGCGTCATTCGTAATGACCTCAATACCCGCCGAACGCGCATCAATAGTGCCCGTCTTACCGTCAGCATCAGGCTTGAACGAACCGGCACTCTGCAAATTACGGGAGAAGTCCTTCGGAATCACCATCGCAAAGTCATAGGTGCCGTTCTCCACGCCCTCAACAGCCTCAGTGCGAGTCTGCACCTGACGCCAATCAAACGTGCCAGCGTCTAGAAGGTTCTTCTTCACGTCCGCACCGGTATTCACCTGCTGACCCTCAGAATCCGTCGCGCCTTCATCCTCAACCACCAGGGCACCCACAATGCCATTCACATGGCCGTAAGCATCCCAGTTGCCGTACAGGTACAGGGCACCGTACAGCAGCGGAATGCAGGACATCGCAAGCAGCACCAGAACCGGCAGAACACCGCTGGTCAGGCGCTTCAGCTCAACGAGTGCAACACGCAGAACAGTCATTCTTACTCCTTCTCAGCGGTCTTCTGGGCAACAGTCTTCTGGTTGCCGGTCTTCTGGTTATCAGTCTTATGGTCAGTGGTCTGAGCGGCTCCGGAAGTGCCGGATACCGCGGGGGTGAGGGAAATCGAAGAGGCCGAGGGGATTTCCTCCACCTCACGCACCTCAATCACGTCAATCACAGGCTCGGTCTGGGTTAGTTCCTCTGCGGCAGTCAGCTCTTCCGTCTCAGTCAGCTCTTCTACAGGCTCCTCAGCCGGCTCAAACTCGCCGTCCTGATCCATGTGAACACTACCCACCACAGCACGGGCGCCCTGCCAGGACTCCGAAATATGCGGAACAATCGCCACCACAGTGCGAGGGCGATCCTCGTCAGTGGCAAGCTCCTCCAGGTAAGGAAGCCACATATAGGTGTGGTTCAAATGACGGGAGGGCGTATCAAAAACCAGCAGGTCCGAAGGACTCGCCTGCGCCAAAGCCGCCATCAACTCAATGTTCATCTCACCATCAAGCTCATCCATCCACAGGCCGTCCAGGTCCTCAAGACCGCGTTCCTTCAGCCAGCGGCTCGCACGGGAACGACCAAAAACCGGCAGATTATAGGAGAGCATCTCAGACACGTAATCGTGCACACGCATGTGCTGCTCCGGGGCAGTCACATCGGGAGAATCAACAATGTCACTGATACGACGCAGCTTCTTCATCGAAATCGGCTGCGGCTCCGCATCACCATCGCTCCAAAAAATCTCGCCACCCGACAGAGGCAAACGGCCGGTAAGAGCCAAACCCAGCGAGGTACGTTCCATCTGGCTATCCGCCTGAATAATGATGACCTCGCCCTGATTTACAGAAAAAGAGGTACGACCAAAAAGGGCGTGGTGACGCCCCTTAGCCCAAATATTGTCAACGCGAAGCACGAATAAATCCCCTTTAAATACAGGACGGTTCAGGTGAGTTTTGGGGAGCACTCCGCAGGTTGCGTGGGGTATCTATTTTCAGTCACGGGCAGACGGAGGCTCCAGTGCCTATATATGGTAGACCCGGACATGTGTGATGTAGTGGGCTTTTTGCCTGAAATTGGGTACCAATTTTGAAATTTTTGAAGTATTTTTCAAATAAATGGGGGTTTCGTACAAATAACGCGGAAAGCCACGCGTTCTCACGCAGCTTTCCACGTTATACAAAACAGTTCCTGAAGCGCCACCACGGGTGACGGTTAGGGGCGGCGTTCCTTAAAGAAGTCCACCATCAGCTGCGCGCACTCATCAGCACGCACCCCCGCATACACCTCGGGAGCCGGAGCGACCTTGCCGTCACGCAGCACATCGTAACGGCTACCAGCAGCCCCCGTCTTCTCCTCCCAGGCACCAAAAACCACCGTCGAAACGCGCGACGCCAAAATCGTGCCGGCACACATCAGGCACGGCTCCACGGTCACGACCAGGGTGCAACCGTCCAGGCGCCACTGCCCACGATGCGCCGCCGCCTGACGAATCGCATTCACCTCCGCATGGGCGCTGGGGTCATGCTCCTGCTCGCGGGTATTGCCCGCTGAACCAATAATGATGCCCTGCTCATCCACCACCACGGCGCCGATAGGAATCTCGCCACGCTCACCAGCGGCGGCACCCTCAACGAGGGCGTGCGCCATCCACTCACTGTGTTCAGAGCGAGAGGGAATATCGCTGAGCACAGCGGAGGAACCATCAGTGACCGTTAATTTTGAATATTCCGAATATGACATAAATCCTCGTCAGGGGAATAAATGAAGCATTATCGAGCGCGACTAGTGAGTAGCAGCCAAAGAGAAAGGATACACCGCAGAAGCGCCCGCCAACCTCAGCTCGCGAGCCACCGCAGTAAACGCCCACCGCGAATCCACCACATCAGAAACCAGTAGAACCGGGCACTGATGCTCACGCACATAGTCCAGAACCTCAGCAGGAACCCGGTACGAGCGCACCACGTCCGCGCAACGGAACGCACTATTACCGCCAAAGAAACGGGGCTCATCCACCAGAGAAACCTGACCCAAATCCACCAGGCGCCCCACCGACGCCAATCCCCTACCCAGGGACTGAGCCAAACGAGGACGCACCGGCGAAGGCAGAGTCAACACCGCCACCGGACGACCTGCCTCAGACCACTCCCAAGCGGCAAGCACCTTCACACAAGCGCGACCCAGCTCGGCAGGGACCTCAGAATCAACCGGCTCACCCAGCTCATTCGTCGCCAGAAGCTCACGCAGACGTGTACCGTACCCCATGTCGCTCAGACGTGCCAAAGCGTAACCGGATTCAGCCTGCTCGTCCTTAGACAAACGACCGCGCGGCGCATCCGCACCCATCAGCTGATCCAACCCGCTCGGCCACATACGACGCGGCTGCAACGGCACACCGACCGTGTTGAAGCTGCTCTGTGCCGCCTGCAGTGCCTCAGTGGGGACCTCCACCGGGTACCAGGGGCCCGCGCACACATCGCAACGACCGCACGCAACAGCGGAAGCATCATCAAGCTGCTGAGCCAGGAAAAGCATGCGGCACTGACTAGTACATTCATACTCGAGCATGGCGTTCTGCTCCAGCACACGTGCCTGCGCCACCGCCGCATAGCGAGCGTTATCGTACCGCCACGGCGAAGAGGTTCGACGCCAATAGTTGCCTTCCTTCACGACGGCGCCCTCAACATCCAGCACCTTCAGCAGAAGCTCCAGGGTTGAGCGGCGCAGTTGAACGCGCGCCTCCAAAGCGGTAATGCTCAACCCCTCCGGGGCCTGAGCCAGCGCATCAAGAACAGCCAGCGCCTGCTCCTCGTTAGGCATGGAGGCGGTCGCAAAATACTCCCAAATGGCGCGGTCTTCACGACCGGGCAGGAGCAAAACATCAGCGTTGACGGCACCTCGACCGGCACGACCAATCTGCTGGTAGTAGCTCACCGCAGACGACGGCGCGCCCAGGTGCACCACAAAACCCAAATCAGGCTTATCAAAACCCATACCGAGGGCACTCGTCGCCACAAGAGCCTTGACACGGTTTTCCTTGAGCGCCTGCTCCGCAACCAGGCGCTCATCGGGGTCGGTTTTACCCGTGTAGGCGAGAACCTCGTAGCCGCTGGCACGCAGAGCGTTTGCGGTATCTTCTGCAGCAGAGACAGTCAGCGTGTAGATAATGCCGGATCCGGGCAGGTCGTTCAGGTGCGTGAGTAGCCAGCCGATACGTTGCGCCTCATCAGGCAGGGTAAGCACACCCAGGCGCAGGGACTCGCGGGATAGCGGGCCGCGGATTACGTGCACAGGGGCGGTGTCAGTGCTGAGCTGTTCAGCGATATCGCGGCTAACGCGGTCATTAGCGGTCGCGGTTGTCGCCAGCACCGGCACACCCACCGGCAGAGACTTAATGAGCGAACCAATACGGCGGTAATCGGGGCGGAAATCATGGCCCCAGTCAGAAATACAGTGCGCCTCATCAATAACAAGCAGGCCCAGGCGCGGCAGCAGGTACGGCAGCCACTGCTCGCGGAACGCCGGGTTATTGAGGCGTTCGGGGCCCACCAGCAGCACATCGAGCTCATCAGTTTCGAGGCGGGTGCGGATCTCATCCCATTCGGTCACGTTCGCGGAGTTCACCATTGCGGCGCGCACCCCCGCGCGGGATGCTGCCTCAACCTGATCACGCATCAGGGAGAGCAGTGGGGAGACAATAAGCGCCGGGCCCATACCGCGGGCACGCAACAGCAGGGAGGAGATGAAGTAGACGGCGGACTTACCCCAGCCGGTACGCTGCACGACGAGGGTGCGGGCGTGGTCGGCTACGAGGGCGCGAATCGCCTCGTACTGGCCGTCGTGGAACTCGGCATCAGCGACGCCGGTGAGGCGGCGCAACACTTCGCGGGCTTCAGTGTGCAGAGGGTCAGCGCGCAGGGAGTCCGCGGGGCTGGACGCTGGGTGCTGGGGGTTCATGGTTCTCTCCAACGGTGGGTGGTTGGGTCAATCGCTACGCCGCGACGCGCCGTGCTCTCTTTCCATCATGTCACACCCGGTATCGCCCGGCTCTGCGGATGGTCATTTCTTGGGGAGGCACGCGAGCGCCGCGTCACCTCAGGTTGTTTCGCCATGCGGGCGAGGAGATTTACGCCTCGCTCACCCGTGCGTCCGGCGTAAATGCCGGTAGAATTGTGCCAGTAATACACAGCCTCCGCATAGTTTTGCACAATGTTCACCATAGGTACGCTTTCTATGCTGGTGTTACTCCGCCGCCGATCCGTGTGTGCGGTCCACTCACAGTTCAGGATTTTTCATGACTTTTCTTGCCACCGCTTTGGCGCATCTTCCGGTTGCGCTCTTGGGCCTCGACCTTGAGCAGTTCCTGCTCGATACCGGCCCCTGGGTTCTGGTTGTTTCGGCAATTATCGTATTTATTGAGTCCGGTGTTCTTTTCCCGGTTCTTCCGGGTGACTCCCTGATTTTTGCTCTGGGTATGTTGCATGAGCAGATGGGCCTGTCCCTGTGGGTTGCGTTCCCGGTCCTGGTGCTGGTTGCTATTGCTGGCGCTGAGGTTGGCTACCAGATTGGTGCCCGTTACGGC
The DNA here is from genome assembly GCF_001812085.1 of Rothia sp. HMSC065C12. Taxonomy (NCBI): domain Bacteria; kingdom Bacillati; phylum Actinomycetota; class Actinomycetes; order Micrococcales; family Micrococcaceae; genus Rothia; species Rothia sp. HMSC065C12. Next base: position 492,902 of record NZ_KV807679.1, read on the forward strand.
CGTAAGATCTTCAAGGATGACGCGAAGATTCTGAGCACTAAGAACCTGCACACTACCGAGGAGTTCTTCCAGAAGCGCGGTAGTTTGGCTCTGGTTCTGGGTCGTTTCGTGCCGATTGTTCGTACTTTTGTGTCTCTTGCGGCTGGTATTTCTTCGTACGACCGTAAGAAGTTCCACCTGTGGAATGTTGTTGGCGCGGTTGCGTGGATTGGTTTGATTGGTCTGGCGGGTGTGCTGCTGGGCGGTATCCCGTTCGTGCATAACAACATTGAGTACATTGCTGTGATTATTGTGGCGGTTTCAGTGGTGCCGGTTATTATCGAGTACCTGCGTGGCCGTTCGAAGGCGAAGCAGGAATCTGCTGAGTAATACGTGAGTCCTTCTCGGCTGCTGAGCCGGGGATGAGAAAAGGTGGGGATACCGTTTGGTATCCCCACCTTTTTGCGTTCTCTCAACCCTGTGGAGGTGATGCCCCGGAAGCCAGCTACACCTCCGCGAGGTTACTACCTCCGCGGGGTTACTTTAGGCCCATGCGTCGCAGGTCTCCACGCATATGGATGTACCGCCCCACCTGCGGCTGGCAGAGAAGAACAATAAAGAAAATGCGGATGATGAAGTCAAAGGCGAGCTTCGCATACATGCCCTCAAGGGTCATAAACGGACCAAAAAACATCGCCCTGACCGCTTGGGAATTATAGTCATTGCTCAGAAAGAAGCGGTCAGATCCGGCTACGACCACAATATCCAGAAGCATACGCAGCGCGCCCTCGATAATAATCACCACTCGCGCCCACTCATAACCCTCATTGAGGTACCAGGCAGAGACTACTCCAAGAACAATAGGGAGAATTATCGTAAGCCCCATAGTGCAAGCTGCCAGCCAATACGCAAATATAAACTCTAGACCCACAAGAGGCTGTAGGGGGTACGTAGCCAGAAGCAAGACCACGCAAATGCTTACCATCCAGATAGCAATGGGGCGCGGCGGATGATTGATAGCGCGCTGGACACCCGGCACACCATACACAGGGCGGGCACCTGCAGGAACCGGAAGCTGAGGTGCCGCTGCGGCGGGTGCCGGAAAGTTCGGTGCCGGAATATTCGATGCTGCGGCGTTAGACTGAGCCGCCTGAGGTACCAGCGTGCCCGCGGGGGCGCCGGAAGTATTGTTAAACATCGTCGTTCTTTCTCTCATATGCTCGCACTGTGGTGCGTCAGTCGGTGATTGTTGTACTCGTTCAGGTAGATTTGCCTTAAACGTACCTAAAAGAGTTATTTGATGTAGTTAGCTGAGAGAATAATACTTTTTCAGTATAGGGTAAGCTCTTCGGGCCTTGTAGAGTTTTTATACGATGCCTGGAACCTTTTAGGTAACTCAAAGGGTTTTACCAGCTAGAAGATTTCGATATTTAACGCAAAAGGGTGGAGATACCGTTTGGTATCCCCACCCTTTCATGCTCTGAGCATTTTGGTGGTAGTGGTGTGCTCGGGAGTGCTGTCGCCGGATGCATTATCCTCTGCCGTGTTACTGTCTACCGCGCTACTAGGGCTAGCCTCGGAACTCCTGACGTTGGTGCCCCTTTCTATGTTCCCCATCCCGCACTACGGTGTGGCGGGCGAGGGTTGTTTTCCTTTGATGAGGTGCGTTCGCCGTCCTCGTCATCAGCGAAAAGCTCTCGAAGTTCCGCCGGCACCTGACCGGCAGCCTGTCTCGTCTCAGACATCATCTGCTGGTGTTCTAGTGCACGTGCCCCGCTAACGATTTGGGTGTACGTCCTAATAGGAGCACGAGTCAGCAGCACAATCATCAGGAGGTAAAGAACAAGAGTAAAAATGCCGCTCGCGACACGCCCCAGGCTGGACGCCGCAGCCGCTCTAGAGCTTAACTCCGAGAAATTATCCGCAAGAATAAGCACACCGCTAGCAGCCGCGAGAGCGCAGTAGATGATGGTAAGAATGCGCGCCCACTCGCGGCCATCCCAGATCTTCCAGAGAATAAAAATCGGGATGGCGGAGATGATGAGGGTAACCACCAGGGCAGAGAAGAGAACACTCACCACCGTCTCAAAATCGATATATGACCCGCTTAGAATCGGCAGAAAATTACTCAGGGGCCCCAGCACGATAATGGCGGCAGCGCACCACATGACGCTACGCATAGCCTTCGGGCGCTCCGGAATTACCTGCTCGGAGGCGGCAGTGTAGCCGGTGGTCGCCTTCCGGTAGCCAGTAGTGGTTTGCTCGGGGGTGCTGGCGTGCTCGGAGGCGCTGTCGCCGAGTGCGTTACCCTCTGCCGCACTGTTATCTGCGACGCTACCGGAAGCTCCGTTACTGGAGGCGGCATCGCCCTCTGCCGTGCTATTTTCAGCCTCGTTAGAGGGCAGTAGCACACTGTACTCGGGAACCGTGTACTCCGAATCGTTCAACGGTTGCTTTGGGATACGTTCTGACATCATTGTTCCTTTCTTCTCTTCGCACCCCGCCCCGCACGCTGTAGCACGGGGCAGGTGGCAAAGAGTCTCCCCATGGGGAGGGGCTTCCCGCCCTAGTTGAGGCGGTAGCCTTCCTCGGTGTACACGGAAGTATCCTTGTAGCCGCGCTGTTCGTTGCGGGAGTTCTTCCGCGCATCCGTACGGCGGGCCCTCTTGTACTGCTGAGCGACCGCTTCTTCAGCCCGTCGGTTAGCTTCCTTTTCTTCCCTGCGGGTCTGTTCTTCTTCCAGATGAGTACGCGTTTCTGCATCCTGATGCGCAACAATCCAACCGTCACCGGCGTTCACCTGTTCGCGTGCTTCTATCCATGCCAACCTCGCGGTTGTCATAAACGACCTGGTGGGACGGCTAATGAGCAGCACAACTATCAGCAGGTAGAAGGCCGTAAGAAAAGCTCCCATAATGTCACTCACCACGATGGAAACTACGTAGTCTCGGGGCCTTGAAGTCAACGATTCATCCGCCAGCCTGGAGAAATAATCAGCCGAGATGAAAGATTGCAAACTCATCGCCCCGATAAAAACCACAAAAGCACTACCGAAGAGGGTGAGGAAGTACGCCCATCTACGGCCCTTCCACAGTCGACGGAGGACGAAAATCGGTATGAGAGAGAAGATGAAGGTAGCAAATATGCCTGAAATGATGATGCCCGGCATATTTTCCATAACGCGGTCTGGGACCTCGTTATGGATAGATACATAGATACGTTGGATTGCGGACAGAATAATAATGGCTGTAGCGAGCCACATGACGCCGCGCAGCGACTTCGGGCGGGGCGGGAGCACCACCTGAGGCGCGGCAGGCGCGGTGGAGGCGGCGGTCGCCTCCGCACCCTCGTGCGCTTCCTGTTGGGGCTTATCCGACCCGCCAGACGCGCCGTCGAAGTTAGGCTTCACACCCGCATTCTGGGCGCGCTGAACCTGCTGTATCTCAGCCAGCAGGCGGTTCTTCTCCGCAGGGTCATTCGACAACGCATAATCGGCGGAAAGCTCACGCAACAGCTGCTCGGTAGAGTCCTTGACCGGGCCTTCTTCCTTCTCAAGCTGACGAAGAACATCCTCACGGGTCGGCTCTTCCTCATCATCCGCCATGCTGTCCTTGATAATCTGCATCTGCTCCCGAATCGCCGCGGGGCTCGGGACCACGCCCACAGCCGGGCGAGTCAGCAAAAACAGAAGAACGGCGCTACCCGCCGTAATCACCCCGACCAGAGCCTGCGACACCATAGACGAAGCAGCGGCAGGATGCGACACCGGATCCAGTGCGGTAAACGCAGGGAAAAGCACCTGAGCCAGACCAAAGACACCCGCAAAAGAGAGCACACCGCTCAAGGAACACAGCAGAAGGTACAGCATCAGCAGGCGGCGCGGATTAACGTACCCTGACTTGGTATAGTCCAGAACGAACCAGAGGAACGGCACCACCAAGACAGCGTCAGACAGAACCTTCGGCAGGGCATAGCTAAGGAACGAGCCGATGTTCACACTCCGGCCCGCGGTAACGATAATCTGGTACGCATCCAGGAGGAAATACACCAGGATGAGAGTCATACTGATGGAATAGGCTTTACCAAGAAGCTCCAGTCCCCGGTTAAATTCCTGTTCCCTATCGCCAACTATGCCAAGGTTTCTTTTCGCCTCTTCAAACGCCGCCCGCTCATCATATGTGCGCTTAGCAGCGCCGGGGGTAGTCTGCGATGTGGATTCGTGCGCAGGTTCGGAAGTAGGGTGCACGAGTCATCCTAACTGTGGTTGGGTGAATAAAGTTATCGGTGAGCCGCAGGTCCGGGACCCGCAGCCAGAATCTGCAAGGCTAAATCAGGTAGTCCTCGCTGCGGCGCAGGCGCCAATCACGGCGCGCTTCCATGTACGAACGCGACTGACGCGACCACACCAACGCCAACGCGACCACACACACCAGCATGTACGGTGCAGCAATATATACCGGCGTGTACAGCGGGGAGGCGCTACTGAGCAGCAGCTCAACATCCTGGCTCGGCGCACCATTCAACGTACCCAGAAGAGCCGCGACTGCCAGCATAATCAGCAGGGATGCCAACACACCCAGCGCCAACGCCACCGACAGCACCAGCGCCGCCCAACGGTAACCACGCAGGTACGCCACAGTGCAGAAACCGTGCAACGTCACGTTACCGAAGGCGCTGACCAGCAAAAACATCACCGGATAGTACGCCTGCGCCTCCACCAGCGACTGGGCGCGCCAAGTCGAAAAATGCGACAGCTGCGTCGTCGCATACGTGACACCCGTGTACCCAATCAGCACCAGCCAACCCACGGCAATAGCGAGCAGAACCCAACCCGCCACAGACACGAGAGTGGGGGTGGCGGGCTTCGTAGGATGCGTGGTGTTCGGAGCGGATGGCGGAGAGGACTCGACGGCGGACATAGCTGAATCTTTCGAATGTCGGCTGATAGTGTGTGTGGAAGATGTATGAGCGAGTGTGTGGTGTGTGGGTGGCGGCGCGGCGTTCATCTACCGCGCCGCCTCAAAAAACTTTAGGCAGAAGTGGACGGGTCAACCGTCGCAGAAATACTTTCAGGTAGCAACGGAGAATCTGCCCGGTTCGCCATCGCAATTCGCAAGTTGTTGAAGCGGTAAATGGTCAGCAACGATAAACCGACCTCGCTCAACCAGACCAAGCCCAAGACAACAAGTATCAGCAGGGGGTCAAGCCCCATCGAAACCCCAGCCCAGTCAAGCATCAACAACAGGAACGTGATGGGTGAAAGCACCAGCCCCACCGCAACATACCCGATGAGGGAACAGATAGCCCAGACGCTATACACGGAGGCATCCGCCGAATCACGAGGAGGGCGCATCAGAGGCCACATCTGAACCACCAGGTAAAGAGCAGCCACAAAACCAAAGCAAATCGCCAACGGCTGCGTGTACTGAGAGATAATGAGGCCTTCAACCAGGGTCAAAATACACAGAATAACCGCGCGGACCAGCAGGTTCTTCTTGAGCATCTGCTGGCGCTCCTTCACCTCTTCAGCGGTGTAAGTACGCAGAAAAGCGGGAACCTGACCCTGCCCCGGGAACGGCGGCAACGGACCCGTCGGGTGTGTACGCACCACAATCGGAGGGTTCGTACCATCCTGAATGATGACGGTAGAAGTCGCCGAAATAACCGGATGCGAACCAGTCACCACCGGGGGTGCGTTCAGCGGGACAGACACCTCCGGCGTAGCAGGAGTCGCGTGGCGGATAGGCGCCTGATAGCGAGTCTGCACACTGATATCTTCATCCGGGTGTTCTGCGGATGAAGCAGCATCTGTGTTCAGATGTGTAGCGCCCATGGGTGACCTCCTGGCAGGTGCTGGTCGTGTTTCTGTCTCTACCGTATCACGCGTACTTTAAGGGAATCTGAGCAGTGGCTGGGCATCACTGAGAGCGTGTCACACCGCCTCTTATCGCCCTATCCCCACCCCTCAGGCACCACCGGCCAGAGGCGCGGATGCGCGGGGAAAATCCCCGCCCGTCGGTGCGCGTTAGTTCTGCTCCGCAGTACGCGAAGCCTCAGTGTTCAACTCCTCAGCGTTCGGCGCCTCGGTATTCGGCTCTGCCGGATTCGGTTCCTCTGCTTTCTGCTCTTCTGCGCCCTGCTGCTCCGATTGTTGCTTCTGCCGCGTCAAACGCAAGCTCCTACGAACCGCCAAACTATAGAACAGCGAGAACAGAACCTCCAATGCGAACGACGCCATGACCGTCAGCAGGCCCACCGTATAGAACACGCCCACACGGTCCAGCAGCGTCTGCGGGCCCTGCACCGTCACAAGCGCATAGGCAAAGAACGCCGTCATAATGGCCGCCGCAACCCCGGATGCCGCATTCGCCAGCAACACCAACTTCACCGAACGGTTCGCCCGGTAAATCATGGCAACCCACATGTGCATCACCAGATAGACCAGCGGCACCGCACCAATCGGGAAAAGCGTGACGCGGATAAAGTAATAAACAGTAATCAGCGAGGGTACGACCAGCAGTAGCACACGCACCAGGTACAGGTTCTTAGCCGGCAGCGGGTAATCACTGGTGACATTCCAGAACTCGTCAGCCTGCTGCTCCAGCTCATCCATAGCCTGCAGCTGCATGAGCTGCGCCTGCGACATATGCTCCTGCGGCACAAGATCCGAGGAGCCCGCCACCGGCGCAAGCTCAGCGGCAGAAACCGGTTCACCCCGCCGCATACGAGCGGAATCAGCCATCTTAGCCCTCAAAAATACCGCGAGAACGGTCCTTACGCACGCTCTCAGCAGGGAAAATACGACCGCTCATGCTGATGTACACGCCCGGCTCCAGCAGATTCAGTGCGGCAATAGCGGCACCCAGGTTGAAACCGGCATCCGAACGAGCCATCACGGCGGGCTGCATCGCACCGGTCAGCACCACAACCTTATCGCCCAGGTCGGCGTGCTCCAGCAGGTAGCGGGCGGTCTCCGGCATGGTGTCGGTGCCGTGAGTGATGAGCACCTGGTCGTTAGTGACAGCGTTCAGCACCTCGGTCAGCTCGGCACGATCCTCATCGGTCATGTCCAGGCTGTCCTTGCCAATCAGCGGGCGAATATCAAAACGGATATCGGTAATCACGCGGTCCAGCAGGTCCTTAGCGGCAGGCTCACCAATATCCATGGTGCCCGCCACCGAATAGAACTTATCGATCGTGCCGCCAGTGGCAAGAATCGTGATTTCTTCGGGGTTCTTAATGGTGACGCTCACGGGTTTCCTCATCTTTTCGGGTCAACGTACACGAATCAAAAACTGCCAGGCCAACCCGGCAGGACACGCCCCACCACACGGAATCAACACGGGGTAAAACCCCGCACACGAGGGTGAAGACGCAAAAACCCGCCGACCCCCGCAAAGCGGGAGGCGACGGGTCGGCTAGTGCGCCCTGTGGGGCTCGAACCCACGACCTGCGGATTAAAAGTCCGTAGCTCTACCGACTGAGCTAAAGGCGCTCCTATCCACACAAAACTGAAAGTGTGCAGATAGAAATACTATACACTACCGGCCCCCAGCCAATGAACGGTACACTGGGAAATCCTATGTCTACACCCGCATCATCAACCGGCGCCTCCTGGCGCAGCCGACACCGCACCCACCACCGCCCCGTCCTCTACTCCGCCGAGAAATTTGAACGCCACGAAGGCGGCATGGACCCCGCCGCACGCGAAGAGGCGGCGCACGCCTCCGCACGCATCCTGCTGATGCGCGGACGCGGCACCGACGAGCAGATGACCGAGCGGCTCGTCAGCTTCACCGACGACTACGGTATTGAGATGCTCGCCGAACTCTGGTCGCACGCGAGCGCCCACTCCCTGCCGGGTGCGCTGTGGCGCATGTACTGGCTGCGGGACGTGGTGCATCGTTCGCCACGCGGGGTAAGCCGCGCTTTTGAGCTGGGCATGGCGGAGGATTACCGTTCGCACGTGGTGGCGGGTGTTCCCGACCCGCCGAGTGCCGACGAGGTGGTCCGCACAATTGATGAGATTCTGACGGGCCTGTACACCGGCGATATGGACATTGCGATGGAACGTTGCGCGGCGTTTGCGCACGTGGTGGCGCTGGGTATTCGCACCGATTATGCGCGCTCTGCCGGGCAGGATGGTGCGGTTCCGGGTAGCCATGAGGTGAAGCGTGAGGCGGTGGAGCGTCGTGCTCGTCTGCCGCGTCAGGCTCAGCAGATGGAGCAGATTGCGCACGATTTGGAGGCGGTCGCCGCCCAGCTGCGCGCCGCTGAGGCTAGTCAGCAGGCTAACGGGGGTTCGGAGAGTGATTCTGCGCAGGAAAAATCGCAGACCAACCTCGAAGCATTCTAGTCTTCTGCAACGTTTGGGCGCCTAAAAATGCGGGTTCGTGCCGCGAATTGGCACAGGTTCCACATTGGGTCGCAAAGGCGTGAAAAGCCTGTTTCTAATTGACTCTGCGCCGGGTGCGGGTGGATAATAATTACAAGATGTCGGGTTGCTAATAGGTAGCCCCGGGCTCCAAATCTTTAGCCGCTTCGAGCGGCCTTCCGCCGAGAGGCGCTCCCAACCCGACATCCCTAAACGTTCCGGTGGGGGTCGAGAAATCGACCCCCACCGTTTTTTGTTTAAAACCCTCACGGGCAACCGCGAACAGGTCGGCGCTATAACATTTACTGGTCGTTGCAGTGACGTTTGCGGGTCGAGCGCTCATGAGATACGCGCGGGCTATGCGCACCCGCACCACCCAATACTGGTTAGACTGGGAACTATGCTGCACCGACTTTTCCCCCACGCAAACGAATCCCTCGCCTCCCTCGCTGAAATTTCAGCGCAGGTCGGTGAGGCGGCGGCATTGCTCTCTGAAATGGTCGGCTCCCCCGTCGCGGAGTACCCCGAACTCTTCGAACGCATGCTCACCCACGAGGCGGACTCCACGAACCTGCTGTTCCGAACCCTCACCGAGGTGCGCAGCTCCTTCTCCCCGCCGATTCCGCGTGAAGACCTGTACACGCTGGCACGCAAGCTCACCAACGCCGTTGAGAAGCTCACCAGCGCCGCACACGTGCTGTCCCTGCACAGCATTGACGGCTTCGCCACGCACATCACCTCAATCCTGGATATTATTCAGCGTCAGGCGGTGCTGACCGCCGCCGTCATCCCCAAACTTGCTGATATTCGCGGCCTCGACAACTACTGGATGGACATGCTGCGCATCTCCCGCCAGGCGCTGCGCACCGCCGAAGAATACGACGCGTACATTGCCGAACGCTACACCCCCGAACGGTACCGCCGCTACGCCACCTTCCTGGCGCAGCTGACCGCCGCTTCCAACGCTATGCGTGATGTGTCCGCCGAGATCGGCCGCATTATCGTTCAGGAATCCTAATGCTCCTGGGTCTTCTAGCCTGTTGCGCCTTCATTGCCGCGGTCTACGTGACCGGTGTGCACGACGCCTCAAACGCCGTCGCTGTTCCGGTGCGTACCCGCGCCCTCGGCGAGCGCTCCGCCCTGTACCTTGCCGCGCTCTTCAACGTGCTCGGTGTGGTCGGTGCGTTCCTGCTGCTCGGTGAGTATTCCGCCTCATGGGTGAGTGCCCCGGAGGGTACCACCGGCCTGAACGGCATCGTTGCGGCGTTGCTCGTCTGCGCTATCTGGGGTGTGCTCACCTGGGTTTCGAGGATTCCGTCTTCCTCGACCCACGCGCTGGTGGGTGCCCTTGCCGGCGTGAGCTGGTGGACCCAAACAAGGATCGACAGCGCCGCTGAAGGCTTCGGTTCGCTCGCCTTCCTGCCGCATATTTTTGGGGCGACCCTGCTGCCGCTCTTCTACCTACCGCCGCTCATTTTTCTGCTGTCCTGGCTGATGGTGGTGCCGTTCTACCGCCTCGTGGTGGGGCATAACCCGCGCCTGGTGAATCAGCACGCCCGCGAGGTGCTGGCGGTGTCTGCCTCCGCGATTTCGCTGTTGCACGGCCTGCAGACCGGCTACCTGTACCTGTTGCTGTGGGCGCTGCTGAGCGAACGCATCATAGACCCGGATTTGCTTCAATCTCTCACCCGAGGCGGGATGCTGCTGGGCACCCTCATCATTGCCCTCAGCCTGGGTGCCGGTACGCTAACCGGTGGCCGCCGCATCGGCTACACCTTCGCCTACAAGATGGTGCGCCTAGACCCGTTCCGTGGCGCGGTCGCTCAGGGCACAACCGCGGTGGTGCAGGTGCTCGGCTACTTCCTGCTGCAGGTGCCGTTCTCCTCATCGCACCTGGCGACTGCATCGGCGCTCGGCGCGGGAGTGAACCAGCGTTTTAACGCGTTGAAATCCAGGATTGTTCTGCAGATTCTTCTGGTGTGGCTGGTAACCATTCCGGCGTGCTTTGTGCTCGGTGTGCTGGCAATGGTGGCGCTACAGTCCATCAGCTAAATTTTAGGGGCGGCTCGTGCCCCTGCATGCCCACTGTCGCGGGTTAGCCGGGCGGCGGGTTGAGTCTGAACAGTGCACACCTTCATAATGGGTTGAGTTCCTGGGCTGGCACGGGCCCATTCACCCTCGACTGATTGTGGTTATGTCTTCCCCTACCGTAGCTATTCTGGTCCGCACGAAGGGCCGCCCCCGCTTCTTGAGCCGCGCGCTGGAGAATATTGCGCAGCAGACCTTCACCGACTACACGGTCTGCGTGATTAACGACGGAGGCGACGAGCAGGCAACCCGCGCCGTCATTGAGGCTTCCCCGCTGGGTTTGCTGGGTTCTAACGCGCAGGATTCCAGCCGCGTGCAGCTGCTGACCACCGCTGGCGGCAACATGGAGGCGGCATCCAACGCCGGTTTGGCGGCGACCACCTCCGAATACGTGGCGATTCACGATGACGACGACCTGTGGGCACCCGAGTTCCTGGAGCGCACCGTCGCGGCGCTGGAAGAGAGCGGCGCGCTCATGTGCACCACCCGCGTTGTGGAGCGGTACGAACGTGAGAACGCCGACGGCGAGTTCGAGGTGTACGAGGAGCGTATTTTCCACGACGGCCTGCCCGGCATGGGTTTGCAGTTCCTCTTCCGCACGAACCGTGCCGTGCCAATCGGTATTCTCTACCGCCGCAGCCTACACGAGCTGGTCGGTTTCTACGACGAGTCCCTGCCGGTGGTCGGCGACTGGGAGTTCAACATGCGTGCCGCCTCCGTTGCGGATATTCTGCTGGTGGATGAGCCGCTGGCGTACTGGTCGCTACGCCCCGACGCAGAAGGTGCTGAGGCAAATAGCGTGAAGCGTCAGGCTGATCATGCCCGCTTCGATTCGTTGGTGCGTGCCCGCGCTATCCGCGAGGATCTGCAGGCGGGTGCCCGACCCGGTGCGTACCTGTATCAGGCGCATTTGGCGGCTGACCTGGAGCGTCGCGTGATTGACGGGCACGATCTGACCCGCGAATCCCTAGATATTCTGCGCTCTATTGAGAGCCGCCTGGAACGTATCGAGGCCCGTCAGCAGGCTATTGAGAACCGCCAGCAGGCTATTGAGGAGCGTCTGCGGGTTCTGAAGCACCTGCGCACCCCGGGCCGCGCGCTGCGTTCCTTGGCGAAGCGTTCCCTGGTTCGTCGCGGTGCTGAGGCTGGTTCGGCAGAGGCTGGGTCGGCAGATCAGAAGGGCGCATAGCCATGACAGAGAACAATCATTCTTCTACAGCACTGCCCGTTACTGAAGCACCGCGCGTGCTCGTCATTGGCGATATCGGCCAGCACACCTACCACGTGGGCGACGAAGCCATGACCATTGCGAGCGCTCAGGCGCTTTCCGAAGGCGGCGCGGCGGTCACCCTCATGACCCGCGATGTGGGCCATTCGGCGCGCTATATTGGCGCAGCGGTGAATCATGAGGCGGCACAGCATGAGGCGGGCGCGCCCTACGAGTACCTGCCGTTTTTCCTCTTCCCCTGGGCGCCGGCTGAACGCGAGCTGACCCTCGCGGCGTTCGAGTGCGTCCTGACGGAGCTGCACGCCGACCGAGAGCGCCCCTCCACCTCTGAGCTGGTGGCGTTACCGCAGGTGCAGGCGCTGCCCGAGGTGTTGCACCCGCTGGAACAGACCGTCGAACGCATGGTGGGCTTGGCGGACTCCATCGCCGCCATGGACGCGCTCGTGGTCTCCGGCGGCGGTAACCTCAACTCCCGCTACGGCTGGCTGCTCTACGAACGCGCCGCCGCGGTGAGTGCCGCCGAACATGCGGGTGTGCCCGTGTACGTGACCGGCCAGTCCTTGGGCCCGGTCCTCAACCCCGAGGATGCGCAGGTTCTGGAGCGTATGCTGCGCACCGCCCGTTCGGTGACGGTACGCGAAAGCTCCTCGCTCACCTGGTGCCGTGAGCGGGGTATTGACGCGCGCCTGAGCGTGGACGACGCCACCGACTACCTGGTGGACTCCCCGGCACGCACCCTGCGCTATGCAGAGGGTATTTCCGCAGGTCAGATGCTTAACAAGCTGCCGGAACACTACGTCTGCGTGACCGTCAACGAGCGCACCGAACAGCAGGCACAGCAGATTGCGCGTCTACTCAATGGTATGTGGCGCGAGCACGGCTACGCGCCCGTATTCCTGAGCCACTACGGTGACCCGCAGGACCCGACCAGCGGCGATATTCAGGCGCACCAGCGCATCGCCGAGCAGCTCAGCCCCTCCACCCCGGCTACCCTGCTACCGATTCTGCACGCCGACCAGAGCATCGCGGTACACCGCGCGGCGGCGTTCACCCTGACCAGCCGCTACCACCCGGCGGTCTTCTCCGCCGCGGCGGGCATTCCCGTGCTCGCCCTCGTGCCGGACGCATTCACGCAGATGCGCGTGGGCGGCGCCCTGCGCCAGTACGGGCTGGGCGAGTTCACCCTGCCGTTGGGCATGCTCGCCGGCGGTGTTCCCGAGCTGATGGTTGCCGCCGCCCTGCGGCACGCGGCGGTGGCATCGGATGCACGCCGCACCGAGCTGCTGGAGGTTCTGCGCGCCGAGCGCGCCTACCTGCTCACGCAGATTCTTGCATCTGGCGCAGAAAAGCTGGACGAAGTAGAGGCACCCGCCCCCTTCCCCACCGTGGAACAGGTTCCGGCGCTCCCCGAGCCGCTGGGTGCGACCGTCCGTGCCGCACGCGAGCTCTTCACCGAAACCTCCCTCACCGCGGGGTTCGAGTGGGCGATGTCTGACCGGGCTCACTCCTGGGATGCCGAGCACCGCCGGCAGCTCGAGTGTGCCCGCGCAATCGGCGGGTACAGCGCGCACGGTGCGGAACAGACGCGCCCCGTCACCGTTGAGGCTTATTCTGAAGCACCCGCCGAGGCGCATCCCGCCCAGCCGGGTCTGCTGGCGAGGGTGGCGCGCCGCCTCCGCGGCTAGATTCGCGGCTAAGCCCCTTGCACTGAGGTCTCGGTACGCAAGCTGAGGTTTCGGCACGCAAAACCGCCCAAGCCGGGGCGCTAAGCGGGGTTCGGGGCGCGGGGTCTCTCACACTTGCACCCAACACTCCCCTACCCCCTTGTACAGAGCACACGCGCCGGTATGATGGTGCTCATGGCACGCTTCGCAGAGATTCTACGCACTACTGAACAGAACACCCGGCAGTTCGTCCATGAGGGTATTCACCGAGTCCGGGCTGACTTCTTTCAGTCTGTGCAGATTGTTGCGGCATCTATGGGCGCTTGGCTTTTCGCTGAGCACATCCTAGGCCACCAGGAACCCATTTTCGCGCCGGTCGCTGCCCTCGTATCCCTCGGCTATGTAAGCGGTGCTAAGCATTCCCGCCGAATCCTTGAGGTCTCCTTCGGCGTGACCCTCGGCATTCTCATTGGCGACCTTCTGCTGATTCTGCTCGGTCACGGCACCTGGCAGGCGGCAGTGGTGCTTTTCTTGACCGTGATTATTGCCCGATTTATTGATAAGGGCATTATTTTTACGATTCAGCTCAGCTTCCAGGCCTGTTTCACGTTGCTGCTGCCCGTACCTGACGATGCGTTCACCCGCAGTTTCGACGGTATTGTTGGTGGCGCTTTCGCGTTCCTCGCCATGTACCTGATGCCACGCGACCCGCGTAAGAACCCGCGTGAACGCGCGCAGGCTCTCATGGATGCGTTCGCGAAGGTTTTCCAGCTTTCCTCCGAGGCAATCCGCTACTACGACTACAACAAGGCGTACCAGAGCCTGCTTGATGCACGCGCCCTGCAACCGCTGTATGATGCGTGCCGAGGCGACCTAATCACCGCGCAGGGTATGAATGAGCTGTCCTGGAATAGCCGCAAGAGCAAGGGCGAGCTGGCGCGCATGGCAAAGACCCTCGCCGCGGTAGATTTGGCGATCCGTAACGACCGCGTGCTCAACCGCCGCATGGCGTCCACGATTCACCACGTGCAGCTACGCACTGCCGCGCAGCTCTCGCTCAGTGACGCGCTGACCGAGCTGTCGGTGGCGGCACAGAGCCTCGGCTTGGGCATGTCTGCCCCGACAGAGGGCGAACGCGAGCACTACATGATGGAGGCACGCGAGCGCATGATTAAGCTTGCCGGCACCCTCGAGCCGCGCACGATGGGTGTGGCAACCTTTGAGGGCGAGTCACTCGTGCTGATGCTCCGCCTGATTGTGGTGGACTTTATGGAGGCAACCGGTATGTCCCACAAGGACGCCGTGGCGGTTCTGGTGCCCCTGGGTGAGGCGGTCACGAAGCACGCACCGCGTACCTCGGCAATCCCGATTGTTGACGCTGACATGGATGACTCCATGGTGGTTGACGACGTGACCGATAGCGCGGTGAACACCCACCGCACGAACAAGCTCAACACCCGCTCGATCAACATCATGTTGCACGAGAACGAGGAGGAGAGCCGCTCCTCCTAGCGGGGTTCTAGCGGGGTCAGTGGCAACCGTCAAGACACAGCGGAGGGGGCTCCCGGCCGGCATTCACGCCAGCCGGGAGCCCCCTCCTCCGCTATCTCTATGCTGTTGATGCGCGGGTGGCTACTTCTGCGGGAAGAGCAGCGCGAGCGCCTCGCCCAGGGTGGTTACCTCACGCACGGTCACGCCCTCGGGCACGTCCCCCACGCCGGTCGGGGAGGCGGGCACCAGCACGTGCGTGAAGCCCAGGCGGCCCACCTCCGCAATGCGCTGGCGGATGCCCGGCACGGCGCGCACTTCACCGGCCAGGCCCACCTCGCCGAAGACTGCGAGTTTGCGCGGTAGCGGCTTATTTTGCGCCGCCGAGGCAAGCGCCATAACGCACGCCAGGTCGGCGGCGGGCTCGGCAATTTTTGCGCCGCCCACCGTGGATACATAGCAGTCGAGCTTGCCCACGTTCAGCCCGGCGCGGCGCTGCAGCACCGCCAGCAGCATCTGAATACGCGCCGAATCCAGGCCCGAAACGGTACGGCGCGGGGCGGGTGCCACCGCCTGATCCAGTAGCGCCTGTACCTCCGCGAGCAGGGGTCGGCGGCCCTCCATCGTGACGGTCACGCAGGTGCCCGCCACCGGGTGCGGGGTACTGGAGACGAACATGCCGGAGGGGTCCAGCACCGGTGCGATGCCGTCCTCGTGCATGTCGAAGCAGCCCACCTCGTCGGTGGGTCCGAAGCGGTTCTTAATCGCGCGTAGCATGCGGATATTCGAGTGCTTATCGCCCTCGAACTGGCAGACCACGTCCACCAGGTGCTCAAGCAGGCGCGGGCCCGCGATGGTGCCTTCCTTAGTCACGTGACCCACGAGCAGGGTGCACATATTGCGTTCCTTAGCCGCGGCAATCACGGAGGCGGCAACCTCACGCACCTGGGTCACACCGCCGGCGCTACCCTCAACTTCCGCGGAGGCGAGGGTCTGCACGGAGTCAATGACCAGCAGGGAGGGGTTGATCTGCTCAATATGCGCCAGGGCGGTGCCGAGGTCGGTTTCGCTGGTCAGGTAGAGGGTGTCCGCGATGGCGCGGATGCGGTCGGCGCGGAGCTTGACCTGCGCGGCGGATTCCTCGCCGGTAATGTACAGCACCGGGCGCGGCGGCTGGGGTGCGATATTCTGCACCCCCTGCTGTCCCGCACTCCCGGCGGTGCCGCGCGCGAAGGTGGCGGCGACATCCAACAGCAGAGTGGATTTACCCACGCCGGGTTCGCCCGCCATGAGGATGACCGCGCCGGGTACGAGTCCGCCGCCGAGCACGCGATCAAATTCGGGGTTTCCGGTGCTCATGTAGGCGGCTACGCGCGAGTCGACCTCTGCGATAGGCTGGGCGGGTTTCTGCACGCTGGATGCGGCGCGGGTGCGCGCACGGGTGCCTCCGGCGGCTTCTTCGACGGTGCCCCAGGTTTGGCATTCGCCGCAGCGGCCTACCCATTTGGCGGTGGTCCAGCCGCATTCGGTGCAGCGGTAGGCGGGTGCGGTTTTGGTGTTTTTCGTGCGCGCGGTCATGGGTCTATTTTAGGGTCTGGAGCGATATGGCGCGCGGTGTTTGGTCACGGCGAAATGGGGTACCGCAGAACGCATTTTTACTTTTAAATGCAGGTAGTTTCACCTCGTGCACTCCTGTATAAATATCGAGAATATCCGTTCGCTTTTGAGGCACTTTAGCCCGCCGTTCCGCCCCTGACCTGGCTCAATAACCGCCCTTACAGGTACAATGTTTTTTGTGCAGATGAATTATAGTGACCTATTGCTTAAAACTATCGCCCGAATCGCCCCCGGCACCGAGCTCCGCGAGGGCCTGGAACGCATCATGCGTGGCCGTACGGGCGCACTCATCGTACTCGGATCCGACCGCACCGTATCCTCCATGTCGTCGGGCGGTTTCAATATCGACACTGAGTTCTCGGCAACCCGCCTGCGCGAGCTGGCGAAGATGGATGGCGCTATCATCTGCGACCGTGACGCCACCCGCCTACTGCACGCCGGCGTGCAGCTCATGCCGGACGCCTCCATTGAGACAAACGAGTCCGGCACCCGCCACCGCACCGCCGAACGCACCGCGATTCAGACCGGTTTCCCGGTGATTTCGGTGAGTGCCTCGATGTCCGTGATTTCGGTGTACGTTGACGGCACCCGCTACATGGTTGAGGACAGCCAGTACCTGATGGCCCGCGCAAACCAGGCGATTCAGACCCTTGAAAGCTATAAGAAGCGTCTGCGTTCGGTGCTCTCCAGCCTGTCTGCCCTGGAGATTGAGTCGAACGTTTCCCTGGCGGATGTGGCGATGACCCTTCAGCGTATGGAGATGGTGAACCGCATTATCCGCGAGGTCAGCCACTACGTGCTGGAGCTCGGCGTGCACGGCCGCCTCATTGCCCTGCAGCTGGAGGAGCTGCGCGCCCCCGAGATGACCGCTAGCGACCTGATTCTGCGCGACTACCTGCCCGAGGTGAACGACGAGCTGATTACCGCCGGCGTTGAGGCGCTTCAGAACCTGGATGATATGGACATCGTGGATCTGCGCGCGATTTCCCGCGCTGTTGGGTTTGGTGAGAACCCCGACCTGGAGCTTCCCCTGCAACCGCGCGGCTTCCGCCTGCTCGCCGGTATTCCGAGCATTCCGAACGCTATTTCTGAGCGTCTGGTGGAGCGCTTCGGCAGCCTGCAGGCTCTCATGGCGGCATCCCTTGAGGACCTGCGTGCCGTGGACGGTGTGGGTGAGGCTCGCGCCCGCACGGTGCGTGAGCAGCTCTCCCGCATGGCCGAGAGCAGCCTAGAAAAATACATCTAGAAGTACATCTACTCGGCGGCCTTTTCCTGCCTCACAAGGACCTTTTGCATTATGATGTAGTGACAGTGGAGGTTACCCTTCACACCTTGACACCCCAAGGAGGTCACAATGTCGTACTCACGCACCAAGCGCCCCGTCCCGTTCTTCGTGTGGGCGTCCCCCATCCTGTTCCTGATTTACCTGCCGCTGCTGTGGTTCAAGGTCATCCCCAATTCTTTTGAGGTGACCGACCTGTCCACCCTGCTGTTGGCGGCACTGCAGTGGACCGCATTCGGTAGCCTGCTCGGGTATCTGGGCGAGCGCCGTTTCGCCAAGCCTCGCGCCTCCAAGTAGCAACCAGATAAAAGCTAAAGCCCTCGCGCCGGAGATCATCCAGCACGGGGGCTTTTCGCGCCCATTCACGGGCAAAAACTATGAAAGTTCAGACGTTGTGAACATCAGGCAGGCGAACTACTGAATAACGAAGTTCACCGGAGCCGAGCTCACACCATTCACCGTGGCGGTCGCCCAGTAAGAACCCTTCTGAGCGGTCGAAGCGGAAGAGCAACCCAGGACGTTGATCTTACGGTCCCACGCCAGGTCGGTTGCCGCCTCGGCACCTGCGGCTACCTCAGCCTTCTGAACGGCAGTCGCTGCGCACAGGCTGCGGGTGTACACCTGAGCCGCACCGGAGGTGATGTTCAGGTCCACGCCGGTGTTCGCACCCTCGCCGCCCACAGCGCAGGGGGTCTTCGAGGAGTTCGTGTAGGTCACGTGGAAGGACACCTGCTCACCGGCTGCGAAGGTACGCTTCGCGGGGGTGACGGTCACCTTTAGGTCGTTCGCGGTACATGCCGCCGCGACAGCCGCAGTGGTCACCGAGGGTGCGGGGGTAGTCGGAGTCGGCGCGGGCGTGGTCGGGGTTGCTACGGGGGTAGCGGTGGTCGCGCTTGCAGTGGGTGCCGCAGAAGCGGTCACCGAGGGGGTTGCCGAAGCAGTAGCGCTAGCCGAGGCAGTCGCGCTAGCGGACGGGGTTGCCGAAGCAGTTTCGGAGGGGCGAGCACTGAAGCTCTGGAAGGGTGCACCGGAAGCCGTCGCGGTGGAGGCTACGGTAGCCTCCTTCTTGCCGTTAATCATGCCGACCATGGAGGTCACGCCGGCAACCAGCAGCAGAATAATAGCGAGCAGAGCAATAACCGCCACGATGCGACGGCGGCGGTAGACTTCGGGAGGCAGAACGGGACCATTTTCAGACATACTCTTAAGGATACCGGGTTTAACCCTGAGAATCACAGTGAACTCTGTTCATGCAGTTTTGGGAATATATGCCCTGTGGCGTAGGCTTTTCGGATGACCACAGAAGCATCCACCCCTACTCAGCACCTCCCCGAAGGAACCAATGTTGAAGCGCTTCACCAACGCATTAACCAGTGGTTCCTCGACCAGGCACGCGATTTGCCGTGGCGTCGTGACGAATGCACCCCCTGGGGCGTAATGGTCAGCGAGTTTATGCTGCAGCAGACCCCCGTCAAGCGCGTTCTACCCGTGTGGGAGGAGTGGATGCTCCGCTGGCCCACCCCCGCCGACCTTGCCGCCGAGCCCACCTCGGAGGCGGTGCGCGCCTGGGGCCGCCTGGGTTACCCGCGCCGCGCGCAGCGTCTGCACGGTGCCGCTGTAGCGATTGTGGAGCAGCACGGCGGCGAGGTTCCCGCCGACTACGATGCGCTACTGGCGCTGCCGGGCGTGGGTTCCTACACGGCGGCGGCGATTAGCGTGTTCGCGTTTGGTCTGCGCGCGACGGTGATTGATACGAATATCCGCCGCGTGCATGCGCGCGCTGTCTCCGGCAAGGCGTTGCCCTCGCGTTCGTTGACGGCTGCTGAGACTCGCCTGGCGGAGGCGCTCATGCCCGCCGACACCCCCACCTCCTGCCTGTGGAATGCGGCAACCATGGAGCTTGGTGCGCTGGTCTGCACGGCAAAGTCCCCGACCTGTCAGCTGTGCCCGGTGGAGGATCTGTGTGCCTGGGTTGCGGCAGGCAAGCCGGAGGCGGACTACACCCCCAAGGGTCAGAGCTGGCACGGCACGGACCGCCAGGTGCGCGGCGCAGTCATGGCGGTGTTGCGTGCGGCGCATGAGCCGGTGGAACGCGACCTCATCCTGGGTGCAGGCACCACTGCGGCCACTGGTGCATCAGCTTCGCCTGACTTGGCCTTCCCGGCGGATGCACCCGCCGCGGTGCATCGCCCGCTCAAGGCGCTGTATGCGCTCTCCCCCGCCGCCGAGCAGCTGCAGCGCTGCTACGCGGGGCTTCTGGCGGACTCTCTCGCCCGCGAAGTCACGCAGGGCGGTACTGTGCTCGTCTCGCTCTAGTACCCGCCGCAGACAGGCTCCTAGAGGCTCCTGGGGCTTATAATAGAAATGCCTGAGGGGCGGTACCGAATAATTCCGGTACCGCCCCTCAGGCGTTTAGTGCGCTAAGCCTAGCTACCTAGGACTTATTCCAGAGCTTAGTCGTTGCCCTGACCTTCAGCAGCAGGTGCCTCAGCTGCGGGAGCCTCTGCGGCATCCTCGTTCAGCTCCTGCACCGAGTCCAGAGCCAGCTCCTTCATCGGCTGAGAAGAGAAGACGAACTTCGCGGAGTCGCCCTCGCCCTCAACGTCCACGGTGATCTTCTCACCGGGCTTGATGTCGCCGAAGAGGATCTTCTCAGACAGGGCGTCCTCAATGTTGCGCTGCATCTCACGGCGCAGCGGACGAGCACCCATGGACGGGTCGTAACCCTTAGCCGCCATGAGGACCTTCGCAGCGTTGGTCAGCTCAATGGACATATCCTGCTCCGCCAGGCGCTTAGCCAGGCGACCCACGAACAGGTCCACAATCTGCAGAATCTCAGACTCGGAGAGCTGCGGGAAGACGATAATGTCATCCACGCGGTTGAGGAACTCGGGGCGGAAGTGCTCCTTGAGGTTCTCCATCACGCGTGCCTGCATGCGCTCGTAGTCGGCTGCGGTGTCGTCCATCGCCTGGAAACCAACCGGGATGCGGCGGTTCACGTCACGCGAACCCAGGTTGGTGGTCATGATGATGACGGTGTTCTTGAAGTCCACCACGCGACCCTGCGAGTCGGTCAGTCGACCGTCTTCCAGGATCTGCAGCAGCGAGTTGAACAGGTCGGCATGAGCCTTCTCAACCTCGTCGAACAGGACCACGGAGAAGGGCTTGCGGCGGACCTTCTCGGTCAGCTGGCCGCCCTCATCGTAGCCAACGTAGCCGGGAGGCGCACCGAACAGACGGGAGACGGTGTGCTTCTCCTGGTACTCGGACATATCCAGGGTGATGAGCGAATCCTCATCGCCAAACAGGAACTCCGCCAGAGCCTTGGCAAGCTCGGTCTTACCCACACCGGTCGGGCCGGCGAAGATGAACGAACCACCCGGGCGGCGCGGGTCCTTCAGACCTGCGCGGGTACGGCGGATAGCGCGGGACAGCGCCGCGATAGCGTGCTCCTGACCGATAACGCGCTTGTGGAGCTCCTGCTCCATGGTCAGCAGGCGGCTGGACTCTTCCTCGGTAATCTTGTAGACCGGAACACCGGTGGAAGCGGCCAGAACCTCAGAAATAACCTCGGGGGTCACGGTGCCGAATGCGTCGCCGCCTTCGCGCCATACCTTCTCGGCTTCTTCCTTCTCAGCCAGGACCTTCTGCTCCTGATCACGCAGGCCAGCGGCCTTCTCGTAATCCTGGGAGTTGATGGCGTCTTCCTTCTGCTGGCGCAGCTTGGCGGCCTTCTCGTCGAGCAGCTTGATTTCCGGGGGTGCGGTCATGCGCTTGATGCGCAGGCGTGCGCCCGCCTCGTCAATCAGGTCGACAGCCTTATCCGGCAGGAAGCGGTCAGAGATGTAGCGTGCCGCAAGGTTCACGGCAGTCTCGATGGCCTCGTCGGTAATGGTGACGCGGTGGTGTGCCTCGTACTTATCGCGCACGCCCTTGAGGATCTGCACGGCGAGCTCCTGAGAGGGCTCATCAACCTGAATCGGCTGGAAGCGGCGCTCCAGGGCGGCGTCCTTCTCAATGTGCTTGCGGTACTCGTCCAGGGTGGTTGCACCGATGGTCTGCAGTTCGCCTCGAGCCAGCATGGGCTTGAGGATGGAGGCAGCGTCAATCGCGCCCTCTGCGGCACCTGCACCAACGAGGGTGTGAATCTCGTCAATGAACAGGATGATGTCGCCGCGGGAGCGGATTTCCTTCAGGACCTTCTTCAGGCGCTCTTCGAAGTCACCGCGGTAGCGCGAACCTGCGACCAGGGAGCCGAGGTCCAGGGTGTACAGGTGCTTGTCCTTGAGGGTTTCGGGAACGTCACCGTGCACGATAGCCTGTGCCAGGCCCTCCACGACGGCGGTCTTACCGACGCCGGGCTCACCAATCAGCACGGGGTTGTTCTTAGTACGGCGGGAGAGGACCTGCATGACGCGTTCCATCTCCTTGTGGCGGCCGATGACCGGGTCCAGCTCGCCCTCACGCGCTGCTGCGGTGAGGTTGCGGCCGAACTGATCCAGGATGGTCGAACCCGCGGGAGTGCCTTCGCGAGAGTTACCTGCACCCACGCCGGCGGTTTCCTTATCGCCAGAGTTGTTACCGGGGTAGCCGGAAATCAGGTCCATAACAGCCTGGCGCACGGCAGCGGGCTCAGCGCCCAGCTTGACCAGCACCTGGTTTGCCACGCCCTCGTTTGCACGAACCATGCCCAGCAGGATGTGTTCGGTGCCGATGTAGCCGTGGTTCAGCTGAATAGCCTCGCGCATGGACAGTTCGAGAACCTTCTTCGCACGCGGGGTGAAGGGGATGTGGCCGTTAGGCGCCTGGGGGCCGGGGCCGACGATGTCCTGAACCTGTTCACGTACTGCGTTCAGGGTAACGCCCAATGATTCCAGGGCGCGGGCACCGATGCCTTCGCCCTCGTGAATCAGACCGAGCAGAAGGTGTTCGGTACCGATATAGTTGTGGTTGAGCATGCGTGCCTCTTCCTGGGCAAGCACCACAACGCGCCGAGCTCGATCGGTAAAGCGTTCAAACATTTACGCACTCCTTGCATTTTCCTATTGATACAAGAGTACGTTGAGCGCGGCTGAAAGGGCGGGCTGATGGGCGTCTGTTCGCCATCAAGAGAACAGATGAGCTGTTCCGGGCGTTCTAGGGGCGGTTTAGGCGCGGTTTCGGGGCTTCTGGCGGGGCTCGGGGGCGGTTTTGAGGGGTCTAGCTCACGCAGGTGAGCCTACCTGAAGGTGGATGGGTGCCGCCAGGTCGGTGCTATCTGTTTTTGTCGGTGCTGACTGCTTCTCCCGAGGCCAGCTGTTTTTGCCGGGGCTGGCTGTTTTTGCGGAGGCAGTCTGTGCAGAGTGTGCGCATATTGCCGTCGGATGTACCGCGGACAGGTGCTACAAGTGGGTTCCGAGGGTCTACGGTGCCGATACGAGGGTTTGCGGGAGGGGCGAACACACAAGAACCCACATAGACCAACACCTAAACCGCTTGTTTCCTGCACGTGCATGAATATATTGCAGAAATTTTTAAAAATTTATATGTTTAAGTGAGAAATTTCAATAATTCGCAAAAAATATTTGCCGGATAACGCGGCGCTTATTTTCCGGATAATTCCCGCATCATTTCGGCGCCCCATCAAGAGATAATCCGTAAGTTCTGAAAGCCCCACCGAAGATGCAGGGCTCCCAATTATTCGAAAATTTCAGTCAGTACATTCCAGCCCCTTCGATGGAATACCCAACGCAACGATCGCATGAATATCACAGTGCATATCCCCCGCTTTGAAGAGATTAATGCAACATTACCTTTAGTGTTCCTGCCAATGCATGAAACCTAAATGGGGAACCCGCACTCGACACCAGATTGCGCATCCGATTCCCCACTCTTCCTCCTAATAATTCAGAAGCGGGCATCAGCAAAGGATCAATATATTTTACATGTAAATAGTTAATTGGGGTGGGTGATATAAAAACACCCCACCACCCCCAGCAGATATGTAACGCATATCAAGAAATACCGGGGCAAAACTAAAGGCGGACGGTGATAACACCATCCGCCTTTAGCGTCCGAAGAATTAGAGCCCTAAAGCACCAAACCCTCCGACAGCATGAATACTAAGAGCCTTTAACCCTGAGCCTTCATTGCTTCGTAGTATGCGTCCTGAACATCCTGGTGGATACGACCGCGGTCAGAAACCTTGTGGCCGTTAGCCTTAGCCCACTCGCGAATTGCTGCGGTCTCGGGGTTGCGCTTAACCGGAGCAGCGGTACCACGGGGGGCACGGGTGCGCTGGGTAGCGGTGCCCTGCACGCGGCGGGACTTCGCTACGAAGGGGCGGATAGCGTCACGCAGGCGAGCTGCGTTTGCGGAGGACAAATCGATTTCGTAGTGAGCGCCGTCCAGACCAAAACGGATAGTTTCGTCTGCGGGGCCGCCATCGAGATCGTCTTCAAGGATGATGCGAACCTTCTGTGCCATTGAGGCACCTCCTCATCTGTTGCATATATCCTGTGGAGTAAACTCAAAAGCCTCTATCGGGATTGAGAAAATAGTGTGCCGGATATATTTATGTACTAATTTTCTTTCATATAGTATCAGAAATATATTAAAGATTCCGAAAATATTCTGAGCTTTGAAACAATACGCCAATCATCCGCAGCGATATATCGCTTCTGTGCATCCCCGTTAAATCTGCACTCGCTACAAGAACATTAAAGTGAAGTTTAGAGTGCAAATACTTTGGATTCTTCCAGGCAGCAGACACAGCCCCCAGAGACAAAGACACCTAATAATGTACCCCGGCGTCCCCGACAATCTGAGTGAAATATAGCGCCCGCACGAGCCTGCACATTAGACCATTCGCACCATACATTTCAGCTCTATTCAAAAGCGAAATTCTGCTATCTCCCAACCCCTCATTATTTTCTATGTAACGCGTTCATGCATAAGAGCAGAAACCCCCGCCAGAGTGAATAGAGCAGCATAAATCAGCACCAGAATAGAGCAAAAAAGCACCTTAAAACGTCCCTGACCTGTGCAAACAAACAGAAAACTCCACCTCAGAAGCTATACACCGTGCAAAAGAGTGCACAGAAAACGGCGGGTGCCGCAGATACAAGCGTATCCGCGGCACCCGCCGCATTATCACCTCATGCAGAAGTCAGAAGCTTAGGCTTCCGGCTTCATCAAGGGGAAGAGAATAGTCTCACGAATACCGGGCTGACGCACCACAGTACCCGGACGCTCCGGATCCTGATCGCCCGCCAGCAGCATAATCAGACGGTCAATACCCAGACCCAGGCCACCCATCGGGGGTGCACCGTGCTCCAGGGCGCGCAGGAAGTCCTCATCCAGCTCCATCGCCTCGTCATCACCGGCAGCAGCCAGCAGCGACTGAGCGGTCAGGCGCTCACGCTGAATAACCGGGTCAATCAGCTCGGAGAACGCAGTACCGCGCTCCATACCGCCAATAATCAGGTCCCACGCCTCAATCAGCGGCTCACCGGAACGGTGCGGACGCGCCAGCGGCTGAGCGCTCGGCGGGTAATCGTACACGAAAGTCGGGTTCACCAGGGTCGGCTCAACAATCTCACCGAAGAGCTCGGTCACCAGCTTCTCAGCGTCCCACTTCGGGTCGATGTCCACCTCATGCTTCTCAGCGATCTCACGCAGAACCGAAGCGTCAGTCTCGGGGGTGATCTCAACGCCCACAGCCTCAGACAGGCCCGGGTACACGCCAACCCACTTCCACTCACCGAACAGGTCAATGGTGCCGTTCTCAGTCTCAATACGCTCGGTACCGACAGCCTTCGCGCAGCTTTGGATAATCTCCTTCATGCGCTCAGCCATCACAAACTGGTCAGCATACGTCTCGTAGCACTCCAGGGTGGTGAACTCGGGGCTGTGGGTCGAGTCCACACCCTCGTTACGGAACACGCGACCAATCTCGTACACGCGGTCAATGCCACCAACCACTGCACGCTTGAGCGGCAGCTCGGTCGCAATACGCATGGTCATCGGCTGGTCAAAAGCGTTCAGGTGGGTGCGGAACGGGCGAGCCGTCGCGCCACCGTGCACCAGCTGCAGAACGGGGGTCTCAACCTCAATGTAGCCGTGATCCTCCAGCACGCGGCGGACGGTGCGGGTAATCAGGGCGCGCTTCTTCACCAGCTCGCGAGCCTCCTCGCGAACCATCAGGTCCAGGTAACGCTGGCGAACGCGGGTTTCCTCGTTCAGGTCCTTGTGCAGAACCGGCATGGGGCGCAGCGCCTTCGACGCCATCTTCCAGTCGGTCACCATAATGGACAGCTCACCGCGGCGAGAAACAATCACGCGACCGGTCACGAACACGTGGTCACCCAGGTCAACCAGGGACTTCCACTCAGACAGGGACTCCTCGCCAACCTCAGCCAGCGACAGCATCGCCTGGATACGCTTACCCTCGGTACCACCCTGCAGGGTCGCAAAGCACAGCTTACCGGTGTTACGGACGAACACCACGCGGCCACCAACATGCACCACACGGTCAGTCTCGTCGCCAGCCTTCAGCTCCTCAGCAGCCAGCTTCGGATCGTACTCGGCGCGCAGATCCTCAATGTGGTTGGGCTCCACGCGGTTACCCTCAGAATCCAGCAGACCCACCGGGTATGCCTCGCGACCCGACTCGATCAGCTTCGCACGCTTTTCCAGGCGAATCTGCATCTGCTCGGACATATCAGCAATCGCCGGTGCGGCAGTGTGCTCAGTGCTCACAGTGATACCTATCTGTGTAGTGTGTTGGGGACTCTTCTAAACGAACGAACGCTTAGCGCAGGTCCATGTTGTCAATCAGGCGGGTCGGTCCAACGAACGCAGCAACCAGTGCCAGCACTCGCTCCGACTCCTCAGTCGGCTCACCGAAAGTCATCGGGTCGACCAGTTCCAGGTAGTCAAGGCGCACACCCGGAGTGGAGTTGATACGCTCACGCGCACCGTCCAAATCAATCTCGTGGAAGCCACGGTTCAGCGAATTCTCACGCAGCATCGCCAGGGTGCGGGACAGCACCAGGGCAGACTCGCGCTCCTCATCCGACAGGTAGCTATTACGCGAAGACAGCGCCAGGCCGTTATCTTCGCGAACAATCGCCACCGGGCGCATGGTCACGTCGTGGTTGAAATCGTGCACCATACGCTGAATCAGGATGTACTGCTGAGCGTCCTTCTGGCCGAAGTACGCGTTCACCGGGTGGTTACCGGCTGCGGGGCGAATAATGTTGAAGAACTTATTGACCACGGCCAGCACGCCATCAAAGTGGCCCGGACGGGTCGCACCCTCAAACTTGGTGCCCAGCTCGCCGCTCGAAATGCGGATGAGCGGGTCACCATCGGGATACATTTCCTCCACAGAAGGTGCGAAGATGATGCTCACGCCGGCGGCACCAGCCAGGGCAGCGTCTGCCTCCAGGGTGCGCGGGTATGCTTCGTAATCCTCGCCGGGGCCAAACTGCAGCGGGTTCACAAAAATGGAGGCGACCACTACATCATTCTGTTCAGTGGCGCGACGCAACAGGGTTGCGTGGCCGTCGTGCAGGGCGCCCATGGTGGGCACGTAGCCCAGGGATGCGTTCGTGTACTGAACTGCGGTGCCGTTCTGCTCCGCCTCCTGGCGGGCTGCCCGGTCCAGTTCTTCCTGCGCTGCGGCAAGGGATTCGGTGATTGCCGTGCGGAAATCCGCAATGGTGGTCACGACTCGGGGCATCGAAGTCTCAGTCATGACGAGAACTCCTTGTTTTCGGGGGCTGAATCATCAATATCGCCGGGGTGGTTGCGGTCCGAAGACTCACCCAGCAGATTCTCAATTCGTCCCAGTTGTTCATCGTTTAACAAACCTCTATTATGCGCTCTTTTTGCGGTTGCGTGTGCCAGAGCGGCATAAGAGTCTGTAATATCACCTGTTTTCTCATGCTCTGAGTACTCATTCAGAGCCTGAAGGTGAGCCTTCACGGTGCCGGCGTCTCCGCGTGCCACGGGCCCGGTGAGAGCACCCTCACCGCTGGCGAGCGCATTATCCACGGCGGCTCGAACGAGCGGCCCCATGTAGCGTGCCGGGTCCTCAATACCGATGGAGGCGAGCATCTGCTGGGACTGACCCAGGATGGTCACGAGGTGGTTCGCGGCGTGCGCTAGGGCTGCGTGGTAGAGCGCTCGGTCGGCCTCGGCAACGTGCACGGGTTCGCCGCCCATCTCCACCACGAGTGCCTGAGCAATCGGGATGAACGGTGCAGGCCCGGTCACTGCGAAGCAGGTGCCGTTCAGGCGCTGCAGGTCCACGGACATGCCGGTAAACGTCATGGCGGGGTGAATCGCCAAACCGATAGCGCCCAGTGCGGTCGCCGGTGCGAGAACCTCGGTGCCGTGACGGCCGGAGGTGTGCACCAGAATCTGACCGGCGGTAATACTTCCCGAGGACGCCAGGTAAGTGATAAGGCCCGGCAGCTCATCATCGGGAACCGCAAGAATCAGCAATTCGCTACGCTCAGCAATCTGCTCCACCGGCAGCAGCGGCACATCGGGAAGCAGCATCGCGGCGCGCTCCTGAGAAGCCTCAGACACCGCATGAACACCCACAATAGTGTGCTCGCAGGCGCGCAAAGCCGCACCGAGGACGGATCCGACCCTCCCGGCGGAAATAATTCCAATGCCTAAACGCGCAGGTTTTGAATGCTGTATCACGGCTTTAAGTATATTCTCCCTTTTACGCAGCCCCTGCCGTCGGTGTCACGAAGAACACTGACGGCAGGGCGCGATCTGCAGTTTTGCTGCCCGCTAACCCGGCGGGGAAGCTCAACTGACGGACTGGCTTAGGGACGCCCACTCATCACCGGTACGCGGTAGTAAGGCTCAATACCCTCCAGCCGAACCGTCATCAACCACACCAGGTCCTCGCAGACACGCGGCGGCAAGTGCATCATGAGCGTGCGCACCGGGCCGGGCACCGTACCGAAATGCACACTCGCGCATCCGAAGGCACGCTGCAGCGGACCCTGACCTCGGCTCACGCTCAGCACACGGCTGACCGGAACAATCGACAGCGTACGGATAAAGTAGCCGCCACGAATCAGCAACAGGTCACCGCGCGTATGCTCACCAACGCTCGAACGCGCCGCATCAGAATCAATGCGAGTGGTCGCCTGCACCGAACCGGCAGTGTAACCGACCGTGGTCACGCCGTTACGCTTCCAGGTGAGCAGGTCCATCCAGCGCGCCGAAGAGGGCGTCACAATCATTGCCGGAACCTGCGGCTTCTGACTCTTCAGCGAACCATCGGCGGTATCCAGCAGCACCTGCGCCTGCGCCTCATCCAGCGCGGGTAGGAGCAGACGCAGCGCCATCAGCGTCTCCTGCTTATTGCCGACCGGCAGGGCAACATTGCGGGTCACCAGCTTCTGGTTGTCGTTCTGCTCAATACCAATACCGGCAATGGTCATCTTGATGCGGTACCAGCCGAACGCACGCCACAGAATGGACTGCTCCACGGCGAGCGCCTGAATACGCTCAACCATCACGTTCTGCGTGTGCGTGCCGGTGAAACCGTAGCGCAGGGTCACGCCGCCCTGACCGCTGGGGGTGATTTTGAAGTTCGCGGCACCGTCAAAACGCGCCCACAACGTACCCAAGTAACCGAGCAGCGGTACGAAGGTGCCGGGTAGCAACGCCATGAAAATCAGGAACGGACTCTCGCCATCCATGATCGCGGCAATGACCGCGGCACCAACCATGAGGGCCACGGCGGGCACCAGCCACACCAGGTGCTCCAGCATGATGGAGGCAATCAGACGCACATTCGAGATGCGGAAAATCGGCGGCTGCGAGGGGTCAGCCGCGACCGGCATCGGCATACGAGCGCCGCGGCGGGATGCGCCGGGCTGCTGAGTACCGGGGCGCTGGGGTGCAGACTGCTCGGGTGCGAGCTGCTGGGCGCCCTGCTGAGGCGCTACCAGCTGAGTGCCGTCCTGTACGGTACCGTCCTGCAGAGGCGCACCATAGGACGCCTCGTAAGATGCCTCAAACGGCTGGTGCAGCTGATCCGCATCCGGCATGCGCTCAGCCGAAATCTGCATGCTCTCGGGCAGCACGTCGACCGGGCGGCCAGCCGCCTCCGAACGCAGCAGGTTAATACTCGCCATCGCGGTGCGGCGCAGAACCTCCGCCTTGCGGGCAGAAACGTACTTGATGTGCAGCGCCTCCGAAGAGCCGTCAGCCACCTCAAAACGAAGCTCCGACAGACCCAGCAGGCGCGCCACCAGAGGACGCGAAATGTCCACGCTCTGCACGCTCTCCAGACGGATCGTGCGGTTCTTCTTGAACAGAAAACCGCTGCGGCGGTGAATCGCTAAATCATCCAGGCTGTAGCGGGTAAACCACCAGTCAATCGAGCCACCGACCAGAATCAGTACGAGCACGGCGAAGCCGATGAGCTGCGAGTACGTCGCGCTGAGGTAACTACTGTTCTCGTCGAATGCCTGCGTCAGGCGCGCACCCCACTCATTCGGCGGGGTGGTCAGAATATTCAGGATAATGCTCTGAAAGAAGCCGAACGCCAGCAGAATAATGAACCAGAGGTTCATGATGAACGTGCGGATATCGGCGCGCCACCACTTCTGCTCCTGCGGCGCCTGAGGGGCAGGAGGCTGCGGTGCCTGCGGCGCGGGGTTGGGCGGAACCGGGGTACTCATTAGAGTGCCGCCATTCGCTCATCGGCGCGGCGCACCAGATCTGCACGCAGCTCCTCCGCCACGTTCAGCGGAATACCGAACAGCACCATCGTGCCGGTGGTCGTGCCCGCGGTGCGCACCGTCAGGCGGGCAACACCGCACATGCGCTCCAGAGGGCCCGAATCCACATCAACATACTGGATGCGGCCGTACGGCATGGAGCTCATCGAACGGAACACGATACCGCGGCGAGCCATCAGGTGATTCGACTCCAGCGCGTAGCCGAGCGCGCGAGTACGGCGCGGAGTGGTCAGAATCCACCACAGACCCCACAGACCAAACACCGCGACCACCACCAGGCCGACGATGCGTAGCGCCTCCGGGCCGCCGAAGAACGTGCCCGCACAATACATGGCAACACCCGCAAGGATCGGGAGCGCCAAGGCAGAAATAGTGTGAACAAAACGAACCGTCAGGTAGCCGGAGGCGGCGGGCACCCACTGCGGCTCCGGCACGGGCTGAGAGGCTACCGGCTGGGAGCTTACCGGCTGAGAAGGTGCCGGCTGCGCGGGAACCTGCTGAGGCGCGTTCGGGTACGCGGCAGCGGGCGGAACCTGCTGTCCATACTGCGTCTGCTGGTTATTCTGGGTCTGCTGTCCATACGGGGCACCAGGCTGACCGTAAGCCGCCTGCTGGTACTGCCCGTACTGGTTCTGCTGAACAGGCTGACCATACTGACCCTGCTGGACATCCTGCCCGTACCGACCATTTGGCGAATAACTATTCTGGTTAGGAGCCGACATAGGTTCCTCCCTCTCGCGGCTTTACAGCACCGGAAGAGGAGGCCGCATCCTCATCATCCTCCGGCGGAATACGACAACAATGCTGCGCCCACAGGCCAGCAATCAGCAGGGCAACACTGCCCACACAATTAACAAGGACCTCCCAAAAGACCACCGAAAAACCGCGCACAGACACCATCGCCACATGGTAACCAAGAATCGCAGCGCACCAGCCCGTCAAGAGGGCACCGGTCATGATGGAACCCTGCGCATACGCCACCGCACGCGCCGCAAGAATCGGGCCCATATGCGGCACCTTCTCACGCGTCTGAATACGACGATAACGAGCCACCTGCACACCCAGCCACACGGCACCCGCCGCAACCAGCAGGCACACCGCGCCGAGCATCCACGAAAAATTCATCTCACCAAAACCGGCGCCAATCATCACGGAATTCACCATAAGAGCGGCAGCGGCACCGCACACAGCCGCCACAATAATCGCCCGATAACTCAGGGGCTTCATGGTGTTTCCTTTCGGTAGGTTCCTCTACCTTCCAGAGTGCCACATTTAAGGCTGATCAGGTACCTGCATCTCACGCATATAGCTGATAGCGTCTTCATCCGCCCCAAGCAGCGTGCGGGACAGCTCCGCAACGTTCACGACCTCGCGGCTCAGCGGCGCAGGAACCTCATCCGGCCGCTCCCCCGAAGGCTCCGCACGCCGGGTCACCGTCAAGTGTGCCTGCGGGTCCATCTGCGCCCACGGCACCAGCACGAAAGCACGCTCCTGCGCCCGCGGATGCGGCAAAGTCAGCACCGGATCCTCAGAGATCACGCCGTCATAGTCAATCACGTCAATATCGAGGGTGCGCGGGCCCCAACGCACCAGGCGCTCACGGTGATGCGCCGCCTCCACCGCATTACACAGCTTCAGCAGCTCGTAGGCGCCCAGGTCAGTGGCCACCTCAATGACCGCGTTCACGAAATCCGGCTGACCCACCGGGCCACCCACCGGGGCGGTACGGTACAGCCCGGAGGCGCGCACCAGCTGCACGCCGCCCGCCACCAGGTCGGCGACGGCACGCTCCAGGGTGTCTTCGCTTTCGCCCAGATTCGAGCCCAACGCCAGCACCGCGCGGTGTTTCAGGGTGTTGGGCTTCTGCGTATCGGTTGTCTGGGTGCCAGCCACTAGCGGCCGCCCTCCACGACACGCTCCGCGGCACGCTCACGGAACACGCTCACCGCAACGTTACCGAACGGCAACTCAATCGGCGCCTGCGGCTTCGATACGGTAATCTCCGCCGCCTCCACAAGCTCAAACATCGCAAGGATACCCTCGGCAATGTTCACCGCAAGGGTCTCAATCAGGTCCAGCGAACCGTTCGTCACGTGGCGGTGAATCAGGTCAACCACGAGCGCGTAGTTCGTGGTCTTCGTCAGGTCATCCGTGGCGGCTGCGGCGGAAAAATCACTGTACAGGGTCGCGTCCACGACGAAGGGCTGGCCGTCGCGCTTCTCAAAGTCGAGCACGCCGTGGTAGCCCTTGGCCGTAATGCCGGTGAGGGTGATGCGGTCGCGGTGGGCGTAATCTGCCTGGGTCATTGGGGGGGTCTCCTAGAGGGTATTCGGGTAGTCGGAGGTTGTGGGTAGTGGTTCTAGCTGGCAGAGCCTTAGCTTACGGAGCGCAGCGCGGAGGCGACCGTCACCGCATCCACGCTGGCGGGCACGTCGTGCACGCGCACCGCCCACACGCCGCGCGCCGCCACCAGGGCGGTCACCGCCGCGGAGGCTGCCGCACGGTGCTCAGCCGGGCGCGGCTCCGACAGCGACTGCCACAGTTCGCGTTCCGCCTCGCCCGCATCGGTTGCGGTGAAGCCGCTCGCGTTCAGGCGCTCAGCCAGCGCCATATCCGCCGCCGTGAGGGCGTTCGCGATAAAACGCTTGCGGGAACCAGCAATGAGCAGGCGGTGGCCCAAGCCCTGTAGCTCGTCAAGGGCGGCGAGCAGCTCCCAGTCCTGCATGCCGCCCTTCGCAAAGCCCAGACCCAGGTCAAGAATCAGGTTCTGCGGCAGCACACCGGCGGCAAGGAAACGCTCACGCAGATCGGTCAGCTCCTCCACAACCTCGGTGACCACGCCGCGCGGGTACTCCGCCAGGCTGTCCATGGTCTGGGAGGTGCCGCGGGCGTGCATGAGGATGTACGGCACCTGCAGTTCAGCGGCGGTTTCAATCATTTCATTGCTCACGTTCAGACCGGACACATCGTTGATGATGTGCGCACCGGCGGCAATGGCGGCGCGAGCGGTCTGCGGGTTCATGGTGTCAACGCTGATGGTGGTGCCCATCTGCGCGACTGCCTCGATGACGGGCAGGATGCGGCGCTGCTCCTCCTCCACGCTGATGCGCACGGCACCGGGGCGGGTGGACTCACCGCCAATGTCGATAATGGAGGCGCCCTCGGCAATCATGCGGGCGGCGCGGGCGATGGCGTCGGTGGCGGCGTAGTGCTGGCCGCCGTCGCTGAAGGAGTCGGGGGTGACGTTGAGGATGCCCATCACGAGGGTGCGTTCGGCGGCGAGCGCGTCGCAGGGCAGAGGGGCTACACGGGTGGTGTGTGTGGATTCAGTCATAAATTTATCGTACCGAATCTGTGGTGCTCCCATGTTTGCCGCTGTGATTGGAAGGGGGATTGAGGCGGGGGTTGGGACAGCGACGGGACGATTTTGGGGACACAACATGCAATATTTGCATTACAGATACTTATTTAAGGGTATGCTGGGAGGGCACGCATACCGTGCCTGGCGCGTTCCCGGTCGGTGGCGCGCACCCACACATACATACTCTAGGAAGTGACTCGTTGTGAATATGAAGACTGGAGCTTGGATCCTTTCCCTGGTGGCTCTTGCCGCGCTGGTGACTATTGTGCTTGCTGAAGGTGCTCCCGCCGTGCGCTGGATTGCTTTCGGCACCGCGACCGGTTGCGGTTTCATTGCCGTGGGCTTGATCGCGACTCTTGCCCTGGGCTGGGATAATCCGAGCGAGGCGAAGGGTAGCCTGCAGCGTTAGCGGCGGGGCTCTTCTAGCTTCTGCGGTGCGGCACTACCGGCGCTGCCACAGCCGCGGAAGGTACCGGCTCAGAATACATTCTCAGAGCACTTTGGCGATGCGAAAAAGGGGCGGAGGTTTTCACCTCCGCCCCTTTCAGCGTGTCTATAAGCAGTGAAGATTTTAGCTCCACAAACGGGTTTCTTCCCAACCTCGCGGTATACCCATAGCACGCGAGATATCAACTCCAGGAACGGAAATATTAGGACGTTCCTTCAGAATCTGCGTTAGAGATTCCGTATCCCCGATTCCACCCTGGTCCATCAGATATTTGAGGAGGGTGAGCATGCCGAAGGTTTTACACATCTTATGGTTCTCTTCAGCCTGTGGCACACCAAATAGGTCAACAACCTCACGGATTTCAGGGCTCTCAACTCTTCCACCTCTCAACACACGCGGTAAGCGAGGCTCTGGGTGCAGCTTATTGTAGAACCTACTTTGATGCGCACAAATATTGCGCATTACCCGCAGCGAGTTAATCCAGGTTTCCAGTTGGGGGTCAGTACACCCCAGGGCTTTCGCGATATCTCGCCGAATATTTGGCGGGGAGACCAAATACAGATTCTGCAGAGCCCCTAAATCTAGAACTTCCACCACTACCCACACAGGCAACTTCCCGCCGTATTGCTCACGGTGATGCTTCACGAATTCTTCCTCAGAAGTACGAATAAGTTGTTCGCTTTTTCTCGTGAATCTATTCCAAGCAGTGCGCCTTTTACTACCTTGAAGATCACACCGGGCTTCATCCTCGTATATGAGAGGGTCTACTTCCCCCAGTAAATTCCCTAGGCGGGACCGCAAATACACCTCAAACTGCGAGAAGTACGAAAACGCAATAGACCGAAGATTACGGTCATATTCATACAGGGCCACGATATCTTCAAAGACAGTTCCGGGCATGAAAGTATCCGAGCGCCGCCCACTTCCTGCCGGTCGCCGGAACGAATAGTAGTAACCACTCAGACGGTAGTAACTAACACGCTCAAGGACGTGAACGGCATGTTCCTGAGAACCTACGAGCATACCTCGCTGCCGCAAGATTCCAACCTGCTGTTCATATGTTTTAAATGGCTTTACGATTGAAGACATGCACTATCCATCGCTTGATATCATTTCATCATCGGAACTCTTTAATAATATCAATATAAGGATATTAAGGGTATAACTACACGGCATGTAAGTCATCTCTGTCTTACTAAGGTCATCGTTTAAAAACGATGACCGGCTCCAGACCCCTGATGGGCGGAACCGGCCACGGTTATTTTCGCTCCTGATGAGGAGAGGAACAGTCATATATTCATCAACAACGGTACGTGAAGAGCACTGTACGTAGCGTTAACAAAAAGAAGACCGGTCCTGTACTCCCGAAGGAGTGGTGCCGGTACTAGTGGTACTACTCTACAGCTGATGACGCCCTCTACGCAAGGGCACTCGTCATGCGGCCCAACACATGCGACCGCACAGCGCAGGGGTATAGCGCAAGGGGGCAGGATTCCTTAGAATCCTGCCCCCTGGCGTATAGCTATATGCTCATTGCATGCGCTTAGCGCTGCGAGAAGATCAGGCTCATCGCCTCCGCACGGGTTGCGCCGTTCATCAGCGCACCGCGCACCGCGCTGGTCACGGTCTTCGCGCCCGGCTTACGCACACCGCGCATCGACATGCACATGTGCTCAGCCTCAATCACCACAATCGCGCCGCGCGGGTTCAGATGCTCCTCCAGAGCCTCCACCACCTGCGTAGTCAGACGCTCCTGCACCTGCGGGCGGCGAGCGTACAAATCCACCACGCGGGCGAGCTTGCTCAGACCGGTCACCTTACCGTCCGGGCCCGGAATGTAACCCACATGCGCCACACCGTGGAACGGCACCAGGTGGTGCTCACAGGTCGAGTAGAACGGGATGTCCTTCACCAGCACCATCTCAGAGTGGGCAATGTCGAAGGTCGTACCCAGAATCTCGCCGGCATCCTGGTGCAGACCCGAGAAGAATTCCGCGTAGGCACGCGCCACACGAGCCGGAGTCTGCTGCAGACCGTCACGGTCCGGGTCCTCACCAATCGCGAGCAGAATCTCGCGGACGGCAGCCTCAATACGCGGCTGGTCAACGGCGTTCTTAACCTCGCTCATTCTCTGCTCCATTCTGATTCGGGGTGCCGCTCTCCGGGCGCTGCGCCGGAGGGGCGGGGTAGTTCGGGTACTGCTGGGTGGGCATTGCGACGGTCGGGTCGGCGTCCGGGTCGGTGAGGGGCGCCTGAGGCGGCAACGGCTGCGTAGGTGCTATCGGAACCTGCTGCACGGGTGCAGCCGGTGCTACCGGAACAGTAGGTGCCGTAGCAGGAGCTGCCGGTGCAGCGGCAGGTGCTTCCTCAGCCTTCTGCGCCTCCTGAGCCAGCTCGCTCGGTGCCTTCACCGGCGGGATGTCGGTACGCTCGCGGGTCGGCTTGGAGTACCAGTGCTCACGCTCGGGGCGCTTGCGAACATCCTTGAAGATTTCGGCAATCTCGTTCTCGAGCAGGGTTTCCTTCTCGAGCAGGGCGAACGCCAGGCGGTCCAGAATATCGCGGTTTTCCAGCAGAATCTGGAATGCCTCATCGTGTGCCTGCTCCAGCAGGGCGCGAATCTCAGCGTCGACCTTTGCCGCGGTCTCGTCGGAGTAGTTGCGTGCCGAAGCGCCGCCGCCACCGAGGAACGGTTCGGTGTCTTCGCCGCCGAGCTTCACGGAACCAATCACGGCGCTCATGCCGTAGTCGGTGACCATCTTGCGGGCGGTGTCGGTTGCCTTCTGAATGTCGTTAGATGCACCGGTGGACGGGTCGTGGAAGACGATCTCCTCAGCCGCACGGCCACCCATCGCGTACGCCATCTGGTCGAGCAGTTCGTGGCGGGTCGTGGAGTACTTGTCGTCCTGCGGCATGACCATGGTGTAACCCAGGGCGCGACCGCGCGGAAGAATCGTAATCTTGGTGACCGGCGCGGAGTTACGCAGTGCCGCCGCGACCAGGGCGTGACCGCCCTCGTGGTATGCGGTGACCTTACGCTCGTGCTCGTTCATGATGCGCGAGGAACGCTGCGGACCAGCCATGACGCGGTCGATTGCCTCGTCGATAGCGCGGTCGTCAATCACGTTGCCGTTATCGCGGGCGGTCAGCAGAGCCGCCTCATTCATGACGTTCGCCAGGTCAGCACCGGTGAAGCCGGGGGTGCGCTTAGCAACCTGTGCCAGGTCAACGGTGTTAGCGATCGGCTTGCCTGCGGCGTGAACGCGCAGGATGTGTTCGCGGCCCTGCATGTCGGGGGCGTCCACACCAATCTGACGGTCAAAACGGCCGGGACGCAGCAGCGCCGGGTCCAGAACGTCGGGTCGGTTCGTTGCCGCAATGACGATGACGTTCGAGTTGCCGTCGAAGCCGTCCATCTCAACCAGCAGCTGGTTCAGGGTCTGCTCACGCTCGTCATTACCGCCGCCCATGCCGACGCCGCGGCGGCGGCCAACAGCGTCAATCTCGTCGACGAAGACGATGGCGGCGGGGTCGCTCTTCGCTTCCTTGAACAAGTCGCGCACGCGGGACGCACCCACACCCACAAACATTTCAACGAAGTCAGAGCCAGAAATCGAGTAGAACGGCACGCCAGCCTCGCCCGCCACAGCCTTGGCGAGCAGGGTCTTACCGGTGCCGGGAGGGCCGTACAGCAGCACGCCCTTGGGAATCTTTGCACCCAGGCGGGTGAACTTTTCGGGTTCAGCCAGGAACTCGCGGACTTCTTCCAGCTCGGCGAGCGCCTCGTCCACGCCGGCGACGTCGCTGAAGCGGACTTCCGGCTTGTCCTTGGTGAATTTCTTCGCGCGGGACTTGGAGAAGCTCATGACGGAGGAGCCGCCTCCGACTCGTCCCATCAGGAACCAGAAGAGCACACCAAAGAGCAGAATCGGCAGAAGCAGGGACATCAGGGAGCCCAGGAAGCTGTGCTCAACGGGCTGGTCCGTGTAGCTTTCCAGCTCGGCGGATTCCATTGCCTTAGCAACTTCGTCGCCGCGGGGCTGCACGTAGTAGAAGCGCACCGACTTACCGTAGTTGTCGTTGCCCTTCTTGTAGTCGTCCTTTAGCTGCAGCTCGACGCGCTGGTCGCCGTCGTAGATCTTTGCGCTCTTGACCTGGTGGTCGTTGAGCAGCTGAAGACCCACGTTGGTGTCCACCTGACGCGAGGGCTGAGTGAAGAAGGAGGCCATGAGGAAAGCCAGCATGATTACGAGAGCTGCACCCGGCCAGAACCAGGGGCCGTTAATCAGCTTCTTCAGGAAGCCCTCCGAGCCTTTCTGCGGAGTATTGGGGTTTTGCGCCAATGCTTTGTCCTTACGTTGCGGCTGTAACCCGTTGGGGTGCGGCATGCCTGCCGGAACACCCAACGGTGCAACCTTAAATGTACCCTACCCCGGCGGGCGGCTAGGTACCGGGCTTCTCTATTTCACCTGCGGGCTAAAGGGTTGTAGCACTCGGCGGGGGTGAAAGTGCATCTTCTTCGCCGGGTATCTGCGGCGGCTGGTACACCGGCGGCGGCCCGTCTTGGCGGATGCGCCTCCCGCCTCCACGTACATCCACCGGCGGGTACAGCAACGCCCCGCTCCCCCACAAGAGTGAGGAGGCGGGGCGTAACTACCTACAGTATGGTTGCTGAGGTGAAGGCTTAGGAGTAAACGTGCGGGTGCAGGGTTGCGACGCAGTCCAGGTTGCGGTACTTCTCAGCGAAGTCCAGGCCGTAACCAACGACGAACTCAGGCTCGATGTCCCAGCCGACGTACTTGACCTCAACGTCAGCCTTGACGACCTTGGGCTTGCGCAGCAGGGTGCAAATCTCAACGGAAGCTGCGCCGCGAGAAATCAGGTTCTGCTGCAGCCATGCGAGGGTCAGGCCGGAGTCAATGATGTCTTCAACGATTAGGACGTTGCGGCCCACCAGGTCGGTGTCCAGGTCCTTGAGGATACGCACAACGCCGGAGGACTTGGTGCCGGAACCGTACGAGGAAACAGCCATCCAGTCCATGGTGTAGTGGCCCTTGAGAGCGCGGGAAAGGTCAGCCATAATCATGATGGCGCCCTTGAGAACACCCACCAACAGCACGTCCTTACCGGCGTAGTCCTCGTCGATGCGCGCCGCCAGTTCGGCGACCTTCGCATTAATCTCTTCCTTGCTGAAGAGAACGTTCTTGATATCGTCCTGCACGTCGATAGCCTGCACGATGTATTCCTTCGTATTCTTTTAGACGCTCTGCGCCTCCGCCGGGGGGCCCCGGGTGCGGGGGTTTCATGCCTTCCCACAGCGGACAATGTGGATGGTGTTCGCCTTAAGTATGGCTTAAAACGGCGCCGCGGCGCACCTCACCATGCAGATAGTGTGTGCTGAGGATGCTCCGCGGGCATCTAGCTGGGCACCTAGTTAGGGTCGAGTTGGCACTAATACGAGCACGTCCAGGCGTTCACCGGTTGCCGGATGCACAATTTTGCGGCGACGGTACGCGCTCACGTGACCGGGCATCTGAACGGGCCCAGCTACCGCGTATCCGGCGGTGAAAGAGTCCAGCGCCTGCAGTCGCTCGAAGCCGGGGTTCTCTCCCCCGGCGGTCTTACAGGCGGTCGCAAGCACACGCAATCGAAGCGCCGGGTGCAGCGCCGCCACCTGCGCACGGTCCAGTAGCACGGCGTCCTCACGTTCGATGCCGCGCACGGCGGTTCCGGCGGGCAGGAGCGCCTGCTCGTAGGCAGCCTGCGCCTGCTCGTCGAGGTATTCGGCGTCGGGGCCAGCTACGGAGGCGGTGCGCGCCAGGGAGCGGGCGACGTCCCCGCCGAGGTGCTCCTCCAGGTAGGGCAGCACGCTGTGGCGGATGCGGGCACGCATGAGGGTTTCGTCGGTGTTGGTCGGGTCGGTCCAGGGGGTGAGGGTTTCGGCATCGCAGATGTCGAGTATGTCGGTGCGGCGCAGGCCAAGGAAGGGACGCAGGTAGGTGACGCCCCCTTCGACGCGCACGGGAGGCATACCGGCAAGGGAGCGTGTGCCGGAGCCGCGGCTTAG
Organism: Rothia sp. HMSC065C12; assembly: GCF_001812085.1. Taxonomy (NCBI): domain Bacteria; kingdom Bacillati; phylum Actinomycetota; class Actinomycetes; order Micrococcales; family Micrococcaceae; genus Rothia; species Rothia sp. HMSC065C12. The sequence continues at coordinate 533,259 of NZ_KV807679.1, forward strand.
GCCGAGCAGCACGGTTTCTGCCTGGTCGTCGAGGGTGTGGCCGAGCAGTACGGCGCGGGCGCCGGTGGCTTCAACAGCTTTCGTGAAGGCGGTGTAGCGGGCGGTGCGCGCCGCCATTTCGGGGCCCATGTTCCCGACGGGAACCTGCACTTTTTCGGTGATGACGGGGTGAAGCCCCAGGTCGGTGAGGGTCTGCGCGGTCTGCGCGGCGACCGCGGCGGAGTCTTCTTGTAGGCCGTGGTCGACGATGATGGCGCCTACGCGTACGTCGCTGCGGCGTGTGAAGTGCGCGGCAATGGCTGCCAGCGCGAGGGAGTCGGGGCCGCCGCTGCAGGCGACCAGGAGCAGGGGCAGGTCGGCGGCATCCGCGGTGGAGGCGGTGCGGGAGCGCCCGGTAGCTTTGATGCTTCCAGCGCCGAGGAGCTTTTCAAGGGCGGCGGCGAGGTGGCGGCGAGCAGTGCCGACGGCGGGGTGCAGGCGTCCTGCGCGTCCATTCTGCATGGTGGTTCCTTTATATAGGCGTGCGGGAGGGGTTAGGTGAGGGGGTTGGTGATAGCCAGCTCGATGCCGAGCTCTTGGGCGACCTTGAGGACCGCACCAATTGACGGGCCGGGTAGCCCACGCTCAATATCGCGGATTGTTTTATCGCTGAGCCCGACCATCCACGCCAACTCCATTTGGGTGATTTTTTCGTACTTGCGGACGGCGCGAACCTGGGCGCCAAATTCCTGTGCGAACCCCATTGCGTCGAATGCCATAGGGGTTTCCTCCTCACCGCTGCAGAACCTCAGGTTATACGAACTATTCTTCGTAATATGCATATATTAGCACTCCTAGGGGTACCCTGAGGCTATTTTCCGAAGAATAGTTCGGCTACACATGCCCCTTCCGGTACCCCTAAACACAGCCAAGGAGTACAACAAAAAAAGGGGCGCGCCCACCGCCTCCAGCACGTACGAAAAATCGCACGAACCAGACGCGGGGAACACGCCCCCCAACAAGCCCTCCGCTCATCTACCGCTAGGACAGCGACTGCAGACGAGCCACAATGGGCGCCAACTCCTCGTGGTAATCAAGAACCATGAGAGGGGTGAAAATAGTGGGGTACGAAGCGTAATAGAAATCCGGTGTTTTGTTGAAATCCCACGGCGTGTACCCGTTAGTGAAGAAGTTAGTGTTATACGCCCGGATATCTTCCCCCTTCGCCAGCGCATGCTGGTACACCCAGCTCATTGCTCGATGCAACTCACTCCCCTCCTTAATGGGAGCAGCACCCTTCTCAGCACGCACAGCATTCGCCGCGTCCAGGGGCTCCAGAGTCACCTTGGGGCTACCCGCAGCACGATAAAGGAAGGTGAAGTAGGCGCCACGGCTCGCCGGAGTGTCGTAGTGGAAGGAGCCGTCAGACCAACCGGTGGTCAAACCCACGCGGGTCGCCCAGATAGCAACCTTATAGCGTGCATCGCCCGGAGTCAGGTCGGTGTACGGGGACTTCTCCGGCAGGTTCTTCACCTCGGGTGAACCAGCCAGACGGTATAGGTACTCCAGTAAGCGACCACGCGAAATGGTCATGACCCCGTTCGGCAACTTATCTTCACGGGTTGTGCCCAGACCAACAACCTGCTTCTTCGTAATTAGGCCGGTACACTCCGCCCAGTACAAACTGGTCATACCGTTCGTGCCGTAAAAGAAGTGCATGTCAAAACAATTAACATCAAATTCCAGCTCTTCTACAGGCTGTGCAGATTTCGGCTGAATGTATGCCGCCTGGGCTACACCCTGGCCCATATACCCCATAGCCAGTGCCAACAGTGCCGCCGCGCCGCGGGTCGAAAGGTTTTTCTTCATTTTCTATCCTCGGTGAAAGGTGTGAGGGTAGAAGAAGAGTGAATCCCTTTGAAGGTACTCAGGATTCACTCTCCGCGCAATTATTTCAGAATGATTAAACTTTTACGTCATTTTGACTATTCCGATTAATCTCATTATCTTGCGAGGTCCTATAGACCACAAAATTAATATCAATATAGAAATTGCCCCAGGGGACACTGCGATCTCTCCTAAAGAAAAGGTGCCGACCGTCATTCGAAGTCAATTTATTACCATCACGGGCATTACGCGATGAACCGGCCACAATACTAATATCATCCAGCTTATTCTCCAGATAAAACCCGTAACGCGAGGAACGCTGGCCAACTTTCGGATTAGCCGAACGCGGCGATACTAGGCGTGCTCCAGAAGCATTTCGTCCAATATACCAATTAGCTGCTTCATCAGTGCGTGCAGTTCCCTTAAGAATAAGTGAATTCTCGAGACTCGAGGACTCACCTAGACAATTCATAAACTGATTATCCTTGAAACCTACGACCCACCCGTGCCCGCCATTCTCCTGAGCGGTACATCCGATGAACATATTCCGTTCGCCAAAAATCGCCCACCCGGCACCAGACTTTCTGCGGTACTGATCTCTATCGTGATAAAGGTCGGAATTTGGCTTATTGCGAATAGCAAACCAGGCGGTACATGCCACAAATTTACATTGAGCTCCGTACACCTCAATTGCCCCATGATATCCGCCACCAAGATTGGCATCAGAGACCTCAACCATCACAAACTTATTATCCGCAGCTCCAGAGTTCAAACTCTCTGTTCTACGCTGAACATGACCCACCGGCTTTCCCACCAAGAGCCCTTGTCTGCGAGTTTTACGAATGCGGACCTTATCAACCTTCATAGCACGATCATGTTCACCCAGGATGGCAATTCCGATTGCCGTATCCCAGATTTCAATATTTGAAATAATAGGGGCAGCTTCAGGTTCATTAAAAATATCATATCTTGTATGAACAATAATGCCCGCAATATTATCCGGTATATAATTACCGGCAACGTGCTTACCCTGAGCAATTTGATACTCAAAAAATCCTTTACGAATATTAGGATTCAAAAGATTAAGATTGGCGGCACGAATAAACATATCCCGTACCCCAAAACGCATTGGTATATTTGTTCCCATATCACCCACAAAGGTATTGTATGACCCCATATGAAATACCCCCTGACACTCCATATCGTCACCATCAACATCTCTTAAAATCTTCGGGTTTTTATTAAACCCAATAATTTGTGTTGAGAATCCATGACCATACACCTCTACCCTATCCCTGAGATTAATAAAATCATTACTCACAAGATAGATTCCCGAAGGAATCTCGACAGAACCACCACCGGGAACAGCGGCCACCGAGTTAATGGCATTTTGAATTGCTGGTGCGGAATCCTTCGTACCGGTTGGGTCTGCACCAAAATCCAAAACATTCACATGCTTTGATTTACTATAATCAACCATATTGTATTCCTTTCTTAAGCCATGTAGTTCAAACGCATTCAAATAGTTTGAATGCCAACCCACCAATTTTCCCTGAATATCTATACATAAAGATGATTTGATGTTTAATTCTATTAAATCTGTACCAACCCCCTATCAATCATCTCTTTTTGCAGAGCAAGATTTCCCGAATCCACAACCCTGCGATTACCCCCATAATTGTTTTATGGGGCAGCTATTGTGGTACATGTCAACACGCCTCCCGGCGTCCTAACACTAATCCGATAGGAAGCCGACACAGTAGATCCGCCGTATTCGCTACGACCCGGGAAATACACGCCAAAGCACCCTCGTTGAAACAACTCTTCCGGCTGAGAAATATCTTTATCTACCTCAAGACCCCATTCCCAGCGCTGAGCTTGAATAAACGCACCGTCATCTTCTCCAAGGGATGCGTTTCCCTTCATCTCCCCTTGGTAGACACCACAAAAATACTCAGTGCTCTCCGTTGAGGCACCACGCGCACGAACCACCTTCAGACCCGAGTCTTCACGCACTGTCAGTGATGGTGCAGCCGGGTACCCCTCAGGAGAATGGCTTGTCAATCCCATAGAACCCGGCTGCCAACGGCTCATCTGCACCATGTATTCTTGCGATCCACTCAGCTGTTCAAGCTCAACCACAATCTGCTGACCCGAAGGAATTTTAGACAGCCACTGCCCTGTATCACGGTGAATATGGGGACGAATTACCTCATATAAGGCTGACTCTTCTTGATTCCCCATCAGTTCTACCGACGGAAGCGCATGCACCCCTACAAAAGGGCCCGAAAAGGGAAGAAGCTGAAACCACAGAATGACATTATCTGCACCATTAGTCGGCACCCATGCTTCACGAAGCGGGGCAACAGTGCATCCATCTATTTGCTGGGGAGACCCAACAGAGCCCTGAATACCCCATGCCGTGCTCTGAGGTGCTGCGAAGAAACTTACCAGGGCAAATGACGAAAGCCGGCACACATGCCGGCGTGACAGTTCAGACATGATAGTCCTTAAATTAAGTTGAGTGATGACAATAGTGTGTGGCGTTTACGCTTCGTCGACGCTCTATACACCACACTCCTTCAACCCTACTCTGAAAATTCACCGTTTCGAGTATTCACAAGCAAATATTTCATTCTCGTGAAAAAATATATATCAATATAAACTTGAAGTTTATTAAAATCTCACTTTAAACTTGAATATTTATGTAACTAGAACTTTAGAAATATCTTTAAAAATCTGAACTTTCAGAAATATTACAAGCCCCACCGCGCAAAGTACTTGCTGAAATCCCCCTCAACAAAGCCCTGGGCAACAACTCCGAGCACAACAAAAGGGGGCGTGCCCACCGCCTCCAGCACGCACGAAAACTCGCACGAACCAGACACGGGGAACACGCCCCCTACAAAAACCGGGTGCACCTAACGGTGCGGCAGCTTAGTGACCCTCAGCTGCGAAACGGTCGATAGCCTCCTGGACCATCTTCTCAGCAGCAGCCAGGTCTTCCCAGCCCTCGCCCTTAACCCACTTGCCGGGCTCCAGGTCCTTGTAACGCTCGAAGAAGTGCTGAATCTCAGCCTTCAGCTGCTCGGGAACATCAGCCAGGGACTTGATGTGGTCGTAACGCTTGTCGGTGGGGACGCACAGAACCTTAGCGTCGCCGCCAGCCTCATCGGTCATGTTGAACACTGCGACCGGGCGGGATTCAACCAGCACGCCGGGAACAACGTCAACGTCCAGGATCAGCATTGCGTCCAGCGGGTCGCCGTCCTCACCGAGGGTGTTCTCGAAGTAGCCGTAAGCGGTGGGGTACTGCATGGAGGTGAACAGCACACGGTCCAGGCGCAGGCGGCCGGTCTCGTGGTCCACTTCGTACTTCACGCGGGAGCCGCGGGGAATTTCAATAGTGACGTCGAGTTCCATCGGAACCTTCTTTCTCGTGAGTTAGAGTCACTTTCGCGGCGACTTCGGCGCGCAAGGTGCGAAAGTTAGGTGTTGAACTCACCCATTGTAACCCGTTCACGCACACCGAAACCGCGTATTCGGCGCCAAAACCAGCGTAATTTACCACGCTCACACCACAGTTAACGTTCCGCCTAGTCCCGCGCCCGCCAGCACGCGCGCCAGCACACCCCGCCGCCATGCCGGGCAGCCCAGATAGGGTTCGTGAGGGGCAGCAGGAACACGGCATGAGCATCAGGGCACCGGCGCGTAAATTCGATAGGCACCCCATCCGCCCGCTATGCTCAAAAGATGCCTTCCAACAAGCACAACACCCAGACCCCCACCCTCACCCGCCGCGCCGCCCTCACCCTCGGCGGCATGTTCCTCCTCACCGCCTGCGGACCCGCCGCAACCGAACAGAAACGCCCCGAAGGTTCCGCAAGCCCCATCGGCAGCCCCACCGGCACCGCCGAGGCGACCGCCTCCGCAACCCCGAGCGCCACCCCGACCCTCGCCCCCGCACTGCCCGAAGCGGAGCAGGAACAGCTACGTGCCGCTCTTACCGCGCTCTTCGCTGACGACACCTACCCGCAGTACAGCCTGCTCGTCACCGGCATGGACGGGAACCTGCCCAGCATCAAGGCGGCCACCGCACCCGCCGACCTCTACGCCGCCAACGCCGACACCGCACGCGTACCCGCCTCCACTTTTAAGGTGCTGACCCTGTTCGCACTCAACCACTACGCGAACCTGCAGGCGCGCCTGCGCACACGCGTCACCCGCGACTCCGCCGGACTGTACCTCATGGCAGGCGGCGACACCCTGCTCGGCGCGGGCGCCTCTGACCCGAAGCAGATTGTCGGACGCGCAGGCCTAACCACCCTCGCCGAGCTGACCGTGAAGGCGCTGAACGAGGGCGAGAAGCCGACCGCGGCGCTACCCGTCTACCTTGACGGCACCTTCTTCACCGGCCCCGGCGTGAACCCCGGCTGGGATGCCGCCGACGTGGCGTCCGGCCAGATCACGCCCATTCACCCGATTGCGCTCGAATCGCACACGGTGCCGGGCAAGTCCACCGCAAGCAACCCGGTACGCCCGGACGATGCGGCGGTTGCCGCCCAGAAGGCGTTCGTGGATGCACTCAACACCGCCGGCAAGGAGTCCGGCATGAGCTTCACCCTCGCGGAGCGCCGCACCGCCCCCGCGGAAGCGGTTGAAATCGCCGCGGTCGAGTCTGCAACCCTGCTGGAGCAGGCACAACACATGATGCTCGAATCCGACAACGCCCTCGCTGAGGTGCTTGGCCGTTGCGCCGCCATCGCCGCAGGTAAGGAAGGCAGCGGCGAAGCGGCACAGCAGACCGTGCGCCAGGCACTCGTGGATGCCGGCGTGAACATTGAAAACCTGGCGCAGGCAGACGTGTGCGGCATGTCGCTGACGGACCGCGTGACCGCCCGAACCCTCGTGCAGGTTGTGGCTCTGCTGAATGCTGATGAGCATGCGGAGCAGCTGATGAGCACGTTCCCGGTCGCGGGCGTGAGCGGCACCCTGTCTGATCGTTTTGGTGCGGCGAATGCCGTGCACGCGCGCACTTTTGTGCAGGCGAAGACCGGCACCCTGTACACGGTGTCTTCGCTGTGCGGTGTGGCGATCCGACCCGACGGCACCCGCCTGATTTTCGCGATTATTCTGAACGATCTGGGCGGCTCGGATGCGCTGCCCGCCGCGAAGGAACGCGTGGACGCTGCCGCGGCGGCGATTGCGAACCGTTCGACCGCGCCGAGTGCTTCTGTTGCTCCCTCTGCGGTAGCAGCGAGTGCTTCGGCACCCGCTTCGGACGGGGCAAGCGCCCCGGCTTCTGCGGCTGCTTCGGCGGCAGTTTCTACCGCGGCTGCGGCGGGTGCAGCCTCCTAGCGTGTATGCCCGGATAGCCCCGAAAGCCCCCTGAATCACCCCGTGCAGGTTGATTTTCTGTAGTGTTTCACGTGAAACCTGAAAATCAACCTCTCGGGGCGAGGGGGCACGGGGTGCCGATAGACTCCTCAACCGGGACTCGCGCCCGCTCCCTACGGCGGGGTTTCACTCCCGCCCTATTTCTCTCTCCTCCAGCAGAAAAGTCACCATGGACCTTACCTTCACCCTCGCTGATCTGACCGCCACCTCCACCTGCGAGTTGCGGCTCTACACCGAGCTTCGGGAGCGTGCGCAGAAGCAGTCTGCCCACCCGACCCCCGAGAAGTCCGAGCGCGCCCACGAAGCGTACCGCGAGTGCCTGCAAGTACTAACCGAAGGTGGCATGGTCGGCAGTGGAGTAGTCAGCGGTGAAGTAGTCGGCGGTGAGCACTCGGGCGGCACACCGCGCCCGGTGCCCCTGGTGGCGACCTCCGCGGCGGGACTGACCTACACGGTGGAGCTCGACCGTCTGGAGTACTCGCCTGAGAACAGCACCGCCGAGAGCAATACCGCCCGAATCGTCTGCACCCCGCATCTGAGTGAGGCGGCGCATCGGGCGCTATTGCGCGGTGCCCTGGCGGCTCACCTGCTGACCGCTAGTGCAACCGCGAGCACCGAGAATGCCGAGAATGTGAGGCGCCTCGACCTTCATCTGGAGCACGGCGCAAATGAGTACTGCGCGGGGTCCGAATCGGAACCCTCTGAGCACCACTCCCCCGTTCCTCAACCTCACCGAGTTGATTCGGCGCGTATTCTGCCGCTGGTTCGCCTGCAGGAGCAGCGCCTCCTGCTGCTCACCGAGGCGCTGAACGAGGGTGTAGAACCGGCGGAACTTGCCGAGCGCATCCCCTATTTTCTGACCTGCGACGAGTGCCCGGCGTGCCTGAACGCGGCGGCATCTCTTGCCCTCGCGACCGAAGCCCCGGAACTCGTCACCGAAGACGCCGTTGAAGACACTGCCGAAGACCCCGCAACTGAGGAGCACCCGGTCATGTACCGGGTGCCCGCCGCGGTCGAGAACGACAGCGAACAGTACCGCCTGCAGTGCCTGCTAGATGCCCAGCTCGCATCCCTGGAGGAGCACGCGGCGGAGCACGGCTGGGGTGCCGGCGAGCTTGAGGCGGCGATGCTGCTGTCCATGACGAACTACTACCGCCGTGAGCGCGCCCCGTTCTGGCGGGAGCACATTCGCCGCCTGGAGGACGGCCCGACGGCGTGGGTGGCGAGCCGCGATTACGCGTACCTTGACCGGGTGCAGGTGCTTTCGGTGGAGCATGCGCATGCTCTTCTGAACACCTCCGCAGACCTGGAGGCGCTTGCCGCCGCCATGAAGGAGCCCACCGAGGTTGAAGACACCCCCGGCTGGTATCGTGTGCGCGGCGCGCAGGTGCGCCTGTTGCGTGCGCGACTTGAGGCTGACCCGAGCCTGGTGATTGCGCCCTCTGACCGTGCGGTTTTTTGTGCGTATGAGACGGGGGTGAGCCCGCAGATTGCGCTGGACCGTATGGAGTCGCAGGTGAATTATTTCCGTGCGTCGAATCCGGGTGAGCGTGTGCCCGCCGAGTTGGCGGCGACGGGTTTCTTTGGCTTGCGTGTGCTGGCGGTGGCGCAGGGCGGTTTCGGTGCCGGTTCCGAGGATTCTGCGGACCCCGAAGAGACTGTTGCAGAGGCTGGCGCAGAGTCGACCGGCGAGTTCTTGGAGGTGCTTCTGCAGGAGCGCATCCGCGTGAAGGATGAGCCGCACCGTGCCCTGCCTTCGGGTATTGGTCCTGGCGATCCGGTGTCTACGGCGACGATTGAGGCGGCTCTGCAGGCCGATGTGCACGGGCTACTTTTCGATGGCGCCCTCATGCCGAGCGACCCCGTGCTTAATGGCCCCGTGCCCGGCGAGGATTCCAAGCCCTCCAATACCCCCTCCTCCCCCAGCACCCTGCCGAGCGTGCTCGATGCGGCGGCTTCGTTGACGGGGGTGGAGAGCGCCTCCGCGGATTTGCTGTTCCGCCGCGCACCGCGCCTGAAGAGGAGCACCTCGAACGCCAAAAATGCAGAAAATCTACCTCGTGAGGTTGATTTTTCTGCCTCTGACCTGCCCACGGTGGATGCCGTGCACGCGGCGGTTCGCGCTCTCGACCATTCCTATGTGGCGGTTCAGGGCCCTCCGGGTGCGGGTAAGACCTTCCTCGCCTCGCACGTGATTGCGCGTCTGGTGGCTGAGGGCGCGAAGGTGGGCGTTGTGGCTCAGTCGCATGCGGTGATTGAGAATCTCATGTTGGCGTGCTGTGCCCGTGATGGTTTTGATGTTTCGCGTGCGGTGCGTCTGCGCGGTAAGTCGGTGACTCCGGACGCCCCGTGGTCTGAGGTGTCTGATTCGGAGCTGGTGGAGCTGATTTCTGGTGCGGGCGGCCTGCTGTTTGGCGGTACGGTGTGGGATTACGTGAGTGAGCGTCGTGTGCCTGCCGGGTCGCTGGATGTTCTGGTGGTTGATGAGGCGGGCCAGTTCTCTCTGACGAATACGGTGGCGGCGGCTCGTGCGGCGCGTTCGGTGCTGCTGTTGGGTGATCCGCAGCAGTTGCCGCAGGTGTCGACGGGTGTGCACCCGTACCCGGTGGATGTTTCGGCACTGGGCTGGTTGTCTGATGGGGCGGCGGCGCTGGATCCTCGTTTTGGCTATTTCTTGGGTGAGTCGTGGCGTATGGATTCGGCGTTGTGCGAGCGGGTTTCGTGGCTGTCGTATGATGGCGCATTGGCGAGCGCGGCGGCGACGGCTGGTCGCGCCCTGCGGGGTGTTGCGCCGGGTGTGGTGTCGTATCCGGTGGAGCATGCGGGTTGTTCGGTGCGTTCTGTGCAGGAGGCGCAGGCGGTGGTGGATTGCGTGCGCGAGTTGTTGGGTCGTGAGTGGGTTCCGGCGGCTGGTGCTGAGCCGCGCCCTCTGGCGGCGGAGGATTGCATTGTGGTGGCGGCGTATAACGCGCAGGTTGATTGTGTGCGTGAGGCGCTGATTGCTACTGGTTTGGCGGATTCTTCGGGTGCTGGTGTGCGTGTGGGCACGGTGGATAAGTTCCAGGGTCAGGAGGCTGCGGTGGTGTTGGTGTCGTTGGCGTCGTCGCGGGTTGATTCTGGGCGCGGTGCCGGGTTTGTGCTGTCGCCGAATCGTTTGAATGTGGCGGTGTCGCGCGGTCAGTGGCAGGCGGTGTTGGTGCATTCGCCATGGGTGGCGCGTTCGGTGCCGCAGGATGTTGAGGAGGTGCTGGCTCTGTCGGGCTTCGCGGGCCTGGTGGAGTAGCACCCCTAGTGCAGCCCTTATTCTGCGCTCTTCTACACTCCCCCGCCCGCTGCGTTGCGGGGAGGGGGCGTCTTTGGTGCGCCCGCAATCGGGTTCAATCGGGTTATTTCAGGGTTCGGTTGGGCGGAAGCACCAAGACTGAATTGTAGTCACCCTAACCCTAATGTCAATACTCAAAATGAGGAAAGTTTTTCAACTAGCGTTCATGTATATGATTCACATCTCTTATAGAATCTAAAGTATCGCGCGACACACTTCTTGTGCGGGGGTTCCCGATGAGCCGCCCCGTGCATCCTCAACCACCCCGTGATGATCGGCGGGCCCGTCATGATCGGCGAGCACAGGCGAAAACAGACGAATACAGGCAGGCACAGCCGACTGTCGGGATATTCACTCATACGATTGCGCGCTACGAATTGCGCACAATGAACTACGCACGACGGACTGCACGCCGCGCGACACCCAACCCCATCGTGGAGGTCCCCCATGAGTGTCAACACCGAGCTACTCAAGAATAGAGATTTTCGAAATACTCTCTTCGCCATTGGAGCCAACCAGCTCTCAGACTCGATGAGTTATATCACCACGCCCATCATTATTTTGGCGCTGACCGGCTCCCCCGAGGCCGCGAGTATCACCCTCTTCGTCGCGGGTGTTCTCGCCACCTGCGCCGGAGCAGTATCTGGAACATGGGTCGACAGAATCGGCCCCTCAAAGTGCCTGGCACTGTCCTGTATCGGCCAGTCACTGTCCTGGATAGCGATTCTTCTCTACCTCGTTTTCAATGTCACCAACATTTACGTTTTGGTGATCACGATTTCTCTCGCCGCTATCATTTCCACCTTTGACTACCCGAGTGAACAGTCCATCATCACCCGTGTAGTCCCCAAGGAACACCTGGGGTACGCCTCCGGTATGGGTGAGACGCGCGAGTCCACCGCTAACCTGCTGGGCGGCCCGGTCGCCGGCATCATTATCGGCTTCTCGACCGTGCTCATGACCGCAGTTCACGCGGTCGTCAACCTGCTGGCATTCATCGTCGCACCTAAGACCTACGGCGCTAGTCGGCAGCCCGCGGAAGAGGAGGAAGGCGAGAAAACCAGCTTCTGGCAGGATTCAAAAGCCGGTTTCGAGTACATCCTGAAAAACAAGGTGCTGGTGTCCATTGCGTTCGTTTCAACACTTGCTAACTTTGGAACGGTCGGCATTCCGCTCACCTTCATCTACTACTACACTCTGGAGGGCGCACACCCGCTCTTCATCGGCATCTTCGCGAGCGCCTTCGGCGTGGGCGTGCTGCTCGGTTCGTTCCTGGTCGGCCCGCTGACCGAGAAGTTTGCGCTCGGCCCGCTCGGTATCACCTCCCTGGCCATCATGTCGGCCTGCTACCTGTTGTTGCCGGTGGTTCATTCGATGCTGTGGGCGGTGTGCCTGCTGATTGTGCTGGCGGGTATTGTGCTCCCCTCCTTCAATTCGAGCATCATTGCGTACATTAACGCGTCCACCCCGGAGCATATGATCGGTCGCGTGCACTCGGTGCAGGGCATCCCGAATATGGCGCTGACCCCACTGGCTGTTCTGCTGGCAGGCTTCCTCATTGTTGATTGGGGTATTACGTACACGGCGCTGTTCTACGCGGTGTTCATTTTCCTGTCGCTGGTGGTGATGGTATTCCAGAAGCCGCTGCGTCAGCTACCGCATATCTCGCAGGTAACGAACGCACAGTAGTTCCGCGGTAGCCCCGTCTATCAACTCCACTCAACGCCCCCGAAAGCGAATAATTCAACGTGCACTTGCATGAAAATTATTTTCCTTTCGGGGGTGTTCTACGTCCTTTCGAGGATTTCTGCACACAGTGCATGCTCACGATAATTCCCCTTATCAATGCGCATTTTTAGGGGTTTAAATGTTGCCGGTATTACGGCGAACCTTACGCCGCTTGTTGAAGGTTTTACGGCATAATAGGAAGGTGTTCGTTCTAACCTTTATTCAACGTTCCGCACAGCACTCACTCACTGCACTGTCGGACGAACTCGCAAAGCTCAACCCGCGTGTTGCCTTCGCCCAGACATACCCTGATGAAATTCAGGGCGCCTTCGACCGCGCCAGCGACGCACTCCACGCGGCGCTCATTGCCGCGCGCGATAACGGCTTCTGGGTCGGCATCGGAATCGGCGAGCTCAACATCCCCCGATTCGCAGGCGCACTCGGCGCCGTCAGCACCACCGACTGCACCGGCGACGCCCTCGAATTCTCACGCCTCGCCGTCGAAGAAGCACAAGGAGGCGCACCCGTACGCTGCATCAGCGTCAGCGCCGACAACCGCCACCTCGCCGACCTCGCCGCAGGCTCCGCACGCCTGCTCTACCGCGTATGCGCCGACCGCACCGACGCCGAATGGCGCGTAGTAAACCTGCTCGTACCCGGCGTACGCGGCCAGCAGAAGGCCGCCGCAACCGCACTCGGCATCACCACCCAGGCGGTCAGCCGCACCCTCGTCCGCTCCCTCTGGCATGAGGAGCAGGCGGCACGCGGTGCGCTCATCGAGCTGCTGACCCGTATTGACCGTTCGCGCCGCCGCGCCACCTAACCGCCGCCGCGCATCCCTCATTCTTTCGCGCCTGCCAGCCTTTTCGTACCTGGTACCTGGTACCTGCCAGCCTTTCGTAGCTGCCAGCGCGGAACCGAACACCTGATCCCGCCCGTGATAGTCACCCCCTGCCAGGGGTGAACCGTCCGGGCGGGACGCTTTTTAAGCCCGCGCTGAATACCCTGTAGCTCGACGGGCAAAACCAGAGAAAAGGTAGACTTATCTTTATGCCTCTTTCAGAACTTTCCGTCAGCACCCAGAACTACCTCAAGGAAATCTGGAGCCTCGAAGAATGGACCAAAACCCCTGCCACCGCATCCGCCCTGGCAGAACGCATGGGCCTGCGCATTTCTTCGGTATCTGACGGCCTCAAGCGCCTCGCCGCCGCCGACCTGATCGAGCATCAGCCCTACGGCGCTATTGGGCTCACTGAAACCGGCCGCTCCTACGCGCTGGCGATGATTCGCCGCCACCGCCTCATTGAGACGTTCCTCGTGGAGACGCTCGGCTACACCTGGGACCGTGTGCACGACGAGGCGGAGGTTCTGGAGCACGCGGTATCCGACTTCATGGTGGACCGCATCGACACCCTGCTGGGGCACCCGACCCGCGACCCGCACGGCGACCCGATCCCGGACTCTTCGGGGCATATTAGTTTTCCGCAGACCGTGCCGCTGAGCCAGTGCGAACCCGGCGAAACAGTCGTGCTCGAACGCATTAACGATGATGACCCGCGCCTGCTGCGTTACCTGCAGGGCCACGGTTTTGTGCCCGGCGTGCGCCTACACATTGAGGAGGGTGCGCCCTTCTCGGAGGCGGTGAACGTGAGCGTGGTCGGTGCCGGTTCCGGCAACCTGCACGAGACGGACGCGGCTGGCGCGGTGAAGCCCGGCGGCACCATTATTCCGTTGGGTGCGGAGGCGACCGCCTCCCTGTTCGTGTCCCGCACGGTGCGCTAGGCGCAGGGCGGTAGAGGCACCCTAGAATTTCAGAAAATAGCGCTAGGCGGAGGTCCCGTAAAGGGCCTCCGCCTAGCGCTGTATTGAGTTAGTTTTAGGAAGCTGAGGGCTCAGTTTTCGTTGCAGCAGTGCTGAGTCGGCGGGCACGCATCCTGCCCAGCAGACCGTAGCGCGGGGCGAATACGTACGCCAGGGCGAACAGTATGCCCTGCGTGACGACCACGGCACCACCGGGGGATACGTCCGCGTAGTAGCTGGCGTACAAGCCGGTCAGCGTGCCCACCAGGGAGACTCCCACGCTCACCGCGAGCATCGGCACGAACCGGTCCGTGATGAGGCGCGCGGTGGAGCCGGGGATGACGAGCATCGCCACGACCAGCACCACACCCACGATCTGCAGTGCCACCACGGAGGTTAGCGCCAGCATAATGAGCAGCAGCGCGCCGAGCAGACGCGGACGCAACCCCACCGCCTGCGCAAAGCCCGGGTCGAAGGCGTACAGCACGAAGTCGCGGCGCTTGACCAGCAGCACGGCGGCAACAATCACCGCGAGGATGGCGACCTGCCAGACGTCCGACCAGGACACGCCCAGCACGTTACCGAAGAGAATATGGTTCAGGTCGGTATTCGACGGCGTAACCGAAATCAGCACCAGACCGAACGCAAACATGGTCGTGAACACGATGCCGATCGCGGCGTCCTCGCGCACGCGGCCGCTGCGCCGCACCCCGCCGATAAGAGTTACCGCCACGAGGGCGGCAACCACCGCACCCACTGCGAAGGGCGCACCAAAAATATAGGCGAGCACCACACCGGGTAGCACCGCGTGCGAAATGGCATCCCCCATAAGTGACCAGCCGAGCAGCACGAGCCAGCAGGAGAGCAGAGCGCAGACGGCGGCGGCAAGCACGGTGACCACGAATGCGCGGAGCATGAAGGGCAGGGTCAGCGGCTCCACCAGAAAGTTGAGGATGTCCATTTAGTTCTTCCCTTCCACAGAGCTGATCGTAGTAGTGCCGGAGGTAGCAGCGCCGGTAGCGACCGACGCGCCGGCGTCCACTTCCATGCCGAAGGCACGCACCAGGTTCTCGGGGGCGAGCACCTTCTCGGGGGTGTCGTGCATCAGAATATCGCCGCGTAGCAGTAGCGCCTCGTCGGCGAACTGGCGCAGGCTCGCCAAGTCGTGCGTGGAAACCAGCACGGTCGCGCCCTCGTCACGCAGCTGTTCGATGACCTGAATGAGCATCGCCTCGCTGCGCTTGTCCACGCCGGCGAAAGGCTCATCCAGCAGCAGCAGCTGGGCGCCCTGGGCGATAGCGCGTGCCACGAAGGCGCGCTTACGCTGACCGCCCGAGAGCGCCCCAATCTGACGGTCGGCAAGGTCGGTCAGTTCCACGCGGGCGAGTGCCTCATCCACGGCGGCACGGTCTGCGGCACGCAGGCGGCGGGTGATGCCGAGGTTGCGGTAGCGTCCCATGCTGACGACCTCGCGCACGGAGATGGGGAAGGTCCAGTCGATTTCTTCGCTCTGCGGCACGTAGCTGACGAGTCCGGCGCGGTGGTGGTGCGCGTTCTTGCCGCGGCTGCCACGGTTACCGCCGACGGGCTGCCCGTCGAGAGTGATGCTACCGGCGTGCATGGGCACGACCCCCATGATGGCTTTGAAGAGGGTGGATTTGCCGGAGCCGTTCATGCCGATCAGGCCGCAGATACGCCCGGTGTCCAGGGTGAAGGATGCGCCGGTGAGGGCGCGGACTGGCCCGTAGTTCACGTGCACATTTTCGCAGCTGAGAAGAGTGCTCATTCCTTGTGTTCTTTCTGGTGGTCACCGTATGCGTGGGGCGGGTGTACTTGCTTGCGTGTTGCTGAGTGGGTGCCGTGTGGGCGGGTGCTGTGTGAGTGAGTGTTAACGGCGTGGGAGGAGCGAAGCCAAGAAGGCGACCGCCCCTCCTATCCTATCGGGGGTTTGGGGTTTACCCGGGGTTTTCGAGGTCGGATTTGACCCTGGTTTAGCCCGGGTTTATGCCGGGTTTAGGAGTTGCCCTTGAGGCCCGCAACGATGGTGCGTGCGTCGTAGCGGATCATGTCCAGGTAGGTGGGCACGGGGCCGTTCGCCTCGGAGAGCGAGTCCACGTAGAGCACGCCGCCGAATCGTGCGCCGGTGGCGTCTGCGACCTGGCGCATCGGGTTGTCAGAGACGGTGGATTCGCAGAACACGGCGGGCACCTGGTTCTCGCGCACGTAGTCGATCGCGGAGGAAATCTGCGAGGGGGTCGCCTGCTGTTCGGAGTTGACCGCCCAAATGTACTTTTCCTTCAGGCCCGCGTCTGCCGCCAGGTAGGAGAAGGCGCCTTCGCAGGTGACCAGTGCGCGCTGGTTCTCGGGCAGGGTGGAGATTTCCTTGACGAGCTCGTCACGCACGCCCTGCAGCTGCTTCTTGTAGGCTTCGCCGCGGGTCTTGTAGTCGGCGGCGTGGCTCGGGTCGAGAGCACTAAATTCGCGAATCATCACGTCCACGTACTTCTGTACGTTGCTGGGGCTCATCCAGGCGTGGGGGTTGGGCTTGCCCGCGTAGGCGTCCTCGGTAATGGAGATGGGCGTGACCCCCTCGGAGACGGTCACGTGCTTAGCGTGGGATTCTTCAACGAACTTCGCGAACCAGGATTCGAGGTTCAGGCCGTTGTCGAGCACCAGGTCGGCGGCGTGCGCCTTCTTCAGGTCGGAGGGGGTGGGCTCGTACTCGTGGATCTCTGCACCGGGCTTGGTGAGGGATTCAACGTTCAGGTCGTCGCCTGCCACGTTGCGGGCGATGTCTGCGAGCACGGTGAAGGTGGTGAGCACGGTCTTCTTACCGCTGCTGCTCTTAGCGCCTTCGGTGGTGCTGGAGGTGCTACCGCAGCCGGTGAGCACGAGTAGCAGGGTGAGTGCGAGGGCGGCGCAGAGCGCCTGGACGAGGCGGCGTGCGTTGCTGCCTGCGGGGGTGAAAGCGTTCATGAGGTATCCTTCATTGGAAGTCACGGGTTTGAGTATGTGGTTGATGTGTGGAGTTTGCCGCGCCGGGACGCTAGGGACACGGTTGTGTCTGCGCAGGCATCATAATGCGCTTTTGCCTGTCGTCCCGGGCGGAATTTAACAATAGTTCGGCTAGCCGAACTTTTCAACTAAGCCACACAGAAAACCCCGAAATATTGGCAGAAACCCAGGAGCAGGCGCGCAGAAACACAGGACAGAAGCACCGGCATATACAGCAAGGAGGCGGGGACCCCTCCCCCGCCTCCTTACTGCACGCGGTTCTACGGCAAGCTATACGCTCGGATTAGTCGGCAATCTCAACCACGACCGGCGTGTGGTCGCTTGCGCCTTCACCGGCGCGTTCCACCTTATCGATCCAGGCACGTTCCACGCGTGCGGCGAGCGCGGGCGAGAACAGCTGAAAGTCAATGCGCATGCCCTCATCCTTGGTGAAGCGGCCCGCCTGGTAGTCCCAGTAGGTGTACTCGCCCGGAGTGTGCGGGCGTACTACGTCCACCATGCCCTCTTCGAGTAGGGCGGCGAAAGCGCGGCGTTCGGGTTCGGAAACGTGGGTCATTTCGTTGCGCAGGAAGTAGTCTATATCCCACACGTCGGCATCCTCGGGGGCGACGTTCCAGTCACCGACCAGGGCAAGCTGCGACTGCGGGTTAGCAGCCAGTTCGTTGTGCACGTTCTGGCACAGCGCCTCCATCCAGTGGAGCTTATAGTCCATATGCGGGTCGGTCAGGCCGCGGCCGTTGGGCACGTAGAGGCTCCAGACGCGCACGCCGCCGCAGGTCGCACCGATCGCGCGCGCCTCCAGCACCTCGGGCTCGCCGGTCTTACCGAAGTGCGGCTGATTATCGAAGCCGCGCTGCACGTCTTCGAGGCCAACTCGGGAGGCGATTGCCACGCCATTCCACTGATTCAGGCCGAAGTGCGCAACCTCGTAGCCCATGAATTCGAAGAGGTCGAAGGGGAAGGTTTCGTCCTTGGTTTTGGTTTCTTGCAGGGCGAGCACGTCAACGTCGTGTTCGTCGAGCCAGTCTTCGACGCGGTTCTCACGGGCGCGGATTGAGTTGATGTTCCAGGTGGCAATCTTCATGCCTTCTAGCTTAGCGGGTGCAGAGCATGCACCTTTCATTGCACGGAAGCGATTGCGCGGCGGCACGGGCGCTCGCAACCTGCCAGAACAGCACAGCACCCGGAACAGAGCACCGCCCGCCTGCGCAACCTTCGGGTCGCACCGGCGGGCGGTGAATATATGCGCTAGTCAGCACTGCATCTAGTCAGCACTGCATCTAGTCGGTATTACCCCTAGTCAACGGCTTCCTAGTCAACGGCTTCCTAGTCAACGGCGGGAGTGCCCACAACCTTCAGGCCCTTATCACCGTACGCCTTGAGCATGTACAGGGCATCGGAGAAGTACAGGGGGCTGGCAGGGTTCACCACGTCTGCCACGCCGTCACTGTCGCGGTCCACTTCGGGGTAGGCGCCGAGCGTGCGGGCTGCCCAGCGGTTTTCAGCCTTGAACTGCTCAGTCTTCTTGACTTCGGCACGTAGCGGACGGCGAATCTGGCGCAGGCGTGCGGCACCATCGGGGCTACCTGCGGCACGATACAGGAACGCGGCGAGGGTGTGGCGGGTGGCGTAATCGTCCGGGTGGAAGAGCCCGTCATCCCAGCCGGAGGTGATGCCCGCATCCGCTGCCCAAATGTACGCAGCATAGTTGGGGTCGGTGGTGGGCACGTCCTTGTAGGGCGAGGTTTTCGGGAGGTCCTTGACGGTCGGCAATCCCGCCATGCGGTAGAGCATGCGTACGAGCTGGCCGCGGGTGACGGTTGCGCTGCTGTGGCGGCGGGTGACGGTGTATTCTTCGCTGTCGAGGTAGCCGTGGCAGACCGCCCACACGCCGGGGGTGGCGCTCATGGTGCCAAGGAAGTTGGCGACGCATTCGACGTAGCTGGGGTCGTCCTTGGGCTGGTGAAGTTTGATGAGGCCGTTGGCTGCGGCAGGTTCGGCGGCGTGAGCTACAGCCTGGTGGGAGGCGATGGCGGAGGTGCCTACGGGCAGGGCACCGAGGGCGAGCGCGAGAGTGAGTGCAAAGATGCGGCGTGCGCGAGTGGTGGGTGTGAGGACTCGGGAGATAACCGGAAGCATGGGCTGTCCTTATGTAATTGTGGTTGGGAACCGGCCGGAAGGAACCGATTTTTGGGTCGACCGCGGGGTCGCCAATGGAGCGAATAAGAAAAGGGGAAGGGTAGTGGTCGTTGAGGAATAGTGAGAAGCGGCAATGAATAGGAGCTGACGTGCGGCGATACGCGGTTTTGATGTGTACCAATGATGTGCGTGTTGCGCATGCTGTCGCACGGCTATGGTGGTGCACAGTGAATGGACTGTTTTACACCGCCATAGAAAGTTTAAAGTACATATTAATATTTTATTCAATATTTAATTGAGACTTTTATCAACTAAAAATTAAACATTGTTCTAAACGACAAAGCAGCTGCGAATGGTATGTATTCCATTCGCAGCTGCCCTGATTCTTAGCCGACATGTGGCGGTATAACGCGCCCACTAGGGCACACGCGCCTCCCTCACGATTCACAGGAAAGTCCTGGACCGGTTCGGGCGTGTCTACTAGCCTCTACTAGCCGCGCATCACGTTATAAGCTTCCTTGGTGAGCTGACCGGCGGGCGAGGTGGAGTGGCGCAGTTCCTCAACCTCAATGACCACGTTTGCGCCAATTGCGCCAGTAATGTACACGCGGCGGCCGAGCATATTACCCTCACCGATGCGGTCGTCCTTGGCGGTGCCTTCGGTGATGCGCAGGTCGTAAATCTTGTTTTCAATGTAGAAGCCGTACAGGGAGGCGGGCTTCTCCGGGGGGTTGTAGGAGACAGGCGCGACCATGCGGGTACCGCGCGCGTTACGGCTGATGTACCAGTTGGCGGCCTCGTCGGCGCGGGCGGCGCCGCTGACGGTGCCAGCCCAGCTGGAGCCTTCCGCTTCGCATCCGATGAAGATGTTGTGCGCCCACTCAACGAGCCAGCCGTGGCCCGCGTTGGAGCGTGCGGTGCAGCCGATGAACATGTTGCGTTCACCCTGCACGATCCAGCCTGCGCCAGCGTGGCGGGTGGCGGGCTCGTAGAGGGCGTTCTTGTTGCTGGTGCGGTGGTTGCTGTTGCTGGAGCAGTTCTCGAACTTAGCCTGCGCCGCGTACACCTCAATACCGGCGTAGGAGCCGCCGCTGAGATTCGCCTCGGCAACGTCGATACCGCGCAGCTTGTTGTCTGCCGCGCCGGAGTTCTGGCCTTCGTTGGGGCGGCGGGGGTGGCCGGCGGGTTTGCCGAGCAGCAGGCCCTGGTTGAGGGTGCGGCGGATGGTCACGTCGTCAATTTTCATGCCCTGGTCATCCAGGCCGAGCACGGCAACGCCGATGGCGGTGTCCCAGACTTCCACGCCGGCGATAACGGGCACGATGTCCGGTTCGTTGAGCATGTCGCCGGTCAGGTGGGTGTGGAAGATGACGCCGGCGACGTTATTCAGCGGGGTGGTGTGCGCATCGAGCGGGTAGCTGCTGATGGGGGTGTTGGCGGCGTTAGTGCGGATGTGCAGGTTGCGTACGCCCATACGCATGGGCTTGTTGGCGTTGTAGTTGCCGTAGACGGGGGTGGTGTAGCTGCCGACGTGGAACACGCCGGTGTATTCGGTGTGGCCGTTGGCGGTGGTGGGGATGGCGCGGTCGGAGTGCGCGATGACGACGGTTGAGGAGCCGTAGCCGAAGATTTCGACACGGTGCTTGATGTCGATGAAGGGGTAGGAGACGCGGTAGATGCCGCGGGGGAGTTCTACGGATCCGCCGCCGCGTGCGGCGACAGCGTCGACGGCTCGCTGGATGGCTGCGGTGGAGTCTTTGGCACCGGTGGGGTCTGCGCCGTAGTTGATGGCGTTGATGCTCATGGGCGTATCGGGCATGAGGGGCTCAATTCTTTCGATGGGTACCGCGTTCGGTGCTGAAGGCGGCGCGGGTGAGTGAATTGAGTGAATACGGCTGTATGCGGTGAATACGGTGTTGAGTGAGTACGGCGCTGCGTGGGTGCAGTGTTGAGTTTGTGTGGTGCGGTGTGTTGGGCGCATTTCTGCGGGTGTTTTGACGTGTGCGGGTCTGTGCACCGGCAGACCTGCCTCCTGCTCAAGGGTACCGCATTGGGCGTGTGGAGGCGATGACCGGGCGCTGTGATGCCTGCTCCCCTACCCTGTTTTTCTACGGTTTTTCGGCTGTTTTGGGTGCGGGTTAAACGCCGAGGGGCGGGGATTACTCCCCGCCCCTCAGGCGTATGCATCATATTTTATTTGTGGGTTCCGACAACCTGGTACCCGGAAGTATGAAAATCTCGAATCATTGAATATACCGTCCTCCTGTCAAGGATGGTGGTGGGTTTAGCGGTCTTGAGATTATCCGGTTCGTTTTCGTTAACGGGTACCTTGGGGTACGGAGCGATAGCTACGGTGTACCAGGAAGTTTCTTTCCAGAAAGGTTTTCCGATGGGGGTAATATCTTTAGCTGCGTAGTTGTAATGTTCCCATGTGCGGTACCACAGCTTTTGTGGGCTACCGGCAGCACGGTAGAGGAAAGCGATGACGGTGCTGGTAGTTGCATAATCATTGGGATGGAACTTGCCATCAGACCAGCCACTTGTAATTCCCTCACGTGATGCCCAAATAGCAAGAGGGTAGGTTGGGTCATAGGTCTCCACGTCTGCGTATGGGGATACTTCAGGTAGGTTTTTGACTTCAGGGTATCCTGCTAGACGGTATAAAGCAGCGATAACGTCCATTCTGCTGGCAGAACTATTGGGAATTTCGTAAACGCCTGTAGAAATCAAGCCATTACAATATGCCCAGATATCTGCTATCTGGCCGCGTCCGTATTGCTTATCCAGGAGACAGTCACTAACTGCGCCAGTATAAAATTTACTGGGGTTGCGGTAGAGGTTGTTCCCTTCCGCATGTGCGGGGAGGGGTGCCAGCATCAAGGATGCGGCAATGCCTGCTACCCCCAATGCTTTGAGGGGGCGAGGGAGGGGGGTCATGTTACTCTCCAGAAATCGGTGATGTGAGAACGACATGTTGAGTGAATCAGCTAAATACTAGCACCACATTAAGGAATCTGAACCCCGTTGTATGTAGGCAATGTGTCACTTGCATCTTTGCCTGTCAGAGATTAAAAGGTGAAAGTATAATCCTCACCTTTAGGATTTATAAAAAATAACCCTCATGTAGAGGATGACATGAATTTATATCTAAGTGCATAAATACTCCATTGATTTCTCGGATATTGCAGTAAACTACCCATATAAGCTGCTGACTAGCAGATATATTCACTCACTACTTCTTGAATTGAGGATTCATGGCCTCTGAGAAAACAAGCCCTATGGCGGTCAATGTTCTTAACTATGACGCTGACCCTACGGGGGCTAAAGATTCCACCGCCGCTATTCAAAAAGCTATTAATGATGTAGCGGCACGAGGCGGTGGCTCAGTGGAGATTCCTGGTGGTATTTATCGTGTCACCTACCCCTTCATTGAGTTGAAGCATCGTGTAGAGGTGTTTGGGCACGGTCAGGCAACCCGCATTATTGCCACGGGTGAGAAAACCGTTGAATTTACAACTGGGGTTTTCCACACGGGAACATATAGCGTACCTATGACAAACCCAAATAAGGGTGAAAACAAACCTATGCGTATGGGCGTTCGAGACTTATTTATCCGTACAAACCCGTCTAATCTGTCTCTCTCAGACCCTAATGGATCATTTTGGAAGGAGCTTCATACGACTCCTCTTATGCCCAAGGTCGTAGGAGTCCTGTTTCATACTGAGATGCCAGATAAATCCTCAAATGAACCTGATGCTGTTCCTTTACTTTCTAACGTTGAAATCTGGGGTACTGATATTGGAGTAGCTATTCTCGGAAAAGACGACCAAGGTATGAAGGTGCACGATCTCCGTATCCGAAAGGCTCTCCGTCAAGGTTTACTAGTCGGCAAGCCTGTTGGTCATCCGTTGCGAAAGTCTAAAGACCAGAACGCTGATGGTGCGGACAATAAGTTCTCCATGATTGACGTCTCTGGGACAAATCAGTCCGGTGGTGTATACGCTGGCATTGAGGTGTACGCTTCCCAAACGAAATTTGAACTCTCCAGCAGCTGGTATAACCACCGCACCCTCCCTAAAAGCACTATCTACTCTCCTGAGAATGCTCATGCTGGTGCTGGGTGGCTCAACCGTGGTGAACGAAACATGTACATTGGTTGCACCGCCCAGGAAAATGGGGGCCACGGCTGGGTTCTGCGTCTCGGTAAAAGCCAGTTCATCGGCTGTCTAGGTGAGTCCTCCAGCTTTCAGGGAGCTTCGGTAGGAGGTCAAGCACAACCGATGGAGGCCGCGAATTGGTACATTATGAACGGAGCAACGGGTTTACGGCTTGTGGCTCCACGCTCACATAACCCTAAAGACGATCGCAATGCTTCACTGTATGGGTTTTATATTGAGGGTGGAACGAACGACCTGCAAATTATTGGTGGCTCAGTCATTGACGAGCGAATGAGCGAGAGCAACCTGAAGAATCGTAGGGTCTGTGTGACTGGGCGCCCTGGCAGCCAAGTCATCTTGCAGATTGATAAGCTACGATACCAAAAATTTACTCCTGACAGCCTTACAGAACTCCCTGGTGGTACCTGGGTCTACTAATTTACAAAATATTTAAACGCTTGAGGGGCGGGGATTACTCCCCGCCCCTCAGGCGTATGCGTTTTAAGATTTTGTGGTCACGAGCCTCAGCTCGTAGAGCCTAACCCGCGAGGGTTAGCCCATGAACACGCCGTTGCCGCGCTTCTCCAGCTGCTTCGGCGCGAAAGTCGCGTGGCGGATGTGGTCCACCTCGATGAGCACGTTATCGCCCATAGCACCGGTCACGTGAACACGGCGGCCAATCATGTTGTTCTCACCAATACGGTCATCCTTCGCGGACGCAGTCGTAATGTGCATATCGCGAATGTTGTTCTCAATGTAGAAACCGTACAGGGAAGCCTTCGCCCAGCTGTAAGGGTTGTGCGAACGAGGAGCCACAAAACGGCTACCGCGTGCGTTACGGCCAATGTACCAGTTCGCCGCCTCGTCACCTCGAGCAGCGCCGGTAACAGCGTCCTGGAAGCTCGAAGACTCACCCAGGCAACCAATGAACTGGTTGTTACCCCACTCCACGAGCCAGCCGTGACCGGCGTTCTCCTGGGCGGTGCAGCCAATGAACATGTTACGGGTGCCCTGAATGAACCAGCCTGCACC
The DNA here is from genome assembly GCF_001812085.1 of Rothia sp. HMSC065C12. Classification (NCBI taxonomy): domain Bacteria; kingdom Bacillati; phylum Actinomycetota; class Actinomycetes; order Micrococcales; family Micrococcaceae; genus Rothia; species Rothia sp. HMSC065C12. Next base: position 557,715 of record NZ_KV807679.1, read on the forward strand.
CACGTGGCGGGTCTTCACCTCGTACAGGGCGTTCTTACCCTGGTTGCGCTTGTTGAACCAGCTGGTGGACGCCTCGAACTTGGACTGAGAAGTGTAAATCTCGATACCCGCGTAGGTGCCGAAGCTCATGTTTGCATCAGAGACGTCAATCATGGAGAACTTGTTATCTGCCGCGCCGGGGGTGTCACCCTCACGGCGGCGCAGCGGGTGGCCGACAGGCTTGCCGACCAGCAGGCCCTGGCGCAGGGTCTGGCGGATGCGGATCTTGTCAATCTTCATGCCCTGGTCGTCCAGGCCCAGGATTGCAACGCCGATAGCGGTGTCCCAGATTTCGATGTTGGACAGGGTGGGCACTGCGTCCGGCTCGCCGGGGTTAGCGTCCGCAATGCGGGTGTGGAAGATGACGCCTGCAACGTTGTCGACGGGCTGGGTGTGCTTCTCCAGGAAAATCTGGTTGCTCTTAGAATCCAGCGGCAGGTTGTACTTGTTGGTGCGGATGAACAGGTCACGCACGCCCATACGCATGGGCTTGTTCTGGTTGGTGCCACCGCTCATGGGGGTGGTGTAGCTACCGGTGTGGAAAACGCCGGTGCATTCGTAGCTACCGTTCTTAGACGACGGGATGCTCTTGTCGGTGAAAGCGACGATTCGGGTTGCCTGACCGTGGCCGAAGATCTCGACGCGGTGCTTCATTTCGATGAAGGGGTAGGAGACGCGGTACATGCCGCCGGGAATCTCCACAGAGCCGCCGCCCTGCGCAGCAACATCATCGATAGCCTTCTGGATAGCACTAGTGGAATCTCGTACGCCGGTGGGGTCAGCGTTGTACTTGGAATCGCATACGTTCACGCTCATGATGGTAGCCATGGAGTGTCCTCTTTCTTGGCGGATACAAACAGCGATTAGCGCATAGATAGAATCTAAGCGCGTCATTAAGCTGAGTGTATCCAGTTGTGTTTGAGTGAATAAATGGTTTTGAGCTTCCTTCCGGTTGAGTGAGTGAGTCTCTTCCGGTGTGGGATGCGGGCGGGGAGTGAATCCGCTGCATCAACGCTCGTGGGCGGTGTGAGGGAGTGAATCTCAACCGTTCCCATGTGAGTCATAAATTCTTGCATACAGGATGCGAATCTGTCTAACCCACGACAAAACATTCTAGGGCAAATTTGGGGCTTTTTCGCCGCTCAACGCCCGATAGTGTTGATTGTCTCCTCGGTCACTTTTATGCAATAGAGTGCACATACCCCACAAAAACCCAACTGACCAGTACAAATACCACATTTTGCACATAAATGCACTAGTCAGGGAATTTTTGGCAGTGCGCGCCATATCACTTCATAAACCGATTGATACGGCCCAAAGTCCCCCATTAAAACCCCTCATCAGAGGCTTATCTCACAGGCTCAGAGGCCCCCAATAGCACCCGCCGAGCACCCCGGCAGATAGGGTTCAAGCCCCTACTGAACTTCCTTCGCGGAGGCGGCACCCACCACATCCAAGCGCGCATAGCGGCCCGCAAGCCAGGTACAAATCATCAACTGAACCTGATGGAAAATCATGATTGGCAGCATCATCAGACCCAGCGAGCCCGCACCAAAAATAATGATCGCCATCGGCAGGCCAGCCGCCAGCGACTTCTTCGAACCGCAGAACTGAATCGTAATGCGGTCGGCACGGTTGAACCCCAGGCGCTTAGCCAGCTGGTCGGTCAGCCACAGCATGAACACCACAATAATCGCCATGAGCACGACCAGCAGCACAATCTGCCACCACGCCACGCGCGTCCACACACCCTGCACCACCGAGGCAGAGAACGCCGAATACACAATCATCATGACCGAGAACTTATCCAACCACTTGGTGGTCGGCTTCTTGGCGAACTCCCCCACCCAGCGGCGCGTCAGCTGACCGAGCACAAACGGCAGGAACAGCTGAATGGCAATGTCCAGGAAGACCGTTCCGGAGAACTCAATATGGCCCGTGTTCATCAGCATCATGGCGAGCAGCGGGGTCGCCACCACACCCACAATCGAAGAGAGCGAGGCGCTCACAATCGCCGCCGCCACGTTACCGCCGGCAATCGAGGTGAACGCAATCGACGCCTGCACGGTCGAGGGCACAAAGGTCAAGAACAGAATGCCCATGTACAACCCATCACCGAGCACAAGACGTAGCGGTGAAAGCGCCAAACCGACCAGGGGGAACAGCACGAACGTGCAGCTCAGAATCATCAGGTGCAGACGCCAGTGGGTCAGGCCGCGAATAGCCTCCGCGGTGGAGAGGCGAGCGCCGTACAGGTAGAACAGCAGGGCGACCGCGAACTTCGTTCCGGTGCTGAACCAGTCGGCGAAGTCGCCGCGCGCCGGCACAATAATTGCGAGGATAACCGCGCTAATGAGCATGGTCAGCAGCGGGTCGAGCTTGATAGAGCGAAGTGATGAAAGCATGCTGTCCATTCTATGCCTGCGGCATGCGGCGGATGCAGTGGCGGGCGCCCCTTCTCACCTGGGGGTCACGCAGGGAGAGCTTAGGAGTGTGCAGGAGGCGGTTAACAACCGAACCCGCCGGAGCGCCTAGGCACCCCGACGGGTTCGTGAAGGTTATTGAGCTGTGCGGCTCAGATGAGGCGTTCAGAGCGCACCCGGGTGGCTACTGGCTACTTCTTATCGCCGTCGAAGCCGTAACCGTACGAGCCACCCTCAGAGGAGCCGCTACCGTACTGGCCGTAACCGTACTGCTCGGGAGCAGACTGACCATTAGAAGACTGACCGCTGGAAGGCTGGCCATTAGAGGGCTGCTCAGGTGCGGGCTGGCCTGCACCGTTCTGGGTTGCACTGTTCTGGCCTGCGGGAGGCTGACCGAAGCCGGGCTGCTGACCGTAGGCAGGCTGATTGGTTGCAGGCTGACCCGGTGCGGGCATCTGCGGACCACCGGGAGCACCCGGCGCCGGCACGCCACCGGCGGCAGCGTACGCATCCCAACGCTGGCCGTGGAAGGCACGAGCCTGCTCGGTGAGCCAGCCAGCGAACAGCGTAGAGTTCGCATCGAACGCGGGGGCGTTCTCGGGCTTGGAGTACACGTCCACGGTTTCCAGGGTGTGGTCTGCCCAGGTGTCCTGGTGTTCACGCATGAACTCGGTGGACTGAATCGGGTCAGGCCACATGTGCACCGGCTCAGACGCCGGAATCAGGACAGGAACGCGCGGTGCGGCGTCCTTGACCGGGTTCTCCGTCGGGCGCCAGAACAGGCGGCCCGGCTGGGTGCGGTCACGCAGCGCGTGCGCACGCCAGGTGAGAATCGGGTGGCTTGCCAGCAGATTCACGTACCAGACGGCAAGACCGCGGTCGGTGACGGCACGGTCGGCAAGCTCATCGAAGTTAACCTGCTTGTTCAGGTACTTACCTGCCGCAAGCACCTTGACAGCACCCTCAGCACCCTCGGGGCAGAAGCGGTAGCCGAAGTTGTCGGCGGTGTACTCCTGCGAGCGGGACAGTGCACTCGACAGCACCGGAATCTGGTTGAACAGCGTAGTGAAAATCAGACGGAAGTAACCGACGTGACCTGCGGCGATGTGGCCAACCTCGTGGCCAATAATGAAGCGCAACGCCTGCGGGTCACGGGACTTACCACCGATCTCGAACAGGTCAGAGTACAGGCAGATGTAGCGGCGGAAGCCGTGACCTGCCGCGAAAGCGTTCATGGTGCCGTTACCGAGAACAACGTAGGCATCCGGCACGCGGCGCAGGCCTGCCGCCTCCGCTGCTTCGGCGAGCATCTGGTACGCCTCAGGGAACTGGGTCGGGGTGATGCGCACACCGCGAACACGCTGCTGCGCGTAGTAGATTGCACGAACAATGAAGATGGCAATCGGGCCCAGGATGAGCAGACCAACCGTCTGGAAAATCAGGTCTTCCAGGCTTGCGGAGGTGCTACCGGAAGGTACGCGAACCGAGCCTTCACCGGTTGAGCTGAAGACGTAACGCATCATCGAGCTGAACAGGTCAGCCAGCGCCATGAACAGCACAATGTAGCCGACCGCGGTGACGGCGTAGGCGGCGACCAGCCACGGAATTTCGGAGGGGTGACGCAGCGCGTGCAGCACCTTCGGCGGCAGCATCGACTGGTAGGCGAAGAGCTTCGGCTGGGGCAGGGGGCTGACCGGCTTCTGGCGCTCGTCTTCGGGGAGCCAGCCGGCGGAGAGGTCCTGCGGGAGGGGCTCACCGGGGGCACGGAATGCCTGCTGGCCGGGCTGGGCGTTGAACTGCCCGCCGGGCTGCTGGTGGTTTTCAGGAGGTTGAGTCATGTCTCGTCCGCTTCGTATCGAGTGTTATCTGATTCCACTCTATCGTTTTTGGGCACTTACTAGTGAATGTGAATGCGCTTTTTCTCACGGAACGCTCACCACTTCTCATCTTCCCTGCAATAGCCCGCCAAGAGATACAATGCTTAGCTTTTCTCCCTATTGATGCATGCAGAGGGGCCGGTTCCGCACACGTGGTGCGGCCCGGCCCCTCCAAAAGTTGACAGAAGAATAGCGTCTACTTATTAGGGACACCACTCCCTAATACACTAAAAATCCATCAACTTTATACTCAAATAAACATCACAATATATAAATCTCAATCCAAGATTGAAGTAGGTCGAATGGGTCACTACTCCATTCAGACCTAATGGAAGCTGATATTAAACAGCTGCCGAAAGATAAGTGACAGTACCCCAGGGGGAAGTCACAATAACGCGGTACTGCACCGGAATGACCTTTGCCGACTGATGCGCGGGGTCACCGTAGGTGTGCTTACGCAGGTAGGTCATGTACGACACAACGTCTTGACCAGCATTGGGGTGGGTAATGTTAGCCATCACCTGAATGTCCCAGGACCAGCCGTCGCGGCCTTCAGCAGTCGTGTAGTGCTTACCGTATGCGTAAGTCCACAGGGGGCTGTTTTCCTTGGGAGGACGGGGACCATCCGGGAAGTGCAGGTAGTTGTACTTACCGTGAGCGATGTAGGTAGAGCGGCTGCCCTTGTAGTTGTCGTTGAGGCGAACAACCGGGGGGTTTGCGCCCTTGCCCTTGTAGCCTTCGGCGTAGTACATGTTGTTCTTGCGGTTTGCGTCAGACTCACCGAATGCGAAACGGTCCGCACCGGTGGGGGTCGGTGCATAGGAGACGTCACCTGCAACGTTCTCAACACGAACGTTGATGATAACGCCGCCACCAACGCCACCAACGCCGTCCTTGGAGGTGTAGTCAGGGGTGTCCTTGCCGTTCGGGGGGTAAATCGGCGGGAAGTCGCTCACACCCTCGTAACGACCCCAGGGGTAAGCAAGCTTATTTTCGGGGGTGGTGTTGTCGATGAAGTAGGTCTGCGGCTGGGGGCTGCAGTTGGAGGTGGGCATTACTGCCCATTCGTATTCTTCATTCACGGTACCCTTGTAGCGGCGACGGTTGGCACGTTCACCCCAGGGCACGGATACGATGGTGCCGTATTCGCAAGGGTTCTTGGATGCGGCGTAGGCGGGCACTACGGCGGTTGCTGCCACAACGGGCGTTGCCCATGCTGCACCCTTGACCAGGGTACGACGGCCCATCAGCTTTCCACTTTGTTCGGAGTGGCTCTTAGTCGAGTGAATATCCATTACCAAGTCTCTCTCAATTGGAATGAGTTTTGCACATTGATCCACTTTATTTCTGCATAAAATATACAGATATAAAAGTTATCGCAGTATGTGTTTAACGTACAGTTCAGAGTGTGCTCTCAGAATTCTTTTGCGGCTATAAGTCCGCTTCAGTTCTTTTCGATGAACACTCGTTATATGAACACGCTTTATATGGAATCACAAAAATTTGTATTTATTGTTTCATATTGTGCAACAACTTGGATCGATAAAAAATTCCTAACAGAATTAATCTAGGATTATCAATCTTTTTTCACCTTCAACCTCAACTTCCATCAATGTTGGAATGTTGCGAATCAATGCACTCAACCCCCCCCCTGCATAACTTTCCCAAGCAAGCAAAAAATTTACACTTTATGCAACACCCAAGCCCACATTTTTAATCAACTTTCATTCTTGTTTCCAATGTGATGAATGACACATATGTAATACGTACTACATTGGCGTAATGTTGCATTGTAAAGTGAGTTGAATCATATGCATTTACTCTAACGGATGTTCAAAAACAAGTCCGCTGCAACACCCGTACGGAACGGGAACTGCAGCGGACTGCCTATATTCAACCGCCTATACGGCGGGGTGCGTGGGGCTTAGAGGCTCTTGACGAGTTCCTCGGTAGCCTCAGCGATAGCCTTCTCCTCGTTGGTGGGGATGACCAGCACCTTGATAGCGGAATCCTCGGTGGAAATCACGCGCGGCTCGGGGGAACGCTTAGCGTTCTCTTCCTCGTTGTACTTGATACCGAGAGCGCCGAGGCGGTCCAGGACCAGCTTGCGGAAGTCGCCGGAGTTCTCACCGATACCAGCGGTGAAGATCAGTGCCTGCGCGCCGCCAACAACCAGGTTGTAGCCGCCAATGTACTTCATCAGGCGGTAGGAGGTCATGTCCAGTGCGAGCTGTGCACGCTCGTCGCCGGACTGTGCGGCCTCAACGACCTTACGCATGTCGTTGGAGCCAGCCAGTGCGAGCAGACCGGACTCCTTGTTCAGGATGGTGTCCAGGCGTGCACCGTCAATGCCCTCACGAATCAGGATGGTGGTCAGTGCCGAGGGGTCGATGTCGCCGGAGCGGGTACCCATGATCAGGCCAGCCAGCGGGGTGTAGCCCATGGAGGTGTCGACGGACTTGCCGCCCTTCACAGCGGTTACGGACGCGCCGTTACCGAGGTGAGCAACGATGCCGTTGAACTCGTCGCGTGCAATGCCGAGCATGTCAGCTGCAACGTGGGAGACGTACTCGTGGCTGGTGCCGTGGAAGCCGTAGCGGCGGATGCTGTACTTGTTAGCCAGGTCGTAGGGGATCGCGTAGCGCCATGCTTCTTCAGGCATGGTGGAGTGGAACGCGGTGTCGAAGATAGCAACCTGCGGCAGGGAGGGCCACTTGTGCATTGCTGCGCGCATGCCCTGAGCGTGTGCGGGGTTGTGCAGCGGTGCCAGCGGGGAGAGGTCGTCGATCTGCTGGACAACTTCCTCGGTGAGCAGGGCGGGGTGGGTGAACTTCTCTGCACCCTGCACCACGCGGTGGCCGACTGCCTGCAGCTCACGGCCTGCCAGGACGGGCTCAAGCTTCTCAGACATGATGTCGAATGCGACTTCGTGGTTGGGCACGTCGGTGCCGATGTTTTCGACGAGGCCGGAGGTCAGCATCTGCTCTGCCTCGGGCAGGGAGGTGTCACGCACCTGGTACTTCAGGGAGGAAGAACCGGCGTTCACAACGAGAATAAGCATGAAAGTATCTTCTTTCGTAGTTTTCTTTTCTGCTCCATTCTCGCACTTTTCGAGCCTGCGTGCGAGACGGCCCCGGCTGTGTTTTTAACGGGGGTTTTTACTAGGGGTGACATCGAGGGGCAGGAGGCGCGGGATTGGTGAGGTGCCAAAAGCTACCGGAGGATGAATGGTTAGGCGCACGCCAGCTACTTCTGCAAGTACACAGCCCGGTACCTCTCTATTTATCCCCGCGCATGCGGGGAAAACGGGCCGGTGAGCTGGGACCAGCTGCGTGAAATGGGCTCATCCCCGCGCATACGGGGAAAACCTGAGCCTCACGCTCAGCGAAGGCGCGCGCCTGGGCTCATCCCCGCGCATACGGGGAAAACGCACCGAGTCAATCAGGGTTTTATTCTGAGTTGGGCTCATCCCCGCGCATACGGGGAAAACGTCGAACTCCCTGCCCTTAGCACCCAATTTCGGGGCTCATCCCCGCGCATACGGGGAAAACGCCTACTGCCGAATGGCAAGGCACCTGACACGCTGGCTCATCCCCGCGCATACGGGGAAAACTTAAAGAGCATGAAGACGAGGTACGCGCCCGGCGGCTCATCCCCGCGCATACGGGGAAAACCAGGGCACTTTCCGATAGGTGCAGAGGGCGTAGGGCTCATCCCCGCGCATACGGGGAAAACGC
>NZ_KV807679.1:565890-566589 GCF_001812085.1 Rothia sp. HMSC065C12
GGCTCATCCCCGCGCATACGGGGAAAACCCGGAACCGTGACGGTCGAGGCACCGAATACAGGGCTCATCCCCGCGCATACGGGGAAAACACCCAATAGAACAGCCTCCTCGACCCCAGAACAGGCTCATCCCCGCGCATACGGGGAAAACGGTCTATCGTCTGGGCGCCTGAATCAGCAATTGGGCTCATCCCCGCGCATACGGGGAAAACGGATTCATAGCCGCGCTCGCCAGCTCTGAGCAGGGCTCATCCCCGCGCATACGGGGAAAACGCGGGGATGTAGCTCAACTGGCAGAGCCCTCAGGGCTCATCCCCGCGCATACGGGGAAAACAAAGAGCGGCCAGCGTAGCAAGAAGGGGCAATGGGCTCATCCCCGCGCATACGGGGAAAACTGCCGCATGGTGACTCCTAAAGGGTGGTTAGTGGGCTCATCCCCGCGCATACGGGGAAAACGGTGTAGAGCCTACTGACAAGCAGCTTGTGGCGGGCTCATCCCCGCGCATACGGGGAAAACCGAAGGTCGTGGGTGGTGGGTCTAATGCTTTGGGGCTCATCCCCGCGCATACGGGGAAAACTGATTCCGTTTTGCGCGGGTCTGGCGGTAGTCGGGCTCATCCCCGCGCATACGGGGAAAACCAATAGCGGTATTACCATTGGTAATGTCTATGGGGCTCATCCCCGCGCATACGGGGAAAAC
>NZ_KV807679.1:566689-584203 GCF_001812085.1 Rothia sp. HMSC065C12
GGCTCATCCCCGCGCATACGGGGAAAACGCGGCCTTCTTCTTGGCTTTCGCAACCTTCGCGGGCTCATCCCCGCGCATACGGGGAAAACGGGGCGGCGTGTGGGCTGTGACCGGCGCGCCGGGGCTCATCCCCGCGCATACGGGGAAAACCCGGGCGAAACTATCACCATTGATACCACGGTGGGCTCATCCCCGCGCATACGGGGAAAACCTAATTGTCATGTTTGGTCAGAGTGGTGACAAGGGCTCATCCCCGCGCATACGGGGAAAACTCGATTCTCGCACAGCCTGGCCTGGTGGAGCAGGGCTCATCCCCGCGCATACGGGGAAAACGCCGTCCCCCGCTGGTTGGGGGGGGTCTGAGCGGGCTCATCCCCGCGCATACGGGGAAAACTTTGCGATTTCCACCTGTGAGGCGTGCACGGCGGGGCTCATCCCCGCGCATACGGGGAAAACCCTGCTCCGATTTCGGCACGCACACAGAGCGGGGGCTCATCCCCGCGCATACGGGGAAAACTTGAAGATGAGCCGGGCTGCTACGGCTATTTGGTGGCTCATCCCCGCGCATACGGGGAAAACGAATCTTTTGAGCAGGAAGTGACCGGGCAATGGGGCTCATCCCCGCGCATACGGGGAAAACCTTGATTCCTCACCAAGCAGTTCAACGCAACCGGGCTCATCCCCGCGCATACGGGGAAAACCTCCACCGCAAGCGTAAGATAGCTCGTTGCTAGGGCTCATCCCCGCGCATACGGGGAAAACTAAGTGGTGCTCATGATGTCTTTTCCTTTTCGGGGCTCATCCCCGCGCATACGGGGAAAACATGAGGTCTAGTAGGGGGTCGAATAGTGATGTGGGCTCATCCCCGCGCATACGGGGAAAACACTAGCTGACAAGGCACGATACCCAAGCAAAGACCAAAAAATATTCAGTTTCCACACGTATACATATATAAAAGGGATGAGTAGACGATTACTCGTCTACGGTGACCCGCCGCCAGAAGCGGCCGGCCTTGACGCATCCAACGCCACATCCCCCAGCACCACCGAACCGGCAGCATCAGAGTCAGTGACTCCGCGTCCGTTTAGACTCTCCCCCGTGCCGGGGGCGAGTTGCGCCTCATACATCCGCACAGCCTCCGCACGGATATTACGTGCCGCATTCACGTCACGATCAATCCGCACACCACAGGCCGCGCACTCAAAGACACGCACGCGAAGGTCGAGCTTGGTTTTCGCTCGTGCTCCGCAGGCGCTACACATCTGAGAGGATGCAAAGAAGCGGTCAATAATCTGTACCTGTGAGCCGTACCAGCTGGCCTTGTATTCCAGCTGACGGCGCAGCGTACTAAAAGCGGCATCCAGAATGGACCGATTAAGCCCAGCCTTCTGGCGCACGTTCTTGCCCGGTGCCTCGATGGTACCGGCAGCTGAGGCGGTCATACCCGCTACAGCCAAGTCTTCAAGCCCGATGAGGGTGTACCCGGTGCTCAGGCGCTTAGAGACCTGATGCAACCCCGATTCACGGCGCAAGGCTACTAGGTGGTGGTGCCGTGCAATCTGCTGCACAATACGGGCACGACGGTTAGAGCCCTTCTGGGCACGCGAGAGGGCACGTTGCAGGCGTACCAGGCGCTTCTCAGCGGCACGTGCCCAGCGGGGGTTAGCCAAGGTAGGCGCACCGTCACCAGTGAACTCCAAGGAGGGGTACTGCGCGAAGCGCTGCGGGGCCTGCTCGTCAGAGAGCGCGGCGAGGTAGCGCACGCCCAGGTCTACACCAACAGCACCAGCGGAACGCTGAGCACGGGTAGGGCTCGCAGACGGGCGGGTGAGCTCGACGAGGATAGAGACATACCACCGGTTGGCGGCACGAGAGACAGTGTAAGAGCGAACCTGAGCGCCAGCACGCACCGCCTTGACGAGGTGACGAGTAGTGTCATGAGTGCGGATAACACCCAGGTGCGAGAGGCGCACGTGGCGGTAGTCCTCGATGGTCGGGGTGGTCTTGATGCCGCAGCGCTTCAGCTGCGCTTTACGGCGTGCGTATTCAGGCTCTCCGCGTAGGTATGCGGTGCCGTAGGCACCGATAGTCTCCGGTGCAGGGATAGTGAAAGAATCGCGGCTAACACCCTTGCGCTTGAAGCGGGGCGTGCCGACAAGTCGGCCAGCACGAACACCGGTACGGGAATCAAAGAAATTCTTCCATGCCTTATCGGCAGATTGCAGCCCAGAGACGAGGACTCGGCGGGGGATGGTGTGCATCCACGGCTCGGAGGATCGCTCAGTCTCGGGCCATACGATTGCAGGGTCGGCACCAGACTCAATCGCCTTACTTGCAGCGCGGTGGCGATTAATTTCAGGGGTCAGGTGCTGGGTTCCGTATGCCGCATAACCAATAGACTTATACGCTGCATCGCTTTTGGCTAATGCCTTGAGCTCAGCCTTAACGGTGGTCTCGTCGGCGCCTGCGTCAATGCGGGTGTGCCAGTAGTCTGCTCGGGCGCGGGAGACATCGAGATTGTGGGCAGTGAGGAGGTTGTAGGCGTAGCGTGCTGCGCCTGCGCATTGTGCTAGGGCGGACGCCTGTGCCTGGGTGGGATCGAGGCGGAATTTATAGGCGCGGAGCGTAGTGTCAGCGTCGGTGCTGATTTTCTTAGCCATGGCCTTTCCTCCTCTCCTACAAGCTATTGAGATAACCAGTGTGGACATCTCTCATACCCACAATCATATGGGATACCCCTGACAAGATAAGGGGGTATTTTGGGCTACCCAAGAATATTCTGAAAATAAATTCCCCCACAGCCACAGAACCGATACATGGGATTTTTGTTGGGGTGCAACGTTTAGAAACGAGGACTACACCGGGGTGGGCAGCGAGAAAAATAGTGTAAAAAATCGCCGATTTTTTCACTATCCCCCTGATTTTCAGGAAATAGTGAAAAAATCCGCGATTTTTTTCATAATCCAGGTCACATATAGGTGATTCGGGGTGGTGCCAGCCTCTCCCCCAGCACCTTCGCTACACCCACTAGAGCACCTCGGGGTGGACCGCCACCTCCACGGCGGCAGGTAGCACGCGCGCACTAATGCGGTACGCCGACGGTGCCGGGTCACCATCCACCTCAACCGGCTGAGCACCATCCGGGAACTCCAACACCACCTCAGACCCCACCAGGTGGCGAATCACGGGCAGCTCAATGCGCGGCGAACCCAAAATCGTGCGGCGCGTAACCTTCGCCATCAGCAGACCCCACTCCACCAGGTCACGCGGCGACGCCACAATCACCTCAAGATTACCGTCATTCACATCCGTCATATCCGCCAGGCGAATACCACCCTGCAGGCGGCCACAATTCGCGATCAGCACCGACCGCATCGGCAGAGTACGAGGCTCCCCACCGTCCACGCTAATACGCACCGGGTGCGACCTACCCAGCATGTGCTTCATGCCGGACTGCACGTACGCAACCCAGCCGAACTTCGCCTTAATCTCCTCGTTCGTATCATTCATGACGAGCGCATCAAACCCGGCACCACTCATCACAAAGAACGTGTGTTCGGTTTCTTCGCCGGGGGCGCTCGTCGTCGTCATCTCAATCGCATCAACGGCCTGACCTGCACCGTTGAGCGCAATATTCACGCACGCCGCCACGTCACTCACCGGAATGTACAGGTTACGCGCCAGCAGGTTACCGGTACCCATCGGCAGAATACCCAGGCGCGGCTTGCGCCCCTCATGATGCGCCAGCGCCGCCGCCACAGCACGCACCGTACCGTCACCACCGGCAGCAATCAGCAGGTCAACACCCTCAGCGATCAGCTCGCGGGCCGCCTTAGAACCGGGCTCGTCCACGCGGGTGGTGCGCACCAGCGCCTGCGGGTGGCCGTTCGCCGCGAGGGTACGTTCCAGAATCTCAATAGCCGCCGCAACTCCGGGCTTACTCGGGTTGTACACCACGCCCACGCGCTGCGCTTCACCGGTGGGCAGGGTCGGCAGGACGCCGAAGGGCGCGCCCAGTTCGATAGCGCGTCGGCGCGCTTCACGGCGGGCACGAGTGACGGAGGCGGTCAGAGCCGCCGCCGCAGAAACACCAAGGAGTTTACGGTAAAGAGGCATAGTTCTTAGACTACCGGGATACGCGAAAACCCGCCCACCGTTTACGCGGTGAGCGGGTTTTTCAGCTGGTTGTGAGATTACTCAGCGGGCGGGGTATCCCTTATTCAGCGATAGCCGGGATAACCTCGGCGCCACCCATGTAGGGGCGCAGTGCCTCAGGAATACGGACGGAGCCATCTGCCTGCTGGTGAGTCTCCAGGATGGCAACCACCCAGCGGGTCGTCGCCAGGGTGCCGTTCAGGGTCGCTACGGAGCGGGTGCGGCCCTTACGCACGTTGCCTGCCTCATCCACGGTATCCGGGGTGCGCTCGCGGATGTTCAGGCGGCGCGCCTGGTAGGTGGTGCAGTTCGAGGTGGAGGTCAGCTCGCGGTAGGTGCCCTGGGTGGGGACCCACGCCTCGCAGTCGAACTTGCGGGCTGCGGAGGTGCCCAGGTCGCCTGCGGCGGTGTCAATCACACGGTATGCGAGGCCGCAGCGCTGCAGCATTTCCTCTTCGAGGGACAGCAGCTTCTCGTGCATCTCTTCTGCCTGCTCGACGGGGCAGTACACGAACATTTCAGCCTTGTTGAACTGGTGCACGCGAATGATGCCGCGGGTGTCCTTACCTGCGGAGCCTGCCTCGCGGCGGTAGCAGGAGGACCAGCCCAGGTACTTCTTCGCGCCCTTCTCGAAGTCGAGAATTTCGTCGGTGTGGTAGCCGGCGAGCGCCACCTCGGAGGTGCCGACCAGGTACAGGTCGTCGCGTTCGAGGCGGTAGATTTCGTCGTCGTGCTTGACGTTGAAGCCGGTGCCGTTCATGATTTCGGGGCGTACCAGGGTGGGGGTGGTCATCATGGTGAAGCCGTGCTCGGTTGCGAGGTCGAGCGCCATCCACATGAGTGCCTGCTCCAAGCGTGCTACCTGGCCCTTGAGGAAGTAGAAGCGTGCGCCGGAGACCTTTGCGCCGCGTGCCATGTCGATGCCGTCGACGAGTTCGCCGATTTCGAGGTGGTCGCGCGGTTCGAAGCCTTCGGTGGTGAAGTCGCGGGGGGTGCCAACTTCCTTGACGACTACGTAGTCGTCTTCGCCGCCGACGGGTACGCCGTCGATGATGAGGTTTTCGATGCTGCTGATCAGTTCCTCGTATTCGGCGGTTTTCGCTTCGGAGGCTGCCTTTGCTTCGTTGACGCGGGCTGCCAGTTCCTTGGCCTGTGCGACGAGGGCGGGCTTTTCTTCCTTGGGTGCCTTTGCGACGGTCTTGCCGAAGGCGTTCTGTTCGGCGCGCAGGGTCTCGTATTCGCCGATGAGTGCGCGGCGTGCGGTGTCGGCTTCGAGGATGCGGTCGACGTGGGTTTCGTCCTTGCCGCGTGCTCGCTGGGAGGCGCGGAAGACGTCGGGGTTTTCGCGGAGGAGGTTAATATCAATCACTGTTTTATCCTACCTAATCTTGCGGTGGGTTGTGGGCGGGGTTTGCGCTGGTGGGGCGCGGGTAGGTGCGGGGGGGGTATCTAGCGGCGCTGCAGCTGTACGGGGCGGCCGTTCGGGAAGAGCGACTCGACCCATTCGTGTGCGGCGTCGAAGGAGCCGTCGGAGTGGATGTTGTCGACTTCGGTGTTTTCGTGGTCGGCGCGCGGGTAGGAGCCGAGGAATTTCAGCGTCGGGGAGACACGGTGCAGGCCGCGCAGAGCGTCGCGCATGCGTGCCTCGTAGATGTGGCCGTCGGCGTCGATGCTGAACGAGTAGGAGCCCATGCCTTCGCCGGTGGGGCGCGATTCGATGCGGGAGAGGTTCACGCCGCGCACGGAGAACTGTTCGAGCAGTTCGAGCAGGGCGCCGGCGCGGTTGGTGGGTAGCGGCACGGTCAGGGTGGTCTTGTCGGAGCCGGTCGGTTCGGGGATGTCGGCGGTGCGGGAGAGCAGCACGAAGCGGGTCACGGCGTTCTTGTTGTCGCCGATGTTGTCCTGCAACACGTGCAGTTCTGGGTGGTAGTTCAGCAGCGCCGGGGAGCAGATTGCCGCATCGTAGGTGCAGCCCTCTTCGAGCAGGCCGACAGCCGCCGCGGCGGTGGAGGATCCGGGCAGGTAGGCGGCGGTGGGTACGTTCTCCTGCGTCCAGCCGCGCACCTGCGCCCAGGCGTGCGAGTGGGTGGAGATGGTCTTGACGTCTTCGATGCTGATGGGCTTCGCGGCGACCAGCACGAAGCGGATCGGTACGAGCACCTCGCGGATGATGCGTACACCCTCGCTGGCTGCGATAGCATCCAGAGTGGCGCTCACGCCGCCCTCCACGGAGTTTTCGATGGGCACCATGGCGGCGTCCGCCTCGCCCGCGTTCAGGCGTGCGAGCGCGTCGGGCACGCTGGTGGCGGGGATCCGTTCGGCGTCGGATGCGCCGGGGACGCTCAGCAGGGCGGATTCGGTGAAGGTGCCGGAGGGGCCAAGGTAGGTGTATCGCATGCCACTATAGTAGCGTCTGCTGTGGAGGGGGCGCCGAATTCGGTGATAGGTTACGGTCTTTGGCGGTAGTTAAAAACCCCTACCAAAGTCGCTAACCTATGGTCGAAAAATTTAAGTCATTACCGAAAAACTTAGGTCATCACCAAAAACCCGGAGCCGCTACCTCACGAACTGGCGCACCCGCGCGGTGTCCCAGTACTGGGCGGGTACGCCTCCACCCATGAGCTCACGGGCGATCGCGGCAGCCTGCACGGAGCCAGCCTCGGGCAGGGGCGCGTGTGAGCCGGCAATAATGACGTTGCCGCGGCGGCGACCCTTCAGCATGGCGGAATCCGCCACAATGCACACGTACTCGAACACCTCAAGCAGGGCGGACGCCTCAGCGCGGGTACCGGTCAGCGCCGGCCCATCGCCACAGTTCAGGATGTACAGGCCGCCGGGTGCCAGCGACTCGGCGACGGTGCGGGTGAACTCGACGGTGGTAAGCGCCTCGGGCGTGGTGTCCCCGGCGAATACGTCACGGATCAGCACGTCACGGGATGCGGGCGCGAAGGTCGCGGTGACGGCACCCGCCTCACCCACGCGAATCTTCACGCGCGGCGCCTTGGGGATGTCGAACCAGGCGCGCACATACTCGGCGAGCTTGGCATCCAGCTCAACGACGGTGTTGCGGCTGGTCGGGTACAGGTCAGCGAAATAGCGCGCCATCGAGCACGCGCCGCCACCCAGGTGGGTGATGCGCAGCTTCGCGGCGTCCAGGTGCTCCTCCACGTGCGAGGAGACGACCGCCGCAATCCAGCGCATGTACTCAAAATCCAGCTGGCGGGGCTCACCCACAATCACGTGGGAAGACTGCACACCATTAATGAGCAGCAGCCAGCCGTCAGCGTGGTAGCCGTCAGGGACCAGCTCCGCCTCACCCGTAGAAATCGGGTACACGCCAGCGGCGGCACCCTGCACGGGGGTGTTCTCAGTATCGTCGATGCGGTTCTTCTGCTGCTTCTGGGCTTTCTGCGCCTTTTGGGACTTCTTGGGTGCCCTGCTCTTTTTCGCCATACCCACTAGCCTAGCCGACAGCCCGCACGCCCCTAGCGTACGCACCCGCGGGAGCCCGCCTCCACAGGGGCCAGCTGAGTAGACTAGAACCCATGGGATTTGTATGTCAGGGCCGCTACGCGCTCGCACCAATTGAACCGACCGACGCCGAAAAATACGTCAACCTGCAGCTGGACTGCATGGAGCAAACCTACGACCCGATCTACTTCGACACGCTCGGGGAAAGCTTCACCGCCCGCCACCGCGCCGAACGCAACGAATACCTCGAAGACTTCCACCGCCACCTCTCTTCCCCCACCGTGCGCGGCTTCTTCGCCTATGAGGTGCCCGGCTGGACCCCCGACGGCGGGCTCTCCTGCTCCATCGGCGCACGCATCGACTGGGATAAGCCGGTCGGCCTGGCGCTCTCCCTGTGTGAGCCCTCCTCCTGGGAACTCGAACGTGCCGACAACCTCCCCGAACTGCCCACAGGCACCCGCAAACTCGTACACCTGTACACCCTCAACCACACGCACGGCACCGGCCTCGGTCAGGCACTCTACGAATCCGTCATCTACCCGGACGAAAACTCCTACCTGTGGGTCATGGCTGAAAACGAACGAGCGCTCTCCTTCTACGAGCGGCTCGGCTACCGCAACGAAGGCGTGTACTTCCAAGCACGCGGCTCCTGGGAACCCGGACGCAGCGTCCGATACACGCGCATCCTCAACCCCTAAACGGCACACCACAACAGGGAAACAGCCCGCCCACATGACGCAGCGCACCGCACACCCTGTTAGGCGCCACCCCCACAACGCCTTAAGATAGAAGAGACCTATAAGCTCGACGCACCCGCGCACAGGAGCACATACACCCCTGCGCAACCGCGGGACCCAGCGCCGAACATCGCATAGAAGGACAGTAAAACAATGACCACCGGTCTTTACCTCTCCGCTATGTCCCAGAACTCGGGCAAGTCCCTCGTAGCCCTGGGTCTAGCAGACTCCCTCATCAAGCGCGCAGACCGCGTCGGCTTCTTCCGCCCCGTCTTCGACGGCGCAACCATCTCCGACGACCCCATGGCACGCCTCATCCGTGAACACTTCGGCCTGACCGAAGAGCAGGTCGGCGGCGCAGTCTCCATGACCGACGCACTCGCACTCATCGCAGACGGCGACACCGAAGAAATCTCCGCACGCGCAGTCTCCGCCTACGAAAAGGTCGCCGCAAACAGCGACGTCGTAATCGTCGACGGCGTCTACCTGCCCGCCAACGCGCTCGCAGTCGAATTCGACCTGAACGTCCAGATTGCACGCGACCTGGGCCTGCCCGTCGTCGCTATCGTCGGCGCACAGGAAGCAACCGTCGAGGAAGCAGTCACCGCCGTTGACGTGGCACGCACCGAGCTGCTCGCCTCCAAGGCAGACCTGCTCGCAATCATCGTCGGCCGCGCAGAACCCGAACTGCGCGACGAGATCGAAAACTCCGTCAAGCGCGGCGACGCAAACCTGCCCGTCTACGTGCTGCCCGAAATCCCCGAACTGAACGCACCCACCGTCGGTGAAGTTGCCGAAGCCCTCAAGCTCGACACCGAAGGCATCAAGGCGGAAGACCTCGGCCGCGACATCCACGGCATCAAGGTCGCAGCAATGAACGTCTCCAACTTCCTCAACCAGTTCGTTGACGGCGACTTCGTCATCGTCCCCGGCGACCGTGCAGACATCGTTGCAGCAACCCTCGCATCCGCACTGGCACCGACCTTCCCCGCACCCTCCGGCGTGCTGCTCACCGGCGGCCTGGACGCACTGCCCGGCAAGAACACCGCAGTCGGCTCCCTCATCGACAACGCACCGTTCCCCGTGCTGTCCACCACCAAGGACACCTTCAAGTCTGCACGCGCAGTCTCCCGCGTCCGCGGCACCCTCGAAAGCGGCCACCAGCGCAAGCTCGCAGCAGCAATGGGCGGCTGGGACGAGCACGTCAACAAGGACGAACTGCTCGCACGCCTCGAAATTGAGCGCCCCGCATCCATGACCCCGCTGCGCTTCCTGCACAACCTCATCGAGACCGCACGCGCAAACCGCCGCTCCGTGGTCCTGCCCGAGGGTTACGACGTGCGAATCCTGCGTGCATCCGAAATCATTGCACGCCGCGACTTCTGCGACCTGATCCTGCTCGGCAACCCCGCCAAGATCGCAGAGATCTGCCAGGCCGAAGGTATCGAACTGCCCAGCACCGTTCGCATCATCGACATCGAAAACAACGAGTACACCGAAGACTTCGCAGCAACCTACGCTGAGCTGCGTGCACACAAGGGCGTCACCATTGAGGCTGCTCGCGAGCGCATGACCGACCCCTCGTACTTCGGCACCATGCTCGTCTACAAGGGCATCGCCGACGGCATGGTTTCCGGTGCTGTGAACACCACCGCGAACACCATCCGCCCCTCGCTCGAGTTCATCAAGACCCGCCCCGGCACCAAGATCGTCTCCTCCGTCTTCCTGATGCTGATGGAAGACCGCGTTCTGGTCTACGGCGACTGCGCAGTGAACCCGAACCCCAACGCAGAGCAGCTGGCCGACATCGCGAAGGCATCCGCGGAGACTGCACGCCAGTTCGGCGTGACCCCCAAGGTTGCTATGCTGTCCTACTCGACCGGCACCTCCGGCGCTGGCGCAGACGTGGACGTTGTGCGTGAGGCAACCGAGCTCGTGCGCGCATCGAACCCCGACTTCGCGGTTGAGGGCCCGATCCAGTACGACGCTGCTTCGAACATGTCCATTGCGTCGACCAAGCTGCCCGGCAGCGAGGTCGCTGGTCAGGCTACCGTGTTCGTCTTCCCCGACCTGAACACCGGTAACAACACCTACAAGGCTGTTCAGCAGTCTTCGGGTGCTGCCGCTGTGGGCCCGGTTCTGCAGGGTCTGCGTAAGCCCGTGAACGACCTGTCGCGCGGTACCACCGTTGAGGACATCATCAACACCGTTGCAATCACCGCAATTCAGGCACAGAGCCTGTAAGGTGCACGCGGCGCTGTAGCGTGAAGGCTGCGGCGTTCCGTTGATATAGAAATCTCCTGCACTGGGCGGGGCATGCCTTGGAGGTGTGCTCCACCCGGTGCGGGAGATTTTTTGTAATTACAGGGATTTCTTTTGGTGCCATTCCCCGGTTAGTCCTTGCGGGTGCGGCGGAGGCGCACATAGTTAATCACGCCAAGACCAGCCATGCCCACGGCGGTCAGAACCGGGCCGAGGGCGGGCGGGAAGAGCCAGGTGAGCCCCGCCTCCACGGTGTAGGCGATGAGGCGGCAGATAAGGTAGGTGCACACCGCCACGAAAAGCGCGTAGGCGACGATGATGCCGACCGGGCGGGGCTCGTAGCCTTCTCGCCGGGCGCGTAGAGCGGCACCCAGGGCGTTACCCAGGTACAGGGCGAGGGCGCCGACGACGAGCGCGGCGGTGAGGGCACCGTCAAGGAGCGTGCGCGGGGTCAGCGGTGCGGTGCCTGCCTCAGCGAAGAGGTTGAGGATGCGCACCGCGGCGTAGGCATAGCAGAAGATGACTGCCGCACGGATGGTGAGGGGGAGGTTGGTCCAGAAGGTTTTCATGCGGCCCCTTTCGAGGTGGAGGGCGGGCTTCTGTCTGAGTGTTACCCCAAGGATACCTAAAAACACCGGTGTGTGATGCGAATCAATAGCGTTTGGGCTGGTGTGTTCTGCATGCGGGGCGGGGTGTTTGGTGCGCCGAGTTTAATCGCCGAGAAGCCACATGTGTTTCGAAAAGCAACATGTTACGTGGCTTCTCGAAACACATGTGGCTTTTCGAGGAGAAGACGGGTAGAGAATTTTTGTAATTACAGGATTCCACCACCCCTACCCCGTGAGCCGGTGACCACCCAAGCAGCAGCAAACCGCCCGGGCTGCTAGGCTGCTGCTATGACCACGACTGACGAAACCCTCCCCCTGGGACTCTACGAACACCTCAAGAGCGCATCGCTCATGGGCCGCACCATCCCCGAAGGCGCGCAATGGCAGGAAGAAATCCTCCAAAAGGACGACTACAACATCCCCGAACTGCTCACCCAGTTCTTCGCCACCCAGCTGGTCCCCGCCCTCGAAAGCCTCAAAACCCCTGCCGACCAGGTGGAACTCATCAACCGCATGATGGAGCTCCTGCCGCAGGATGCCGAAGAGCAGAACGATTCGTTGCTGACCGATGACGACAGCAACGTAATTCAGGTGCGCGAGCTCGCCCTCACTGACGCAAAAACTACGCGCCCCGATATTCCTCTGAGCGACGTTGCTCTGATGACGAATACTTCTAAAGACCTGAATCTCAATACTGAAATTCAGAAAGAATTAGAAAGTGCAGACCGTGTAGATTTGCTCTGCTCATTTCTTAAAATGTCCGGCGTTAATAGTTTGAGTGAGCAGCTTAAAGCTATTAAAAATCGCGGTATCCCTTTCCGCATTATTACCACCACCTACATGGGCGCAACCGACCGCAAGGCTATCGACCGCCTCGTTGAAGAGTACGGTGCCGAGGTGAAAATCAGCTACCAGGGCGACAGCACCCGCCTACACGCGAAGGCTTGGCTGTTCCACCGCAATACGGGTATGTCCACCGGCTATGTGGGCAGCTCGAACCTGTCCAGTGCCGCGCTCACTGACGGCCTGGAGTGGAATGTTCGCATCTCTAACCCAATTACGCCCGGCCTGATCCGCCAGTTTGAAGGCCTGTTTGAAAGCTACTGGAAGAGCGGTGATTTCACCTCTTACACCGCCTCTGACAAGGAGAAGCAGGAGCTCGACACCGCCCTAGCCAAGGCCGATATTACCGGCCGTAAAAGCAAAGGCCTGGAGTACGATATCGACTCGTCCCTGCTGGATGTGCATCCGTTCCCGCATCAGGTGCGCATGCTCGAAGAGATGCAGAACGCTCGTTCTAAGGGCCGCCACCGTAACCTCGCCGTGGCCGCGACCGGCACAGGCAAAACCGTGTTCTCGGCTCTCGATTACAGGCGCCTCTGCGAGCAGTACGGCAAAAAGCTGAAGCTGCTTTTTATTGCGCACCGAAAAGAAATCCTCGACCAAGCGCGCCGCACTTTCGGCGACGTCATGCTTAAAGGTAATTTCGGTGAGCTCCTGACCGGCGGCAAAAAGCCCGAATATAATGAGGCTGTTTTTGCGACCGTTCAAACGTTGTCAGGTGCCGCCCTCGAAAGTTACGCGCCGGACTATTTCGACGTCATCATCATGGACGAATGCCACCACATTAAGGCCGCCAGCTGGGACAAAGTTTTCAACTATTTTGAGCCCCGCGAATTTATTGGCCTGACCGCAACCCCCGAGCGAGAAGACGGGGTGAACATCGCCGACAAGTACTTTGACGGCTACGTGGCGACCTCAATCCGCCTATGGGACGCACTCGAAGACCACCTCCTCGTACCCTTCCAGTACTTCGGTATTGCCGACGGCACCGACCTGCGCCGCATCAACGTTCGGGGTGGCCGGTACGACGAAAACGCCCTGGAGAACCTGTACACCAAGGGCGAGGCTGAACGCCGCCTGCGTATCATCGTGGAGGAGCTACGCGAGAAGGTCGACAACCCCCTGCGCATGAAGGCGCTCGGGTTCTGCGTGAGCGTGAAGCACGCCGAATACATGGCGCAGAAATTCAACGAGGTGGGTATTCCCGCCGACTTCTTGGTCGGTACAGATTCCGCCGAGCGCCGCGCCGAGGTCATGAAAAACCTTGCAGACGAAGCGCACGAGCTGACCACGATCTTCACCGTGGACCTGTTCAACGAGGGCGTCGATATTCCGAGCGTCGACACCCTCCTGATGCTACGCCCCACCCAGTCGCTCACCCTCTTCCTGCAGCAGTTGGGCCGCGGTCTGCGCCGTGCACCATTGAAGTCTGTTCTGACGGTCCTCGACTTCGTGGGACACCAGAACAAGAACTTCATGATTCACAGCAAGTACCGCGCCTTTGCACGACAGGGTACCCTGACCGAGCAGGACATTGAGAGCCCTGAACTGCCGGCCGGCTGCCACTTCCACCTGGACGAGCTGACTCAGAAGCAGGTCATCAAGAAGATTCGCGAGTCCCTACGCATGAACCAGAACGCCCTCATCGACACCGCAAAGAGCTACCTGGAAGATATACGCCGAAACTCCACGGAACCCGATATTCGCCCCACCGTCATTGACTTCATCAACCGCTACGGATTGGGACTGCCGCAGATTTACGGCCGTAGCAGCAAGGTGACCCTGCCCGGTGTCGCTAAGCCCGTCGCAACGACCTGGACCAGCCTCCTGGCCGCGAGTGAACTGTACCCCGACCTGGTGGTTCCCTTCCAGGACAACGTGGCCGTCGAGACGAATAAGCGCGTCAAGGCACTCACACACGTGCACGACACGTTCCGCATTAACGCATACCTGGAGCTACTGAACGCGGACATCCTGGAGCAGGACATGACCGATGAACAGCGCCGCCACGCATGGATGCTCCTGTTCTCCATCTGGCCGAAGGCCAAGTGGGACGGTTCCTCTGAGAAGTTCAGCCTCGACGAGGGCCTGGCGACTCTGCGTAAGAACCGCGGCATGCTGCAGGAGATGGAGAGCGTCTGGAACTTCAACGCCGGTACGGATACCACCTCCACCCTGCCGCTCTTTGAGGGTGAAGGCGTCCCCCTGCGCACTCACGCCTACTACTCTCGCGAGGAGTTGTTTGCTGGTCTGGGTGGTCAGGAGGAGAACTTCAAGGTACCCGGCGGCGTGGTCAACGGTGTTGTGCCCTTCGACCCGACGAATACCACCGCGCTACTGGTGACGTTGGAAAAGTCTGAAAAGCACTTCTCCCCGGCCACCATGTATAAGGACTACGCCATCAGCACTGACGAGTTCGCGTGGGATTCGCAGAGCGCGACAACCCCCGAAAGTCAGCTTGGTCAGCTCTTCCAACACCACGAGGAGCGAGGCCGACGCATCGTGCTCTTCGCCCGCCAGCACAGGGAGAATAGGCTCGGCCCCGAACCCTACATGTGCCTGGGCACCGTGAAATACATTTCTCACGAGGGCTCCAAGCCGATGCATATTCGCTGGTCGTTGGACCGACCGATGCCGGCGTCCATGTTCCAGATCGCGAAGATTGCCTCGTAGGTCATAAATAACCGCAGCAGGCGGCCCCGGATACATGTGTGCGTCCGGGGCCGCCTGCTTTTTAGACCGAGGTTTTCGATAGGTTAGTGTCTTCGCCGTGGGTCTTTAACCCGCAGTGAAGACACTAACCTATCGACGAAAAGGCAAGGCATAACCCATAACCAGCTCTCGCCTACCTGGCGCAGCCGGAGATTCGGTCATGGGTTACGGATTTGTGCCATAGGCTAGTGTCTTTGGTCGTAGTTAAAAACCATGGTCAAAGACGCTAAACCATGACACAAATTCTGCTGAGGCGGCACCTCCACAAGTGCAGATTATTTGATGCATAAAGCATTGAGGTGTTCGTATGGTGATGTTTAGTCGCTGTTGTACCCAAAAGAATGCAAACGACGGCAAACATGCGGTAGGGTGGATATTGTAGTGTTCTATAGCGCATTGATGCGATTGCTGGATGCACTATAGGGTTGTTTTTCTTCCGGTGGTCAATGTGACCTGTGAATAACGGCCCGACATGCACATATATCACACTGTCACCGACGATAGGAGCGTATCTTCTATGGATTCGACCATTTTCAATCGCCGTACCCTGTTGGGCAGCGGCGCACTTGTGGGCCTTGGTGCCCTGCTTGCGGCGTGTGGCCAGCAGGCAAATAGCGAGGCGGCAGCCACCGCATCCGTCGTGCCGAGTGAAACTGCCTCGGCATCTGCGGCGGCATCTGAGTCGCCTTCGGCAAGCGCAACCCCGTCTACTGTTCGAGGCTACTCGGGCGGCTCGAAGGCACCGGATGGTGAGTACCGCCCTGCGGACGGCAAGGGCCCTGCTCAGAACGTGCCGAAGCCTAACGCCCCTGAAGAGGGCTATCGTGAGAAGTCTATTGAAGGTATCCGTAAGACGATGGATGCTTGGGTGAAATGGACTAATTACGGAATTCAAGTAGGCGATTTTACGGAATCCCGAAAATACATTTCCAGTAATTTTGAAAGTGAACTTAAGGGATATAAGAGCTTTGAGGACTTGTATAAGCGCGGCGGGTGGATTATTGATGGCATTGACAACTATGTTGCTGATGGAAATCCGTGGTCTGAGGATGGGGAAACCTATTTTTGGAAGGCATATCGCGAGTGGAATTATATAACTCTTGTGGAGCCTACCGGAGAATGGCACCGAAACCGAAATATCCAGAAGGATAATGACACCTGGAAATTTGAGTTTAAGTATTCTGATTCTTCATGGAAAATTATCGGTTACGAACAGGTAGAAGACTAAAATAATGAAAAAAATAATAAAATGCAGTGGGATTTTTTCTCTATCTTGCATTCTAGGATTTTGCGGTACCACTAACGTTGATGCATACGTTATTACTGCGCCTTGTTCTGACACATCAGCTAAAGTTTGCCAAATCGAAGTTGAAACAACTACTTCGCGAGGCAGTCAAGATGGTTACGATGAGAAAAATACAGGTGCAGATAATGCCAACCAGGAAATTCAGCAACAATATACTTATTCCACGGTAAATCAGGGAAACGGCGTAAAAGTTACCTACGCCAACGAAAATCCCAATATTATGTCATGCACAACCAAAGACGGAAGAATAGGAACATTCAAGTTCACAAATATGTCGCTTGAATCTGGCATTCCTGTAGATCACGGAAGTCCCCGAAGCCCTTCCTCTGCTAGTTGCATCCCGAACAATACCCGCACCCTCACCAGTGCCGACAGCCCCGGCCCCACCGGCCCGACCTACGAAGAAGTTATGACGGAAATTCGCCATGCTGCAGAGTCCCTAGAGCCGGGCAAGCCAACCCTGCACCAGTCCTATAACAATCCCGCAGGCACTGGCCGAGCAGAAGGCGACCCCAACGTCTACAAGGGCGACCAGATCAACTTCTACGTCGATGACGGAGGACCCTACCGCCTCGAAGCAGACATGCTCGCCGGACACGTCGAAATTGAGCTCATGCCCTCCTCCTATGTCATCGAGTACGGCAACGGCGATACTGCCACCAACTACACCGCGGGCAAACCGGTCACCACCTACCCTCGTGAGCGTCCGCGTCAAACGGATACCAGCTACGCTTACCAGCGTTCCGGTAACTTCCACGCGTACGCGACCGTGCATTACACGGCTCGTTTCCGCGTGGATGGTGGCCCGTGGCAGATGATGGAGGTGACTCCGCAGGCGACCAGTGATCCGTTGCTGGTGCGTGTCTGGTGGGTTGATGTGGGCCGCGTGGCGGGTGACTGCAGCTACGACGACACTCGCTGGGGCTGCAAGAACGACCCAACGATGGGCAAGAAGGATAACCCGAACCCGCGCCTACGCAAGGCCGATATTCGTACCGGTCAGCGCTGGCATCTGAACGACAATGGCGACGGGGACACGGAATATTCGCTACACCGTGACTGGCCCGATATGTAAACCAGTTCTGACCCAATATATAGATAACCGCAGCAGACGGCCCCGAATGTTTGAACATTCAGGGCCGTCTGCTTTTATGTGTCTAAAATTTCGACCATAGGTTAGTGTCTTTGGTCGTAGTTAAAAACCATGGCAGAAGACGCTAAACCATGGCACAAATTCGCAGAGGCAGCGCCTCCACACGGGTAAAAATTCGGTCATGACGTAGCAATTTCAGTCATGACTTAGCGTCTTTGGTAATAGTTAAAACCCCAGCCTGAAGTCACTAACCCGCCACCAAAAAAGCTAAACCATAACCGGCTCCTGACTACCTCCTACCTGGCGCATCCGGGGCCGCCTGCTTTT
>NZ_KV807679.1:584303-680472 GCF_001812085.1 Rothia sp. HMSC065C12
TTTAACCCGCAGTGAAGACACTAACCTATCGAAAGGGCCGTAACCTATCGAAGAATCCCCCTATCGACAAGCCCCTGCACCCTCACCGCGTAACAACCCGTAACACCCCCTTGCAGTATACCCCCCTAGGGTATATACTGGAGTCATGGAAACCACTAGCAACCAGTGCTGCCACAGCACATCCGACCAGGTCAGCACCGCATCCGACGCACCCGCCAAGGAACAGTCCGAAGCGCACACCGGCGCATGCTGCAGCGGCGAGGCGCCCGAAACCCAGCACGGTTACGCCTCCAATAAAGAGGCGCACCTCAAGCGCCTGCGCCGCATCGAAGGGCAGGTCCGCGGCATCGCCCGCATGGTCGATGAAGACAAGTACTGCATCGACATCCTCACCCAGGTTGCCGCGGTCTCCAAGGCGCTCCACGCCGTCTCCCTGAACCTGCTCGAAGAGCACATCGGCCACTGCGTGACCGGCGCCGCCATCGAATCCGAACGCACCGGCGACCCGACCATCGCAGAGGCCAAGGTCAAAGAGGCAACCGCCGCAATCTCCCGCCTCATGCGCAGCTAAACACGCTGCCCCTAAACACCGGGCGGCCCCAAGTTTTCAACCCATTACCGAAAGGAAATCATCATGAGCACCACCACCGTTAAGGCAACCGGCCTGACCTGCAACCACTGCGCTATGAGCGTCAGCGAAGAGGTCAGCGAAGTTCCCGGCGTGACCGGCGTGACCGTGGACGTCGTCAAGGACGGCGTCTCCACCGTGACCATTGAGCACGAGGGCACCCTCAACACCCAGGCTGTTGCAGACGCTATCGTAGAGGCTGGCTTCACCCCCGCCGTCTAGCGCGGCAGCCGGCTCGATTAGGAGTCATCATGGCTTACCCTCCGCAGTACATTGCGATGGTTGTTGGCGCGGTCCGCACCCTTGTCGGCGCCGAAAACATGCACCTGCGCGACGCGATCACCCGCGTGGCCAGGCAGATGAATCTGGATGCGGCGCTGGTCGATTCGTGGGTGAAGCAGAGCCCCGAATACACGGCGCGTGAGGATGCGCCCGGTGCGGCGCGACGTAGCGGCACGAGCGCGAATAAGCGTTCCGCCGAGCACGAGCAGGGCGTGAAGGCGCGTGAGAAGGCGAACGCTTCGCCGTTCCCGCGGGCTGCCGTGAAGCGTGCCTACGGTGTGTCTGATCGCGGCGCGAAGGTGACCGGTATTCGTCCGCATACGAGCAGGCCGGATGGGCTACCCGGCGACCACTGAGCCGCCGCAGCTTTACTCTCGCCGCCGCGTTTACAGCCTCGCGGTTTTACCCGCAGCTTTCGCCCGCGCGCGCTCGACGCCGCGTCCTGATACTGCACCATACACCGTCCGGGGCGGGGTCCTTCGGGGTCCCTCCCCCGGCTTGGTGTACCTTTTTCTACCCTCCCGTTTTTGAGTTTTGAGGAAGTATTGTGTCTTCTACACAGCCTTCACCAACCACCCGTGAGCCCTCATCACAGAGTGAGCGTTCTCTTTTTAATTCCACTGGAACGACCGTAAAATCAACGGA
Organism: Rothia sp. HMSC065C12; assembly: GCF_001812085.1. Classification (NCBI taxonomy): domain Bacteria; kingdom Bacillati; phylum Actinomycetota; class Actinomycetes; order Micrococcales; family Micrococcaceae; genus Rothia; species Rothia sp. HMSC065C12. Next base: position 585,859 of record NZ_KV807679.1, read on the forward strand.
GTCAACCCGAATCATCCACGTGGATATTCAGGGTATGACCTGTGCATCCTGCGTGGGTCGTGTGGAGCGTAAGCTCCGCAAAATCCCCGGCGTTGACCCGGCGGTGAACCTGCCGCTGGAGTCGGCGCGCGTCATCGTGCCCGAGAGTGTGAGCGACGAGCAGATCGTTGAGACCATCAACAATGCCGGCTACACGGCGCACCTCAAGAACGGGCCGCGCGCGGGCGCTGGAACAGATGCGAGCGCATCCGGCGGCGGCAACCATCACAGCACTCCGAGCATGAATGGCGGCTTCACTGACCGCATTATTTATGCGGCGATTTTAGGTGTGCCGATTTTCTTGATTTCGATGTTCCCGTCGTTCCAGTTCCCGAATTGGGGTTGGGTTGTGGCGGTTCTGACGGCGCCGGTTGCGTTTTGGTGTGCTGCGCCGTTCCATCGGGCGGCGCTTATTAATGCGCGTCATGGCTCGTCCACGATGGATACGCTGGTGTCTCTCGGCGTGGTGTTGGCGTATTTCTATTCGCTGGCGCAGCTGCTCATGAACCCGGCGTTGACGGCGCATGTGCATCATGCGGGCGGTAGTTTCTGGTCGATGTTTACCGGCAACCATGCGCCGCTGTACTTCGATTCGGCGTCCATGGTGACGCTGTTCTTGCTGATTGGTCGCGCGATTGAGCACCGCACTCGCCACCGTTCGTCGGAGGCGCTGCGCACCCTGCTGAGTATGGGCGCGAAGGAGGCGACTCTGCTGCGCACCGATAAGCAGGGTGTGACGAAGCAGGTGCAGGTTCCGGTGGAGGACCTCATGCCGGATGATCTGTTCCTGGTGCGCCCGGGTGAGAAGATTGCCACGGACGGCGTGGTGGTTGAGGGTTCATCGGCGGTGGATGCGTCCCTGTTGACGGGTGAGTCTGTGCCGGTTGAGGTGCATCCGGGCGATACGGTCACGGGTGCGACGGTGAATACGTCTGGTGCGTTGACGGTGCGTGCAACCCGCGTGGGCGCTGAGACAACCCTGGCGAAGATGGGTGAGCTGGTGGCGAGCGCGCAGGAGACGAAGGCTCCGATTGCTCGCCTGGCGGACCGTGTTTCTGCGGTGTTCGTGCCGGTGGTTTTGACGATTTCGGCGCTGACCCTGGTCGGTTGGTGGCTGATTTCCGGTGACGGTGCGGCGGCGTTTAATGCGGCGGTGACGGTACTGGTGGTGGCGTGCCCGTGCGCCCTGGGTTTGGCTACTCCGACGGCGTTGCTGGCGGGTACGGGTCGCGGCTGGCAGTTGGGCATTTTGATTCGTAATGCGCAGGTGCTGGAGGCGACGAGCACGGTTGATCGCGTGGTGCTGGATAAGACCGGTACGGTGACGACTGGTGAGATGTCCGTGGCGTTCTACGGCACCTTCGGTGACTACGAGTCGGCGGGTAACCTGGCCGGTATTTCACCGGAATCCACAGATTCCAAGAACGATCGTTCCCTGTCTGTTCTGCGTGATGCCGCCGCCGTGGAGGCGCTGAGTGAGCACCCGATTGCCCGCGCGATTGCCGGTTTTGCCCGTGAGCAGGGCGTGCTGGCGGAGGGCGCTTCGGCGCCGAGCGTGAGCGGCTTTGAGGGTGTTCCCGGAGGCGTACGCGGCGTGCTGAGCGGCTCGGGTGACGGTGCCGAGAGCGGCACCCCCCAGCTGGTTCTGGTGGGCACCCCCGAGTACCTGCAGGCAGCCGGTGCGCAGCTGAGCGAGGCCCAGTTGGCCCTGCTGGATCAGGCTCGCCGGGCGGGTCTGACAACGGTGGTTGTCGCCCGCGGCGAGGCCCCCGATGAGGCCCCGAGCAGCACCTCCGCTCTGCAGCCGGTCGGCATGATTTCGGTTGCCGACACCCCCAAGCCGGAGGCGGCAGAAACCATGGCGCAGCTGCGTGAGCTCGGCCTGGAGCCGATCCTGCTCACCGGTGACGCCCCGCAGGTTGCGCAGGCGGTCGCCTCGAAGGTCGGTATTTCGGCTGAGAACGTGTATGCCGGCGTGACCCCGGAGGGTAAGTCGCAGGTGATTGAGAAGTTGCAGGCTGCCGGTCACCGCGTGGCGATGGTCGGCGATGGCGTGAATGACGCCCCGGCGCTGGCTCTTGCTGAGCTGGGTATCGCGATGGGTTCGGGCACGGACGTTGCCGCGGAGGCCGCCGATATCGTGCTGACCCGCTCGGATGTCGCCTCGGTGGTCACGGCACTGCGTCTCTCCCGCGCTACGCTGCGCACCATTAAGTCGAACCTGTTCTGGGCGTTCGCCTACAATTCGGCGGCTATTCCGGTTGCCGTGGCGGGCCTGCTGAACCCGATGATTGCGGCTGCGGCAATGGCGTTTAGTTCGGTATTTGTGGTGCTGAATTCTATGCGTCTGACGGCGTTTAGGAAGTAGCGCCCCGCCGTTATACAGAATGAATTGCCTCGCGCGATTTCAAACGAAAATTTCAAAAGCATATCTCACCGCGCATTTCACGCGGTAAAAGATATAAAGAAATGCACCGCCCGTGTAAAGGCGGTGCATTTCTTTATATTCAGTTTTCACGGGCGGCGGCTTGAACACCTGGCGCGAGCGTCTAGCGCGAACGCCTAGCTCAAACGCCCCGCCCGAAAGCCCGAGCTCAACAGCCCGAGCCTAAAACCCGGCAAGAAAACCTCGCCGACAACCCGGCAAGAACCTTACGCCCAGGTGACCAGGTCCTCGATGGAACGGCGGCTCTTCGGCGCAATCTCACGGGCACGGTAACCGAAGGTCACGGCCACAGACACGCCGTATTCCTCCGGGTCGAACAGGCCAGCGGAGGCGAGCAGCTCGTTCACTGCTTCGTAGTTCATGCCCTCGATGGGGCAGGAGTCGATACCGAGCATTGCGGCGCCGGTCATCATGTTGCCCAGGGCAATGTAGGTCTGCTTGGACGCCCAGTCGAAGAGCGCACGGTCGCTTTCCAGGATCTTCATGTCGTTCTTCTGGAAGTTGCCGTAGCGTTCGAGTGCAGCCTGCATCTGCTCCTCGGTGAGGTTGCGGCCTTCGAGGGTGCGGCGCATCCACGGGGTGTCGTAGCGCAGGCCCTTCTTCGCCAGCAGCACGACCAGGTGGCTTGCGGCGTCGAGGGCGCCCGCCATGCCCCAGGCGATCGGCTTGAGCTTTTCGCGCAGTTCGGGGTCCTGGATGACCAGGAACTTCCACGGTTCGGTGCCGACGGAGCTGGGCGACAGGCGCGCAAATTCGAGGATTGCGGCGAAGTCTTCGTCGCTGACGCGGCGGTCGGGGTCGTAGGCACGGGTTGCGCGGCGGCGGGCGAAAATTTCGAGGGCTTCTTCGCGGGTTACGGTCACGGTTTCATCCTTTGCATGAGGGTTTCAATATCCTGTCATGCTACACCTGCGGAGGGTGCGGGCGGTCTAATTGTGAGCCATTACGCCCAGAGCACGTATGCGCGAAGCAATCAGGCTCGAGGGGTTTAGGGAGGGGTTTAGGCACCGGCTTTCATCCACACATCCGAGCGGGCGCGGCGGCCGAAAATGACCGCGCGGATTCCTTGGAAGTACAGAATATACGCCGCCCACAAGCCGCAATACCCGGCGAGCGCGTCCATGGTGCCGTTGCCGACCGCCCAGTGCAGGCCGAGCATGACGGGCACGTACATGACGAGCATGATGAAGCAGCCGATTGCCAGGTATTTCACGTCCTGCGCGCCCATGAGGATGCCGTCCAGGGTGAACACGTACGCGGCGATGGGCTGGCCGAGGGCAATGATGACGGTGGCGATGGTGAAGAGGAACGCCACCTGCGCGTCCTGCGTGAAAATCCAGGAGCCAAAGAAGCCAATGAGCGGGCAGATCAGGCCGGTGATGACGCCGTAGATGAGGCTCATGCGGAGCAGCCGGTTTTTCAGCTGGCGCACCTTCGCACGTTCGGATTCTACGTTCAGGTCGCGTTCGCCGAGCTCCTTGCCGAGTAGCGCCTGCGCGGCGATGGCGAGGGAGTCCAGGGCGTAGAGGAAGAGGTTAAATACGCCCATGCCGAGCTGGTAGGCGGCGGTGTGTTCGGTGCCGAATCGTGCCACGACGAACACGGTCAGCAGGGAGGCGATGCGCATGGACAGGGTGCGCAGCATGAGCCAGGAGCCGAGCGAAAGCACCGAACGCATGCCGGCAACGTCGGGTGCCCAGCGGACGGCGTGCTCGCGGGTGCCGCGCATCATGACCGCGCCGAGAGCGGCAGCCATGCCCCACTGGGTGAGGGAGGTGCCGGTCGCCGAACCGGCGACACCCCAGCCGACCGGGTAGATGAGCAGCCAGTTCAGCACAATGTTCACGAGCGTGCCGACCGTGGCGACTTTGAGCGGGGTGACGGTGTCTTGCAGCCCACGGAGCGTGCCGACCTGCGCGAGGATAATCATCATCGGCGGAATGCCCCAGAGCGAGTGGTGCAGGTAGTCGAGGGCGTAGCTCATGGTTTCGTCGGTCGCGCCGAGGCCACGCAGCAGCGGGTCTGCGAAGGCGTATCCGGCGATCATGAGGAGCATGCCGAGGCCGAAGGCGACCCACACGCCGTCCACACCGATCTGCCAGGCGCGGCGCAGGTTCTTCTCGCCGAAGGCGCGCGCCACGGCGGGCGTGACGGAGTAAGCGAGGAAGTTCATGAGGCCCACGACCGTGGTGACGAGCGTGGCGGCGATGCTCATGCCGGCGAGTTCTGCCTTGCCGAGTTGGCCGATGAGGGCGGAGTCGGTGAGCACAAAGATGGGTTCGGCGATGAGCGCGCCGAAGGCGGGTACGGCGAGGACGAGGATGCGCCGGTTCAGCGAAGGCTCGGCGGTGTTCGCAGCGGCGTTGGCACTGGGGCCCGCGGCGGTATTCGCGGCGGGGCTCGCTACCGTCGCGGTATTCTTCGCGGGCGCGCCGGGTGCAGTGCTACCGGGTTCAGCAATAGGGTGCTTCTGTGTGCTCATCCTTCTAGGCTACTCCCCGCCGCCGCCGCGGGTGCCTGCGCGCGGGGTGGGGTGCACTCTGCGAGATGCGCTTTAGGCGCCTCGGCCGCGCAGTTCGTCGAGGGCACGGCGTTCCTTCTTGGTGGGGCGGCCGCTGCCTCGTTCGCGTTTAGCGACCGGAGGCATGGAAAGGTAGGCGGGGCGCGGGCCCGAGAGGTCTTCGTAGCAGGTGACGGCGATGGGTGCGCCTACCCGTTTGACGAGGAGTTTTTCAACTTTGAAGACGCGTTCCCAGCCGGGGTAGCGCACGCGCACCACGTCTCCTTTTTTGAGTTTTTGGGAGGGTTTGGCGGGGGCGTCGTTGACGCGCACGTGGCCGCCTTTGCATTCGTCGGCGGCGAGGGAGCGGGTTTTAAAGATGCGCACTGACCAGAGCCAGAGGTCGAGCCTGGCGCTGGTTAGTGTGGTGGTGTCTTCTGCGGTCATGTGTTCATTGTGGCGCGAGGCGGGCGGGGCACCAAATCAGGTGCGCCCACCTATCCTGCGCAATCTCACCGTAATCTCACCGGGCAAATCCGCAACCGGCACCGAACCTGCCATGCGGCAGAAAATTTTCTATTGCACGCACCAGGCTGTTGAGCGCAAACCTGCATCCACTAGGGGTATTGTTAAGTCACCTTCTCAAGAAGTGTTCTCAAGGCCACCTAGTTCGCGTGGTCTACGGGGGGGGTGTGGCCGCGACGCCACGGGCTCCCCGTAACAGATTGGATATACACCATGTCAGCTTTGAAAAAGCTCCTGGCGGCTGCCCTCATCAGCACTGTGCTGTCCTCTTGCTCTTTTGGTCCCACATTGGAGAAGGATGAAAGCGCCCGCGCTATTTTCGACGTAGAAAATGACCAGGTGATCCTACCCCTGGATGCATACGACACCACCGGCAAGGACGAATACTTCACCAAAGCCCTTGAGCTGGCCCGTAAAAAGTGCTTTGCCGAACACGGGCAGCACTATGAGATGTTCGTCCGCACCGAGGGATCCGGCAGGAACTTCGGTAGGACCTACGGAATCTGGAACGTTGAGCGCGCCCAAAAATACGGCCTCCACGAGCCCAATGAATCGAATACGCTGGACCTCTCCGCCCCTGCGCCCTCATCCGACCCTGGGAAGGATGTCAGCACCGAATGCTATCAGCGCGCCAGCGATGAGATGAAGCAAATTGGAGAGATACCATTCGGCTCCGCCACGTATAGGCGTTTGGAAACCGATGCCCGAAATGCCGCAGGGGATCAACAGCTCAAAAAATCCCTCGACGACGAATGGAAGCGATGCGTCAAGGACAAGGGCCTCACCCCCGATAGTGAGATGACCGTCAAGGAAGAAAAGAACATTCCTCAGAGCACCACCCCCTCAGAAGAGGAAATTCGAATCGCCACCATCCAGGCGCAGTGCAATCAGGATGTAGGCCGTTCGCAGAAGCTCTACGACCTGGAGGCACAGTACCAGAAGCCGCTCGTCGCCAAGAACCAGGCGGCCCTGGAGAATGAGCTCAAAGAATTCAAGCGCCGGGACGAGCAGTTCAAGCAGTACGTTCTCGACAACCAGTAACAGCGCATAACAGCCGGTAATAGTCGGTATGCCGAAAGGGTGTGTGCCGTGTTCAGTGAACACGGCACACACCCTTCTTACGTTGTACCGGCGGTCTAGCCCGCGGCGGTTATGCCTCCACCGTTGCGGGGCGGCGCTCCTTCAGCGCCCAGCCGATCACGCCGGCGAGCAGACCAAACGCAATCCAGGAACAGAGCACCAGCCACTGGTCGCTCGTTGCAACCTCCGGGAAGTACGCAATCGAACGCAGCAGAGTCGAGGAAGCACCCGGCACCAACATCTGACCAATCTGACCCCACGCACCGGGCAGGAACACGCTCGGCATGGTCGCACCCGAAATCGGGTTACCAATGAACATGGTCACCACGGCGCTCAGACCCAGGCCAGCGGAGGGAACCAGCAGGGCGCCCATACCGATCATGAAGGACGCGGTAGCCAGGTAGGTTGCGGCGAACGCAGCCCACAGGGTTGCGAAGTCACCGGGAATGAAACCGAACCAGGTGCTCAGAATCAGGGCGGTCAGTGCACCGGCAATGACAGAGTACAGGGTTGCGGTGGCGAAGCGGCGCCAGGTGCCGTTAATCAGGGTCAAGGAGAGCATGCCACCGATGGTTCCGCCCATGACCAGGGGGAATGCGGCAATAGCCAGACCGGTACCGGAGGAGTCATTCTCGCTCAGGGGTACCACTGCGGTGGTCTTCACCTCCATTGCGGATGCCTGCTCGGCCTGCACCTTCATCTGCTCCAGCTGGGCGGCAGCCTGCGCACCCTGCTCGCCTCCCGCCTGCACCGCCTGGGTGAGGGCTTCCGTCTTAGCGGCGAGTGCCTTCTGCTGAATCTGCGCGTTCAGCTGGGTGGCAACACCGTTGAGTATCTGGGTTGCTGCGGTGTTGGCGGCGGGGGCGGTCAGCACCTCGGGAGCAGCGCCTTCGGTGAAGATAATTGCGCCGTAGGTTTCGCGCTGCTTGATTTGCTGTTCAGCCTCTTTGCGGGAGGATGCCTGCTTCAAGTCGAAGGTTTCAATACCTTGGTCTTTGAGGGACTGTTCAAACTGACTGACGGTCACCTCGGGGCCTGCGATAGAGACGGGCAGGTTCTTTGCTTCCATGGTCTTGGTGGGCCAGGTGAAAGCTAGGACGATGAGTGCTACCACCAAGGATGATAGTACGGAGGTGGTGATGACCTTGAGCCAGGAGGAACGGTCGGTGGTTTCTTGCGTGCTTGTTTCTGCAATGCTCTTTGCCGCGATCTTCTGGGATGCGGCAGCTTGGGTGGCTGCGGCGGTCACTGCTTCTGCGGTGACTGCGGTGGCGGTTTCGTTGTTCATGACAATCTCCAAACAAAATGCTTATTTCGTTTACGAGTCAGAACTCTACTCTCGATTTTTACCGAGTGCAAACAAAATAGCTATTTTGTTTGTAAAGTCACAAAAAGAATCAGTGTTGTGTTTACGCGTTCTTTAGCCCCACCCCCTAGACTGGAACCATGCCCCGACTAACAGACGCCACCAAAGCCGCACGCCGAGCCCAAATCATCGAAGCCGCCATTAGCTGCTTCCTCGAAAAGGGCTACACCAACACCTCCATGAGCGACATCATCAAAGCCTCCGGACTGTCCTCCGGGTCCATCTACTCGCACTTCTCCGGCAAAGAAGACATCCTCATCACCGCCATCAACGAGCGCCTCAACAACGTCAAGGAGCTCTACGAAACACTCCCCGAAGGCGCAGGCCCCCAGGATATTCTCGAAACCATCCACACGAACCAGCTGGTAAACGACAATTTCTCCGCCATGCTGCGCATCCGCGCCAAATCGCTCCACGCACCCGAAATCGCCAGGGCAACCGCAGACACCATGCCTCTATTGCAGGGCATCATCGTAAAGACCCTCACCCCCTGGGCAGCCGAACAGCTCAGCGTTCTACACGAAATCAACCCCGATCCGGCGCAGCGCACCCCCGAACAGGAGGCGCTCATTACCGACTACACCCGCGACACCGCAGACGCCTTCATGATGGTCTTCCAGGGGTACATGCTCCGCTCCTTCTTCGGCGCCCCCGAGGAAAAGGACCGCCTCTACCGCGTCGCTTTGGCGCTCCTTCCTGAGTAGTTGACCGCCCGATAGCCCCTAAAAATCACCCTTGATCGGTTGTTTTTCAGCATTTAGACCGTGCAGGGGCAACATAGGTCATTCACATCCTGCAGGCGTAGAATCGAGAAACCATGACTGAATCCTGCACCCCCGCAACCCCCGAGCCGCGCGCCACCAACCCCGCCGAGCTGAACAACCTGCGTGCCGCACACGCCGATGAGCTCTCTTCACGCACCCGCGCCACGAGCATCCCGGCAGACTCCTGCTCCCTCTACGACGACGAGGCGCTCGGCGGCACCGCCGGACGCGCCACCGCCTGGCTGGCGCTCGAGCACGTGGGCCAGTGGGGTCGCGACGTGCTGGACGGCTCCGCCCTCGGTGAGGAACTTTCGGAGGCGTTGGGCGAGGCAGTCTCGCAGGCGGGTTTGAAGTTCCTGCTGATCCGCCAGGTGGGCAGGGCAGGGCGTGTACTGCACGGCGCGCCGGATGCATCCGGCGACCCGACCCACCGGGTACTCTACGCGCTCTGCACCCCGGGTGAGGAGAAGCTCTACTCGTTCAGCGTGAGCACCCCCGAACAGCTCCTCGAACTACCCCTGGGCAACCCCCAGGAGTTGATTCAGGCGACCGGCGCGGAGCTCATGGATTCCCCCGCCATTCTCGTATGCACCCACTCCAAGCGTGACCGCTGCTGTGCCCTGCGCGGTCGCCCCATTGCGGCGCACCTGGCGGATATCCTGCCGGGTAATGCGGTCTGGGAGTGCTCGCATACGGGCGGCCACCGCTTTGCCCCGGTCGGCATTATGCTGCCCACCGGCTACACCTACGGTCGCCTCTCGGAGCCTTCGGCGCTGGCTGCGTACCTGTCGCTGGCGGGTCGTTCCATTCCATCACTGCACGGTCTGCGAGGCCGCAGCACGGATACTCCGGTGGAGCAGGCGGCGGAGGTTGCCGTACGCCTCGAATTGGAGAAAAAGGGTGAAGAAGTAACCTCTGGAGGTTTGGTTTCACGTGAAACATCGGTAGCGGAGGCACTGAGTACACTCCTCGAAGCGAGCATCGACCCCGCGGTAGATACCGCCGAAAACCCCACCATGGAGGCGGCACTCACCTCCCACACCGACGGACGCACCTGGGTCGCCTTCTTCGAGCGGGTCGCCCTTGAGCCGCGCCCCAACTCGTGCGGCAAGGGTCCCGCGGATGCTTTCAGCCGCGAGCTGCGCGGTCTGTTTCAGCTCTAGCACCCGCGCATAATGTAGACAGCGTGAAGCCCCGACGGGCACCTTCTCGGGTACCCGCCGGGGCTTCGCTGTATTCAGGGTTCGGCGTATCCAGGGTTCACCGTAACCGATATTTCAACCTTATCCGACAAGCAGGCTTATCCGGCGAACGGGTTCGGCGCGCCGATGTACTGCAGCTCGGTGTACTCCTCCAGACCCTCGGGGCCGCCCTCACGACCCATACCGGACTGCTTCACACCGCCAAAGGGGGCTGCCGCGTTCGAGATAACGCCGGAGTTGTAGCCGATCAGGCCGAACTCCAGACCCGCAGCCATGCGCGTAAAGCGCGGGTGGTTGCTCGTGTACACGTACGCTGCCAGGCCGTACTCGGTGTCGTTGGCGAGCTTCAGGGCGGTGCGTTCACCCTCCTCACCGTAGCCGCTGAACGTGGCAATCGGGGCGACGGGGCCGAAAATTTCTTCACGCCACACGCGCATCGAATCAGTCACGCCGGTCAGCACGGTGGGGGTCACGAAGTTGCCCTTGTTCAGGTTCTTGGGCATGCCGCCGGTATCGCTCGGAACGTTCTCCTCAAGCTCGGGAATGTACCCGCCGCAGGCGAGGAGCGCGCCCTTACCCAGGGCGTCTTCGACCATAAAAAGTATGGATTCAACCGCTGAAGGTTGAATTAGCGGCCCACATTCGGTTCCGTCGACGGTTCCGTCACCCACAACGGTCGCCTCCATGCGCTCCACGAAGGCGCGGGTGAACTCTTCGGCAATGTCCTCGTGCACGATGAATCGGTTGGCGGCGGTGCACGCCTCGCCCATGTTCCTCATCTTCGCTGCGTAGGCACCCTCCACGGCGGCGGGAATATCCGCGTCCTCAAAGACGATGAACGGTGCGTTGCCGCCCAGCTCCATGGAGGTGTGCAGAACATTCTGCGAGGCCTGCGCGAGCAGGGTGCGGCCCACGGCGGTGGAGCCGGTGAACGATACCTTCCTCAGGCGCTCATCAGCCATCAGCGCGGAGACAACCTCGCCGGTACGGGAGGTAGTCACCACGTTCAGCACGCCGTCCGGCAGGCCCGCCTCACGCATCAGGGACGCGAAGTACAGGGAGCTGAGCGGAGTCAGGGAGGCGGGCTTGAGCACCGCGGTGCAGCCCGCCGCGAGCGCTGGGGCGACCTTGCGTGCCGCCATGGCGAGCGGGAAGTTCCAGGGGGTGATGAGCAGGCAGGGGCCGACGGGGCGGCGTACGGTGGTGATCTGCAGCCCGGATTCGGGGGCGACGGCGGTGCGGCCGAAGTTGCGGGCGGCTTCTTCGGCGTACCAGCGCAGGTAGTTTGCCGCGTAGGCGACTTCGCCGCGGGACTGGTCGAGGGGCTTGCCCATTTCGAGAGTCATGAGCCGGGCGATGACTTCGGTGCGCTGCGTCATGAGCGTGTAGGCGCGGTTGAGGATGTCGGCGCGTTCGCGGGCGCTGGTTGCCGCCCATGAGGTGCGGGCGTCGCAGGCGGCGTCGAGTGCTTCGATGCCCTGTTCGACGCTGGCGTCGGCGACGTGCGCGAGGATTTGGCCGCAGGAGGGGTTGTGCACGGGGAAGGAGCCGTTGTCGCCGGTGACCCAGGTGCCGCCGATGAGCAGGTCGGTGGGCACGTAGAAGAAGGGGTAGGAGGGCCGTTCGTAGGGGTCGATGGGTTCGCGCTGCGGCATGTTGATGCTTTGCATGTGCGGTTCGGTGCGGCCTCGCAGCTGAGCGGATTTCGCGGCGGGCTTTGCGGAAGTAGCGCTCTCGGCGGCGGAGCTTTCGGGTGAGGTGGTCATGGCGTGCCTTTCGGGTTGGGGCGGCCGGTGCGGTCGACTCTGACGCTTTTAATTCTAGTCCTGCGCGCTCCCCTGCTCCTCGAACCGATCCAGCGGCTCTCTCCCCTGCCCCGCTCGCCCTCTCCCCACCCAAAAAGACCGTGGGCACGCCGAAGGGGGTCGCATCCGCGTTGGATACGACCCCCTTCGGATAGATTCTCGCTCAGCGCGCGAGAGTCCTAGCTGAGGATTATGGAAGGCATTGCCCGGAAGGGATGCTCGGTGTTGCATCCGCTCTGCCCGATACCCGCGCCCTCACCGCTGAGCAGCGGTGAGGCGGGCACCCAGGTGGACTAGGCCCACCGGTTCTCTCAGATCCAGGACTGGCGTGCCTCGATTCGAGTCAGCTCCAGAGGACCGCCATCGTTGGTGCCGTGGAAGCGGCCGAAGTGTACGTACGGGCCGCGGTAGGCGCTGTGGTTGATGGGGCTGGAGTACTGGCCGTTGACCGTGTAGTAGAAGCTGTTCTTGTTCAGCACGATCTTGCAGTTCAGTGCCTGGCCGGTGGTGACCTTCTGGCGTAGCTTCATGGTGTGCAGCACGCGCGGGCTTGCCTGGTTGGGTTCGAAGCAGAGAATCTGCGCTACGGAGCCGCCGCGGTAGTTGGGGCGGATGGCGAGCACGTAGGTGCCGTCTTCCTGCTTTGCAGCGAACTTCTTGCCGATGCCGAAGGCGCCGTCGTGTTCGCGACCGAACGCAATGTAGCCGTAGTGACCATCCTGCTTCGGCACTGCACTGGTCCACTTCATGGAGAAGTCGAGAGTGTACTTGTCGCGAGTGGTGTAGTTCGCCAGAGGGCCGAGCAGCACGGATTCGTCGTAGCGCTGGTTGTGCACGATGGCTGCGCCGGTCAGGTCGGGCATGTCCGCTGCGACGGAGGGGTCGGCGGGCAGCATGCCGTGGGGACGCTGGCCGGTCTTAATCTTCACGCTGGCGTCGAAGGGGTCACCGATTACCCAGTAGGGGTCGGGGCACATGAAGCCCTTAACGCCCAGTGCCTTGTACTTTTCGTAGGCGGAGCGGCGGTGGATTTCCCAGACGATGACTGCCTTGCCGAGGCCGGTGAGGGCGCGTACGTTCTCCTCGCTCATGGAGCCCTGGGAAGCGCCGGTCGGCTTCTCGTAGTAGGGTACGCCGATGGCGTCCACGTTTTCGTGGCGTGCCATTGCGGAAATCTTGTCGATGGGGTCGCCACCGTCGAAGTAGCACCAGGTAGCGCAGCCTGCGGAGTTGGCAAGCTTCAGGTAGCGGGAGGTGGGTTTGAAGCCGCCGCTGCCGTCGCGGTACATCTTGATGACGGTGCGGCGCTGCAGGCCGCGTTCGGTGATGAACTTGACGAGGCCTGCCTGTGCGGGGCCGTCCTTCGCTTCGAGGAACAGTACGACCTTCTTGCCGCCGACGGAGGCGTATTCGCCGCCTGCGGGTACGGCGTCAACCGCGGCGATGGCTTCTTCGAGGGTGGGGATGTCGTACAGGCCGGTCTTCTCGCCCAAGTTTTGGCGCATGTCAACCTTGTGCTGGCGCAGTTCGGCGAGGGTATGGCCGCGCACGTCCATGGACGCACCGGTGGTGCGCTTGATGTTGGTGTCGTGCATGCAGACGAACTGGCCGTCGCTGGTGGTGCGTACGGAAATTTCGACGGCGAGGGCGCCGCGGCGTACGGACTCTGCGTAGGCGTAGGCGGTGTGCTCGGGGCTGATGTTGCCGGCACCGCGGTGGGCGATGAAAAATTCATCGGTCTTGTAGAGCAGCTGATGTGCGGGGGAGCCGCTGTGTACTGCCGCGAGCTGTGCGCGGGTGTTGGCTGCGGCGTGGGCTTCGCCTGCCTGGAGCATGAGGGCGGCGGGTGCCAGTGCGGAGGCGCCGATGAAGCCGCGGCGGCTCAGATTCTTAGAGGTCTTCGGGAATGCAGTCACCGTAGTAGTCCTTTTTCTTTTATGAGTTGAGCGTAATGTGTGTGGTTGTTCATTGAAGTTTTTGGTTTATAGCTGAGGGTCCGGATTCTCTCAACTCAAACTACAACTCTAAGTAGGATAACGATTTTTTATCGGTGATTCACTGCGTTTACAGGAAAATAGGGTATTATGTGCGCCTCATTCTTACCCGCGGTGTAATGCGGGTGAATGTGTTCCTCCTTTTCCGCCGCTTTTAATAGCGGCATTTCATGCGGCGTTAAAAAATTTCTCGTGTAACGAAAAAGGCCGCGCCTACAGCCCGATTGAGCCTACAGGACGCGACCTTTTGCGTTAAAACATTTTTCGCAGGTTTTTCACCGCTGTTGAAGCTGAGCTATTTTCGCTGGTTCAGCTTACTTCTTGGATGCCTGAGCGACGCGGTCACCGGCTGCGACGGGGCGGCGTGCCTCAGAGTCCTTGGAGATGTTGAACTTTGCGGTGTTGGTAATCATCACCATGGTTTCCTTGGAGGGGATGCGGCCCTCGATAGCTGCCCAGTCGACCTCGATGATGGGTGCGCCTGCCTCAACCTTGTCACCTACGTTAGCAATCTTGGTGAAGCCGTCGCCGCCGAGCTCAACGGTGTCGATACCGATATGGACCAGTACCTCGCCGCCGTTTTCGGTGCGGAGCATGAATGCGTGCAGGGTGTCCTGAATCAGTGCGATGGTGCCTGCAACGGGTGCGACGATGGTGCCTGCGGTGGGGTTCACTGCGTAGCCGTCGCCCATAACGCCCTGAGAGAAAACGGGGTCGGAGACTTCGCTCAGCGGCAGGTACTCGCCGGTAACAGGTGCGACGTAGACGTCTGCGGACGATGCTTCCTGTGCGGCAGCTTCCTTCTTCTTCTTGCCGAAACCGAACATATATGCTCCTTCTGGTCGTGTGGCGCTATGAATAGCGTGTATTTGTAGCGCTGATGCGTCCGCGTCGGATGCGGGCGTCGTTGCCTTCTTGGTTTCACACCGGGCGGCGCCTGCCTAAATTGCAGGGTTCGCACACTCCGGTGCATATGCACTCAGAATACAACACCTAAACCCGTAGCTCACGAGCTGAGGGTCATTCGACTCGAATTCTGCAAATATTCCGCAAATCTGGAACTTCAACTCACACTTCTGCACTCTTGAGGTCGCGAGTACACTTAGTGAAGGACTGGCACCCCTCCTCCGAGCCGGTGCCTATAAGAGAGAAAAGGCTAAAAACTGATGACTGAAGCGGCTGAAACCGTTCTTGAAGTATTTATTCCGGGCCCCGGTGAGAACCCGGAGGATCCGCAGGATATGGAGCGCTCCGAATTCCTGGGCGCCGCACAGGAGGCTCTGGATTCGGGCGTGGACATTGAGGTGTACTCCACCGACTCCTACCCGTCCGCATTTGAAGAGTGCGCACCGGTGGCGGAGCAGATTGAGATGAACGGCATCGAGGTTCTGCCGCTCATGCTGGTCAACGGCGAGGTGAAGGTGTCCTTCGCGTACCCGACCGCCGAGCAGATTAAGCGTTTCTCCCGCGCCCACCTGGTCGCCCAGCCGAAGGCGAACGCGGCAGCGGCTGCGTGCGGCCCGTCCGGTTCCCCGGCGGCGTCGATGATTCCGAACCTGAGCGGCGAACCCGCCGGTTTCGCGGCAACCCTGGCGGGTAAGGCACCCCAGCCGGTCGGCGGCCCCGAGATCGGTAACCGCGTGAACCTCATGGGTGGCGACACCGGCGACGGTATCCCCACCTCCGGTTCGGTAGCTGTGAAGTCCGGCGGCTGCGGATGCGGTGGTTGCGGCTGCGGCGGCAAGTAAACCCGCCCCTGCCGGCAACGAGCGCCCGGCTCGCCCGGTTCTAAACTACATAGCAAAGAGCGGTGCCCGCCTCCTCGTGATGAGGAAGCGGGCACCGCTTTCGCTTAACGAAGCTTAGGTTCACACCCGGCAGCACCTACGGGAGCTACGGCGGGCGAACAGCACCTTACTTGATGGAGGTACCGACGGAACCGAGCTGCTGGCAAGCCTCGACCACGCGTGCGGCCATGCCTGCCTCTGCAGCTGCACCCCAAACGCGGGGGTCGTAGGTCTTCTTGTTGCCGACCTCGCCGTCAACCTTCAGCACACCGTCGTAGTTGCTGAACATGTGGCCAGCAACGGGGCGGGTGAATGCGTACTGGGTGTCGGTGTCGATGTTCATCTTGATAACACCGTAGGACACTGCGTCTGCAATCTCCTGCTCGGTGGAGCCGGAGCCACCGTGGAAGACCAGGTAGAAGGGCTTGTCGCCCTTGCCGTACTTAGCGCCGACCTCGGTCTGGATTTCCTTGAGCAGCTCGGGGCGCAGGTGAACGTTACCGGGCTTGTACACGCCGTGAACGTTACCGAAGGTCAGAGCAGCCATGTAGGTGCCCTTCTCGCCCAGGCCGATTGCCTCAACGGTCTTGATTGCGTCTGCAACGGTGGTGTACAGGGAGTCGTCGATAGCGCCTTCAACGCCGTCTTCCTCGCCACCAACGGCACCGATCTCAACCTCAAGCACGATGTTTGCCTTGGAGGTACGCTCGATCAGCTCAGCAGCGATCTTCAGGTTCTCGTCCAGGTCGATTGCGGAGCCGTCCCACATGTGGGAGTTGAAGATGGGGTCTTCACCGCGAGCAACAGCCTTCTCGGACTCTGCCAGCAGGGGCAGGACGAAGCCGTCCAGCTTGTCCTTGGGGCAGTGGTCGGTGTGCAGTGCAATGTTCACGTCGTACTGCTTAGCAACTTCGCGTGCGTATGCTGCGAAGGCCAAGGAGCCAACGACCATGTCCTTCTTGGAAGCGCCGGACCAGTATGCTGCACCACCGGTGGATGCCTGGATGATGCCGTCCGAGCCAGCCTCTGCGAAGCCGCGGATTGCAGCGTTCAGGGTCTGGGAGGAGGTCACGTTCACTGCGGGGTACGCGAAGCCCTTTTCCTTCGCGGTCTGCAGCATTTCTGCGTAAACTTCGGGGGTTGCAATAGCCATATGCTGACTCCTTGGATAGATGCGACCGGTTACCGATGCTGGGCCGGTTCACCATATTTTGTTGGCGCGCGAGACGCCTCCTACTCGCACTATTTTACCAAGATACGACTTATTTATCGTTAATTTTTTGTGGGTTTTTTTGGGTTTACTGCAGCGAAATTTCCGCGAAATACCGCGGTAAAGTAGAGGTGTTAATGACTTGATGTCTTCTGCGCGTGCAGGCCAGCGCACACATCACCCGGACGCGGCGAAAGGAACCTCCCATGAGCAAGGCGAGCGCTAAAAATAATCCGAAACAGCTCGACGCGAAGCGTGAGAAGCGTGCCCGCCAGGCGCAGCGTCGTGCTGAGCGTGAGCATCCGAATGCGGCGGCTATTGCCCCGGTGCGCGCCCAGTTGGATGAGGTTCTGGAGCGTAAGAGTCGGCATGTTTTGGGGCATGGCGATATGGCGAAATCCCTTGAGTTGATGGAGAAAATGCGTGATGAGGGCGCGAGCGACCACGAGATTGATGTGGCACTTGCGGAGGCGAAGCTCCCCTCGGTCGTGCAGGTGGGCCGTAAGTCGTTGATGCGTTGGCCGAGCTGGTGGTGGTTGAATCGTCGTGAGCGCGCGTTGCGGGCGAAGATTGACCGGCTGATGGAGGGCTAAGTCCCCGTTTTGAATAGGTTGTGAGAGCACCCCGCTGTGGGTGCTCTTGTGCTGTGCGGTGGTGGGGTAATTGATTTTTTGGACTCAGGGTTCAATTAATCTATTTCACAAAACAATGAAAACCACACAATACAACATGAACCAAATATATTCATAAGATATGCGTTATATTTATATAAATTATTACGTGATGCGGGTTATATTTACCTAAATTACCGTGCTATAGTCATTACAACCCGCAGACGTGTTCCCAACCACATTTCGTGTAGCACGTGCTTCAGACGTAACTATCCAAGGAGGTATAGCGTGAGCACCTCACCGAACAAGAACCCGCAGACTTCTGCAGCGGATCAGTACACTAAGCCCCCCACAGACGACCCGTTCGCACACGAACAGGAAGGCTTCCACAAGGGGCTTGGCGCACGTCAGCTCCAGATGATCGCCATCGGTTCTGCTATTGGTACCGGCCTGTTCCTGGGCACCGGTAGCCGCCTGCAGGACGCAGGCCCCATGCTCGCCGTCATCTACGCCGTCATCGGCTTCTTCGGCTACCTGATCCTTCGAGCCCTCGGCGAGCTGATCCTTCACCGCCCTTCCTCGGGCTCCTTCGTCTCCTACACCCGCGAATTCTACGGCGAAAAGGCCGCATTCGTATCCGGATGGCTGTACTGGCTGAACTGGGCAATGACCGCCGTTGCAGACGCCACCGCTATCGCTATCTACATCAGCTGGTTCGGTCGATACAACCAGTTCTTCGCAGATATTCCCCAGTGGCTCAGCGCATTCATCATCGTTGTCATTACTGTGGCCCTGAACCTCATCTCCGTGAAGCTCTTCGGTGAGCTGGAATTCTGGTTCGCGCTCATTAAGATTCTTGCCCTGCTGTCCTTCATGGCGGTAGGTATCTGGTACCTGGTCTTCGGTGAACCCATCAACGGCGTCACCCCCGGCCTGAGCCTTATTGCAGCCAATGACGGCTTCTTCCCCAACGGTATTCTTCCCGCTCTTATCGTGGTTCAGGGCGTTGTGTTCGCCTACGCCGGTATTGAGCTGGTCGGCACCACCAGTGGTGAAACCAAGAACGTTGAGAAGGTTATCCCCCGCGCTATCAACACCGTGATCTGGCGTATCGCGATCTTCTACGTTGGTTCCGTGGTTCTGCTCTGCCTGCTCATGCCCTACACCGCATACAAGGATGCAGAGTCACCGTTCGTGACCTTCTTCGACGCTATCGGTATTGACGGTACCGCACCGATTATGCAGCTGGTCGTTATTACCGCGGCTGCTTCCTCGCTGAACGCTGGCCTGTACTCCACCGGCCGTATTCTCCACTCGATGGGTGTTGCAGGTTCGGCACCGAAGTTCACCACCAAGGTGTCCCGCTCCGGCGTTCCGGTGGCAGGTATTCTGCTGACCGGTGTAATTGGCCTCTTCGGCGTTGTGCTGAACTTCTTCGTTCCCGAGCAGGCGTTCGAGGTCGTGCTGAACATCGCATCCGTGGGCACCATGGCTAGCTGGGCGGCTATCGCAATGTCGCACCAGAAGTACCTGAAGCTGGTCGGTGAGGGCAAGTACAAGCGCCCCAACTACCGCGCACCCGGCGGTCGCTTCAGCGACTGGGCTGTGATGGTGTTCCTCGCTGTTGTGATGGTGCTGATGGCTCTGGATTACCCGGTGGGTACCTACACCCTGGCATCGCTGCTGGTGGTTATTCCGCTGCTGATTATCGGCTGGTACACGGTTCGTGACCGCGTCAACGAGATTGCTCGCGTCCGTGAAGGATACACCGGTTCCGTGCCTGTGATTGCTGCCCGCCCCGTGGTGAAGAAGCTCGTTCCGGAGCCTCGTACCCACATTGACCTGGGTGAACTGGACCTTGAGGACGAGGACAAGCCGAAGGGCAACTAACCCGACGGCAGCCTCCGATTCCGTGATATCCCAGTGAAATCCCGGTGAAGGCGATGAGGGGGTTCTAGACCCTAGCCCGTAGGTTCCAGGAGCTCTAGGGCCCCCTCCCTGCACGTCTTTTCGTGTTCGTTCCGTATTACATCCGTGTAATACATAAAGCAAAGTACATATTTACAGCATTTCTAAAAGGGTGTGTCCTGCAATATATTTTGAGATAATAGATATCCACAGTGACCACCAGATGCACAAAGAAGTTTTGTGCAGATATTCAAAGGAGAAAATCATGACTGAACGTCCTAGCGCACACGCGGTGGAATTTGTTGACGTCGCCTCGATGGCGAAGTGGATTCAGAAGGACGGCGTAGGCAACATCATTGCCGGCATGGTCGACTTCCTCGAAGAAGACTTCAAGAAGTGGCAGAGCTTCGACAAGATCCCTCGCGTCGCCTCCCACACCCCCTTCGGTGTGATTGAGCTGATGCCCACCTCCGACAACATCACCTACTCCTTCAAGTACGTGAACGGCCACCCGTCGAACCCGGCACGCGGCTTCCAGACCGTGACCGCGTTCGGTCTGCTCGCTGACGTGGACAACGGCTACCCGGTGTTCCTGGCTGAGATGACCCTGCTGACCGCGCTGCGTACCGCTGGCGTGTCCGCCATGGTTGCTAAGCACCTGGCACGCAAGGATTCGAAGAAGATGGCGATGATTGGTACCGGCTCGCAGTCTGAGTTCCAGGCGCTGGGTATGCGCGCTGTGCTCGGCATTGAGGACCTGTCCGTCTACGACGTTGATCCGCACGCGATGGAGAAGTTCCGCCGTAACCTGGAGCCGCTGGGCTTCCGCATCCACCTGGCTAAGGACGTGGACGAGGCTGTTGAGGGTGCCGACATTATTACCACCTGCACCGCCGATAAGCAGCAGGCGAAGGTTCTGCTGGACCGCCAGGTGAAGCCCGGCGTGCACCTGAACGCTATTGGTGGCGACTGCCCCGGCAAGACTGAGCTGGAAAGCGAAATTCTGGACCGCTCCACCGTGTTTGTTGAGTTCCCGCCGCAGACCCGCATTGAGGGCGAGATTCAGCAGAAGGACCCGGACTTCCCCGTGGTGGAGTTCTGGAAGGTTCTGACCGGTGAGGAGCCGGGCCGCGTGTCGGATGAGCAGATTACCCTGTTTGATTCGGTGGGCTTCGCGATTGCTGACTTCTCGGGTCTGCGTTATGCCCGTGCGGCTACGCAGGACACCGACCTGCAGCAGTTCATTGACCTGGTTGCTAGCCCGGATGATCCGAAGGATCTGTACTCGCTGGTGAACGTTAACGTTCCGGTGGGCTAAAGGGCTAAGTAACCTGACGCTGAGTGGCCTTGAGCTGGTGGGCCTGTAAGGTGCGCCAGCGGAGGCTGCGAGGTTGAGAGTGAATAAAGTGAGGGCCGGGGAGTGGTGACACTCCCCGGCTCCTTCTTATGAAATTTGCTTGTGGGCATTCTGCGGCTGGTTCGCCCGTTCTGCCCTTCAGCGGGTGTGGCTACTGGTGGGTGGCGATAATCTCACGCGCCCTCGCCACACGCTTTTCTTTCTCCTCTTTCAGCTGGTTGAGCTTCGCCTGATTCTTCTCAATGAGAGGCCCCTGATAGGACGCCTCAATATCACCCAGACGCTGAGCCATACCCACCTTCTGGTTACATTCCGCTTCGATAGTTGCGAGGCGGATTTCCTCCGGCTTAGCTTCTTCGTTGCCTTGGGAGGAGGTCATGAGATGTGCGCTTTCTTCGGACATCCAGTCGCTCTCTCCTTCCCTGGGGGTTAGCCCGCGTTCACGCAGGCAGGTCCACCATTCTGAGCGAATATTTTTCCACTCATCGGTTTGGGAGGCGTAGGTGTATGCCTGTGAGTTGAGCTCTCCTACATACCGGTATTCTTTTTCGTCCAGTTCGACGTCAGAGAATGCGGCTTTCACCTCTTCTTGGCACCGGGTGTTGATGTCGTCTGATGCTGAATCTTCTGGGCCTCGGGATTCCTTCTGGGAGTACCCGTACTTTTTGGCGTACTCAACGTTCCAGTTGCCGTATAGGCCTCCCGGTTGCGGGGTGTCTATTGAGGGTACGGCGTAGGACTGCCCGTGGTGCGCATAGCACTCGGACATGAGCGTGTGCCACGCCGTGCTCACCGTACGGAGTGTTA
Organism: Rothia sp. HMSC065C12; assembly: GCF_001812085.1. Taxonomy (NCBI): domain Bacteria; kingdom Bacillati; phylum Actinomycetota; class Actinomycetes; order Micrococcales; family Micrococcaceae; genus Rothia; species Rothia sp. HMSC065C12. The sequence goes on from NZ_KV807679.1 coordinate 607,260, forward strand.
GTTCATCCAAGGCGTACTCGTCCAGTGGAAGGTGTACGTAGTTCTTTGAATAATCAAGAACAGCTTTTCGTGAGGTGTCCCGCTCGGCGCTGTTGGAGCAGGACACGCACGCCCCCAGCAGGCAGAATACTGCTACCGCAGAGAGAGCCTTACGCATAGGCTTTTCCTCCTCCATACCTTGTTGTAACGTTCAAACGGAGTTACCCCAATTATCCCAAGGGCTCCTATCTGCTTGTCGCTGATATCTACTGGTGGGTGGCGATAATTTCACGCGCCTTGGCTATCTTCGCGTCACGATAGGCCTTCAAATCATTCAGCAACGCCTGATTCTTCTCAATCAAAGGCCCCTGATAGGACGCCTCAAGATCACCCAGACGCTGAGCCAACCTCACCTTCTCACTACATTGAGCTTCAATGGTTGCCAGGCGGATAACCTCCTCCAACACTTTGGGATCATCAGCATTCAGATTGGCCGTTTCTTTGCTCGTCCATTCACCGTCCCCGGTGCGAGGCGTCAACCCTTCCTGACGCTGGCAGTCCCACCAATCTGAGCGGGCTTTCTTCCATTCAGGGTCAGCCTGCGCACGCTGGTACGCTTCGCCACTGATACGACCGACGGGGCGGTACTTTTTCTCATCAGCCTCATCAAAATAGAGCATATCCAGTTCTTCCCGATGCTCTTCGCGGCAGCTGGCCCTGACGTCTTCAGGGATGCTCTCATAAATCCTTTCCTGCTCTTCTCTGACTTTGCTGGACGTAAAATGATTCGCCGCATGCTTCACGTTCCAGGAGCCGTACTGGGAGGCGTTGCCAGAAACCAAGCCGTTTTCTAGAATTTCAAAATCGTATCCCTTTTTCGCATAGCACTCTTTAAGAATCAACAAATACGCCCTATATGTTATATCTAGGGCCTGGTCACTCATGTCGTATTCATCGAGCGGAAGAGTAATGTAGTTATTTTCAAAATCCAGCTGGGCTTTGAGGCTAGTATCTTTAGGCGCAGCGGCGCAAGAACTTAAAGCTAAAGCAAAGCAGGCGAACAGAGCAGCAGATTTCTTCATTGTTACCGACTCCTTTCAGGGGAATGACGTCGCGGTCATTCATATGCACAACCCGCAACCATTGGCGAGCCGAAGCCAGGAAATCCATCGCATACCCTAAACCGAAATTGAGAGTGCGATTCTCACATCTCCTGTGATTTGCGTTAACACTAACACGCCTAGATAATTTCATGCGTGGTTTAAGCCACCCAAACCACAACGAAAAAGGTTCCGACGCGCACACAACGCATCGGAACCTTTAAACACCTCATAAACAGCCACCGAACTACGACGGAATCTGGCCAAACACATGGCGGCGAACCCACGCATGCATCGCAATACCCGCAGCCGTCGCCGCATTCATCGAACGCGTCGACCCAAACTGCTCAATCGACAGAGTATCCCTAGCCGCCGCATGCAACTCCTCCGACAGGCCCGGGCCCTCCTGACCAAAAACCAGCACACACTTCTTCGGCAGATCATAAGTCTCCAGGGGCACCGAATCCGGAAAAATATCAATACCAATAATTTCCAGACCCTCACCCTGCGCCCACGCCACAAAATCCTCAATCGTCGGATGATGACGCACATGCTGATAACGATCCGTCACCATCGCACCACGACGATTCCACCGGCGACGCCCAATAATATGGACCTCCTTCGCCAACATCGCATTCGCAGTACGCACCACCGTGCCAATATTCAAATCATGCTGCCAATTCTCAATCGCCACATGAAAATCATGGCGGCGCGTATCCAGGTCAGCAATAATCGCGTCCATCGACCAGTAACGGTACTTATCCACCACGTTACGGCGGTCGCCCTCACGCAGCAGCTCCTCATCCCAGTGGTCACCATCAGGCCACGGGCCCTCCCACGGGCCCACACCCACCTCAAAACGGGCAGTACCCTGCTCAGTACCCTCAACAGCCTCAGCTACAGCCGCCTCCGCAGGCACAGCCTCCGCAGGTACAGCCTCAGCCGCCTCACGATTCTCAACCATCACAACCACCTTCACGCCAACAACCAGCACCACTCCGGCGCCCACAGAGCCATCTTACAGACAAAAACCCGCGCCACCAGCCACACACAGCAGCCAGCGGCACGGGTTCACCCGCCGCAACGGGAACGTCTTAAAAATTCACGAGGTCCTAGTCCAAACCAGTAGAGACTAATCCAGGCCCAGCTCATCCTTCGAGTACGCGTACAGGCACGGAACGCCCGCAACCTCTTCCACATGCTCCTTAGCGCCGGTCGCACGGTCCACAATCACAGCAACCGCCACAACCTCAGCGCCAGCCTTACGCAGCGCCTCAACAGCGGTCAGCGCAGAACCACCGGTCGTGGAGGTGTCCTCAACAGCAACCACGCGGCGACCCTCAACGCTCGGGCCCTCCACCTGACGACCCATGCCGTAAGACTTCTGAGCCTTACGCACCACAAACGCGTCGATCGCACGGTCCTGATCGCCAGCGGCACGCATAATCGCGGTACCCACCGGGTCAGCACCCATGGTCAGGCCGCCAGCAGCCTCAAACTCGATGCCGTTCTTATCCAGCAGGTCCAGCATGACCTGACCAACCAGGCGAGAAGCCTCATGGTGCAGGGTGATGCGGCGCAGGTCAACGTAGTAGTCGGCTTCCTTGCCGGAGGCGAGGACCACGTGCCCGCGCACCACAGCCAGCTCCATAATCAGCTGGCGCAGGCGTTCACGGGCTTCTTCAATGGGGAGGTTTTCAGAAAGCTTAGTCATAGTTCAAGTGTAGCGGCTCACGTGCAGGCGGCGCAGGCTATTCCCTGTGCTATTCCAGCGCTAGGCTATTCCACCACGCAACCTACCGACGGCGGCAACGCGGCGCGCAGCTTCGTCAGCATCTCCTCATACTCGGCGGTCGGGTCGGAATCAGCCACGATAGCGCCACCCGCGGCAAGAGTCACCGTGCCCTCATCGTGCGCCACGAGCGTGCGAATCACAATCGACAGGTTCGCCGAACCATCCGCCGACACAAAGCCCAGAGCACCCGAATACACGCCGCGAGCGCGACCCTCCAGACCCTCAATAATCTGCATGGTCGAAGGCTTCGGGGCACCCGTCATCGAACCGCCCGGGAAGCACGCCCGCGCGGCGGTCACCGCAGAAATTCCCTCACGCAGACGCGAACTGACCGTAGACACCAGCTGATGCACCGTCGAATAGCTCTCCACTCCCATAAGCACGGGCACGCGCACGGACGCCGGGTCAGACACTGTGGACAGGTCATTACGTAGCAAATCCACGATCATGAGGTTCTCAGCGCGGGTCTTCTCATCGGTACGCAACCATGCCGCTGCTGCGGCATCTTCTTCCGGGGTGGCGCCGCGCGGTACCGTGCCCTTAATCGGCTTGGTTTGCGCGTTGCGGTGCGTATCCACACTCAAAAAACGCTCCGGCGAAGAAGAAAGCACCGAAAAATCACCGCACCGCAAATACGCCGCATACGGCGCCGAATTGTGGGCGCGCTGGCGGCGGTACAGCTCAAAGAAAAGCTCCGGGCTCGGATTGGGGATGCGCGCGACCGTCTGCGCGGTCAGGCACACCTCGTAGCTGTTACCCTCGTAGATTTCGTGCTGACTAGCGCGGACGGCGTCCATGTAGGCTTCCGCGGCGGGTGCCGGGAAGAGCAGGAGCTCGGCGAGCTCAGGGGCATTGTCAGGGGTGTTGACGGGAGTATTTTCGGAGGCGCACTCCCCCGCCGCGCTCAGCACCGGAGTCAGCGCCGCACTCAGCAGCCGCTCCGCCGCCTCACACCACGACTCATCGCCCACCAGCCAGCTACGCGCCGCAGCCCCCGGGCGGGCATGCTCATGCACCAGATAGCGGACCGCCGGCAACCACAGAGAATCCGGGGTCGGCGCCTCATGCGCCGGCAGGTAGCCGGGCACCGGGTGGCTGTGCTCCATGCCCATGGCGGCACGCGCCTCATAGCCGAAATAGCCCACGTAACCGCCACGCAAACCCGCGGGCAGACCGGTTGCCGCCGCCGCATCCGGGTGCACACGCGGTGCGCAGGCGAGCGCCGCCTCCAGCTGGGCGAAGGGGTCTTCCCCGCCAGACTCAGCCGCCGCACGCGCCGAATCCACGCGCAGGGGCGACAGCTGCGCCGGAACCACACCCACATACGAGGCAACCGACATGGGCGACTCCTCGCGCGCCGAATCCAGCCAGAAGGAATACTCAGCGCCACCGCTCAGCAGCGGGTACGCCTCCTCGCAGTTCACCGCGAAAGGAAGCGGGCGCACGACAAGCTCCCGCGTCTGCGCATCCCACGGGATGCTCTGCAGAATACTCGGCAGGGCATGAGGGGACGCAGAAGCGGGAGCGTTCGGGGTAGAAAAAATACGGTCCGCGGAAGTTTCAGTCACGGACTCCATTGTATGGCGTACAGGCGAACTGGCGGTTTAGTGAACGACTGCGGGTGCTTCGCCGTTTTCGCTGGTCATCGGCAGACCGGCAGCGAACCATGCGCTGGTGCCGCCCGCAATGTTGTGTGCGGCGTAGCCGTGTTCGCGCAGGAAGGTTGCCGCGCGGTTCGAACGGCCGCCACCGTGACAGATGACGTAGAAGTCCTCGCCGGGTGCGGGCAGTTCTTCCAGACGCTCAGCGATGGTGCCGAGGGTGATGTGCTTGGCGCCGGTGGCGTGGCCGCCCTCCCACTCGTAGTCTTCACGCACGTCGATGATGGTTGCGCCGGCAGGAACGTCGCGGGGGTCAACCTGGGGTACAGCAGTCATGGGGTTCTCCTTTGAATTGAATGAGGACGGGCCGGTCGGCACGGTGGGGTGCCGGGTGGGCATAGTTATGGTTCCACTCTAGCGCTTTGGGGGTGCGTGGCGCATCTAGCCCGGTATTTGGGGGTTTGTGAGATTCGGAAATGATGCATACGAAAAAATCGAAATGGTTTTTCATGCACTGACTGATAGTTAAATCTTTGAAATACAGGAACACCACATGTATACATATGCACCTTTCAGGGTATACACTTATACACATATTGCCCGGGTCACACAGAACCCCGGGCTTGCACAGAAAAGAATTACCACCATGTCTCACACCATCACAGGTGCCGAACCCAAGGACACCAAGACCTTCTTCGGCCACCCGCGCATGCTCGCGAACCTGTTCACCGTAGAAATGTGGGAGCGCTTCTCCTTCTACGGCATGCAGGGCATCATGATCTACTACCTGTACTACACCGCCGACAAGGGCGGCCTGGGCCTCGACAAGGACCTCGCCACCGGCGTTATCGGCGCGTACGGTGCAGTCGTGTACCTCATGGCAATCCTCGGCGGTATCCTCGGTGACCGCCTCCTCGGCCCCGAGCGCACCCTCTTCTACTCCGCTATCGGCATTATGGCGGGTCACATCTCCCTCTCCCTCATCCCCGGCATTCCGGGTGTGGTGATTGGTCTGCTGCTCGTCGCTATCGGCTCCGGTGGCCTGAAGAGTAACGCCTCCGTGCTCGTCGGCTCCCTTTACTCGGACAACGACCACCGCCGCGACGCAGGCTTCACCATCTTCTACATCGGCGTGAACACCGGTGCGCTGCTTGGCCCGCTCCTGACCGGTTGGGGTTGGAGCACCTGGGGCTTCCACATGGGCTTCGGTCTTGCCGCAATCGGCATGGCTGCCGGCCTGATTCAGTACTCGCTGACCCGCAAGAACCTGCCCGCCTCCGTACACCACGTGGACACCCCCTTCACCGGTGCCCAGAAGCGCAACTTCGCCCTGGCGCTGGTCGGCATCGTGGTCGTTCTCGGCATCCTGCTGGCAACCGGCCTGATGACCGCAGACAACCTCAAGAACTGGGTCATGGGCTTCATCTTCATCGGCGCTATCGCCCTGTTCGCACAGATGCTGACCGCTAAGGATGTCACCGCTGATGAGCGTTCCCGCGTCACCGCATTCATCCCCCTGTGGATTGCAAACTCCGTATTCTGGGCACTGTACCAGCAGCAGTTCACCGTCATGGCGGTGTACTCGGACGAGCGCCTCAACTGGAACATCCTGGGCATGGAGCTGACCCCGAACCTGGTCAACTCCATCAACCCCGTCTTCATCATCATCTTCGGCATGATGTTCTCCGCCCTGTGGACCAAGTGGGGCGACCGCCAGCCGGTCACCACCCTGAAGTTCTCCGCAGCGCTGATTATCATCGGCCTGGCGTTCTGGATCTTCCTCGCTCAGGCGGGCGTTCAGAGCGTGAACGTCGGCTGGATCGTGCTGATCCTGTTCGTCTGCACCATCGCCGAGCTGATTATTTCACCGGTGGGTATTTCGCTGGCGACCAAACTCGCCCCGAAGGCGCACCGAGTGAACATGATGGCGCTGTACTTCACCTCCGTGGCAATGGGTACCGTGCTTTCCGGTTGGCTGGCTCCGTTCTACAGCATGGAGACTGAGGTTCCCTACTTCACCTGGATGGGTATTATCACCATCGCGACCGGTATTCTGCTGTTCCTGGTGCACAAGCCGGTTCAGAAGATGATGCGCGGCGTGAAGTAGCCACAAAGCTGCTTGTCTAGGCTGCTGACTCGCTGTTTTCAGGCGGCGTGAGCGTGTATAGGCGAGCGTATATTAGGCTAGGGGCCCCGAATCCTTGAATTACCAAGGGTTCGGGGCCCTTGCTGTATGCACTTGGTGCATGCCCTGGTGTATGTGCCAGCAGTCGGAGCGCCGGAATGTTGAAGGGAGGTTCAGGAGGGGCGGGTTTAGGGGCATTCGGGACATTTTCTTTAATGAGACAATCCGCGCGAATTTTCTTATTAAGCGCCTTAATAAGAAAATCGAAGTGTATTGTCTTATTAAGACCCCCCATAAGACCAGCAAGACGACACCGATGAAGAGGAGGAGGGAGGAGGAACCATGCCCTCAGCCATCACCTGGCCCGCTCTCACATGGGAGCCGCAAACCCCCTGGGTTCACCGTGACGCCCTCGCCTCCCGACGCGCAACGCGCCGCAACTCCGGCGCCTTCTCCAGCGCCGTACCCGCCTCCATTGCCGCACTCAACGTCGAACTCAGCCCCGCACTGCGAGTGCGCCTCCAAGAGAACGCCACCGCAATGACCCGCTTCGATGAGCGGCTCCACCACATCGGCGGCATCCCCTTCTCCGCGGTTCTTCTGCGCGGCGAATCCGCCTCCAGCTCACAGATTGAAAACCTCACCGTTAGCGCACGCAGGCTCTCACTGGCTGTCCTGGGTGCAAGCGGGTCGAAGGTCGGCGTTAACGCCGAGCTGGTGGCGCGCAATGTTCACGCCATGCGTGCAGCCTTGAACACCGCAGAGAACATTAGCGTCGATAATATCCTCGCGATGCACCGCGAACTGACCCGCGGCCTGCAGCAGGACTCCGGTGTACTCCGCACCCAATGGGTGTGGATTAAGGGTGATTCGCCGGTAACCGCCGACTATGTGGCACCGCATCACGAGCGGGTTCCTGCCGCCCTCGAAGACCTTGTAGCCTTCATGAACCGCCGCGATATTGACCCCCTCGCACAGGCGGCTATCGCGCACGCCCAATTTGAAACGATCCACCCTTTCACTGACGGCAACGGCAGAACCGGACGAGCCCTCATCTCCGCGCTCCTGCTCGCCCGCGGCGTCACTCGCCACGTGATTCTGCCCGTCTCCTCCGGGCTGCTGCACGATACCGACGGGTACATTCAGGCGCTCACCGACTACCGTGCAGGCGATGCTGAGCCCATCATCGAGCTCTTCATCGACGCCGCGCAGAAGGCAATCACCAACGCAGAAATCCTGGCGCAAGACATTGAAACCCTGCGCGATGAGGTGCTGTCCATTGCCCAACGTAAAACCCCTCTCCTGCGTTCCCTCACTGACCTGTGCTGCACTGAGCCCGCCTTCACTGCACACATGGTGGAGGAGCACACACAGGGGTCCCGAGCTAGTGTGTATCGCCTCCTCAACCGCATGGTGGAGCTGCAGATTCTGCGTGAAGAACGCGTCAAAATTCAGGGGCAAAAAGTGTGGACTGTCCCCGCTCTCAACCGCGCCCTCGACAACTTCGCGGCACGAGCAGGACGACGCGGATAGACGCGCCATCGGGTTCGATAACCCGCGCGAAAATTCTGCGGCCGCAGGCGAGTTCTGATGTGCGGAACTGTGACGATTTATGTCTCCCCGTGAACGCGCGTGACGAAACACAGGGTCAAAAAGGGACGCATTAAGCCACGAACAGAAATCTACTAGACAGCCCTCAACCACAGGTCTAAGGTGATTCCAGAACGAGCCGGAAAACCTTCCGGCACGACCCTTCAACCCTTAGCCGAGGAGAAAATCATGGCACTTTACCTGGTAGAACTGACCCCCGCACAGCCGTCCAAGGACGAAGCAACCGCACTCATCGAGACCGTCAACTCGTCCCTGACCAACGGCGCCGAGCTCATCGAAACCCAGGTCTCCGCAGACCACAAGATCGTCTTCGTCATCGTCGAATCCGAGAACACCGCATTCGGCCCCGACCTCGCCGCAGCAATCGGTGAGCGCGCAACCGTCGCAGGCCCCGACGCAGTCCGCCTGGTCGGAGCAGAGCTCGAAGACATCAAGAAGCTCAAGAAGGACGCAGACTACCTGGTTGAGTGGGACATCCCCGCAGAGATTACTATGGAACAGTACCTGACCCGCAAGAAGGCAAACGCCCCCAAGTACGCTGAAGTACCCGAGGTTTCCTTCCTGCGCACCTACGTTCGCGAAGACACCGCAAAGTGCCTCTGCTTCTACGACGCACCCGACGAAGAAGCTGTTGTTCGCGCCCGTAAGGCCGTCAGCACCCCCATCGACCGACTGTTCAAGCTGCACGCATAGACGCGATGCTCCCCGCTTAGGAGAAACCCCATGTCCGAGTTCACTCTCGAACCCCTCTACGATTACCCCCAGCGCGAGCAGGTGCTCGCACTCGCCCGAACCCACGCAGATGCTGTTGACCGCGGCGAGCGTTCTCCCTTCGAAAACCTGCGCGAAATCGCTAAGGACGGCCTGATTACCCTGGGTCGCGACGGCGGTTCCCTGGTCCCCCAGGTTTCGGTGGCTTTCGACCTTGCCACCGAGGACGCCTCCACGGCGTTCTCCCTGTGGGCTCACCGCTCCACCATTGCGTTCTTTGACGCTGTGGGCCGCGAGCTGCCCGCCGGTCTGGCGGCTGCGACCGTCAGCGGCACCACCGCCATGGCGGCGGCGTACAAGGAGGCTTCGGGTCTGGCACCGATCAAGGTGGAGGGCACCCTCGTTGAGGGCGGTCTGAAGCTGAACGGTTCCGTGTCGTGGGCGTCGAACCTGTACCCGGGCGGCGTGATTGTTCTTCCGGTGGCTGTGCAGAACGCCCCGGAAAGCCACCCGAACCGCTACATCGTGACCGTCCGCCAGGACGTCGAGGGCCTGAGTGTTGACTACCACCGCAACCTGCTGGCACTGAACGGCACCGAGTCTGGCACTCTGAAGTTCGAGGACGTTTTCGTTCCGAGCGAGGACATTCTCAGCGACAACATTGAGGCGTTCCTGCACGATGTGACCGCGCCGTTCCTGCTGGTTCAGTCGTCATTCTGCCTGGGTCTTGCCGCTGGTGCCCTACAGGAGGCTGCTAAGCATCTGGACGTCTCCCAGGGTGTGTTCCGTCCTGAGTTCCCGCTGATTCTGGCGGAGTACCAGAGCCTGCGTGAGGAGCTGGTTCGCCTGGCGTCTGAGCCGGAGCGTGCTGAGCGTCGTGACCTGCTGAGCTTGCGTTTGGGTGTTTCGCACTTTGCGACCATTGCTACTCACTTTGAGCTGCAGGTTGTTGGAGGCGCCGGTTACGTGGCTACTTCCCCGACTGCTCGTCGCCTGCGTGAGGCGTCGTTCCTGCCGGTTCAGTCGCCGACCGAAGGTCACCTGCGATATGAGTTGGCGCGTTACGATCACCTGGAGAACCTGCGTGACGCTCTCTAAGCTAATGAGCTACGTATAGCGAGTGTTTTTATTCGCTCTTTGCATCAATACCCCGTATATGCTTTGAATTGCATATACGGGGTATTGATGCATTCTGGGCTATATACGGGATATGGAGCCCACAATAAAAAAAGACTATGCCCTAATTAACGTATCTCTGCTCATATTTATAGGCGTTTAGCTGTGACCTACACCCATATGCGCGTAGAATTATGTGGAATTTTATACACCACCACATTCACCTCAGGAGCTCCCTTTGAGCATCTCTAAACTTCTCGGCTTTGACTGGTCGATTCACGGCGACGGTCGAAGCATTCAGCCCGGTTCCTTCGTCGCCCCGAACGAGCGCCTCGCCTGGCCGATTACTATCGGCATTGGCGCGCAGCACGTGGTTGCAATGTTCGGCGCAACCTTCCTCGTGCCGATTATTACCGGCTTCCCGCCGGCAACCACCCTGTTCTTCTCGGGTCTCGGCACGGTCCTGTTCCTGCTCATTACTCGCGGACGCGTCCCCTCCTACTTGGGTTCTTCGTTTGCGTTCATTGCGCCTCTGGCGGCTGCCATGAACTCGCACGGCCCCGCTGGCGCCCTCGGCGGCATCGTTATGGCGGGTATCGCCCTGTTCCTGGTCGGCTTGATCGTTCAGTTTGCTGGCACCGGCTGGCTCACCAAGCTCATGCCGCCGGTTGTCACCGGCTCGATTGTGGCGCTGATTGGTTTCAACCTGGCAAAGAGCGCTAAGGACAACTTCATGGTGGCACCGGTGACCGCGCTGGTGACCCTGTGCTCCATCATCCTGATTTCGGTGCTCTTCAAGGGCATTATTGGTCGCCTGTCTATCCTGCTGGGTGTGGGTATCGGCTACATCACCGCCGTGATTCGCGGTGAGGTGGACTTCTCCAAGATTGACAAGGCTGTGCAGACCCAGGGCATCATTGGCCTGCCGCAGTTCCAGACCCCCGAGTTCCACTGGGAGCTCGCTGGCCTGTTCATCCCCGTGATCCTGGTGCTCGTGGCTGAGAACATCGGCCACGTGAAGTCTGTTGCTCTGATGAGCGGCAAGAACCTGGACGACTACTCGGGCCGCGCCCTCATGGCGGACGGCCTGGCAACCACCATCGCCGGTATGGGTGGCGGTTCGGGTACCACCACCTACGCTGAGAACATCGGCGTGATGGCTGCAACCAAGGTGTACTCCACCGCGGCGTACTGGGTGGCTGCTATTTTCGCGATTGCGCTGTCCATGTTCCCCGCGTTCGGTGCGGCAATTGCGACCGTTCCTGCGGGTGTTCTGGGCGGTGCCGCAACCGTGCTGTACGGCATGATCGGTATGCTCGGTGCCCGTATTTGGAGCGAGAACCGCGTGAACTTCTCGAACCAGATTAACCTGACCACCGCCGCTGTGGCGCTGATCGTGGGTATTGCGGACTACACCTGGACCTTCGGTGAGCTGTCCTTCGCCGGTATTGCTCTGGGTACCGCTGCGACCCTGATTATCTTCCACCTGATGACCTTCATCGCGAAGTACACGAAGGCCGCTGGCGACCCGCTAGAGCCCTTCGACCCTGAGAAGAGCACTGAGGGACACTAAGTTCTTCACCGCCCGTTGGAGTAATGCTCCTGATGCGTAGGCTGTAGAAAAGCGGCCCGGATGGATTGGTTTCCATCCGGGCCGCTTTTGCGTCTTCTGGACGTTACACACAGCTACCACCCTACTTAGACACAAATCAGATATAAATCAGACACAAAAATTTGAGTCTAGACTCAAATGTTTTTTATGTGTAGACATAAAAGTTTATGTCTGAGTTATGTCTGCGGAGGCTCACCCAGCCGCTAGCACCGGATGGCTCGTGCTGGATAGCTAGTGCTAGGCGGCTAGGACCGTTCGGCGAGCATCGCCTCAATCGTCTGCGCCACACCGTCCTCATGGAAGGGCGGGCAGGTACGCCCCACCTTCGCAATGAGCGCCGGCTGCCCCGACGCCATGGCGAAGCCCTCCCCCGCCCAGCAGAGCATCTCCGCGTCATTCGGCATGTCACCAAACGCCATCACCTCGTGCGCCTCAATGCCGTGGCGTGCCGCGAACTTCTCCAAAATCCGCCCCTTATTCACGGTCTTAGAACCCATCTCGACGAGCGGCTCACCGACCACGCCGCGAGTCACCGACACCAGCGAACCGACCGCCTGATGCACGCGCGCCTGCAGAATATCCGGGTCCATGCCGGGCACACGAATCAGGTACTTAATGACCGGAGTTGAACCGATACGTTCGAGCGCCTCGGCGATTTTCGCCTCCACCACGCGGGCGCCCTCAAGTACCTCGCCGCCGTCGTGCGGGCCCTGAATGTAGACGGTGTCCACGGTTTCGAGGGTGTAGGTGGCGTCAGGGAACATGGGCTCCAGCAGTTCGTGAGTACGGGCAATCACCGCGGGGTCTGCACCGTTGACTTCTTCCACCTCGTTCGCGCCCAGGTGGTACACCACGGCGCCGTTGGAGCAGATGGCGTAGGAGTCGAAGTCGGTCTGCTCGCGCAGGGGCGTGAGCCAGCGGCTCGGGCGGCCGGTGACGAAGACGATATCAATCCCGGCGGCGCGGGCGGCCTCAAGGGCGCGCAAGGTCCGCGGACGGAATCGGAAGTCGTGCCCGATGAGGGTGCCGTCCAGGTCGCTGGCGATGAGTTTAATCATGCAGATATGCCTTCAATGGTGGGGTGTATCGGTGCTGGTCAGGGTGCAGGGCTGGTTGGTGGGCGGGGCTGGTGAGACTGTGCCGGCGTGCCGCTATGCCGCCGGTTCCGCGTAGGTGACGGTCAGGAACGCACGACCCAGACCGTGGCCGAGCAGGTTAAAATTCACGACGGCGGGGCTGGTGTTCTCGTCAATGTCGAGCTTCTCCACATCCACGGCGGTGACGCAGAAGATGTAGCGGTGCGGGCCGTGACCAGCCGGAGGGGCAGCACCCAGGAAGCCCGCCACACCGGCGTCGTTGCGGTGCGTCAGGGCGCCGGCGGGTGCATCCGCGCCAGTGTCAATACTGGTCACGTTGGCGGGAATGTTGGAGACAGTCCAGTGCCAGAAGCCACTGGGGACCGGCGCATCCGGGTCGAAGCAGGTCAGCACGAAGGACTTGGCGCCCTCGGGGAATCCGCTCCAGGACAGCTGCGGGGAACGGTCCTGACCGCCAGCAATGCCGAAGAGTGCGGAGCGCATCCATTCGGGGGCGGTGCCGCCGTCCTGAATGTCGGTGGAGGTCAGGGTGAATTCGGGTAGTTCGGGCAGGCCCGCGTAGGGTTCGCGGGGCAGGGGTGCGGTGCCGATGTTGGTCATGGTGCTCCTCAGCGTTGGGGTGCGGGTGGATATGGTGACGCCGGCGGACAGAGTGAGCTATCCGCCGGCGAGGCGTAGATTATTTAGCCGTCGAGTACGGCGTCAAGTTCTTCGCGGGTGGGCGGGTTAGCGCCCGCGCGGGAGACGGTGATGCCGGCTGCGGTTGCGGAGAAACGCAGCAGGTCGGCGATGTCTTCGGCGGTCAGTGCAGCGACCTTGGCACGCGCCTCAGCACCGACGATACCGCGGTCGAGCAGGCCCGCGATGAGTGCCGCCATGAGGGAGTCACCGGCACCGACGGTGTCCGCAACCTCAACGCGGTGTGCGGGCTGGCTGATGCCCTCGGGGTACTTCTTGGTGAAGGCGATGGGGCCGTCCTCGCCGCGAGTGATGACCATCAGCTCAGCGCCGAGGTCAAGCCATGCGCGTGCGGTGTCGTCGAGGGAGCGGTCGGGGTAGAGCCACTGCAGGTCCTCGTCGGATGCCTTCACGACGGTGGAGAGGGACACGAACTTTTCAGCCCAGGCGCGGCCCTCGTCGACGTTGTGGATGAGGGTGGGGCGGCAGTTCGGGTCGTAGCTGAGCAGGGCGCTGTCGCGGGCAGCTTCGAAGGCCGCGGCGACCACGTGCGCGCCGGGTTCGAGCATGGCGGCAATGGAGCCGGTGTGCACTGCATCGGAGGTGCGTGCCAGTTCGGTGAGCTTCTCGGCGACGGAGTCGAGGGACCAGGTGATGTCGAATTCGTACTCTGCTGCGCCGTCGGCACCGATAGTTGCCTGGGCGACGGAGGTGCGCTCAGCACTGTGTTCGAAGGGCAGGGTCACCTGGGATGCTTCCAGGTGTGCGTCAATGCTCTTGCCGTAGGCGTCGGGGCCGTAGTGGCCGACGAAGTTGGTGGGGTGGCCGAGGCGGCGTGCGCCCACGGCTACGTTCATGGGCGATCCGCCGGGGTAGGCGCGGGTTTCTCCGTCGTGCTGGTGGACGACGTCTACGAGTGCTTCACCGATTACAGTCAACATGGTTTCAATTTTACCTATGTTTTCCCATGTCGTGGGGTGTGTTTTTGTGGGTATTTGAAGTGGTTTTACTTTTCCTTTTGAGGGCTTGTGTTGGCTTGCCGGGCGGGTGCAGGAACTGACTTTTACCTCTTCTGACTTTTAGCCCCAATATCACTAATTTTGAGGCTCTAGAGGGGTTCGCACGGGTTAGACTTAAACCGACGCCGGGTCTTTAACGCCCGGCACGGTATTGACGCGACAGCACCGTCGCGCCTACCCTCCAACGACGAAGTTAGGAAGAAGGTCATACGTGACGACTGCAACCGCTACCTGGGTTAACCGTGAGGCTACCGCAGAGGAGCTGATCCCCCTCATCGGTAAGCTGCACCGCGAGAACGGTGTGGTGCTGAGCATTCACGGCCGTAGCCTGGTCAACAAGTCTGTCATTGAGCTGCTGAAGCTGCACGATTTTGTATCTCACATTGATGGTGCACCTCTGAACCCCGCACACACCCTGGAGCTGGTTCGCGCTCTGGCTGAGCTGAACCTGGGTGCATGCTCGATTAACATTGCTGCTCTGCACAAGGCTCACCGTGAGGCTGGCTCCCCCGAGCTGTCCATGTGGCTGCCCGAGCAGCTGGGTTCCTCCGTGAACCACCAGGGCGACCAGCCTAAGGAGCAGGACGTTGTGCTGTACGGCTTCGGTCGTATTGGTCGCCTGCTGGCTCGTATTCTGCTGGAGCGTTCCTCCTCGCCGCTGGGTTCTGGCCTGAACCTGCGTGCTGTTGTGGTGCGTAAGAATGGTGACAAGGACCTGGTCAAGCGTGCATCCCTGCTGGAGCGCGACTCGGTTCACGGCCCCTTCAAGGGCGTTATTGAGGTAGACGAAGAGAACAGCACCATCATCGCTAACGGTGTTCCGGTTCGCTTCATTTACTCCTCTGACCCGACCACCGTTGACTACACCGAGTACGGCATCAACGACGCTCTGCTGGTGGACAACACCGGCCGCTGGCGTGACGTTCCGGGCCTTGAGCAGCACCTGAACCGCCCCGGCATTTCTCGTGTTCTGCTGACCGCTCCCGGTAAGGGCGACATGAAGAACATCGTGTTCGGTGTCAACGACAACGTCATCACCGATGAGGACAAGATTCTCTCCGCAGCATCCTGCACCACCAACGCGATTACTCCGGCACTGAAGGTTCTGGATGACGCATACGGTGTTGAGCGCGGCCACGTTGAGACCGTTCACGCATTCACCAACGATCAGAACCTGATTGACAACTTCCACAAGGGTGACCGCCGCGGTCGCTCCGCTGTGCTGAACATGGTCATCACCGAGACCGGTGCTGCAAAGGCTGTTTCTAAGGCTCTGCCGCAGCTGGAAGGCAAGCTGACCGGTAACGCTATCCGCGTTCCCACCCCGGACGTCTCCATGGCAATCCTGAACGTGAAGCTGACCAAGCCCGCAGGTTCCGCTGAGGAGCTGAACGAGCTGTTCCGCCGCGAGTCCATCGACGGCGAGCTGCGCCGCCAGGTGGGCTACTCGGATTCCCCCGAGGCTGTTTCCACCGACTTCGTGGGTTCCCGCACCGCAGGTGTTGTGGACTCGCTGGCTACCGTGGTGACCGATGACTCCGCAATTGTCTACGTCTGGTACGACAACGAGTTCGGTTACTCCTGCCAGGTGATTCGCGTTCTGGAGCGTATGGGCGGCTACGACGTCCCCTCCTACCCTGCTAAGTAAGCTACCCCAGCTCATCTAGCACACATATAACAAACCCACCGGTACATATAGCCAATTGGTTATATTGCCGGTGGGTTTGTTTATGAGGTTATATGCGCAAATAAGGGGTGTCGCACAGAAGCTCAGAAGAGCTACGCGAGCGGTGAATTACGCCTTACGGCGGTACACCACACCCTGATGTGCCCGCAGCGTGAAGCTCAAGGGCACTGGGCGGTTTGCCGCATCCACCAGGCCGGAAGGAACCTTCACGGTCACATCCTTCGAGCCGGTGTTCAGGGCAGCCCAACCGCGCGTAAAGGCACGAGTCTGAGCGGTCTTCTGAGCGATAATGCCGCCGACCGGATCGCCCAGGTCGTAGGAAAGCTCCGGGGCGTGCGGGATCTCGTCGTAGGCGTCGTGGTGGGTTGCGCTGATGCCGGTGAAGGCGCCTCCACCAAACACCCAGAAGCCCGCCAAACCGTACAGGAAGTTCTCATCCGTACCGGTAATAGCAGCCTTGCGGTCGCTGAGCGGGGTACGCAGAATCGTCACCTTCTTCTGCGAGGCGGCGCTACGGCCACCCAGACCCGCAAAAGTAGTACCCAGGTTCACGTCGCCCGCCGAGCCGTTCGCAATCTCACGACCCTGCATCACGGCGTACGGCGAAGACAGGTAGTCGTTCGGACCCCAGCCGAGCCACACCTCCTCAAAGCCGCCACCGTAGGCGCTGTGACGCTCCCACTTGCCGTAACGCAGACGAGACTCAGCAATATTGGGCACCAGAATCTTGCCGATTTTATTCAGCTCAATACCGGCGTACGCGACCAGAAAATCCAGGTGCTCACGGATCTTCGTCATAGACTCCACACCCTGGATGGGCAAGTTCAGGTCGTAGTAGTCGTTCTCGATGTCGTTATCCGCCATGACCCCGTCGAAGGGTGAGTTACGCATTTCGCGCACCACAGCGTCCACCCACTGCCAACGGTAGTCGGCGTTCCACACCTGCATCTGGAAGTGCTTGGGGTAGCCCTTCCATTCGATACGGTCACCGTTGAGGCGGTGGGCGAAGAAATCCTTACCGGAGTTCGCCATCGATTGCGCCAGCGGGTAAGAGACACCCGAAGAATAGATCGGGCCGGGCTCATAAGAGCGGGTGGAGGACAGGCACTTGTACGCCAGCACCACCATTTGAGGTGCACGCTTCTTCAGGTAGCGTGCCGCGTCCAGTTCCCAGGGCTGCAGGATTGCGACAGAGTAGTTCTTGACCGCAAAATCGAGCTGCTGCTGGGTAATGGGCTTACCGCCGTAGCGGACCCAGGCACCAAATTTGCCGGGTCCGCCCAAGCGGGTGAGTTTATTCGCCATCGTACTCCGGGTCGAATTCGGGGGCGCGAGGGGGCAGCTTGCCCAGCTCGCGGTAGATCGTGTTGTAGCGGTCCATGACCAGTCGCAGCTGGAAGAAGCTGACGATACGGTCGTAGGCGTTCACACAGTAGCGTTCGTAGATGCTGGGCTCCTCCATGAGGGTGCGCAGCGCCGCCGCGAAGCCGTGAATATCGCCGGGGATGGTCAAGATACCGCAGTTACCGATTTCGTGGCCGTCGGGGGCGACCAGCACATCGTCGATGAGCTGGGACATACCGCCCACGTCGGTGCTGACCAGCGGGATGGACGCAGCCATCGCCTCGAGCGCCACAATCGGCTGACCCTCATTGTAGCTGGGCATGAGCAGCAGGTCGAAGCGGTCGAGCATCGCACGCACGTTCACGGTGCCGTGGAAGGTGATGTACTCGCCCATGTTGAGCTCTTCGATGGTGCGCAGGCACAGCTCGTAGTACTCGGGCAGGTGGTCCTTGGGGCCGAGCACGTCCAGGTGGAAGTTCACCAGACCCTGATCGCGCAGCACCGCGAGGGAGCGAATCAGGTCGGTCAGGCCCTTAATAGGCACCACGCGGGCGATGAACACGAAGCGCCACACGTGGCCGCGGCCCTCAGCGAGGATGCGGGCACGCGCCGACTGGCGGGCGTAGTAGGCTTCCGCCACGGACTCGATGAGCATACCGTTGGGCAGAATGATTGCGCGGTCCTTCTCGCCCGCGTTCATCTGGTCGATGGGCGCACCAATACCGCGTGCCTCTTCCAGTGCCTTGGGGTACAGGTAGGTTGCCATGTCGGCGCTGGGGTAGCAGAAGCGTCCCATTTCGACGAACCAGACGGACCAGGCACGCTCGTCGAGGGTGACCGGGCCCAGGCCGGGGTGCTCACGCTCCTCGTTGAGGAAGGCGTAGTCGGTGGTGACGGGCTTCGCCATGTTGCGCTCGAGCTTGGTGTTCACGGTGTCGCGAATGTACAGGTTGTGCTCGGTCAGCAGGAAGCTGGTGCCGTGGTCACGTGCGGCTGCGGCGGCGATGAGTGCCGCGTACCCGGTGGTGTGGGCGTGGTAGACGCGGGCGTGCGGCATCCGCTCGTGCAGGATCGCAAAGAGGATGGAGACGAAGTCGCGCACCTTCCAGAAGAGCTCACCGAAGGGCACCTCGGAGAAGAAGCCCAGACCCGCAATCGCCTGCATGAACTCACGGGTTCCGAAGAGACCGAAGAGGTTGTAGCTGCGGGTTGCGGGGTTGATGCCCTCGTCGTAGAGCTTCCAGAGGGGGTTCACGTCGCCGGCGATGAGGGCGCTGAATCCGTCCATGAGGCGCTGGGTGAGCGCCTGACGCTCCGCAAAGTTCATGCGCAGTGCGGAGGGGTCGCAGGCTTCCGCGAAGGCGTCGCGGTTGACTTCCAGGCTCAGGTACAGCACCTTGACCCACTTGACGTTCTCGGGCATGCCGTAGAGGTCTTCGTGGGGGGAGTTCTTATCCCAGGCGATGTGAATAATGCCGTAGGTCAGATCCGGGTTTTCGCAGACGATATCGTGCACCACCGCGGACACCCCACCCTTGAGGTAGGGGTAGGTGGATTCCATGATGATGGCGACGTCAACGTCCGGGTATTCGGGGTCGCTGTAGTGGGGGCCGGGAGCCGGAAGCTGCAGCGGCGCGTAGTGGTTTCGGTACATCTGTTCAGTCATTGTCGTGTGTATCTTTCGCGGACCGTGCGGTTCTTACCAGGCGAGGGCTCGACGCCAGAAGAGGGAGTACTCGGGTGCAGCCCACGCCTGACGGTAGACGCGGTAGCATGCGAAGGCGAGCACTGTCTCGCCCACGATGATGGGCAGGTAGCCGGTCTCGTTGGGCAGGATCATGAAGGAGATGAAGAGCAGCACCAGGTGCGCTGCGGAGAGCAGCTGCACGGTGACGTACATGGTCATGTACTCGATCTGGTAAATCAGCAGTGCCACTGCAACGAAGAGGAACGCCACGACCAGGCCGGAGAGCGCCAGCGGGTAGGACTGCGGCAGGAAGATGAACATCAGGATGCCGGTGACAATAGCGCTGGCGATGTAAATCAGCAGGGAGTTACGGATAGCGTGGTTGGAGGTGCGCAGAGCCTTCGAGGACTCCTCCTGAACACCCTTGTAGGGCAGGCGGTCGAAGATGGTCCACAGGTGCTGGATGCTTGCGTTGACGCGGTCTGCCTCCACCACGAAGAAGTAGTTGTAGGCGATAACGCAGGGGATCAGGCTCAGGTAGATTGCCACGACGTTGATTTCACCGCCGGTGACCAGGAAGAGCATGTACTTATCAGCCCAGATGATGGAGCCGGTGAAGAAGCCGCGCAGGGCGTCGAGCGCAATGTCCTTGAGCGGGATGCGCGCGAAGTGCAGCAGGTGCACCAGGTCCTTACCGAGGCTCACAAGCAGGATGAGCGAACCAACCAGCGGCGGCAGGAACCAGATGACGGGATAGCAGTACAAGGCAAGAGTGTAGCCAAGCCACGCGATGAACCAGATGATGCGGTTCTTCGCGAGGTTCGGGATGACCAGCAGCTGCGCGAACGCAATGTTGAGAACGCCCAGGACGAAGAACGCACCGAATGCAGTCGGGCTCCAGTGAAGAACGAGGGCGACCGGAATTGCGAAGAGCAGCACCAGCGGCATGGTCATGAAGAAGAGATAGAGCCAGTTGCGGGTGAACGCGGTCAGGTCGGTAATGTCCTGGAACTGCGGCTCGGACATACGTGCGCGTACGGCTCGTGCTTCGGCACGCTTGAGCTGGTGCTCAAGGGTTTCAGCGTGAATACGCAGGCCTTCGCGGGCATCCGCAATCTTCTTGTGCTCCATCTGGATAGCACGGTAAAGGGGCAGGCAGGCTGCCTGGCTGAGCCAAGGAACGGTAATGGACGCCGCCAGAATCACCTGGATCAGGGGTACACCATCAAGGTTGTACCGGTTAATGGTCGGGGTGACCATGGGGAAGACGGTGGTCAGCAGGGCGACCGGAGAGACGTAAAGCAGAAAGTTAATGAGGAGGCGCCATGCGCTGTTGCTTTTTTCCTCAGTACCGTGGTTGGTAGACAATCTTGCAGACTTTCAGTCGATAATCGTAAAGATTAGGGGCAGTGTGTTTGAACAGCACCGTGTGACGCGCCAGGGGAAAGAGTCGTCGTACCGAGAAGTGCCGGGTCCCCATGGCTTGCGCTGATGCCGCCGTGAATCAATATACGGCATATATCAACTAAAACCTTTGGTTTCCTTAACCCTCTACTTGATATTTGGAGGGATTTAGGACACACCCACATAATGCGCATCACACAAGAATGCAAAACATCTAGTGAGAGCAATATTCTATGCAATATACGCGGGGTGCAACAACCTTGATTTGGGTGCTCCACGCTAGGTGCTGACGCGCTGGCACACCGGCACAAGGTTCACCCAACCAAGGATCCCCCGCACTACCTGTGCACGCACCATGTGTCCCTGCGCAAAAGCATCCCGGCCCCTCCCACCGGGAGGGAACCGGGATGCTCTAAGCGACCCTAACGGGCCTTAGCTATTTAGGATGCACTCGAGAGAGTACGCAGTGCCACGGACACTACAGCCAGGCGCGGGTGACCCGTGACGTCCAGAGCGGCCTCGCCAATCTCCTTCAGGATGCGGTCGATGTTACCCACGCGGGTCGGGTGCTCTTCAATCCAGGTAGCCAGTGCCTTCTGCGCACCGTCCACGGTGGAGAAGTCACCCTTCGCGCCCTCTGCCACAGACAGTGCCAGACCTGCAGCGGTCTCGTAGAGGCTGCCGCGCAGTGCCTGACGTGCCAGGATCTCCCAGCGGTCGCTGCGGGGCAGGTCGGAGATGAGGCCGAGCAGCTCGTCCACCTTGAAGCGGTCGTAGGTTGCGAAGTAGACCGGTGCCAGCGAGGTTGCCTCGAAGTCGTGGTCGCGTGCCGAACGGATGACGTCCAGCAGGGCGTAGCCCTCGAAACCGCGGATCCAGATGACGATGAGTTCCTCGGGCAGGCCCCATGCCTCGCCTGCGTCGCGCTTTGCACGAACACGCTCGCGGGAGGTACCGGAGAGGTACTCGGGCAGGTTATGGCGCATCTCGACGACGGAACCGAAGGTCTCCAGCAGCTCAGAGATGCTGGTGCCAGCAACCACGCCACGCTCGGTGATGAACCAGCGGACAGCACGATCCAGAACGCGCTGGTTGTCGCGCAGAACGGTGAACCATGCGTCCAGCGGGGTCTTCGGGGGCAGTTCGCGGTGCAGCTTAGCTGCGGTGCCCAGCTCGAAGAGCTCGCGAGCGACGATGAAGGCGCGTGCGACGGAATCGATACCGACGTTGAACTCCTCCATCACGCGGTATGCGAAGGTGATACCGCCAATGTTGACCAGCTCGTTAGCGACGCGGGTGCAAATGATTTCCTTACGCAGCGGGTGCGAGTCCAGGTGCTGACCGAAACGCTCGACCAGTGCTGCCGGGAAGTAGCTGCGCAGAACGCCTTCCAGGTAGGGGTCGTCCGCGAAGTCGGTCTGCTCCAGTGCGTGGGTGAGGTAAATCTTCACGTACGCAGCCAGGACGGACAGCTCGGGGCGGGTCAGGCGGTCGCCGGTGGTCTCCAGACGCTCGTCCAGCTCCTCGTCGGTGGGCAGGAACTCGACGGCGCGGTTCAGGCCGGCGTGCTCTTCCAGGTCGTGCATGAGGCGCTTGTACAGGTTGGTGCCCAGGAAGGAGCCGTGGAACTCACCCTGCAGCAGAACGTTCTGCTCAACGTTGGTCTCGAGGACCTTGCCGCCGACCTCGTCCTGCAGGGACTCGATGAAGGAAGCACGCTCTTCGCTGGACAGCTCGCCGTGTGCCACGAGGCGGTCCACCAGAATCTTGATGTTGACCTCACGGTCACTGGTTTCCACACCTGCGGAGTTGTCGATTGCGTCGGTGTTGAGGATAACGCCGTTGAGCGCAGCCTCAATACGACCCAGCTGGGTGAAGCCGAGGTTACCGCCCTCGCCAACAATCTTGGCGCGCAGGTCCTTACCGTTGACGCGCAGTGCATCGTTAGCCTTGTCGCCAACCTGTGCGTTGGTCTCGGTGGATGCCTTCACGTAGGTACCGATACCGCCGTTGTAAATCAGGTCGACCGGTGCCTTGAGGATTGCGGAAATCAGCTCGGTCGGTGCCAGCTCGGTAACGGACTCATCCAGGCCCAGAACCTCGCGCACCTCGGGGGTAATCTCGATGGACTTCAGACCGCGAGAGTACACGCCACCACCGGCGGAAATCAGGTCGCGGTTGTAGTCCTGCCAGGAGGAACGGGGCAGGTTGTACAGGCGCTGACGCTCGTCGAAGGACACTGCCGCGTTCGGGTTCGGGTCCAGGAAGATGTCGCGGTGGTCGAATGCTGCGACCAGGCGGGTTGCCTTGGAGCGGAGCAGACCGTTACCGAACACGTCACCGGACATGTCGCCAATGCCGACTGCGGTGAACTCTTCGGTCTGAGCGTCGTGGCCGAGCTCAGCGAAGTGACGCTTGACGGACTCCCATGCACCACGTGCGGTGATGCCCATAGCCTTGTGGTCGTAACCGACGGAGCCGCCGGATGCGAAGGCGTCGCCCAGCCAGAAGCCGCGCTCCAGGCTGATTGCGTTTGCGGTGTCGGAGAATGCTGCGGTGCCCTTATCCGCTGCAACCACCAGGTAGTAGTCGTCAGCGTCGCGTGCTACAACACCTTCGGGGCGGACAACGGTCTCGGAGCCGTCGGTGCCCACTGCGAGGTTGTCGGTGACATCCAGCAGGGAGCCGATGAAGACCTTGTAGGACTCGCGGCCCTCGGTGATCCATGCGTCACGATCCACTGCGGGGTCGGGCAGCTGCTTGGGGTAGAAGCCACCCTTCGCGCCGGTGGGGATAATGACGGCGTTCTTCACCATCTGGGCCTTGACCAGGCCGAGCACCTCGGTGCGGAAGTCGTCACGGCGATCCGACCAGCGCAGGCCACCACGTGCAACGCTACCGAAGCGCAGGTGAACACCCTCAACGCGCGGGGAGTAGACGAAAATCTCGAACTTGGGGCGGGGCAGGGGTGCGAAGTCGATCTCCTGCGGTGCCACCTTGAACGCGAGTGCGGGGCGGTCAGCAAGGTATGCGTTGGTGCGCAGGATAGCGCGGATAACCTTGCCGAGGGAGCGCAGGTAGCGGTCAGCGTCCAGGGTGGGGATCTGGTTCAGTTCCTCAACCAGGGCTGCTTCGATTTCGTCACGGCGTGCATTGCGCTGCTCATCGTTGAGACCGTTGTTCGGGTCGAAGCTGACCTCGAAGAACTCGACCAGGTGCTTGGTGATGGCCGGGTTAGCGAGCAGGGTGTTCGACATGAAGGACGGGGTGTAGCCCAGGCCCAGCTGAATCAGGTAGTGGTTCAGGGCACGGAACAGACGTACTTCCTGCCAGGTCAGGCCCTCAGCCAGGATCAGGCGGTCCAGGGTATCGGACTCGCGCTCACCGAGCAGGTAGGCGTTCAGGGCATCCTCGTACAGGGAAGCCACAGCGTTTGCGTCCACGCCCTCGGGGAATTCAACTCCGAAGTCGTAGAGGTAGCCGTAGTCTTCGCCGTCCTCAGGCTTGAACTCGTAGGGCTTCTGATCAACAACGACCAGACCCATATTCTGCATAACCGGCAGAAGCTCGGTGAGGGTGTGAGGTGCGGACAGGTAGGTCTTCAGTCGGGTGGTGTTGGCTTCGCCGGCTTCAACCTTGATTGCGGCGGGCTTCTGGCCCGAGAGAGATTCAAGAATCACGATATCCTCGATTGCTTGTTCTACTGTGTAATCGGCTCGGTAGGCTGCGCTAGTCGCATCTGCCCAGGCTGATGCGAGTCGGCGGCCTGCCGCTCCGGGTTTCCATGCCTCAATAGCAGCTGCGGTTGCTTCCACCCAGGAGCGGGCGGCTTCTTGCAGTCGCTTTTCGAGAGCTTGATGATCCGTCTTCGGCACATCGTTGGGGTTGGTGAGCCGAATGCGGAAAAATAGACGCGCCAACGATGAGGAGGACAGGTACACCTCATGGTCGATGGCACTAAGATCAAATTCCTGTTGGAACACCCTCTGGATACGGGAGCACACGTTCGTGTTGTAACGATCCCGAGGCAGGTACACCACGGCGGAAATAAACCGGTTGAACCGGTCAGCGCGCAGGAACAGGCGGGTCTTGCGGCGCTCCTCCAGGCCCATGATGCCGCCGAACGTATCGGTCAGATCATTAGCGGAAGCGTGCAGCAGCTCCAGGCGCGGGTAATCCTCCAAGGCACCCAGAAGCGCCTTGTCAGAGTAAGAACCGGGGTGGTAGCCAAGGCGGCGGCGCACCATCGCGATACGCTCACGCACCAGCGGAGTCTCAATAGCGGGCAGTGCGTACGCCTGGCGGGTGAACAGACCCAGAATGACGTACTCACCAATCACGCGGCCGTTCAGGTCGAAGCGGCGCACACCAATGTAGTCCAGGTAGTCGTTCCGTGCGACAGTGGAGCGGGAATTCGCCTTCGTGATGTACAGGGGGCGCGGGAACAGGGCACGCTCCAGGGTCTCACCCGAAAGGGGGATGCGGCTCCTACCCTCCGTGGTGCGCAGAATACCGAGCGCCGAACCGGGGCGGTCCACCAGAGAAATAGCGCCGGAGGTGCCGTCCAGCACACGCTCCTTAACACCCATGAACACGAAGTTGCCGCGGGCCAGCCAGCGCAGGAAGTCCTGTGCCACCTCCACACGGGATGCAGGCTCCACACCGCGCGGGTTGGCGGCGTAGGATTCCTCACCATGACCCAGGGTTGCGCCGCGCAGGTCGTACATGGACTGCGCCAGGTCGAAAACGCGGGCGACCATGGCATCCAGGTCGGTGTGGCAGGCGCGAACGTCAGCGAGGACGCGCTCAACTTCCTTCTCGCAGCGGCGCTGCTCTTCCTCAGTGAGGTAGCGGGTCAGGCGAACCGCAATCCAGGATTCAATAGCGACAGTGGTACCCGCCGGGGCGTTCTCGCTGAGCTTGAGGGAGGGCACGCCAAGGGTGGCGGTATCACCGCTGGCAAGGTTGCCGCGCATGCCGGTGCCGCGCAGGCTCAGGAGGGTACCGTCCGGGCCGCGTTCAGCGAGGAAGGTAGGGTGAAGAATGGTGACGAAACCACCAAAGTGCGTGGCAAGGCATGCGGTCAGGGAGCTGACGATGTGCGGCATGTCGTCGGTCGCGACGTACAGGGTGGTGTTGTACTCGTCGTTGCGTGCGGCAACGACAGGGGTCTTGGGCAGGCGGATTTGAGCCAGCGCACGGTGGGTGCGAGCCAAATCCTCTAACTCTGCCGGGGTGAACTCTTCACGCTCATCTTCGGGGCTGTTCAGGAAATACTGCTCGACCCATGCATCGGCGCCAGCGAAGTGTGCCATAGCCTTGTCAGTCATTGACAATCTATCCTCCGAATATCGGTATCACTTCACTGTGACGGT
The DNA here is from genome assembly GCF_001812085.1 of Rothia sp. HMSC065C12. Lineage (NCBI taxonomy): Bacteria > Bacillati > Actinomycetota > Actinomycetes > Micrococcales > Micrococcaceae > Rothia > Rothia sp. HMSC065C12. The sequence continues at coordinate 633,201 of NZ_KV807679.1, forward strand.
GTCTGTGTGGTCTCATGTGCGCGCCGTGGCGCGCGAGCACTTATACCAAGCTTATACCTTCGAGGTGTTTCTGTCAGACATATCGCTCTTGTGGGCGTAGAAATTATTTTTATCTTCTTCCCAACTCCAGCGCGCATTTGGTACGGGTTCAAGAAAGTAGGTGCATCTTACGAGGCGGACACGTACAGTGAAACTATGAGTTTGCGTACTGAATCTTTCCTGGTGGGCCTCATTGGTGACGGCATCACCTCCTCCCTGACCCCTCCCATGCATGAGGCGGAGGCGGACGCGCACGGGGTGCGCTACCTGTACCGCCCCGTCGACCTGGACGCCCTGAACCTGGATGGCGCCTCCGCCCCGGCGCTTCTGGATGCGGCGGCGCTACTCGGCTTCAACGCTTTCAACATCACGCACCCGTGCAAGCAGTCGGTCATGGAGCACCTGCACGAGCTTTCGGATGCGGCACGCGCCCTGGGCGCGGTCAATTGCGTAGTGATTGGCGAGGACGGCAGCTTCTACGGCGACAACACGGACTACTCCGGGTTCATTGCGGGATTGAAGCGCGGCCTGCCGCAGGTGGCGGAGAACCCGGCGCGCCTGGAGCACGTGGTGCAGCTGGGTGCTGGCGGTGCCGGTAGCGCCACGGCGTACGCGCTGTGCCGCCTGGGGGTGCGCCGTCTGAGTCTCTTTGAGCGTGACGCGGCGAAGGCGCAGGAGCTTGCGGAGCAGCTGGGCGGGCTCTTCCCGCAGACCCGGGTCGAGGTGCTGAGCGACGATGAGCGCTTGATTGAAGCTCTACTACAAGCTCAGGGTTTAGTGAACGCAACCCCGGTGGGTATGCACGTGCATCCGGGTATGCCGTTGAGCGAGTCGGCGCTGAACGCCGGGGTGTTGCGTGAGGGCCTATGGGTTGCGGATGTCATCTACCTGCCGCAACAGACGCAGCTGGTGCGCGCGGCGCGTGCCGCCGGGTGCGAGGTGCTGACGGGCGGCTACATGGCGGTGGGTCAGGCAGTGGATGCGTTCCGTCTCTTCACCGGATTGGAACCGAACGCTGAGCGTATGGCGGCGCATTTTGAGGCGCTGATTGCAGCTCAGCAGGGGGCTTAGAAGGTTAAACACGCAGGTGGGGTTGGATAGATATCTATCCAACCCCACCTGTATTTATTCTATATTCGGAATATATTCTGTGGGCTATGCATCCAGCTCAGCCAGGGACTTCTTGTACCCTTCACGAGCCGTCAGCGCACCCAACGCCACGAGCACACACATGGCAACCGTGAACATGGCGGGCAGCACCGCGTTATGCAGGTCGGCACCGGCGAGGCTCGTCGCCACGGCGGGCGCCACGCCTCCAGAAATTGCGAAGCCAATCTGGGTACCCAGCGCCAGGCCGGTCACGCGCACGCGGGTCGGGAACATCTCCGCATAGAAGGCGGGCCACACGCCGTTCGCCATGGAGTACAGCGCACCGTGCATGAGCACGCCGTAGGTGAAGATACCCACCCAGTTGCCCTCGGTAATCGCGCCGAGGTACGGGAACATCACCAGGGACGATGCAACCGCACCGGTAATGAACACGGGCTTACGACCGATCCGGTCGGCAAGCATGGCGGCGAGCGGAATCGCAATCAGGCCGAGGGTGTTGGAGGCGACCGGCACCAGCAGCATAGTGCTGCGGTCAAGGCCGTAACCCTTGGTGGCGAAGGAAAGCGCGAAGGTCGTGAAGACCATGTTCACGGTGTTGACCATGGCGCATACGGCAATGGTGAGCACGGCGCGCTTGTGGTGCTTGAAGACCAGCATGAGCGGGGATTCGGTGAGCTTTTCGCGCTGCAGGTATGCGGGCGGCTCGGAGAGGGTGCGGCGAATCAGCCAGGCGGTCACCACCACGAAGGCGGAGAGCCAGAAGGGTACGCGCCAGCCCCAGCTGAGCAGGTGCTCGTCCGGCAGAGCGGCGAAGGGAATGAACACGGCGGTTGCCAGCAGCGAGCCGAACTGGGTGCCCTGCAGGGTCCAGCTGGTCGTGAAAGCGCGCTGATGCTCGTTGGCGTGCTCCAGGGAGATGGAAATGGAGCTTGCCTGCTCGCCGGCGGCGGAGAGACCCTGAATCATGCGGCAGATGACCAGCAGGGTGGGGGCGAGGATACCCGCCTCGCTGTAGGTCGGCAGGCAACCGATTGCGAAAGTGGCAAAGCCCATCAGGAAGAGCGTGAGCATCAGGACGAATCGGCGGCCGTAGCGGTCACCGAGGGGTCCAACAATCATGGCGCCGAAGGGGCGCACAACGTAGGCGACGCCCACAACCACCATGGACTTGAGGATGCCGATGGCGGCAGTGTCTTCGGGGAAGAAGATGCGGTTGAGCACGATTGCCGCGGCGGTGCCGTAGACGGCGAAGTCGTAGTATTCGAGGGCGGAGCCTATCCAGCTGGCGAGGGCGGCTCGTCGTGGTGATCGGGCGGGCGCGTCGGTGCGTCGGCTCATGGGTGGCTCCTTCGGTACTATACCCGTTGGGAGGGGCGGGGCCGCGGTGTAGGCGGCCCGTGCGGTTTGTCAATGTGCCCTTCCAGTGTAGGGAGCACACCACCTGTTTTCCATAGGGTTACCTAAGTTCCCAGAGTGTGAAGACAGTATGAAGTAGGAATAGCAGGCTGATACCCCCAGCCCCCGTATGATGTATCTGTATGTAGTTCCGTCACCAATGTTCTCTAAGAGGTACCATGTCTTCACCGCGCACCAGCATCATCATGCCGGTCTACAACACGGCTGACACTGTCATCGCCGCGATGGAGTCCGTTCTGGCGCAGACCGACCCCGATTTTGAGTTGCTGGTAGTAGTTGACGGCTCCCCGGATTGTTCCTCGAAGGTGATTCGCGAGTTCCTGCAGAACACCCCCGACCCCCGCATCCGTCTGTTCGACAATGAGCAGAACGCCGGCGTGTCTGCAGCACGCAACCAGGGTCTGGATGAGGCGCGCGGCGAGTGGATTACGTTCATTGACTCTGATGACACGTACCGCCCCGAGTTCCTGGAGCGCCTACACGCCGCGGCGGCACGTAACGGCGCGGATGTGGCAACCTGCGGTCACACCATTGCCCGCGCCGACGGCTCCACGATGGACCGCCCGCAGGATGCGCCCGGTACGTACACGGGTCGCGATATTGCCATCAACTATCTGCTGAACCGTTTTACGGGTTTTGTGCACGATAAAATTTTCCGCGCTTCGCTCTTCTCTTCGGTACGTTTCGCAACCGATATTCACCGCGCCGAGGATGCCCTCGCGGTCTTTGAGTGCCTCATGCAGGCGCAGAAGCTTGAGGTTATCCCGGACTGCCTGTACCTGTACCACATGGGCTCTGAGGGTCTGACGTGGGGCCGCGTGACCCCGGTGGAGGAAAGTATCCGCCACACCCGCTACATGCGTGAAGCGGGTGCACCCCTGCTCTCCTCGAAGGAGGGTCAGCAGGCGATGGCGATTTCTTCTGCGGTGACCTACCTGAATAATGCCCAGCAGGCGCTCATGAGCGATAGCGCCGACTCGGACGCGGTAATCCGCGAGTGCCGCCGCCAAATCGAGTGGGGTTGGGTTGTGCCGGCGCTACGTTCTAGCCCGGTGGTGGGTGCGGCGAGCCTGCTGTTGAAGCTCTCCCCCGCCCTGTACCGCACCCTGTACGGCGCGTACGTTCGCCGCGCCTACGGCATGTAACCCCTCAGCGTTTTTATCATCACAGTTCTTATTAGCCCCGTTCTTAAAGGTTCCTGTCTTTCATGTCTGCCATCCCTCGCACGAGCATCATTATGCCGGTCTACAACACCGCTTCCACCGTCATTGCGGCGATTAAGTCGGTGCTGGCGCAGACCGACCCCAATTTTGAGCTTCTGGTCATGATTGACGGCTCCCCGGATCATTCGGCGCAACTGATTGCCGACTATCTGCAGCAGAACCCGGATGAGCGCGTGCGCGTGTTCAATAACCCCAAGAATCAGGGCCTGTCCGCGATGCGTAACCAGGGCCTGGATGAGGCGCGTGGCGATTGGGTGACGTTCCCCGATTCTGACGATGCTCTCTACCCGATTTTCCTGGAGCGCCTGCACCACCACGCGGAGCGTACGGGGGCGCAGGTGGTCAATTGCGCCCACAACATGGTGGCGACCGACGGTTCGACTACGCAGCGCCTGAAGGGTGCCCCCGGCACGCTGACCGGTCAGGAGGCGGCGTTCGCCCTGCTTAAGGATGAGCTGTCTCCTTACGCTTGGGATAAGATTATTCGCCGCGAACTATTTGAAGGTGTTCGATACCCGCAGATTGAACGAGCCGAGGATGAGTGCGCGCTATTGGACTGCTACCTACGAGCACAGAGCGTGACCGTCATTGACGAGCCGCTGTACGCGTACGCGGTGAGCGCGGGAAGCCTGACGTGGAGCCGTATTACTCCCCTGTCTGAGACTCGCCGCCTGCTGGAGTATTTTGAGAAGTCTCTGCAGCGTACGAGCACGTATCATCTGCTTGCCGGTCAGGAGGCGCTGACGATTGCCCGGGTTATTGCGTACCTGAATAACGCGCAGCAGGCGCTGATTGTGGGCGGTGAGAGCGCACCGGCTGTGCTGGCGGGTTGCCGTGCCGGTTTTACGGTGAGCGATGCGCTGCTTGCGTTGCGCATCCGCCCGGTGTTTGGTGCCGCCGGTCTGCTGTTGAAGACCAGCACGCCACTGTACCGTCTGCTGTATGGTGCGTACGTTAAGCGGGTCTATAACCTCTAGAATTCGGGTGCGTGCACCCATGTTTCGTCATACTCTGTTTCGTCACACTCACACACATTGATTGGAGCGGATTTCATGTCCTCCAAACCTGCATCGGCGCAGGTGGCGTCCTCTCAACCTGCGGATGCTCAGCCTGAGTCTCAGGTACCTGCCACGCACCCTAAGCCCGCGCGAAAGGTGTACCTGGATCTCATTAATGTTCTCGCCATTATCTTCGTGGTGGCGTTGCACGTGCGGTTCAATTACCGGGTAGATTATGACTCCCCCGGCTGGGTTCTCGAGAACATTCTTTCGGGTACCGCGGTTGCGGCTGTGCCGCTTTTCTTCATGGCCTCGGGCATTACCCTGCTGAATTTCACGAACCGTGAGAGCGTCGGCACGTTCTATAAGAAGCGTTTCACGAAGATTCTGATTCCGCTGCTGGTGTGGGGTCAGGTGTATCTCTTTGCGCGCAGCTGGTTTAAGCACACTCCCCTGCCTACGGGTGAGGAGATTCTGGCGGTGCTGTTGGCGCCGAACAAGGTGGGTGTGACCCTCTGGTATTTGGAGGCGCTCATCGGCGTGTACCTGGTGTTGCCGATCTTCTCGTACGCCCTGCGTGGTGCCGGTGAGAAGAAGGTGCAGCTGGCGTGGCTGATGGCTGCGCTGGGTCTGCTGATGCCCATTGCGACTGCTACCCTGCAGAAGATTAATCCGCAGTTTATGCCGGAGTTCTCGGCACCCATCGTGGGGTATGTGGGCTTCTGCTTCTTGGGTTATGCATTGGCGAATACGGAGTTTAGCCTGCCGTGGCGTCTGGTGATTTATGTGCTGGGTATTGCCGGTTCTCTGGCGCATATTCTGGTGGGCCCGTACCTGGTACTGAACCACCCGGGCCTGGGCGGTTTGGCGACCGAGTACCTGTCTGTTCCGACGATTTTCTGGGCCGCGGCGGTGTTCGTGTTCTTCAAATCTCTGCCGCTGAATCGCCTGCCGGAGGCGGTTCAGACGGGTCTGCGTAAGCTGTCGGCTCTGACTTTTGGTGTGTACCTGATTCACCTGCTGATTATTCAGGGCCTCGCCGCCTACGGTTGGCCGCTGGTGGATTACCGCCTGGAGGCACCCTACGCGCTGCTGGTGTGGGCTTCTTCGCTGATTCTGGTGTGGCTGCTGCGCTGGATTCCGCCGGTCCGCAAGTGGCTGATTCCCTAGCGGTGAGCCGCTTACCAGGTTTAAACGTTGGGAGGGGCACGTACATCATGTACGTGCCCCTCCCATAGGTTTTTAAGCAGAGGTTTTTAAGCTACTCGGCGTGAGCTTCTTCCGTGCGGGATGCCAAAGCCACGCCCACCATGTGCACCACGAAGCCGCAGACCGGACCGACCGCCAACGCCACAATAGCGCGCGGCACCAGCGGGGCGGGAATCAGGAACGCCAAGCTCAAGGTCACCGCCGCGGCAACCACCCAACCGGCGAGGTAGATGCGGTGCTGGTTCACCGCGAGCGCCATATTGCCCGAGAGGGTCATGAGCGCCAGCAGTGCCGAGGCGAAGACCAGCGCACCCAGGGTGATGCCGGAGGCTGCCGCCTCGTACGCGGACTCTGCACCTGCGGCAGGCGGGTAAATCAGGCGGAACAGCAGCGGACCCACCAGGTACGCCGCCAACGCGCCCACAGCACCCACAGCCACCACTGCGGCGGCAGGCTTAATGAACGCCGCTACGGGGCGGTGGCGCTGCTTCAAGAAGGCAGAAACCGCCACACCCTGGAACGCCTGCAGGGGAATCATGATTGGCGAACGGGTAATGGAAATCGCCAGGATCAGGGTGCCCAGCACGATCGGTTCGCTCGCCGCGGCGCCGCTCGCTTTCAGCACGTTCGGGAAGCCCATCATCAGCACCGCCGCGGCGGCAGAGGACAGGAACGACCAGAGGATATTTAAGCTCAGGCGGCGCGCGGGCACATCGGCGCGGGCAACCCACAGGCGGCGACCCGAAACGGTCACGAACGCCAGGATGAGCCACAGACCCATCGGCACGACGGTTGCCGCCTCAAGACCGGCAAGGGAAGGAATCATGAGCGCAGCCGCAAGCATAAGGATAAGGCGCCCGGCAGATTCCAGACCGCCCACCGCCGCGAAAAGGTACCAGCGGTCCTCACCGGCGGTCACACCGCTCATAGTCGCCTGCAGGGCGTAGAGGAACACGCCCACCGCCATAACGGTCACGCCCACCGCCGCCGAATGCGGAATCTGATGACCCGCCCACAGAGGGGAGCTCACCAACACCAGCACACCGGCGATAGCACCCAGAGCCGCGGTCACCGTAACCACGCGAGCGCCCTGCGGCACGGAACCCTCAGCAGATGCAGCCCCACCGGATGCAGCCCCGTCAGCTACAGCACGGGTGCGTGCCGTACCCACCGCGCGCGTAATCTCCGGCTGAATACCCGTGATAATACCCGTCACCGTGAAAAGCGCCGCCCAGAACAGCAGGAACTCCGTCAGCTCCGAACCGTTCAGGGCACGCTGAGCAATCATGGTCACCACCAGCGTGGAGACCGCCGCCAACAGGGACGAACCCAAAAGCGCCAGGGACTGGTAGCGGGTGACCGTACCCGAAGACTGGGCCTCCCGAGAGGGGTGTTCCTCCACCCCGCTCTTATCGGGGTGCTGTACCGACTCGCTCACCGCGTCCTCCTCATTCCTAGCCGCCAATATAGCCGCCAACACAAACCATCATTACATACGCAGATGCGCCGCACATCCACCGCAGGATGTACGACGCACCGCACACAAATATAGGTTTACTTCACCACATGCTCGGCAAGGTTCTTAACACCCTGCCACTTCTTCGCCAGGGCCGCCTTCGGCAGCAGAGTCAGCGCGTGAGCACGCGAGGAGAAACGGATACGGGCCACGCGGGCAGCCTTCGTCCAACCCAGGGCAGTCATCTCATCAGCAATGGTGTTCATGTAGCGGCGCTCCTCATCAAAGCGGGTACCCTCCAGGGCACGCCAGGACGAGTCAGAACCACCGTGACGACGGTACATGAACGCAACCTGCGGATCGTAGTACAGGGAGCCGCCACGCATCGTAATGTCCAGAATCAGCGCCATATCCTGCACAACGTTCAGGCCCTCACGGAAGCCGGTGCCCACGATAGCGTCTTTACGCCAACCCAGGGACGGGAAGTAGAACCACGCGCCGCGCAGCAGGGAGGTAGCCAGCTCCTCACCCTGCAGAACAGCCTCACCCTTGGGACGGTAGAACGCCTTAGTCTGCTCCACCAGGGTATTCGACAGGCCGTTGTTCTCATCAATCACGACCACGCCGGGCTGGAAAATGGATGCCTCAGGGTGCTTCGCCGCCGAATCCACCAGCCACTGCACATAGTTGGGGAGCATGACGTCATCAGCACCCATGACGGTGACCAGGTCATTCTCTACGAAGGTCAAGCACTTGCGGTAATTACCGTTCGCGCCCAAGTTCTTCTCGTTACGCATGTAGGTGATGCGCTCATCCTTCAGCGACTCGAACCAGCCGGGAATCGAGTCGTCCGGGTAGCCGTCATCAACAACAATCATGCGCCAGTCCGGGTTGGTCTGACCGACCACAGACAGCACAGCCTGCTTCATCATGGCGACGTCTCCGTAGTAGGGGAACAGAATATCAACGGTCATGAGGTATTACTCCAAGCTCAAACGTGTAGAAACGTATAAAAATCAGGGGCTTTAGGGCTTCTTCTGCTCTCGCTCCGTAGCGCGGGAAGCGCCCTGCGGCTGACGCTGAAGAGCCTTCATAATCGCAACTTCTTCAGCGAGGGTACGCATATCATCCGTAATCTTCGAGATAGCCAGGGTCAAGTGCAAGCTAATACCCATCAGCATAATAATCGCCAGTAGGAACAGCAGGTTGACCGGGGTCTCAATACCCACCAGACGCGAGAGGGCATCCAAAAGCTTCGGGAAAAGCGCTAGCACAATCATGATGACGCCAACGATAAGCCACAGTGCGGCGTACTTTTCCTTCATCTTCTGGTTGCGTACCTGCGCCAGAACGAGAACCTCCATCACCACCACGATGAGAAGGAAGAAAATATTTGCACTCATTTACTTAGACCCCACATTCGTTTTCTGGCGAGTCATCGACATGCCAAACGAGAAGAAAGAACGAACCAGGTACACCGCAGACTTCCACGGGCTTGAAGAAGGAGTACCGCCCTGACGCTCACGCATCTCAACCGGCACCTGCTTTACAGTCAAGCCAGAACGAATCGCCATCACGCAGGCATCGATACAGTCACCCAGATACTCAGCAGGCAGATGCTCGCAATACTGCTCAATCGCCTTGCGGTCTGCCGCACGGAAGCCGGAGGTGGCGTCGGTGAACTTCTCGCCTGAAATCATCGTAAACATACGGGCCAGAACCACCATCGCCCACTTACGCGGACCAGAAACCTTATAGTTCGTCGCCTCAGCAAAGCGGGAACCGATCGAGATATTGACATCCTCCAGGCCAGCAAGCACAGTGCGGATACCCTTCGGGTCATGCTGGCCATCAGCATCAACCTGAATCGCGCATTCATATCCGGCTTGGCGAGCATACTTGTAACCGGTGCGCAAAGCACCACCGATACCCATGTTGTAGGGAAGATCAATCACGAAAGCGCCGGTAGCGCGCGCAATCTCAGAGGTGCGGTCGGTGGACCCATCATTGACGACTACCAGGTCGACCTCAGGCATCATGCGGAAAAGTTCTTCAATTGTGCCCCCAATAACTTCCTCTTCATTCCACGCGGGCATAATGATGAGGGGCCGAGGGGTCTGCGTAAAAGTCTCTGATTCCATGCGGTGCTATCTCTTGTGTGTATGGCATACGGAAGTTAGTATGCGCACAAAGGCATACCGGTTTTACATCTTATCAGCACTCTCTTAATGACGCTCGAAGTAGCACTGCGGGGGTGGCCTAGTCTCCATGCCACCCCCGCAATACTTCAGGCAGCCCAAAAGTGCCAGATACTAGTTATTATCGCAAGCGCTAATGCGATACAGAGTCATCGGACCCGAGGAGTACACCGGGGTCAGCACGTCCGTGCCAATGGCAGCCACGAGGCCGTCGTAGTTTTTCTGTGCGTCTGGGCCGAAGTTCAACTGGTTCTCCAGGTGAACGTACCAGTGGGCCTTGTACTTGTTCACTTCGCGGCACACCTCCGGATTTGTACGAGCGTCCTTGAGGTTGTGCATAATCGCCGAGTATTTGGGTGAGGTCTCAAACTCGAAGTGGTATCCCGTCAGGTGACGATCTGCCAGCGCGTAAATATAGGCGCTACCGTCCCAGGGGTTGTTCACAATCACATCGCCCTTCGGCACGATCTTCGGGATCTCGTTAATGACGTTCATCTCGTCCTGATTCAGCACCACAGAGGTCGGGGTCACTCGGTATTCCTGCGATACCGCCAGAGTTGTCTCCTGTACCGAGGGTACACGCGAGGATAGGCCCGCAACCGCGAGCACCAGCACCATGGCGGCACCCATCATTGCCGGGGCAACCTTCGCGTGCTTCTCACGCGGAATAGCGTGCATGATGCGCACGAAGATACCCTCCACGGCGCCACCCAGACCGATACCGGCAAGTAGCACGGAGGGGAACACCACCAGCGCCGCCAAGCGGAAATGATCCGTGTACCAGGGAGCAACCATCAACAAGCGGAACTCGCCGCGCGGCACCGAGGCGGACACAATCCATAGGTAACCAATCAGCACCCAGCTGGCAATCAGCCACAGGTTGCGGTGCTTGTACAGCAGGTACCCCGCGCCCCACAGAGCCAGGAAACCGGCCAGATACGAGGGATTGAACGTATCTCTCAACTGATTGGCGTTCTCCAGGCCCAAGAAGAGGAACTGGTAGAGCGCCTCACCTTCGGTGAGCATAGGCTCCCACGTGTTGCTGGCAGATGCGCCAGGACGCAGGAACCACCAGGCACCCACACACCCAAGAATTACCAGCCCGAGTAGAGCGGATCTCACCCACTTCTGGCGAGAGGCCAGCTCGCGCGAGCGCACTACCCACGCCACCCCGGCCAGCACCAGCGGCAGAGCAAAGACCACAGCAGACACCACCGCGTTCGGATGCACAAGCGCTAGACCCGCGACACCCACCAGGGCGGCAAGACACAGGGAAAGCAGAGCTGCGTACTCGCCGCGCACCATCACCTGCACCAGGCATACCATGAGTGCCACAAATGATGGCACCAGAGCGTAACCCAGCAGATTCGGGAAGAGCACACCCCAACGCAGGAGGAGACCGGGAAACGCTGCAAAACCACAGGTCAGCGCAGGGATTGCCAACGCCTGCAGGCGACGCAGCTTCGGGATGCTCAGGCTTAGCGCCACCAGCGAGCAGGGCCACAAAATGCCGGCAGCCAGTAACACGGTCACGATGGTGGCAGTCGCAATGCTCGTACCCATAGTGCTATAAATCAGGGACACAAAATCATGCCAACCCGCCGGGTAAAATGCCGGTTGCTGGTCTGCCGCAGATACCGCGCCCAGGGTCAGGCTCGACGCGTCACCGTGCTCCTGAATCCATCGGATTGCATTCATATGGAATGAGTTATCCAGGCTCTGCGAGAACGCCTCAGGCCCGTAGACCATGTCCTCAGTCATGTGCAGCACCAGGAATCCGCCTAAAACAGCACCCACCACCGGCCACGCCACAGGAACATCATTACCCGGCCACGAGGCAGACGCCAGGGCAGGCCAACGGCGACCCACCAGCCACATGAGACCAGCAGCCGCAGCCACCAACACGACAGCGACCGACACAAAAGAAATCAGGCTCCACGCAATGCCGGTCTTACCCAGCACAATCGCAGAGACAGCCACCAGGGCAAAAGTCAACAGCGGCGCATAAAAAACGCGCAAACGTGCAGGAACACGCAACGCCCAGCCCATCGCATAGCCGGGACCGAAAGCCAACACGACCGCAAAAAGTAGCAGCGGAATAGTTGCCAACCAGCTCATTAGCCCTCTTCTCCCCACAGTTCACACACCGAAAAACCCCTCAAATACGGGGCGCGGCGCGCTTTCGAGTACCTAGCAAGGATACCCCAGAGGCTTCTTTAACCCGGCGAAACCCCGCAGAAGAGAGAGGGACAGCACCCGCAACCCGCCGTTCGGAACTTTTCACCGGGAACCCCATGGGACACCACCGGCACATCCCCCAAACGGCGAAGAATATGACGTAATATTTCACGCTCAATGTCACGAAAGGTTCACCTAAGAAACATAGGGCAATAAATAAGGTGTTCACCACCCTTTAGCTTTACCCTGAAACATATCTCCCCTTAACAAAGGGTCGCCCAACGCATACACATCTGGACGAACCCTAAACGCAGCCGCAGAAGAAAGGGTCGATCATGACCGAAACCATTGCAGCACAGGCACCCATCGCCGACACCTCCGAGCAGTTCAAGCTCGCCTTCGGCCACCAGCCCGCCGGCGTCGCCATCATCACCGCCACCGACGAAAACGGCGAACCCGCAGGCTTCACCGCCTCCTCGCTGACCTCCGTCGCCGCAGAACCGCCGATTATCGCCTTCTCCCTCAAGGCAAACAGCGGCTCCGCAGCAAAGATCGCGGCTGCGTCCTCCTTCCTCGTGCACATGCTCGACGCTGAGAATGTGACCCTCGCGAAGAACTTCGCAACCCACGACTACCCCCGCTTCGACGACCCCAGCACCTGGGAATTCGTCCACACCGGCGAGCCCCTCGTCCACGGCGTACGCCGCGTACTGCGCGCAACCCCGCTCAGCCGCGTTGAGGCAGGCCCCGCACTCGTCTTCACCGCGCAGGTTGAAGAGTTCATCCGCAACGACTGCGAAGGCACCCCGCTGGTCTACCACTCGCGTAACTTCCACGCGCTGGGCGACCACTCGAACGTGAACAACTACAGCATCTAACCCCGCGCAGGGGTCACGGGGCGGTATTCGACGACAATGAGGCGACGAATACCGCCCCGCGGCGTACCCTGAACATAAAAGCGCACGCAGCACATGACAGCGCACAGCAACACAGCGCACCCAACACAGCACAGAAGGAACAGTCATGACGGCTCAGACCACCCAGCCCGCATCCCTCCCCTGGCTCGAAAAGCTCATCGCGTTCCCCACCATCTCCGGAACCTCCAACCTGGAACTTATTGAGCTCATCGAAGCCGAATTTGCCCGCTACGGCTACAGCGGCGTGCGCACCTACAACGAGGACGGCACCCGCGCCAACCTGCTGGTCACCGTCCCTGCCGCTGACGGCACCACCCGAGGCGGCCTCATTCTCTCCGGCCACACGGACGTCGTACCCGTCGCCGGTCAGGCGTGGGACGCCGACCCCTTCACCCTGCGTGTGGAGGGTACCCGCGCCTACGGCCGCGGTGTCTGCGATATGAAGGGGTTCCTCGCCGTCGCGCTCTGGCTGCTGCCGCGCGTGGCTGAAGCGAAGCTGCGCACTCCCCTGCACTTCGCGTTCTCCTACGATGAGGAAATCGGTTGCATTGGTGCACCCTCCCTTATCGAGGAGTTCGTGGCGCGCGACCTCGCCCCCGACTACGCGATTGTTGGTGAGCCCTCCAGCATGCGCATTATCGACGCGCACAAGGGCGCACACCGCGGCCGCGTCACCTTCACCGGCGTGCCCAAGCACGGCTCCCTCGCCACCCACGGCGTGAACGCGGTTGCCGCAGCAGGCGAGTTCATCACCTTCTTCACCGACATGGCGGACCAGTGGGAAGAAGAAGGCCCGTTCGACGAGTCGTTCATCATTCCCCACTCCACCGGTAGCGTGAACCTGGCAACCGGCGGCCTGCAGTACAACATCGTCGCCGAGCAGGCTGTGGTGGAGTACGATGTGCGCACTCTGCCGCAGGTGACCACCGAATCCTTCGTGGAGCGCATTGACCGCGAACTTTCGGAGGTCATACTGCCCGACCTGCAGGCGCGCGCCGCACGCGCCGAAAAGCTGACCGGTGCAGAGCCCGGTAGCCTCACCTCCCGCGTGGGTGTGAAGCACGAACTGCTCGCAGCCGTGCCGGGCCTGGGTACCGAGGACGACGCACCCATCGTGCACCTCGCCCACGAGTGGCTGGGCACCAATGACGCACCGCAGAAGGTCACCTACGGCACCGAGGCGGGCCAGTTCCAGCGCGCCGGCGTGCAGAGCATCATTTGCGGTCCTGGCGATATTGCCCAGGCGCACTCCCCGAACGAGTGGATTGAGCTGGAGCAGCTGAGTGAATGCGAGCGCTTCTTCGAGGCGATTCTCGACTGGGCGAGCGCCAAGTAGCGGCCACATAGCAACCGTGTAGCGGCGTAACAGCCAGTCCACCGCGGTTCGCAAGAGCCGCAGTTAGAGCCGCATAAAAATTACAGAAACTGCCCGGGTACCCCGTGAGGTGCCCGGGCATTTTTATGCTGATGGCAAGTGGTGTGGGCGGGTGCTGATGGCGGGGGTGAGTGTTGGTTTGATCGCGGGTTTATTCGTGAGTTTCTCCATGGGTTCAACCGCGAGTTTATGGAATGAGTCCAAGTTGTGGACTATGACCGATTTTCCCCTCATTCGCCACATTTATTTTTAAACGAAAAACCCGAAAAACCGCTTATGTCTAAGGGTGAAATAACACAAAAGTATTGCCCTTCTAGGGCATTCAGGGTTCCATAGATGCCAAAGGTTTAAACACGCCACTCGGGCGGCATAACCCCACACAAAACCACACCTCCCTCACGCTCGGCACTGCGCACCCGACCGAATCCCGGTTTACCACCCGCAGTTCACTACCTGAAGGACACCCCGTGTACACCATCAGCCCCTACCTCGCCGAATTCCTCGGCACGCTCATCATGTGCACCATCGGCTGCGGCGTCATCGCCAATGTCGAACTTCGCCGATCCAAAGGCCACGGCGACAACTTCTTCACCATCGCCTTCGGTTGGGGCTTCGCCGTCACCTTCGGCGTCTACGCCTCCCACGCCTATTCCGGCGGCCACCTCAACCCCGCTGTGTCTATCGGCCTGGCAGCGTTCGGCGAGTTCTCCTGGGAGAAGGTCCCCGGCTACATCATCGCCCAGGTACTCGGCGCAATGGTCGGCGCCGGACTGGTCTACCTCAACTACCTGCCGCACTGGAAAGCAACCGCCGACAAGAAGATTAAGCTCGGCGTTTTCGGCACCGTCCCCGCTATTCACAACTACTTCACCAACGCCCTCTCCGAAATGATCGGCACGTTCATGCTGGTCTTCTCGGCACTGTACACCGGCGTAAACTTCAAGCCGTCCATCAGCGGCGGTGTGGAACTCTCTCTCAACCTCAACGACGTGCTCAAGCCCCTCGCCTTCGGCTTCATGGTCACCGTACTCGTCATCGGCCTGGGCGGTCAGACCGGCTACGCCCTGAACCCCGCCCGTGACTTCGGTCCGCGCCTCATGCACGCCCTGCTGCCCATCCACGATAAGGGCTCCTCGCGCTGGTTCTACGCGTGGGTTCCGATCTGCGGCCCGATTGCCGGCGGTTTCATGGGTGGCGCATTCTTCAAGCTCTACTACGAGGGTCAGGTCAGCCCGTGGCTGTTCGTCTCCAGCGCCCTGGCGATTGCGGTTCTGCTCTTCGCGTGGTGGGCTAATAGCCACCTGTACCGTGCACCCAGCTCCGAGGTTATCCCCGAGTTTGAGGATACCCACGCTACCGCGGCGGCACGCGCGGCAACCTACACGCCGACCGGCTCCATGCCGATTCTGCTCCCCGAAGAGGTGAAGGGCAACCGTAGCACCCGCGTCGTGAACCGGCTGACCGAGGACGAGTAGTCTTCCCACCCGAGAACTTCCCTGTCTAGGGTTTCATCTAAAAACGGCGAACCCCTCATTTTCATGACCTGCACAATATCGGTCAGGTTATGAAAATGAGGGGTTCGTTGCGTCTACCTCACGGAAGGAGGTTCATTCAGGGGTGCCGAAAAGAAATACAGTCTAGAAAGGTCCTAGCTTAGGAATAAAAAGAGTCATCTCCTGAACGATATACTCTGCATCTTCCAAAGCCTCTTCAGCTTCCTCCACAGCTATAGGCTCATAATCTAGACCAGGATACTCAACCTCATGGCGAGTTCGACGCAGGCGAGAATACAGCTTACCCACCGCATCATGAGGGCCTCGCTGAGCACGCAAGGCATCACCCACCACGATATGACCTCCCCGAGTAGTCGGACGCAGACCCTGCACCGCCAAGGCGGCAGTCATGGCTAGTCTCGAAGCATCATAGAGGAGCGTATAGGCGCCTTCCGGATCATCAACTACCAGACGATGCGCCGTCTTGAGATGCCGGCGAGCACGCAACAACAGGCCTTGAGCATACTCACGATTTACAACGACCCGCTCCAGCTCGCCAGATTCAATCAGCTCAAGAATGCGTTCCCGGCCTACAGTCCAGGGACCCGGGGTTGGGGCATTAGGCTTCAGCGTGGACATCATTCACCTCCAGCTGCCCAAAGAGAACCTCCATAGGACGCGACCGCACAGTCTGCACGAAGCCATCCTGCGAATTCCAAGCCTCAGGAGATAGCCGCTTCACGTTTACCTCATAGCCAAGCTTCTGCTCAGCATCATCGATAGCCTCATACAGCTTCTGCCGTGAAGGGGAGCCCACAACCAGCACATCAATATCGTTCGGCACGTGCCCAGCCACCCCAGAACGACGGCTAGCCCACGAGCCATAAATAGCGGCACCCTCAATATTGGAAACACCCTGCAAAGTATCCCGGAGCACCGGAACAGGACCATAAGTTACCAGAATCAACTGACGCATCGCCTGGCCCACCGGATTATCAACCTTGGCTTGCACCATACGGGTCCTACCAACATTCTGGACAGTCACCAAACCGGACTGTTCCAGACGATTCACCTCTCGGGAAACAGTCGGCAATGATGCACGTGTCGCATCAGCAATCTGTGACACCGTGTATTGCTGCTCAGGGTGAGAGAACAACAATGCCATCACTTCACCCTGCAGGTCGCTACGCAAGATAGGAAGGAGGCTAGGAGCAGATGTTTTCATAACATGAATTATATCAATCATGTTATGAAAACGTCTGGCGATCCGAGAATCTACTAGGCGGCGGTAGCCATTGCCAGCGCCCGGTCATGCTTAGCCGCGCGACGCTTCTGAATCGCGCGCACCACCCAGATGCAGACCGCACCGAGAACCGCGCCAGCAGTGTTATTCACAATGTCATCCACATCGAAAGTGCGGTAGGTGAAGCCCGCCAGGCCCCAGTTACCGGTCAACTGGCTCAACTCAATGAAGCTCGACAGCGCGAAGCCACTCAGCGCCGTGGCGCGCAGACCCCAGCGCAGGCAGCCCGCAGTAAAGAAGCCCAAGGGGATAAACATGGCGATATTGAAGAAGAGCTGCGCATACACGGTCGTTGCGAAGCGGCGCAGACCCATGCCGGCAGTCAGATCCCACGCCTGCTGCCAGCTCCAGCCCACATAGAAACGCGGGTAGTACAGCTCGGGGTTCGTGACGCTATTGGAAGAGCCAATCGGGGTCAGCGTCAGAGAAAGAATAGAAGCAAGGAACAGCGCAAAGGACGCGGTCAACAGGTACTGGCGGATGCTGTGCGCTCGACCGGTCTTCTTGGTGCGCAGGCGCATACCAATAAATCCGATGATGGAGAGCGCGACAGTAAGCGCCGCAATCTCGATGGCGAAGGTGCCAATCATGTGTTTATTCAGTAGTTCCTGCATGCCGTGTGTTCCTTAGGTCGTGAGAGTGAGTTATATGAACTCCACCTGCATATATGCCTGTTCTAATATATATTCCCGGTGGTATATAGCGGGTTACCGTTCATACCCGCCGCATATCGTTCACCACCAGTGTAAAAGACCGCTCTATGGCTCACCCTAGGCGAAACTGTGAAAAAGCTGTACACGCACCCAAACACACCATGAGAACCACCACAGCCGGCGCCGTCAGTACAGAACATCTGGCGGGAACACCGGCGCAATATACCGACCAAACAGCAGCACAAACAAGAGCGCACCCGCAATCGCTGCCACCATCGCACCCACAACCTGCACCAGCCACAGCATCAGGAACTTCACCATCTTGCCCTCAGAGCGGGCGGTCAGCGCCTCCACCATGGCGGTCGAGAAGGTCGTAAAACCACCCAGCAGACCGGTCGTAATCACCGTGCACCAGAACGCCACCTGATCCGTGGCGTTATAGTGAACGCCCAGCGCGCGAGGATTGGACACCGGCATAATCAGCAGGCCGTACAGGAACGAGCCCACCAGGTTAATCACGAACACCGGGCTAATAATCGACGACTCCGTACGCAGGCGAGGCGACATCGCCTTATCCAGGAAGAAGCGGGTCATCGCACCCAAACCGCCGCACAGGAAAACCATCAAAGCGAAAAACATTAGCGGCCCTCCTCAACATCACGGGCGGGCACCAAGCGGGACGCCACAAAACGACCCGTCAGCATGCCCGCCGCGGCGGCAACCAAACCACCCACCAGCAGCACCGCCACAGCCAGCACCATATATTGAGCATGCACCGTGTACGGCAGAAAAATCGTCTGCGCCAAAACCGCCGCAATCGACGAATACGTCGTATAGCCGCCCATCATGCCGGCACCAAAAAGCAGACGGAACGAATGAATCCGCTCCTCGCCGTCACGGCGCGCGTAGGCGTTCCACACCATCGTCAGCAGGCCCAGCGTGAACGAACCCAGCAGGTTCGCCACCAGCACGCCGCCGGGAGTGTGCACGCGGCACAGCGCACCCGTACCGCCTCCCAAAAAGACAAGAAAAGGGGCAGGCACACGGCTCAGGACGCCTCCTATCCACTGTCGGATACTCGCGCGGTTCCTCATCGCCGTGCACCTACCCTTTCATCTCGTATTAGTCTTCAGAGTGCGCTACAGCGCACAAACGCACACTAATACTTTACTCTGACCCGAGCTTGCTACCCGATTCGGCGGCAGCAGACTCACGCTCGTGCTGAATATTCTCGCTCATCTTCTCACTCAGGGCGGCGCCCTCAACATCCATATTCGGAGTGAGACGATTCAGCCACTTCGGCATCCACCACGCCTTATCGCCCAGCAGAGCCATAATCGCCGGGGTCAGCGTCATGCGCACAATGAACGCATCCACGAGCACGCCGAACGCCAAACCAAAGCCCATCGGTCGAATCATGGTCGAGTCAGCAAAGATGAAGCCACCAAACACCGAAATCATGATGATCGCGGCAGCCACTACCACACGCACCGCATGGTTGTAGCCACTCACAATGGCGGTCGCCGCATCCTTGCCGTGCACGTACGCTTCACGCATGCCGGTCACCAGGAACATCTGGTAATCCATCGCAAGACCGAAAAGAATACCGATGAGCAGGGTCGGCAAGAAGGACAACACCGGACCCGGGTGGTCCACGCCGAAGAGGAAGCTCATGAAGCCCAACTGGTAAATCGACACCACGGCACCGAAGCTCGCCAGCACCGAGAAGAGGAAGCCCACCGAGGCAACCAGCGGAACCATAATCGAACGGAACACTAGGATTAGCACCAGGAAGGACAGGCCCATCACCACGCCCAGGTACAGGGGTAGCTTCTGCGCGAGCACCTCGGAGACGTCAATATTGCCGCTGGTCTGACCCGCAATGCCGAGAGACACATCAGAGCCCTGAACCGGAACGGTCACGGCTCGCAGCTCGTGGACGAGCTCTTCAGTCTCCACGGAGCTTGCACTGTGGGCAGGAATCACCTGGAAAATCATGAGGGTACGATCATCGGTCATGCCGCCGGGAACCACAGCCTGCACGTTCGCGCCGCCGCGCTCCTTGACCGCAGAAGCGATATCAATCTGCGCCTGCTGAGCCTGCTCCTCGCTCATATTCGCGGGCGTGTGCGCGACCGCAACCAGCGGCGCGCTCATGCCCTCACCAAACTTGTCCTTGACCAGTGCGTACGACTTGTACGCGGCGCTATCGGAGGGGTAGTTCGAGGCGTCCGGCAGGCCCAGGCGCATCTGAGACATGGGGGCGGCAACTGCCAGCAGTGCCAGCGTACCGACCACCAGAGTCAGTAGCGGACGCGCCAGCACGAGGCGCAACCAGCCGTTCGGCTTCTCGGTGCGTTCAGCATCCTGCACGCGGCGTTCCGCAATCTTCTGCGGGGTATCGATGGAAGCCCACAGCTTCTTCGACATGATCTTGGTACCCGCCAAGGACAGCACCGCCGGGGTGAGCGTCACCGCGATCAGGGCGGCAACAACCACGCAGAACGCGGCGGCATTACCCATCACGCCCAGGAAGGGAATACCGGTCACGTTCAGCGCCACGAGCGCAATAATCACGGTGTTCGCCGCAAAAATCACGGCATTACCGCTCGTGCCGTTCGCCAGGGCAATCGCCTGGACCTTCGGCATGCCGTCCAGCAGGTTCATGCGGTAGCGGTTCAGAATGAACAGCGAATAGTCGATACCGACCGCCAGACCAAGCATCAGACCCAGGGTGTAGGCGGTGGAGCTCATCTCCACGACGGACGAGAGGGAGAGCGTGCCGAGCACACCCACCACCACGCCCACCAGAGACATCAGAATCGGCAGGCCGGCAGCCACGAGGGTGCCGAGCATAACCATCAGCACGATGAAGGCGATGACCATACCCGCAACCTCACCGGTGTGTGAGCCGCCACCAAGCGCGGATTCGCTCAGGTTCGCGTCGAACTGTACGGTCGCCCCGTGCAGGTTCGCCGACTCAATGTCGGACATGACCTTCTGCAATTCGGCGGACGGCACCTCGTAAATCTTCTTCTTAAACGAGACAGTCGCAATCGCCGTGGACTGATCCTCAGAGACCATACGGTAGCCGGAGGTGAAGTCGTAGAGCTTCTGCTGACGATCCAGCTGCTCACGCTGTGCCGGCAGGTCACTCTCGGTCTTCTGCAGCTGGTTGCGCTGCTCGTCCAGCTTCTTCTTGCCCTCAGCCAGCTCATCCTTCTTCGAGGCGATTTCTGCGCGACCCGCGTCAACCTGCTTCTGGCTCTCGGTCAGGGTATTGCGCTGCTGATTGAGCGCGTTCTGCTGCTCGGTCAGCTGCGCCTGCTGGGCGTTGAGCTGCTCCATCATGGCGGCGGGTGAGCCTGCCGCCTCCGCCTGGGCGTAGCCGTCCTTCAGCTGTTCCTGCGCGTCATCCAGTTGCTTCTGCGCGGAGGCGAGCTGCTCCTGACCAGCACTAATCTGTGCCTGCGAGTCGTCGAGCTTCTTCTCATTGTCGGCAATCTGCTTCATGCCGTCCTCAAGCTGCGAGGCGGCGGCATTCAGCTGCTTTTTGCCGTCCTCGATCTGGGAGGGGGCGGCGTCAATCTTGGCGTGCGCCTCGTCAAGCTGGGTTTTCGCTTCTGTAAGCTTGGAGGTGGTGGTGAACGGGTCGGTGACCGCATCCACGGAGGGCACCTCGCTGGGCAGTGCGCTCAGAGCGGCGGAGAATGCCTGCTTCTGCTCTTCGGTGAGGGCGGTGCCGTCACCGGTGGTGAGAATGATCTGGCCGGAGCCACGGTTGGCGCTGGGGAAGCGTTGGGCGAGCTCGTCGGAGAGCTGCTGGGTCTGTGTTCCGGGCATGGTGAAGGTGTTGCTGAGTTTGCCGTGGAACGCGGTGTAGGCACCCGCTACACCGGCAATGATGAGTACCCAGGTGAGGATGACAGCCCATGCGCGGCGGGCGGCAGCTTCACCGATGCGGTAGAGCCATGTAGCCATGATTCAGTCCTTTGAAATTGAGTGAGTGAAGAGTTTGGGTGTTGGGTGCGTGTGAATGCGGTGTGTGGTTTGCCCTGTACGGCGAACGCTGTGTCCTGTTTTTAGACAAAAAATACCCCGCCCCGGGCACCTGCAGGTGAGGTGCCCGAAGCGAGAGTGTTTGAGCGTTAACGCTATGGGGCTTAGCTTGCGAATTCGCCCTGGACCAGACGACCCAGGTAGTCGAGTGCTTCGAGGACACACTGGCGCATTGCTTCAATGGCGAGTGCTTCGGGGTGGGTGCCCTCGGGGGCTTCTGCTGCAACCTTGACCGTCATTTCTTCGGCGCGGGTGAGGTAGTAGTAGACGCCTTCACCGATGGTTTCGGCGAGGTTGGAGGCGAAGACTGCCACGCGCAGGTAGGGCAGGTCGGGGTATGCCGCGAGGTACCGCTCGAGGAAGATGTCGTAGGTGCGCTCGAGGATGACGTGCGAGTATTCTTCGAACTTCGCGGGGCTGTCCATTTCGAGGGCGTAGAGCAGGTGCGCGAAGGGTGCGATGTACTCTTCGAGGGTGTTGCTCATGAAGACCTTGCGGGCAATGGAGAGCATTTCGGCTTCCATGCTTGCGTTTTCGCCGGAGATGGTGAAGTCGCATTCTTCGAAGATGCGGTTGAAGTACTGGTTCATGCGGGTGACCAGTACGTCGTCTACGGAGGCGAAGTGGTTGAAGATGGTGCGACGGGAGACGCCTGCGCGTTCTGCGAGTGCTTCTGCGTTGAGGGCGCCGTAGCCGCCCTCGAGGATGAGGGATTCTGCTGCCTCAACGATTGCGATACGGTTCTCTGCCTTGCGGGCGGAACGCTTGTCTGCGATGTTTGCGGGGGATTCAACAAGATTAGCCATGCTTTTTACAATACGCGCAATGTTTCACCGGGAGTAACTATTTGGGGGTTAGATTCACCACATATTTGCACTCAAGGCAATAAACTTGAAGTGCAGATTTAATGTTTACTCAACAAGTAATTTAGTGTTTTGGCACGTCAGGGCGTTATAAACACCCCAAAAGTGTAAACAAAAGGGGCGGGGCGTATCGCGCACACCCCTCCCCTCGAACACTCACCCGGCTACCGGCTCAGCGAGCCACAGATGAAGCGCATTAGGCGCGCGCCGCCTCCAAAGGCAGACGCACCGTAAAGACTGTATGCCCTGGCTGGCTCTGCACCTGAATCGAACCGCCGTGCGCCTGCACAATCGCCTGCACAATCGCCAGACCCAGACCGGTGGTTCCAACCGAACCGGAGCGTGCCTTATCGGCACGGGTAAAGCGGTCAAAAATCTTCGGCAAGAAGTCAGGGTCAATGCCCGGGCCGTTATCGGTCACGGTCACCACAGCCTCGCGGCGTGCAGTATCCACGGCCAGACCCGCAGTCACGCGCGTACCCTCATCGGTGTGCTTGCGGGCATTCGAGAGCAGGTTCAAGATCACGCGCTGAATCTGGGAGCGATCGGCCACGACCTCAACCGGCTCGTCGGGCAGGTTCAGGTGCCATTCGTGGGTGCGCGCTGCCGCCTGCATATCGGAGGTGCATTCAAGCACCAGCTCGGTCAGGTCAACCTGCTCCAGCTTGGGTTCGCGACCCTCGTCCAGGCGGGCAAGGGTCAGAAGATCCTCCACGAGGCGGGACATACGTTCGGTCTGCGAGTCGATACGCGCCAGGGAGGACTGGCCGGATTCACTGAGCGGCTCGGTCCATCGGAGCATATCGGAGTACCCCTTAATGGCGGCAAGGGGCGTGCGCAGCTCGTGGGAGGCGTCCGCAATAAAGGCGCGAATCTGATGTTCGGTGCGTTCGCGCACCTCCAGAGCAGAGTTCACGTTATCGAGCAGCTGATTGAGGGCATAGCCTACGGCACCAACTTCAGTGCGCGGGTCGGAATCTCGCGGATCCACTCGCACCGCCGAGGAGATGGTGTGCTCCTCCAGATCCAGGTGCGCCACATCGGTTGCCACCGCAGAGACTCGCTCCAGGGGCTTCATGGTGCCGCGAATAATGTAGGAGCCCGCCACGCCGGCACCAACCATCACGGCGATGGAACCGAGGGCTACCACAATCACGAAGATGGTGAGGGTCTGCTGTACGTTGGCGAGCGGAATACCAACCACCTGGGCATCGGCGCTGCTATTAGCCTTCGGGGTGATTTTGATGAGGTACAGGCCGGATTCCAGCTTGACCTCTTGGACTTCTTCCCTAGTGGCATTCAGTGCCATGGTTCCGAGGGTTACCTGGTCGTTGGCGGAAAGGGTTTGTACGGTGCCCTCCTTGGTGAGCTTGCTGGCGATTTCTACGGCACCTTCGGATTCCACGCAGGTGATGATAGTTCCGGACGCCTGACCGGGCGCAAAGAGGGAGCTGCTCTTCTGCAGGTCGCTGCAGTCCACTTCTTCTCGCTTGCCGTCTCGGGAGGTCGGCTGCACTACGCGGTGGCTGGTTTCTTTGAGGTCGCTTTGTGCCTGCTGGTAGAGGGAGTTCTGCAGGGTCACGTAGGTGGACAGGCCAATGATGAGGCATGCAATGCCGAGGGCTGTCACGAGGATGGCGATAAGGCGCGAACGCAGATGGGGCACGTAGCCCAGTTCTTCGGGGGATGCTTCGGGATTCCTCATGCTCTTCCAGGCGGCGCGTAGGCGCACGAAGAAGTTCCCGCGGGAGGGTGTAGCACCATCCTGCGCGGGGGAACCCGCACGTAGGGGGCGGGTTGCTTCGTTATCCGGGGAGGCGGTTTCACCGGGTGAGTAGGAGCCCACGAACATCCTTTCTTTCTATATTCGAAATACAGAATATAACTGATATGGCGCGGTATAACCGGGTGTTATACCGCGCCATATGAAGAGCAGAGAATAAACTTAGACGGCGGGACGCAGCACGTAACCGGCACCGCGCACGGTGTGAATCATCGGTTCGCGACCCACATCAATCTTCTTACGCAGGTACGAGATGTACAGCTCCACAATATTTGCCTGACCACCAAAATCGTAGTTCCAGACGTTATCAAGAATCTGGCTCTTGGAGACCACGCGCTTCGCGTTCTCCATGAGGTAGCGCAACAGGTCGAACTGGGTTGCAGTGAGGTTAATCTGCTCGCCACCGCGGGTCACCTCGCGGGTGTCCTGGTTCAGCACCAGATCGCCGACGACCAGCTCAGCATCATCAATGGAGGCAACACCGGAGCGCTGCACCAGGCGGTGCAAACGGATCATGACCTCTTCCATGGAGAAGGGCTTAGTCACGTAGTCGTCCGCACCGGCGGCAAGGCCTTCAATACGGTTATCAACCGAATCCTTAGCGGTCAGAAAGAGGCAGGGAACCTCGGGGTAGAACTTGCGGATACGGGAGAGCAACTCCAGGCCGTCGAAGCCGGGCATCATAATATCCAGCACAAGCACGTCGGGGCGCCAATCGCGCGCAATCGCGAGCGCGGAGGGGCCGTCGCCTGCGGACTGCACCTCCCAGCCGATCATTTTCAGACCCATGCTGACGAGTTCTTTGAGCATCTCCTCATCATCAACAACGAGGGCGCGGATGGGGCTACCGTCCGGATGCTCTAGTGTGGGAAGGTTCTTTGCGATTTCGGTTGCTTTGCTGCTCATGTGATTAAGGGTATCGCGATTTAGGGTTCGCGGTGAGGCGGGAGCCGGTTTTCAGCCGCAAACTTATGGAATGCTTGCCCGCGTCACAGCTGGGGCACAGTTTCGCGCCGCCCATTATCCCAACCACGCGCGTTACCCCTTCTATACGGGTTCAATCTTTCGGTAAAATTTGTAGTAGCTTAGGTGATGCTCAATCGCCTTTTATCGTTTCAGTGTGCCACCCCGACACAGGCGCCCCGACACCCGCAGAGGAGGACACATGCGCATTAGCCGTATTTATAACAATAATGTTGTCCTCACGGTGGATCATTACGGCAAGGAGTCCGTGATGATTGGTCGCGGCATTGCTTTTGGTAAGCGTAAGGGTCAGCTGATTGACCCGTCTGCGGTGGAGCAGACGTTTGTGCCGGAGCAGGGCATGTCGGGTGAGCGCTTGAGCATGACTCTGTCTGAGATTCCGGCGGAGATTCTGTCGATTGCCACACTTTTGGAGTCGAAGGTGCGCGCCGAGGGTGCATTGGAGCTGTCGAACTCGTTTATTCTTCCGCTGGCTGATCACCTGCACTATGCGGTGGTTCGTGCGCGTGACGGGGTGCGGGTGCAGTATCCGCTCGCCCCGGAGGTGACCGTTCTCTACCCGCGCGAGGTGGAGTACGGCCGCACGGTTTTGGAAATGGTTCGCGAGCGCCTGCAGGTTGAACTGGACCCGAACGAGGCTATCCCCCTGGCGTTGCACCTGGTCAACGCGCAATTTGCGACGGCGGATATGTCTCAGGCATTCCGCATGACCGAGGTTTTCGCGCAGGTTTTTGAAATTATTGAGGCAAGCTACGAGCGGAAGATCGACCCGGATTCGATGAGTGCGGCACGTTTTGTGACGCATCTGCGGTACCTGTTTGTACGGGCGAGCCGCACCTCCGCGAATCGCGCGGAGGATGTTGATGAGGTGTCGCAGCCGAGTTTGTTGGCGGCTCTTCGTGAGGATGCACCGCGCGCCTACGCGTGTGCACAGAAGGTTTTGCTGGTACTGCAGATGCAGCTGAAGCAGAGCCTGACTCGTGATGAGTTGACGTATTTGACGATTCATATTGCGCGTCTGGCGCGGGATATGTGGGGCATTAACGCGTAGCGCATGTTCGATAGAAAGCGACCGGGGGTTCCTGGTCGCTTTTTCTATGCCTCAGATTTTTCTACGCCTCGAAATCTATGCCCCAGAATCCCGGCGAGGGGTTCGGGTGGGGAATCTGGGAGTGAGGATTCTAGAGGGGGGCTGCCGGGCGGAATGTGGCCGTTAAAGGTGAGTTGCTATTTATATATACAACCTGTCACTAAATTGTCGTTTTCCTGGGTTTTTCTTCGCGCGTTAGCGCGTCGATTAAATTTTGAAATGACGGTTTTTAGCGGCGTCTTCCAGAAATACCATTCTGTGGACAGATTGCAGGAAAATGTGGGTTTTATATAAATCCCACATCTTTTGATCCATGCATCCATTTTTTTGTTCGGTATTTTCTTTGTAAATCATTTTCTTACACTATCACAGTCCAAAATATCCCATAACAAGCACCTCGTCAGTCCGCTTACAATATGCCGTCATTCCTGAAATTTCACGAAAATAACGCTTTATCCACCACTTCGGCAACCTTTTTTCAGTGTTCTGTTTAAATTTTTTACACCCTGGCAATAAATACGTGTTTTGACACCAAAAACCCATATTCCAACACGTGAAAAAATGTCACAAGAACCTAAAGTGTGCATGCTCAGAAAAAACCCACAAAACACAAAAACAACGTGTTACTATCTGAGAATTATGAGGCCCCTCACGGGGCCCCTACACACCATGTCACGAAAACGAGAGGACCACTATGGTCACTATCATTGTGGCGGCACACGGCGAGTCGGCTCCGGCTCTGCTGAAGACCGCCGGCATGATCCTCGGTAACTTCGAAAACGTCCACCCGGTCACCTTCCTGCCGGGTCAGGGCCCCGAAGATCTCGTCGAAGAGTACACCCGCATCGTTGAGGCGTCTGAAGCAGAAGAAACCCTGCTGCTGGTCGACCTCTTCGGCGGTAGCCCCTACAACGCCGGTGCGCAGTTCGCAGCCACCCGCGAGGGCGTCGACGTCGTCTCCGGTGTCAACGTACCGATGCTTATTGAGGTCATCTCCGGCGCAGGCCGTAAGAACGCAACCCTCAAGTCCCTGGTCGCTAAGGCGCACAAGGCTGGCACTAAGGGTATTCGCTCCTTCCAGGAGGCGAACCAGCCCGCAGCCGCCAAGCCCGCCGAGGCGAAGCCCACAGAGACCAAGGCGGTCGAGGTTCCGGCTGCTCAGCAGGTTCCCGGCGGCACCATGGACGCTATCTTCACCCGCATCGACTCCCGCCTGATTCACGGTCAGGTGGCAGGCACCTGGGTTCCGCACATCGCACCGCAGACCTTCATCGCGGCATCCGATAATGCGGCACACGATCAGCTGCGCAAGTCCCTGCTGCTGCAGGTCGCGCCGACCAGTGTGAAGACCAACGTCCTGGACATCGCTAAGGCTGGTCGCGTGTACAACAACCCCAAGTACACCGGCATGAAGACCATGTTCGTCGTAGAATCCCCCGTTGACGTGGTGCGACTGCTCGACGAAGGCGTCAAGATCAACGAAGTGAACGTTGGTGGCGTCACCTTCAAGACCGGCATGGTTCAGCTCTCGGACGCAGTGTACGCCTCCGAGGAGCACCTGGAAGCCTACCGCGAACTCATTAAGCGCGGTGTGAAGCTGACGGTGCAGCAGCTGCCCAACCACTCCCCGGTTGATTTGGAAAAGATCCTCAAGCAGAAAGGCCTGGACGCATGAGCGCCCTGACGTTTATTCTCGTTGTTCTCGTGGCGTTCATTGCGGGCGTCGCATCCGTGGTGGACGAGCGTCAGTTCCACCGCCCCCTGGTCGCTTGTACCCTGATGGGTTTTGCGCTGGGTGACCCGACTACCGGCATTATGCTCGGTGGCGCACTGGAGCTCATCGCACTGGGCTGGATGAACGTCGGTGCGGCGATGGCTCCCGACTCGGCTCTGGCATCCACTATCTCCGCCCTTGTCGTGATTCAGGGCCACCAGAACATCGACACCGGTATCGCCATCGCCGTGCCGCTGGCGGCAGCCGGTCAGGTTCTGACCATTTTCGTTCGTACCATTACGGTGTTCTTCCAGCACCAGGCCGATAATTTCGCGAAGACCGCGAACTTCCGAGGTATTGAGCTGATGCACATCAGCGGTATGGTTCTGCAGGGTCTGCGTGTTGCTATCCCGACCGCTATTGTGGCGCTGATTAGCTCCGAAGAGCTGACCCGCCTGCTGAACATGATTCCCGCCGAGGTGACCACCGGTCTGCGTATCGCAGGTGGCATGATTACCGTGGTCGGTTTCGCAATGGTTATCAACATGATGCGTTCGAAGGCCCTCATGCCCTTCTTCTTCCTCGGCTTCATCGCCGCCGCCGCAATCCCGGCAACCCAGTCGATTGTGCCTCTTGCCGGCGGAAAGCCCGAGGATGTTCTGGTGGCACTGTCCACCCCGGCACAGTTCAACCTGGTTGCTATCGGTATTGTGGGCGCCTGCCTGGGTCTGCTGTACACGCAGCTGAACCCGCTCTTCCATAAGAGTGAGGCACCCGCCGTAGCACCGGCAGCCGCCGCCAATGACCTCGACAACGAGCTCGAATAAGGAGCATCACCATGACTGAAAACAAGAACGTCGAGCTCGTTGAAGTTCCCGAGCTCACCCAGCGCGATAAGGTCGACACCTACATCCGCTCCACCTTCCTGCTTGGTTCGTTCAACTTTGAGCGTATGCAGTCCATCGGTTTCGCGGTTTCTATGATTCCGGCGATTAAGCGCTTCTACACCAAGAAAGAAGACCAGGCGGAGGCGCTGACCCGCCACCTGGAGTTCTTCAACACCCAGCCGTGGGTTGCATCCTCGATTATGGGCGTGACCGCTGCGATGGAGCGTGAGAAGGCAGCCGGTAAGGACATTGACGAAGCCGCCATCACCAACGTTAAGGTGGGCCTGATGGGCCCACTGGCCGGCGTGGGCGACCCGATTTTCTGGGGTACCGCACGTATCGTGCTGGCGGCTCTGGGCGCATCCCTGGCGGTGACCGGCAATATTCTGGGCCCGCTGCTGTTCTTCTTCGGCATGACCGCAATTCGTTGGGCAACCCGCTGGTACGGCTTCAAGTACGGCTACGAGAAGGGCACCCAGATTGTGACCGAGGCGGGCGGCAACACCCTGCAGAAGATCACTCAGGGTGCGTCCGTGATGGGTCTGTTCGTGATGGGTGCTCTGGTGTACCGCTGGACGAGCGTGAACATTCCGTTGCCACTGACTAGCTACACAAACCAGGCGGGCGAGACGGTAAATGTGACCGTCCAGTCCGTGCTGAACGATCTGCTGCCGGGCCTGGCCTCGCTGGGTCTGTGCTTCCTGTGCATGTGGCTTCTGAAGAAGAAGATTAACGCCATCTGGTTGATTTTCGCCCTCTTTGGCGTGGGCATCCTCGGTTCCTACCTGGGATTCCTGGCTCTCTAAAAATATGAGGAATGAGCCCTTTCACCCTTCAGTGAAGGCGTGAGATTCAGGGGCTATATCTCAAGTGGTGGGGGTGCGGTCGGTACACTTAAAAGTACCGGCGGCACCCCCGTTTTTTATGGGTTGCGGCGCACAATTCGCGGCAATGCAGCCCTCCCGCGAAGGAGTTTCTATGACCAAATTGATGGCTTTCGATCTTGACGGCACGATCCTGTTTAACCGTGCCGTGGAGCCTGCCACTGAGCAGGCGATTGCCCGCTGGCAGGCGGAGGGTAACCTGGCGGTCTCGTGCACGGGCAAGAGCATTTTTGCCACGCAACTGGCGTTGAACCCGACCGCCATCCGTTTTGATTACCACGTGCTGTACACGGGTGCGGTGATTACTGACCGGCAGTACCGGGTGATTTACCATCAGCCTCTTCCGGTGAGTGTTGTGCAAGCGTGCTACGAGCATTTCAGCACCGTGGACGGCGTGGCTCTGTTCGCGACGACTCTGGATAACGATTACAGCCTCTGCGACCGGGTGGGCTCCTCGACGAATATCCTGCCGGAGTTCACTCCCCTGCCGGCTGACGACCTGCAGAACCACGAGTACGTGGGTGTGCCCCTGTGGATTCCGGATGCTCAGGTTCGCGAGGCGGCGTACACCTGGATTCTGGAGCGTTTTGGTGATTCGGTGGACTGCCACAAGAACCAGGATTTCCTGGATATTGTGCCGCCCGCCTGCACAAAGGGCACCGGTCTGCAGCATCTGGTGGAGTACCTGCAGTCGGAGCATCCGGGCACCTCCTATGAGGTGCACACGATTGGCGACTCGTGGAACGATATCGACATGCACCGCTACGCCGACCGTTCGGCGTCTTTCAGCTACTCCCCCGATGAGGTCAAGGCCGTCACCACCGATTGTGTGGATAAGGCGTACGAGTTCATTGAGGCTTCCCTGTAGCTGATTCGAAGGCGGTGGCTAGGCGAGCGCTGAACCCGTCTAGCCGCTTTCTCTTGCGCAGCTCCCCCTCCCCGTCACATCCGCTCCCCCGTTTCACGTGAAACACCCGCTTTCCCGTTACTCCCCGTGTATCCCCGTGAGGTTTCTATGTGCCCCGCTCAACCCCCAAAGAACCAGCCCGGCAAGAATCGGCCCGGCAAGGATCAGTCTCAGAAGAGCCCGCAGGCCGATTCTGCCCAGTCCTACGACCCGTCCAGCTTCTCTGACACCTTCCGCGCTATGGCGCGTGAATCACTCGTGAAGAATCAGAAGAACCGCCCGGACTCCCCTATCGTTTCCATTTCCCCGGTGCTGATTGTTTTGGGTGCCATTGCGGCGGCACTGTACGGGCTGTGGCAGAGCTGGGCGTGCCTCATTCCGCTGGTGCTGATTCTGGTGCTCATGTGGGTGCGGTACACGATGCAGCGTCAGGCTCTCAACGATTTCGCCGAGCTGGAGGCGGCACGCACCGCATGGAAGAAGACCCGCGACCGCCAGTACCTGAAGCTGATGGCGGCGCAGTCGGCGCGTATCCTGGATGAGAATAAGGCGCTGACCAAGCAGGCTCGCGCGCATGTGCAGGAGTACGCGGATTTCGCGGCGCAGAAGCTGGGTGCTCAGCGCTAAAGACCCCGCTGCGCTCGCTCGCCCCTCCCAAAAAGTATTCGACGAGCGTTGATTGAGCTGAATGTTTAGGCGCACTACAACCTTTAGGCACAGTACAAAAGACCGTAACCACTCCCCCATGCGGGGGCGGTTACGGTCTTTACGTCTTAGGGGGTTACACCCTAGTTGGTCTTCTGCGCGGGTGCTTCAACGGGCTCTTCTGCGGCTTCCTCGACGGACTCCGCAGATCCTTCGTCTGCGCTGTCAGTAGCCGGAGCCTCGTCCAATCGCTGCACCACAGCGGGGCGGTCATCAAAGCCGCGGCGGGTGCCTCGGGCAGCCTTCGCCTCCATGGTGTACAGCTGCTCGCGATTCGTCAGCACCACCAGGGTCATGGCGTTCAGGCAGACACCCACAATGCACAGAATCCAGCCGATCAGCATGAACCGACCACCGGAAAGCACCGCGCCGGAAAGCATCAGGGCAACAGAAACCAGGTACGCCGGGGAAAGCAAAAACTTCGTATTCACTACCGACCTACCTAGCGTGCGTTGGAGCGGGGCTTGGGGGTACGACCCGAACGGGGACGCGAGGGCAGAACGCTCATACGGCCGGGGGCACGATCAACAATCGGCTGAGACTCGGTGGGCTCTTCCTCGCGGACCTCTGCAGTTTCAGCAGGCTCGGTCGCCTCAACGGCCTCAACGGCTTCAGCGGGAGCTACTTCATGGTTAGCCTGCGCCGCAGCATCGTGCTCAACTGCCTTATGCTCAGCGGCTTCTCGTTCTTCGCGGCGGTGCTCTGCGCGCTCGCGGATACGGTTCTCCACGGAGGATTCGAAACCGTCCAGGTTGGTCACCAGTGCGGGGGTCGGGTTACCCTTCGCCTTACCCACGGACAGCACGAAGGCAAGGACGTTCAGACCCAGCGCAAGAATCAGAAGAATCCAGCCGAGCCACAGGAGCCAGGGGCTGGAGGTTCCGATCAAGAGCGCGCCGCAAAAAATCACGCCGAGGGAGGTCAGGTACGCAGGCGAAAGAGTCTTGAAATCCATGTCTACTTTCAATGTGTTCGTGAGTTTGAGAGAGCTAACGTTCGGTTCTCATTTTAGGTGATAGTTGAGGCTTAATCTGCTTCTGCCCCTGTCTATCGCCTGTGAGCTAAAGACCAGCGGGCTTTACTCGGTGGCGTAGGCAGGGGCAGAAACGTAGTGTTCGCGCACGGGCGTACCGGCTAGGACTTGGGGGTTACCTCGTTAGTGACCAGGGGCGAGGCGGGCGCGTTCTCCACCACGGGGATTGCGCGGGTGCTCAGGGTGCCCTGGTGCTTCTTCCAGAGGTTGTAGCGTTCCATGGCGACCGCGCCGGCGGTCATGGCAGGAAGAATGAACATGCCGGAGGAGCGGATGCTTTCTGCCTGCGCCAGGATGTCCAGCTTACGCACCACGCGGGTCACGTCGTGGGAGTCGTAGCGGTCCTGAGCAGAAATAACCTCGTTCTGCGCGGCGACGAGGGCGGCATCGCGCAGGCGCACGAAGTCGTTCCTCTTGTCCTTAAGCTTCTCCATGTGCTGCTTGTATTCTTCGGGCAGTGCCTCGCTGATTTCGTCTCGGCGGGTAATGGCGGAGCACATTTCCTTCACGCGAGCGTAGGTTTCCGGGTCGGTGGTTGCCTTCGCTTCAGCCTGCAGCGCCTCGAGGGCTGCGACCTGCGCAATCTTGAGCAGCTCGGGTACGGCGGTTTCTTCTTCATGGTTAGCCTGCACGCCAAGGACCTTCACGAGCAGGGGCAGGGTCAGGCCGGGCAGCACGAGGGTGAAGAAGAGTACGGAGAGCATCATGACGATGGCGTCCTGGCGTACCTGTTCGGTGCCGTTGACCACGGGGATGGACAGGGCAAGAATCAGGGTCACGAGGCCTCGCATGCCGGACCAGGTCATAACGATAACTTCAGCAAAGCTTTCGGGTGCACCCTCGTGGATGGGGTTCTTGCGTCCTGCCAGCCAGACGATGGTGAACCAGATGAGGCGCACCAGGATGGCGACCAGTGCGACCAGGGCACCGTCAGCGAAGAGGCTTGCGATACGGGAGGGGTCGGCGGTGGCGATGATACTACTTGCCTGCAGGCCGATGAGGCCGAAAGCGACACCGGTCATGAGCAGCTCAATAATCTGCCAGAAGGAGGTGGAGGAGAGGCGTTCTTCCGCTTCGAGTGCCGCCATGTATTTGGTGCTGGTGAACTGGATAGCGCCGATGACCACGGCAATAACGCCGGAGGCGTGCACGCTTTCAGCAGCGAGGTAGGCGCCGAAGGGGATCATGAGGGTCACGGCGTTGCTGGTGACCACGTCGTGGGCACGCTGGCGAACGTAGCCGCCAAGCCAGCCGAAGATATAACCAATAATGACCGCGAGGATCGAGCCGAGCACGAAGTCCTTGGCGACCGAGAGCGGCTCGATGTGGTGGCCGCTGGTCATGGAGTGGATTGCGGCGTGGAAGAGAACGATTGCGATAGCGTCGTTGAAGCTACCTTCGGTCTGCAGAGTACCGATGAGGCGGCGGGGGATGCCGACGGGCTCAGCGACTGCTTCCACGGCGACGGGGTCGGGCGGGGAGACGGCGGCACCGACGGCAAGGGCGACGGCGATGGTCATACCGGGGACCCACCACATGGCTGCGCTGGCAATTGCCAGGGCGGAGACGGTGGTGAGAAGGACCGAGTAGAGCAGTACGGATCTCCAGCGGCGGCGCAGGGTGCCCCAGGAGAATTTAACGCCGATGGCCCACAGTAGCGGCGGAAGGAAGATCGGCAGGATGATGTCGCTGTCGATAGTAAGATCCGGTCGGTTGGGGATGAAGAGCGCGGCGGTGCCGAGCAGGGTCATCATGACCGGCCAGGGGAGGTTGAGTCGATCACCGACGCTGACCATAAACACGGTCGCAATCAGGATGATGACAATAACGGAGAGGTAAAGCATTGGTCCGGTGTTGTTCCTTTCGCGCGGCTAGGGTTAGTCGGCTACGTCTTTCTACTCTACCGGAGGGGCTCATTCCGCTTTTCGGATATGGGGGTTCTGCAGCGTTTATTGTGGTGTTGTTTACCTCTAAGCCTAATGCTCTTTACGGAATATAGAGTTTTCCCCTGAATATCTCTGCTTTTCAGCAGGTTATTCAGGGGAAAATTCTATATTTGGAATATATCGATTGGGGTAGCTACCTCTAGCAGATTACTTAGAGCCGCATCCACCAGCACCGCAGCCACAACCGCCAGCGGGAGCTTCCTCCACGACCGGTTCAGGCTCGTCGTGGCCACCACAGCAGCCACCCTTTTCTTCCTTTGGTTCGTCGTGGCCGCCGCAGCAACCGCCACCACCGTGGGAGTGACCGTGAGCCTCAGCCGGAGCTTCAGCGGAGGAACCGCATCCACCCGAGCCACAGCCACAACCACCGGCGGAAGGTGCCGGCTCCTCGTGGCTACCGCAGCCACCCGAACCGCAGCCACAGCCGCCACCGTCGACCGAGCCGCAGGCGGAGCCGCGTGCGTCGCGGTGACCCATGAGGTCCACGCCGAGGTCGGAGAGGTAGCGCAGGTAGCCTGCGAGGGCGTCACGTCCAGCGGTACCGGAAATGACGATGCCGCCGTGGCGCAGAGCCTTGAGCACCTCGTTGACCATGGGCCACTGCTCAATGTCGTCGGTAATGGTGATGGCGCTGACCACGTGCATTGCGAGGGAGGTCAGCGAGCGCAGGGACTGCTCGTAGCCTTCGGGCAGGTGAATGACCTTGGCAGGTGCCGCCAGGCGCAGGATGGACAGCACGCGCATCAGCATCATGGGTACTGCATTTTCGGGCAGCAGTACGGTCACGCCGATGGCGGAGGATTCAGCAATACGTTCGATGGTTGCCGCGAGCTCTTCGGAGTCGATGTCGCGGGAGATGTCCAGCACGTCGTAGGAATCTACGGCGATGGAGCGGGTGCCGAGGGCGTCGGCGAGTGCTTCATCTTCGGTGTGGATCGCAATCATGTTGCGGAATTCGTTGCGGCGCACGACGGAGGCTGCCTCGATAAGGGTGAAGTCCTGTCCGTCACCGTCCACGAGGAGGGTGTGGATTTCTTCGCGGTTGAGGCCTTCGCCTGCGGTGGCGCGCTCGATTAGTTCAGAAAATGCATTGCTCATACCGAATATTAAACACCTGATTTTGGGGCGTTCGCCCGCGAGGTTTACCTGTCTTGGCGGTTTTGGGCGGTTTAAGACGTGATTTTATGCCGAGAGCGTGGGCGGCTACCTATTCTGTGTGTGCTGAAGCGTTTTTGGTGGCAAAAGCGCTCATGAAACGCGAACCGTTCGCTCCGGGTGAGTGAGAATCAACATTGCTTTTTGGGTTTGTGCCGCGTATTTGTTGGGTTTTTGTTTGCCGCGGGGTGCATCTTGCTCAAGATATAGAGTTGAACACCCTAAAATGAAAGGGTGGTACTTTCCCGTGAAAAGATTCTAGATACCGCCTACGAGGTCTTGGCGACCTACGGTTTGGCGGACCTTTCCATGCGCCGACTCGCTCAGGAGCTTCACGTGGCTCCCGGCGCTCTGTACTACCACGTGAAGAATAAGCAGCAGCTTCTCATTCTGTTGGCGGATTACATTCTGGCTCGTGCCCCGAAGTCGATGTCTGAGGAGGCTGAGCCGAATCCGGAGGCTATTCGCGCTTCGATGATTCGCCGCGGTGATCTTCTGTTCTCCCTGCTCTACCCGATTCGTGAGTGCCCTGAGGTGGTGCGTTTGAGTTTGACTCTGCACCCGCGTGAGTTGAAGCCTGTGGTGGCTATGGCTCATGAGTTCCAGGCTCTTGGTTTGGGTCATGCGGAGGCGCTACGTCGTGCTCGTTTGTTGACTCATATTGCGTTGAGCCTGGTGGAGGAGTATCAGACTCTGCCGCTGATTTCGCCTCAAGAGGCTGTGGCGAGTGGCGATGTTCCTCTGATTGAGAATGCGTTTAACCGTTACCGCCAGGATCTGCTTTCTGCGATTGATTCGATGATGGTGGTGCAGGAGCCTTATACGCAGGATGCGTAAGTCGCCTGTTCCTCTTTTGGTTTATTAGTTGTGTATGGTGCCCCGTGCCCCCTTGTGGGGGTGCGGGGCTTATGCGTACGTTGGTGATGGTTGCTCTGCCGTGCTCTGATACCGGCGCGGTTTGGCGGCTGAGTCGATGTTCGCTGGTTTTCTGCTTTAGTCTAGAGGTGACACGTGCTTGTACCCGGAGCGTATCGGGTGCGCGAAGGATGTCGTTTATGTTTTAGTGCCCTGTTGGGCTTTATCAGAGGTGTTCCATGTCGATGACCGCTACCGCCCAGTGGGCGGCTCTTCCGGACCATAGCGCGGAGATTGCGCGTGTGCGTGAGGAGTTTATTACTGCGTATGGTTATGAGCCGGATGGTGTGTGGTCTGCGCCTGGGCGCCTGAATCTTTTGGGCGAGTACATTGATTTTTTGGGTGGCTCGTGTCTGCCGATGCCGTTGCCGTACCGCACCTATGTGGCGGGTGCGTTGCGTCGTGATGGTGTGTTGCGCGCGGCTTCTTTGCAGATGCCCGGCGATGAGCGCACGGTTGTAATTCGCGATATTCAGCCGGGTCATTTGAAGGGCTGGTTCACCTATGTGGCGGGTGTTGCGTGGGCGATGAATCAGGAGGGCGGCAGGGATATTATGCTGCCCGATGAGTTTGGTGCTGATCTGCTGATTAATTCTCGTGTTCCGGTGGGTGGCGGTTTGTCGTCTTCGGCTGCTTTGGAGTGTTCGACGGCGTTGGCGTTGTTGGAGCTCTCGTGTCCGGTGCGTGATGAGTGCCCGGAAGCGGATGCTACCCCGGCTGATAGTGATGCGTTGCGTGCGCGTCTGGCTCAGGTGTGTATTACGGCTGAGAATAAGATGGCTGGCGCGCATACGGGTGGCCTGGATCAGACGGCGTCATTGCGTTCGTATCCGGAGCAGGCTCTGGTGGTTGATTTCCGTGATTTTTCGATTGAGCCGGTTGCGGTGGATATTGCTCAGCATGGCCTGAGTTTTTTGGTGATTGATACGAACACTCCGCATGAGCTGACGGATGGCGGTTTTGCGGCTCGTCGTGCGGCGTCTGAGGCGTGCGCTGATGCTTTGGGTCTGCGTTTTTTGCGTGATGCCCTACCGGAGGATTTGTCGTGTGCGGGTATGGATGCGCGTGCTGCGAAGGCGTGGCGTGCGGATTTGGTGGATTCTTCGGTGAATCGTGCCCTGGATGCGCTGGAGGACGCGGGTCGTCCGTGTTCGTTCCCGCGTGGTTGGGTGCGTCATGCGTTCCACGATATGACTCTGGTGGGTCGTGCGAGCTATTTGCTTCAGCACGCTGATGAGCTTGGTTTCGCGGCATTTGAGGAGGCTGGCCGCATTTTCACGGAGTCGTTTGTGTCGATGCGTGATGAGTTACGTGTTTCTCGCCCGGAGATTGATGATGCGGTGCAGGTGTGCCTGGATCGGGGCGCGTTGGGTGCCCGTATTGTGGGTGGAGGTTTCGGTGGCGCGGTGATGGCGTTGATTCCGACCTCTCAGCTGGAAGCTGCCGCGGATGCGGTGGCGACTGCGTATGCTGTGCGCGGCTATGCGGCGCCTCGTTTTTTGCCGATGGTTGCTGGTTTTGCGGCGTCTCATGATTGGGCTGCGGGCGCTGATCCTACGGATATTCCGGTGTTGTAGGGTTGGGCGCTGAGGTTTGCCAGCTGAGGTCTGTCATAAATCGGCGGGGTGTCATAGGGGCGTTTTTTCAGGGTTTGAACGATATTCATAGCTGGAAGTTTCCTGCGAGTTTCTGCAATTTTCCTCCGCTCATCCCCTGTAATAACGCGCTGATAAGCCATAATTTTTTGGTCATTGATCAAAAGTGGCGCCACGTTTTCTGAGGGTGGTTTTTCTTGCCTTCGCGGGTATGTACACTTATCGACGGACGCAATCCGTGAGCTGTAAAGTTTCGATGCGCATAGTCCGGCATATGGATAGCATCTACACTGGGTTCGACCGTCACATACAAGCCCAGCTTGCAGGTTTCGTCTACCAAAGCATCACACTCCAGTTTTCTGCCCGCCCCGGGCAGGTACCTCACCAAGAGTGAGGCTTTAGAGCGCGAAAGCGCAGAAAGGAGGCCCCCGTGGGCTTCGATATCAAGGGTACCGTTGAGCAGGGCCTCGACAAGGCTCAGGAAGTCATCAACGAGAAGGCTGGCAAGGAGGTCGTCACCGACGAGCACGTTGCCAAGGTTGAAGAGGTCGTGACCGAGAACGTCTCCAAGCTGACCGAGAAGTTCGGCAAGTAAGGCGACAGCCTCCTTTGGATTGGCGCTCTGCCTCGCTTCCTCGTGGGGTAGGGCGCCTTTCCCTGGGTTTGCATTACAGGCTTTCACTCAACGGCTTTCACTCAACATCTCTCTCGCATAATGGGGCGTTCTGCCCCGCCTGGGTTCTTTCATTCACCGACTCACTCGGCATATTGCTCAGCTTCGGTTACCGCCTGGTAGCCTGTTTTCACTCTTCTTTTACTCTTACTCAGCACAAGTACTCGCGCTTTCTCGCGAACTGTATACGCCCCGCATCATTGGTCCGGCAACCTTGGTGTGGGGCGTATGCCGTTAATGCACGGGGTGAAGGCGTCTGGGGCGGGGCGGAGGCTTCTGGAGCGCAGAGTGAAGGCTTCTGCGGGAGTGCTGCACGGGCTATGGGAGTGCGGCGCGGGCGTTCGCCCTATGAGGACCTCTCCCCTGCCCCTGTAACCTCAGGCTATGCTTGATATGTCAACTTATTGAGCTGCGCCCTCAGGTAGGTTTCAGTGCCTCCTGAAGACCGCGGAGCACCCCGTCTATGGAGGAACTATGTTTGAACGTCAGCAGTCCGATCAGCAGAAGGCACGCGAGGTCATGAAGGATGGCGGCGTCGTCATTTATTGGCGCCCCGGCTGCCCCTACTGCGAGGCTCTGGATTCTAAGCTGGGCGAGCTGGGCGACCACGCTACCTGGGTCAACATTTGGGAGGATCCGCAGGCTGAGGCGCACGTGAAGTCCCTCAACGACGGCAACGCGACCGTCCCCACCGTGGATACCGGCGACACCCACTTTGTGGTCGCTGACCTGGTGAGCCGCAACAAGGTGAAGAAGCTGATTGAGAACACCCTCAACGCTGGCGGCGAGGCTTAAGATGGCTCGCCCGGCGCTGAACCGCGATACGACGGTCTGCATTTCCTTGTCTGGTCGCCCGTCGAATCACGGTATTAAGTTCCACAATTACCTGTACGAGAAGCACGGTCTGGATTACCTGTACAAGGCGATGACCACTACCGATATTGAGGGTGCTATCGCCGGCGTGCGTGCTCTGGGTATTCGTGGCTGCTCGGTGTCTATGCCGTTTAAGCAGGCTGTTATCCCGCTGATGGACGATATGGACCACTCGGCTGCGGTTATTGGTGCGGTGAACACGATTGTGAACACTGACGGCTTCTTGAAGGCGTACAACACGGATGTGATTGCGGTGGCTTCCCTGCTGCGTTCGCATAATGTGGATCCGTCTCTGCCGTTCCTGCTGCGCGGTTCGGGCGGTATGGCTGCGGCTGTGGCTGGTGCGTTCTTTGATGCGGGCTTCTCCCAGGGCATGATTATTGCCCGTAACGAGGAGACTGGCCGCGCGCTGGCTGAGCGTTACGAGTACGCCTGGGCGCCGGAGGTGGGCAACCTGCGAGCGCCGATTCTGGTGAACGTGACCCCGATTGGCATGGCTGGCGGTGAGGAGAGCGAGGAGCTGTCCTACCCTCAGGAGGCTATTGCTGAGGCGCAGGTGGTCTTTGACGTGGTGGCGATGCCCGTTGAGACTCCGCTGGTTCGTGCGGCTCGCGCGGCGGGTAAGGAAGTTATTCACGGCGGTGAGGTGATTGCTCTGCAGGCTGCTGAGCAGTTCC
This sequence comes from Rothia sp. HMSC065C12, assembly GCF_001812085.1. NCBI lineage: Bacteria > Bacillati > Actinomycetota > Actinomycetes > Micrococcales > Micrococcaceae > Rothia > Rothia sp. HMSC065C12. The sequence continues at coordinate 673,512 of NZ_KV807679.1, forward strand.
GCCTGTACACCGGCGTGGAGCTCACCCCCGAGGAGGTTGAGGAGGCGGAGGCTCAGGCGAACTAGGTTCGCGCCCGCTGCTTCTTCGCCCCGTGAGGGGCTCGATACGTGAAAGTGCCCGGAAGGTTGATCCTTCCGGGCACTTTTTGTTCTATCCGGCGCTTCGCGCCGAAATTTTTTGTAATTACACACATCCTGGTACTTAAGGTTTTCCACATCTGTGGAGAAATCTGGGGAAAACTCTTACACCCGTGTAATTCACTCTGTGTAATTCGGTCATTCTAGCCTGTATCCACAGGTTTTTAACATGTACTCACACTCGTGGAATTACACGAATGTAGTTATACACAATGTGGAAAACTGCTGTGGATAACCCGACTCCGAGGCGGATTTCCGCGGGTTTCAGGCTCAATAGCGGCCCTTGAACCGCCGCTGCAGGCCCTGTTGCGGCGGCTCCGAAGATTCAGATGACTCGGGCTTCTTCACGAACGGAATAATCAGCAGGGTCGCGAGCGCGCCACTGACAAGACCGCCAAAGTGTCCCGCGTGGGAAATATTCGGGTGGAAGAGGCTCTGCACAACATCAATACCCATGAGCAGAATAAAGAGGCGTGCGGTGTCCTTCTGCTTCCGAAGAAGCAGAAGGACGAAGAACGCGCCGTAGAGACCGTACACACCGCCTGACGCACCCACGGCACCCCGGTAGTAGGAGAAGAGGTACACGCTGCAGCCGGCACCCACGGTAGCCGCCATATATACGAAGAGGAACTTCCACCGCCCCATCATGCGCTCGAGGGACACACCGAAGATGAAGAGGTAAATCATGTTCCACACCAGGTGCATCGGATCAGTTTGCGAGTGCACAAACCCGTGCGTGATGAGGCGGTAGTACTCGCCGTGGTGAACACGGGGACCAGACATCATGCCGAGGTTGTGCACCCAACGGAATGGAATAATCTGTTGCAGACCGTACACCACGACGTTAATCAGAATGAGCGTGTACGTAATATGCCAGTGACGGGCGATGAAGGAACGCTTCGGGCTCGAGGCGCCTCCATTGAGGTCACGGTAGCAGTCGGGGCAGACCATGCCCACATCCAGCGCCACCTGGCATTCGCCGCAGACGGTGCGGTTGCAGCGCTTGCACTGGGCGTAGCTAACGCGGTTGGGGTGGTTGACGCAGACGGTTGGGGTCTGCCCGTAGCCTGCGTAGTTGGGAAAGTTCTCCACTGAACCTCCAGGGGTTGTGTACCGGATCAACCGGGGTGGTGTGCGGGGGATGGCGCGCGCGGGCATATAAGCGCAGGGACCCACCGGAAGAATCCTGGCGGGCCCCTGAACTATACGTGTTTTCTCAACACCTTCAGCAGAATGCTCGTATGAGCCTTCCGATGGGGTTTATTAGAGCTTTTCGATGTCGATCGAGGAGATGACAACGTCCTTGACCGGGCGGTCCTGGAAGCCGGTCTCAACGCCCTCAATAGCGTCAACAACCTTCTTGGATGCCTCGTCGGTAACCTCACCGAAGATGGTGTGGCGGCCGTTCAGCCAAGGGGTCTCAACGGTGGTGATGAAGAACTGAGAACCGTTGGTGCCGGGGCCTGCGTTAGCCATTGCCAGCAGGTAGGGCTTGGAGAAGGAGAGTTCGGGGTGAATCTCGTCCTTGAACTGGTAGCCGGGGCCACCAACGCCCATGCCCAGGGGGTCACCACCCTGAATCATGAAGTCCTTGATGATGCGGTGGAACACGACGTCCTTGTACAGGGGGGTGTTCATGATTTCACCGGTGCGGGGGTGCTTCCACTGACGGGAGCCGTCAGCGAGGCCGATGAAGTTCTCAACAGTCAGCGGTGCGTGGTTGCCGAAGAGCTCGACGACGATGTCACCGTAGTTAGTGTGGATAGTTGCCTTAGCAGTTGCATTAGTCATGGCTCTATTGTGGCACGGGGCGGCGCTCATTCGCCATCTAACATGTTTTTTCGCCCCGGGCGCACCGTTGGGCGGGCTTTTTGGGCGGGAATTGAATATCCTGAGAGGTGAACACTACGCGCGCGGCGGCGTTTTCTGGTCGCTGGCGCATTTCAACCGATGGAGGTCACCCCATGTTCTGCTGCAAGAAGCGTAAGGCACGCAAGGCTGCTAAGGCTCAGGCTATCGTCTCTTCTCTGGCTGCTGTTGAGTCCGCGCTGGAAGGCAAGACCGCTGAGATGTTCGCTGAGAAGCTGACCGGCAACAAGAAGGCCCTGAAGAAGGCTCGTAAGGCTACCGCAAAGACCGTTCGCGCCGCTGAGAAGGAACTGGCTCGTATTGAGCGTAACGGCGGCAAGCGCCCCCGTAAGGGCCTGGCGTTCCTGGGTCTGCTGGTTGCTCTGGGTGTTGCAGGCGCCGCAGCCTACAACGCAGCTCGCCCCGTGGAGGACCCCTGGAAGAACGCATAAGCGTTATTCCCCGCATTTTCTTCTCTACACGTTCTGAGGCGCCGCTAGCGGCGTGAGGGAGCGCATTGTGAGAGATAGCCGCCCGCTAGAGTTTTACTCTGACGGGCGGCTATTAGTTTATTTTTTCGGGGTGTTTGTTTTTTAGGGGGGACAGGGGCGAGAGGAGGAGCTAAAGATAGAGCACTGAATCTCCCCGGGTGCACCCTGCGGTATTTCCCCTAACATACCCGGATATACAAAGAACCCCATGTCTTTCGACATGGGGTTCTCGGTTCAAAAATAAACCGGCGATGACCTACTCTCCCACACCCACAAAAGTGCAGTACCATCGGCGCGAAGAGTCTTAGCTTCTGGGTTCGGAATGGAGCCAGGCGTTTCCCTCTTGCTATAATCACCGGAAAGTGGAGGCGAGGGGACTCGAACCCCTAACCCTCTGCTTGCAAAGCAGATGCGCTACCAATTGCGCCACGCCCCCGCGGTGCTCTACTAGTCTATAACACCTTTTGTGGCTTCACCAAATCCCCAGGCACATTTTTTTAGTTAGACCCATCACATTACTGAGGGGTTTAGGTAATAACCTCACCCGGCACTGTTGCCTCACGCTTCGTCAGAGCCTGCAGGGGGCCACTAACTTCCTGCAGGTACTTACGAACCGCAGTGCGTTGCGCCTCCTTCGCAGACTCCTCCTTCGATTCCGGCGCCTTGAAGCCCAGCTTGAACGCATCCCACTGGCTCGCCGAGGGGTACTTCTCACGAGCATTCCACACCAGCGAGAACGAGGCCAAAGTGTTCAGCTCCTTCTTCGTGGCAGCCTTCGACAGCACATCAGCAACCGTTGCCACGCGTGAAGACTCGGCAACACTCACCGAAATCTTCGACTGCGCACCCGAGGGCAGGCTCAGCGCCTTCTCCGGAGCCAACTGAATATTCAGATGAATCTGCTGTACCCGCTCATTCTTCAAATCCAGCTCAGCTAGCGCACGGAAACGCTTCATCAGGGATTCATAGTTCTCATCAATCACCACAGCGTTCAGGCGCAGCTCATCCGCAAGCAGCCCCACCTGAGCGTAGCTCGCATTAGTTCCCAGCGCTGCGTTAGCGGTCAGTACCTTCAGCCACTGCTCTTCTTTCAAAGTCGCCGAATCATTGACTCGCAGTGGGCTCACCGGCGCATCCGTCACCGTATTAGCAACGTTCTGCGGGTCATTCGCCAAATCCACACCGCCATAGGTAACGCTCAGCCGGTGCAAAGAACCGTAAACGGACAGATTAGTCAGAGCCGTAGCAGCCGCCGCCAAATCGGCCTGTGCCGCCGCCGTGAGGGAGAAAGAACCCACCAGACGCAGGTCCTGTTCACTACGCCCCTTACCCACATAAATACGCCCCAGCGACTCAATCTTCAGGTAGCGGGTATCGATATTTTCACGCACCAGACGCTCACGACGCGCCAACAGCTTCTCCGTTGAAACCACCACCGCAGCATCCTCGCCCAGCACACCGGTGGCGGCGATCTGCGGCATTGCGGCAAGCACCCCGGCGGCGGCAACCACGCCGCCGGTCAGAAGCAGGGAACGGCGGGGCACCACGAGGCGGCGCACCTGCCCGGCAATAGCCTCTTTAGCGGCATCTACGCGGGTAGAGGGGGTCTTAGTCACAGAGTCCTCAGCGGCAACGGATGCTGCCTCAGAAGAGCCCTGAGAGGCTCCCCGGGTAGAAGTATCGGGAATGTGAGAGTTCTCGGGTTCCAAAGAAGGGGAAGAAGACACAGAATCTCCAGGATGCAGGGCGAGCGCAAAGCCCACCAACGGTTTGAGGGGAGTGAAGTCCCTCTAGAATACCGCCCGCACCTATGCGCATGCCGACAACCCGCTGCGCATCCATCGCAAGGGCATAAAGAAAACCTATGGGGTGGACTCAGTCCACCCCATAGGTCACAAGCTTCATGAGAGCTCTGAACTCTCAGCGCAGATTATTTAAGCTTCCTCAGCCGAAGTAGCATTCGGAGCCGGGATATTAGCCGACTCAGCAGCAAGCTCCGCAATGCGAATCTCGCCGGTCGTCGGATCCTCATACGCAACGTACTCGGTGCCGCCTGCGGTGGGCTCCGCATCCTCGTTCACGTGGTTCTCCGCAATCAGGAAGCCGTGTGCACCAAGAATCTTAGCGACGCGGTCAATATCCTGAGGAGTCGGAGTATGGTCCACCACGCGGCGAATGTACTCATTAATGCGCTGGTCACTCACATACGCCTCACCACGGGCAGCGCGAGACTGCATGAGCTGACGAACAACTTCCTGCAGCTGCTCATCGGTCAGACGCATCTTCAAAATAGCCATCACTGCCGCGCGGTCCTGCACCGGAACATCCTTGGGATACCCGACGCTCAGCCAGTCGATTACTCGAGAGATCATGCTCTTATCAGGCATCGAGCCCCTCCTTCGAAGCAGTCATCATATGCAATTTAGTGTTCACGGGATTAGTGGCCTCCACCGGTTACGCCGAAGATATTCCAGCCGAAAGTGTGGTCGATAAAGTCCTTAGCGACCCAGAGAATACCGATGATTACGATTGCTACGATAATAGCAAAAATGCAGAACGCAGCAATCTTCGCCGCCGTTCCCGGAGGCTCAATTTCAACGAGCTTGCCGTCCGCGGTGTACTCGGTACGACCAGCCAGCATACGCAGACCCAGCGCATAGAGCGCCGGAAGGCCCGCACCAAAGAACAGACCGGCAATCAGCACCGGAATAACCTTGTTCACAATGTCCATCAGATATTCCACGGCTACGAACCTGCCTTCTCAGTAGCAAGAGTCTGCTCTGCGGATGCGTCAGCGCTGGTGACTGCAGCGCCTTCCTCTTCATCCCAGTCGCCAGTCACGTTCGAAGCGTCAATGTTGTCCTTCTGGGAATGACGCCACATCAGGAAGCAGAAGATAATCAGCAGCGCGAACACGGTCAGCTCGCCAACGAACTGGGTGCCGGTCAGAGCGTTCAGGCCGTGACCAATCAGCCAGGTCAGAGCACCCACAATTGCGGCAGCCGGCAGAGTAATCAGCCAAGCAACCACCATGCGGCCAGCAACAGACCAGCGAACCTCAGCACCCTTACGGCCCAGGCCACTACCCAGAATCGAACCGGATGCCACGTGAGTGGTGGACAGTGCCATACCGAAGTGGGAGGAGGTCAGAATAATCGCGGCGGATGCACCATCAGCAGCAACACCCTGCGGGGTGTCTACCTCAACGATACCCTTACCGAGGGTGCGGATAATGCGCCAGCCACCCAGGTAAGTACCCAGAGCAATAGCGATAGCGCAGGAAGCCTTCACCCACAGGGGGATCGCGTCATCGTTGCTCAGAGTGCCCGAGGCAACCAGAGCCAGGAAGATCACGCCCATGGTCTTCTGCGCATCGTTAGTACCGTGCGCCAGAGACATCAGGGATGCGGTCGCAACCTGTCCTTTACGGAAGCCGCCGTGCTTACGGTCGTCAGCCACCGGGGCAGCAATACGGTATACCAGCCAAGTGCCGGTTGCCGCCACAATAGCCGCAATGACGGGGGAGAGGACCGCGGGAACAATAATCTTGGACAGAACGCCCATCCACTGCACGCCGTCAAAGCCGATCGCGACAATAGCCGAACCAATCAGGCCACCAAACAGAGCGTGCGACGAGGAGGAGGGAAGACCCAGAAGCCAGGTCAAAACATTCCAGAGGATACCGCCAACCAGGCCGGTAAAGACGATAAGCATCAGCGCCGGGCCATCCGTTGTTACATCGATACGATCCAGGTTCACGATGCCGCTACCAACCGAGCGTGCCACCTCAACAGAGAGGAACGCGCCGACAAGGTTCAGGGACGCAGACAGCGCCACGGCGGTCTTAGGCTTCAGTGCACCGGTGGCAATGGAGGTTGCCATCGCGTTACCGGTGTCGTGGAAGCCATTCGTAAAGTCGAAGGCGAGCGCGGTAAGCACCACGATCACGAGAATAATGAGTTCTGTAGTCACAAGAAAATTATCTGTCGGTTTTCACGAAATCTAAAGTATTCCGAATTAACACGAAATAACAGATAAACCCACAGTATTGAGCGGGTTTCCGTGAGGGTTTTACTATAGAGCCCATATTTCAGGGGAAAATCTCCCGATATTCCGCGGAAAAAAGGGTGCACCTATCGGAATGCTTAAGTTGGTTTATGTGGCTTATGCGAGAGTGCGGGGGAGAGGGGTGATTATATCCATCAAGAGGCTAAAGTGTGTTCACCAAGTGTTCACTTTCAGGAACCTCCCAGCTTTCTTTTTGTGACACACCTTTATTATTCAGACCTCATTTGGGCCACCAAGCTACCCGCACGGGATACTCCTGTGGGTTTTTACGGCGCTGGGCTTTCTGCGGAGCACATTCTCCACAGTAGGGGTTTCCTACAGCCGTGCGCATTCGAATATCACGAAGAATTGAATCTATACCCGCGGCGCACGCAGCACATCAGCTTCGCGAGGTATTCGCATCTACCCCCCCCCCCC
>NZ_KV807679.1:680572-713662 GCF_001812085.1 Rothia sp. HMSC065C12
CCCCCCCCCCCCGCATCACATCAGCAGATACAACAACTTTGGCGAATACAACAAAAGACCCCGTATCTTTCGATACGGGGCCTTTTTCAAAAATAAACCGGCGATGACCTACTCTCCCACACCCACAAAAGTGCAGTACCATCGGCGCGAAGAGTCTTAGCTTCTGGGTTCGGAATGGAGCCAGGCGTTTCCCTCTTGCTATAATCACCGGAAAGTGGAGGCGAGGGGACTCGAACCCCTAACCCTCTGCTTGCAAAGCAGATGCGCTACCAATTGCGCCACGCCCCCGTCTCAGCGGAAACCACTGTTTAGTTATTTTTCCAAGCCTTCACGACTTCATTGCTCTGGTACTTTTTCAGGACCATCGCAGTGACACACGAAAGAACAGCAAGAATCAATAATTTCTTCATTATTGCCTTTCATAGTGTGGAGTGGGCGTACCAAGAATCGAACTTGGGACCTCTTCGTTATCAGCGAAGCGCTCTAACCGTCTGAGCTATACGCCCTCCCTCTGCGGAATTTCTTCCGTAGAACGAGATATAACTATACAGGTATTTGAAGGTAACACCAAATCAAAAAAGCATGTTCTGCATCACACTTTAATATTGGGGGTTCCCAAGCATACAGAGCGGGGCATGCAGAACGGGCGGCACCGCCTCCACCAGAGACAGAACCGCCCGCACACAAAGCTCAAAAAGCTACAAACTAGGACTCATCGCTCAGAGTCAAGGTCACGCCACCAACCAGCTTCGCAGCCAGGTTGTACAGAATCGCGCCAATCATACCCAGCAGAGTAAAGACCACAGTGTTGACCACAGCAAAAATAGTAGTCACCAAAGCAACCTGACCCAGCGAAATCATCTGCGAAATATCCACAGTGGTCGAACCAGTACCCAGAGAGCTAATCAGCTGGTTCACACCGGTAAACGCACCAGAAGCCTGCAGGAACAGCCACAGAATCACCGAAGCCACCACAGTCACAATGCCCAAAGCAATAGACAGCAAGAAGATCAGCTTAGCCACCGACCACGTATCAACCTTCTGAACCACCAGACGCGCACGACGAATCTTCGAACGCGGCGCAGGACGCACCAGCTGACGGCGCGAACCAGTCGGACGCTTAGCGTTCACAGGGCGCTTGCCAGCAGGACGCTTAGCGGTACCGCCAGGACGACCCTGACCCGAACGTGCCTGAGCCGGGCGACGCGCGCCAGCCTTAGCCGCACCCGAAGACTTAGATGCACCAGCCGACGCCGAACGCTGTGCCGACGCAGGAGAGGAGCTCGCGGGAGTGCTGCTCATTAGTTACCTCCAGTAGCGGTGAGATCGGCAGCCGCCGCTTCACCCTCGTTGTCCGAACCGGGCGCCTCAGAAGACTCCGAAGCCTCGGTGTTCTCAGTGGTTTCATCGTCGCTATCATCCAGCTGACGATCCTGGTTGCGTGCAACACCAATAATAGAATCGCCCTTACCGGGCTTTGCAAAGATAACACCCATAGTATCGCGTCCCTTCGCAGGAACCTCATTCACGTTCGAACGAACGACCTTGCCGCTGGCCATAACCACCAGCACCTCGTCCTCTTCGTCCACAATGAGGCCACCCACCAGGGCGCCACGATCCTCAACTAGCTTAGCAACCTTAATGCCGAAGCCGTTACGGCCCTGCACACGGTACTCATCCACGCTCGTACGCTTCGCGTAACCACCCTCAGTGACCACGAAGACGAAGGAGCCCTCAGTAACCACATTCGCAGAAATCAGCTCATCGCCCTCACGGAACTTCATACCGGTCACACCGGAGGTCGAACGACCCATCGGGCGCAACGACGCATCATCAGCATGGAAGCGCAGCGACATACCGTTACGCGACACCAGCAGAATATCGTCCTTATCCGAAACGGTGAACGCCGAAACAACCTCATCGCCCTCACGCAGGTTAATCGCAATCAGGCCGGCAGTACGGTTCGTATCGTAATCGCTCAGGCGGCTCTTCTTCACCATGCCGCCGCGAGTAGCAAGCACCAGGTACTCAGCATCCTCGTAGCTCTTCAGCTCCATGACCTGAGCAATATGCTCACCGCCCTGGAACTCCAGCAGGTTCGCAATGTGCTGGCCCTTCGCGTCACGACCGGCTTCCTGCAGCTCGTAACCCTTCGCACGGTACACGCGACCCAGGTTCGTGAAGAACAGAATCCAGCTGTGCGTAGTGGTCACAAAGAAGTGCTCCACCACGTCATCACCGCGCAGCGAGGCACCCTTAATGCCCTTACCACCACGGTGCTGGCTACGGTACTGATCACTGCGGGTGCGCTTAATGTAGCCGCCGCGAGTAATCGTCACCACGACCTCCTCCTCGGGGATGAGGTCTTCCATGGACATGTCGCCGTTGTAGCCGTACATAATCTGGGTGCGACGCTCATCGCCGTAGCGGTTCACAATCTCACCCAGCTCCTCAGAGATAATCTCGCGCTGGCGAGTCTCCGAAGCAATAATCGCGTTGTACTCAGCGATCATGCGCATCAGCTCATCGTGACGATCCTGAATCTTCTGACGCTCCAGGGCAGCCAGACGACGCAGCTGCATGTTCAGAATTGCCTGAGCCTGAGCCTCATCAATCTGCAGGAACTCCATCAGGCCGCTACGCGCCTCATCAGCGGTGGGGGAGCGGCGAATCAGGGCAATAACCTCATCCAGAGCATCCAGAGCCTTCAGCAGGCCACGCAGGATGTGCGCTTCTTCCTCTGCCTGACGCAGACGGTAACGGGTACGACGAACGATAACGTCCATCTGGTGATCCACCCAGTGACGCACAAACGCGTCCAGGGACAGGGTACGCGGCACACCATCAACAATGGCGAGCATATTCGCGGAGAAGTTCTCCTGCAGCTGGGTGTGCTTGTACAGGTTGTTCAGCACAACCTTCGGGGAAGCATCACGCTTGAGCACAATCACCAGACGCTGACCGGTACGGCCCGAAGTCTCATCGCGCAGATCCGCGATGCCGGTGACCTTACCGTCCTTGATGAGCTCAGCAATCTTAATCGCCAGGTTATCCGGGTTCGCCTGGTACGGCAGCTCGGTAACCACCAGGCAGGTACGACCGTGGATTTCCTCCACATTGACCACCGCGCGCATGGTGATAGAGCCACGGCCAGTACGGTACGCATCCTCAATGCCCTTGGTACCCAGAATCTGTGCACCTGTCGGGAAGTCGGGGCCCTTAATGCGCGCCATCAGAGCGTTCAGCAGCTCCTCATTGGTGGCGTGCGGGTTCTTCAGGAACCACTCCACACCCTCGGCAACCTCACGCAGGTTATGCGGCGGAATATTGGTCGCCATACCCACAGCAATACCCGAAGAACCGTTGACCAGCAGGTTCGGGATGCGCGCGGGCAGAACGGTAGGCTCCAGGGACTTGCCGTCATAGTTGGGCTGGAAATCAACGGTGTCTTCGTTGATGTCACGCACCATCTCAAGGGCAATGGGAGCCATCTTGGTCTCGGTGTATCGAGGCGCTGCGGCACCGTCGTTACCGGGGGAGCCGAAGTTACCCTGACCCAGAGCCAGCGGGTAACGCATAATCCAGCTCTGAATCAGACGCACCAGAGTGTCGTAGATAGCGATATCGCCGTGGGGGTGGAACTGACCCATCACGTCGCCAACCACGCGGGCACACTTATTGAAGGATCGGTCCGGGCGGTAGCCGCCGTCGTACATCGCGTAGATCACGCGGCGGTGCACGGGCTTGAGGCCGTCACGCACATCCGGCAGGGCGCGGCCAATAATAACCGCCATTGCGTAGTCCAGGTAGGAACGCTGCATTTCGGTCTGCAGGTCCACCTGTTCAATGTGACCGTGGTGGTCTACGCTTTCAGTGCCACCGTTGCTGACGACGTCAACCTCAGTGGATTTATTCTGCTGTTCTTCGCTCATTACTTTCTCATTCCTCAATGACTCGCTCGGCTATATAGCTCATTTGGCATATTCCATACGGGATATATGCCGCTTCGGGCTAGATATCGAGGAATCGAATGTCCTTTGCGTTCTGCTGGATAAACTCACGGCGAGCCTCAACGTCCTCGCCCATCAGAACAGAGAAGATCTGGTCAGCCGCCGCTGCGTCTTCCATCTTCACCTGCAGCAGGGTGCGGCGAGCCGGGTCCATGGTGGTATCCCACAGCTCGGTGTAGTCCATCTCGCCCAGACCCTTGTAACGCTGAATACCGTTGTCCTTAGGCAGGCGCAGGTTCTTTGCCGCGCCACGAGCCAGAGCCTCATCACGCTCAGCATCCGAGTACACGTAGTCGTGCGGAGCGTTCGACCACTTGATGCGGTACAGCGGCGGCTGAGCCAGGTACACATAACCCGCCTCAATCAGCGGACGCATAAAGCGGAAGAGCAGAGTCAGCAGCAGAGTCGTAATGTGCTGGCCGTCGACGTCCGCATCCGCCATCAGAACAATCTTGTGGTAGCGTGCCTTCTCAATATCGAAGTCATCACCAATGCCGGTACCAAAAGCGGTAATCATCGCCTGAATTTCAGCGTTGGACAGGGCACGGTCCAGACGAGCGCGCTCAACGTTCAGGATCTTACCGCGCAGCGGCAGAATAGCCTGAGTATTCGGGTCACGACCCTGAACAGCCGAACCACCCGCGGAGTCACCCTCCACCAGGTAAATCTCAGAGATCGACGGATCCTTCGAGGAGCAGTCCTTAAGCTTACCGGGCATGGAGCTAGTCTCCAGCAGGCCCTTACGGCGGGTCGTCTCGCGTGCCTTACGGGCTGCAATACGTGCCTGAGCGGCGGTGATTGCGCGGCGCACGATGTCCTTCGCCACCGCGGGGTTACGACCGAACCAGTCGCCGAGGTGATCGTTCACCTCGCGCTGGGTGAAGGACTTAGCCTCCGAGTTACCCAGCTTGGTCTTGGTCTGACCCTCGAACTGCGGCTCAGAAATCTTAATCGAAATCACCGCGGTCAGGCCCTCACGCACGTCTTCACCGGTGAGGTTATCGTCCTTATCGCGCAACAGCTTGTTCTCACGCGCGTAACGGTTCACCAGCGAGGTCAGAGCGGCACGGAAACCCTCTTCGTGAGTACCGCCCTCGTGGGTGTTAATCGTGTTCGCGTACGAGTAGACGGACTCCTTGTAGGCGCCGGTCCACTGCATCGCCACTTCCAGGCTCATGTTGCGCTCAGTGTCTTCGGCTTCAAAGGAGACAATCTCCTCGTTCACGATGGTCTTCGCGCCTGCGTTGAGGAAGTGTACGTAGTCGAACAGGCCGTTGTCGTAACGGTAGGTGACAGTCGTGAAACCCTCAGCGTTCGCGTGCACGCGGTTGAGGATGTTTTCCTTCTTCTCACTCTCTTCAGCAACCTCGTCACCGACGAACTTCTCGCGCTCATCGGTCAGGGTGATGGTCAGGCCCTTGTTCAGGAATGCCATCTGCTGGAAACGGGCGCGCAGAGTCTCAAAGTCGAACTCGACGGTCTCGAAAATCTCTGGGTCCGGGTAGAAAGTCTGGATAGTGCCGGTCTTATCGGACGGTTCACCCTTGCGCAGGGGACCATCCGGCACACCACCGTTGGAGAAGGAAATATGCCATGCGTAGCCCTGGCGGTGCACCTCGGTAATCACGCGGGTGGACAGCGCGTTCACCACGGAGATACCCACACCGTGCAGACCACCGGAAACGGAGTAGCCGCCACCGCCAAACTTACCGCCAGCGTGCAGCACGGTCATGACGACCTCAACAGTGGACTTGTGCTCGGTGGGGTGCTCATCCACGGGAATACCGCGACCGTCATCCTCTACGCGAACAGCACCATCAGCCTGGATGGTCACGTCAATTTTGGAGGCGTAGCCGGCGAGCGCTTCGTCGACCGAGTTATCTACGACCTCGTAGACCAGGTGGTGCAGACCGCGCTCAGTGGTCGAGCCAATGTACATGCCGGGGCGCTTGCGAACCGCTTCCAGACCTTCCAGCACGGTAATATCGGATGCACCGTATTCATGCTGCTGTTCAGATGCATTCTGTTCAGATGCCACGAGGCAGAACTCCTTGAGTAGATGATGCAACCGGCAAAGGAAAGCTACGGGCAGCCAAGAGCGGAGCCTAGAACGCCTCACAGAGGGCACAAGAAAGTGCCTGCACAACCCGCGGTGCCGGTGGTACCCATAGGTGGGCACACTTTACGCATTGTCTCTTTTATTTTACCGAGCAAGAGAGCATAAAACCATCTACAAGCGTCACATATTGAGCTTTTTTGGGCACTACCACCCGCTCAAAAGCCCGCTAAGGCGGTTTAGAGTGCCTCAACCCCCTTTTGAGGTAGGGGATACGGTTCACCACTTCGTGGGGGTTGCTGGCGATTCTAAAGCTTTCATAGCGTGCAGAAAAAGGCTTATTTTGACCTAACACCGTTCATTCAGAAGGTGAACGAGCACCAGAGGCACTCAGAAGGCTACCCGTAGGTGTCGCGCACACCGCGCATGCCGGTGGCACGCCGATAGCCTCGCTGATTCCAGCGTCCGTTGTTCGGACCCAGCACGCGAACCTGAGCCACGACACCATCACCCAGTTCACGGCGGAAAAGTTCGATGAGGTGCCCGTGCATCAGGCGCAGCTGAGTCGTCCAGGCGGTAGAGTCGCACTGGACTTCAACAATGGAGTTTTCGAAGCTGATGGGGCGGGTGTGCGCCGCAATTTCAGGGCCCACGAGCTCAGCCCAGCGAGCCAGCACGCTAGAGACTGCCACGGGCTCTTTCCAGCCGCGAGAACGGATCAGAGCGCTGACGATGCCGCCAAGGGGTTTGGGGTCGCGAGAGCTCTCTCCAGGGCCGCTATAGCCACCCATGACGCGGGGGTCCCACCCCTGCGCTCGCCGCGATTTCTTCTTCGAGGCGGTTCCAGACATGACCGCACCAAAATCGCGCATGATTTTATTCGCAGAGAAGGCATTCAGGGGCGCCTCGCCGCGTTCTTGAGCCGCCACTCGCATACGGGTCAGTAGGGCGGAGGGGGCGTCCACCTCGTCACGGTAGAACTCACCCACGCCGTCAACCTCGTACGGGTTTTGAGGCTCCGCAAACTGCGGTTCCGCGAATTCACCGAATGTTTCACGTGAAACATGGTTTTGAGGGCGGACGGGGTTACTCATCGCCATCACCCTCTGCGAGTGCAGAAACGGTCGAGTTCGACTGCCCCGCAGAGTCAGTGACAGAGTCGGTGGCAGGACCAGCGGCAGGCTGCACATACTCGGCGTGCCCCGCCGTCACCGACACCAGGCGGTAGTCGCCCAGCTCCTCCGGAATATCGCTGAGCACCGCACAGGTAATCAGTACCTGCTCCGCGTCGGCAACCATCGCACCCAGGCGGTGGCGGCGCGCAGAATCAAGCTCCGCAAACACATCATCAAGAATCAGAATCGGCGAAGAACCCGCCGAGGAATCATCCTCAACATGCACAAACCAGGACGCCAGTTTCAGCGCCAGCGCAAAAGACCAGCTCTCGCCGTGCGAGGCAAAATGCTTCACCGGCATACCACCGAGCAGCAGGGTAATATCCTCACGATGCGGACCCACCAGGGTCACGCCGCGCTCAATCTCATCGCGCCGACGCTCCGCAAAACCGCGCATCAAAGCCTCCTTGAGGTCCTCAATGCGCATCAGCGCCGCATGCTCGATAGAGCGTTCACCCATGCTCGAAAAAACAGTCGACTCATAGTTGAAACCGACCTCTTTAGAGCCGTCCGTCAGCCCCGCGTAGGCGCGGCGAAGCTGCGGCAAAAAACGCTGCAACAGACGAAAACGCGCAGAAAGCAGCTGAGCGCCCAGGGTCGACAGCTGCTCATCCCAGACCGACAGGGTACTCAAAGCGTTCTCGTCCCGCGCCTTACGTTGCATGGATTTCAGCAACGAATTACGTTGCCGCAAAATCCGCTCATACTCGCTACGGTACCCGGAGACCACCGGACGCAAAGAGCTGGCCAAATCATCCACAAAACGACGACGACCCGCCGGGTCTCCCTTCACCAATTGAAGGTCCTCCGGGGAGAACAGCACCGTGCGGGCAATACCCAGCGCTTCCTTGGCACGCACCGGCGCGGCACGATTAATGCGCACCCGGTTACTCTGCCCCGGAGCAATCTCAAACTCGGTCACCGTCTGCTGCGAACCGCGCACCGTACGGGTGCGAATATAGGCGCGCGAAGCACCCGCCCGAACCAGCGGCCCGTCATGGCTCACACGGTGCGAAGAGAGCGACGCCGCATAGTCAATCGCCTCAACAATATTGGTTTTCCCCACACCATTAGAGCCCAGAAACACCGTAACTCCCGCCGAAAGAGGCAGGCTCAGCAGAGCATAGGTGCGGTAATCCAACAACGAAATATGGTCGATATACACCGGAAGCTCCTTTCACGGGGTTTCATACGCGGGTTCTTAGCTGGGGGTTCTTATTTTAGGGGGCTTCACGGCACCGGACTGAAGGGCACAGTGAGAGGTCACAACACTAGGTTTTTCCGCGCGAATGGACACAGAAAAACAGCGCAACCCCGCACATACCCACGATGCATAGGGCACCGAAAGACGTGCGGGGCGGCAAACACTGAAACTAGTTCGACGGCAGGCGAACCGGCATCAGCAGGTAACGGTAGTTGCGGTCATCCTCAGCCAGAGGCTCGTCCTGACCGGAAATCACGGCGGGCTTCGGCGCATCGGTGAAGGAGAAACGAACGAACTCTGTACCGAAAACCTTCAAACCGTCCGAGAGGTAAGCGGGGTTGTACGCAACGGTGATGTCATCACCGGACAGGTGCGCCTGCAGAGTCTCGGAAGCCTGAGCTTCATCACCGCGGCCGGCATCAATAGCAACCGAACCCTGAGTGAACTTCAGACGCAGGGGAGTGTTGCGCTCCGCCACGAGGGAGATACGGCGAGCAGCCTCAGCCAGGTCGGAGGTGCGAACCACCGCGTGAATCGGGGTCTGCTCGGGGAACAGCGCACGGATGTTGGGGTAGTCGCCATCCATCAGAACGCTGGTGGTGCGGCGGGTACCCGCTGCGAAGCCGATCAGCTCGCCCGCTGCGGGCAGGGCGATAGACAGATCGCCGGAACCGGAGAGGGTGCTACCAACCTCGGAGACGGTCTTAGCCTTCAGCAGCACAGCCGCCTGAACGTCGGGGTTGACCGGGTTCCACTTGATTTCGCGCATTGCCAGGCGGTAGCGGTCGGTGGCGAGCAGGGTCATGGTGTCGCCATTGATTTCTACGCGGATACCGGTCAGCAGCGGCAGGGTCTCATCCTTGGACACCGCAATCTGAACCTGCTTGACGGCTTCAGCGAATTCGGCACCGTCCACGGTACCGGAAATTTCGGGAAGCTCAGGAAGCTCGGGGTAGTCCACGACCGGCATACCAGCCAGCTGGAAGTTAGCGGAACGGCAGTGAATACGAATCACGGACTCATCTGCGGTGAACTCGACGGGTGCGTTCGGCAGGGAGCGGCAAATTTCTGCCAGGATCTTGCCGGGAACCAGGCAAACGCCTTCTGCTTCAACATCGGCTGCAATGACCTGGCGGGCGCTGGTCTCGTGATCGAAGCTTGCGATGCTGACCTCACCTGCGGAGGCGGTAATCAGCAGACCGTTGAGTACGGGGGAGGTGGGACGCAGCGGAAGTGAGCGTGCCGTCCAGCCGACTGCTTCGGCAAGGACATCGCGTTCAACGGTGAATTTCATCGAGAAGGCGCCTTTCACGGAAATAGAGAATAGTCTTTGGGCGCACGTAAAGCTTTGGACGATAGAGCCGGAAATACCGCGTGCTCTGATGCGCAGTGAATCTTCCGCGCGCGCGTCTATCCATCCTACCGGATTTTGTAATTACACAGAGACTCGAAGGTCGATCCTGCAGCGAAAAATCGGGTGAAATGAGGCATGTAGGGTCACTGTATTTTTGTAATTACAAAGATAGTCGGAAGGCGTATCAAACCTAGTCGAAAACAGGTTCGAATTAGGTGATGGTTCGGTGTTGGTTTCTTCTTCAAACCCAACCTTCAAATCCAACCCCAGAGATAGAGTGCAGCTATCGATCCAAATCCGCGAAAATCTACGTTTTCAGTAAGGGTGCACAGAAAAACCTGAAACAGCCCGGTTGGTCGAGCAGAACTACTTGTTATGGGGAGGATTTTTTCTTTAAGTACAGTAGTATTGTTAACGCTTGTGGAAACGGTGGAAAACCCCTTCCTCGCCTGCAATGACGCGGAAGTAGCCTGTGGACATTAAGTGGAAGAAACCACTCAACGCTGAGGATGCATTGTGTATGGATATTTATACATTTCCTCGATTCCACACCTTTTGAATATTCATGCACTTAACGTCCACACGAACGCATGAGTTAAAGCACAGCTTATCCACACCCCAAAAATCTAGCTTTCAGAGTCGCTAAAATCTTGGATCCAGCGTGAAGCCCCCGCCCCAAAGCCTATAAAACACCTAGTCGAGGCATAAAATAAGCTACGGGACAGGAATAAAAGCGCATCTAGCCAGCGGCGCGCTGCTCCTGGCGGATCAAATTCGTCAGCTCAGTAACCTGATTGAAAATCGTCTGACGCTCCGCCATCTGCGCGCTCACCTTACGCACCGCGTGCATCACCGTCGTATGGTCGCGGCCGCCCAAGTCGTTACCAATACGCGGCAGGGACATCTCGGTCAGCTCACGCAGAAGATACATCGCCACCTGACGCGCATTCGTGAGCGTACGGGTGCGAGACTTCGACTGCATATCCTCAATGGACACATCAAAATACTTCGCCACCGTCGCCAAAACCAGCGCCGACGTAATCTCCGCACCACCGGTATCAGAGAGCAAATCCTTCAGATAGGTCTCCGCCTCAGCCAGGGTAATAGGCTCCGGCGGCTTCTTCATCGAGGCGGCAGCGCTCGCACGAATCAGAGCGCCCTCCAACTCGCGAATATTGGCCGTGACATGGGAAGCAATGTACTCCATGACGTCATCGCGCACCGGCAAAATCTCGTTCTGAGCCTTCTTCCGCAGAATCGCGATACGAGTCTCCAGCTCCGGAGGCTGCACATCCACGTTCAGGCCCGAACCGAAACGCGAACGCATACGCTCAGCGAAACCGGTCAGCTGCTTCGGCGGCAAATCAGAGGTAATCACGATCTGCTTCTGGTGGTTGTACAGGGCGTTAAACGTATGGAAGAACTCCTCCATCGTCGCCTCTTTACCCGCCAAAAACTGGATATCGTCAATCAGAAGAACGTCAACATTGCGGTAAATCTGCTTGAACGACGAACCCTCATCATCACGGATCGAGTTAATGAAGTCATTCGTGAACTCCTCAGAATTCACGTAGCGCACCCGCAAATTCGGGTACAGATACTTGGTGTAGTGGCCAATCGCGTGCAGCAGGTGGGTCTTACCCAGACCCGAACCGCCGTAGATGAACAGCGGGTTGTAGACAATGCCGGGCTGCTCCGCCACCGCGAAAGCGCTCGCGTGTGCAAAGCGGTTGGACTGACCAATCACGAAGGTGTCGAAGGTGTAGTTCGGGTTCAGTCGGGCAGAGCTATCCCAAGTCGGCGCGTTTTCCGGGTCTTCATGCGGATGCACCTGCTGGGCCTCCGGTACCGCCGGGGCGTCCGGAACGAAAGTGGGTGCCGGGTACTCGCGAGGCGCACCCGCGACAGAAGCCGCCGGCTGCTGTGCGGAGGGGAATCCGGTACGCTCCGCCTCCAAAGCCTGCAGGGAGGGGCGGGTGACCTGCTCATCGGCGGGCACTTCGTAATGGTCAGGGCCCGGATGCGGCTCGGTGTAGTACTCAAAAGCGCGCGAACCGGCGGGCGCCTCAGGATGTGCAGAAGCCGCCGGAACGACAGCAGGTGCATGCGACTGCTCAGCAGGCACCTCACGCTCACCATGGAAAACGTCCTGACTTGCAGGTTCAACCGGAATCATCGACTCATTCACATCGAAAAGCGCGGTAGTCGACGGGCCAAATGCCTCGTGCAGAGCCGTACGGAACGAAGCGCTAATCTGCTCCTCAAAGACCGCACGGGTGAGCTTATTCGGCACCTCAATGATGAGGCGAGAAGAACCCATCAATCCCTGAGGCTGCGCAAGATTCACGAAACCGCGCTGACGTGCCGTCACCGCCGGATCGGCGGCAAGAATGGAGAGCAGATGCGCCCAGCGCGCCTGAAGGGAGTCGGTCATGGAATTCTTTACTTTCACTCGATGTGAAGCGGTGGTGCAGTAAAGAAATCATGCCGGAAACCACCGCGAGGTCATTAAGATTCTACCCGCTTAATACACAGGGGGAGAAAGTTATCCACAAGAGTTTTCCACACGGTGGAAAACTTGTAATTACAGGGGTGGATAAGCGGTGGATTTAAGTGTATAACAGGCCTTCTTCCCTGATATTTAGCGGAAAACTCCAAAAGCTCAAGGATGTGGATAACTCACCGATAGTAGGGGGTTTGGGTGGGATATGCACCGTAGTGGATACCGTACTGCTGTAAATATCCCCAGGCTTACACTCCAAGAGCACGTAGTGTCTCCACAGCCTGTATACCCGCCGCAATCACCGCCTCCACACCACAAACGAGCCCGGAATCACGCGGAAAAAAGCGTCAAGAACTTGATTTACGCCCTCCACTCTTCTAAAGTTGTGCTGTTGTGTGTGCACCGCCTACTGCGAATAGTCGCGGTACCTCCGTGCACCAAGAAGCGTACGGTTCCGATACCCGCGAGGGCACGAACCGCAAAAATCAAGGAGACAAAGTATGAGCAAGCGTACTTTCCAGCCGAACAACCGCCGTCGCGCTAAGAAGCACGGCTTCCGTCTGCGTATGCGTACCCGTGCAGGCCGCGCGATTCTGTCGAGCCGCCGCGGTAAGGGCCGCGCAAAGCTCTCGGCCTAATCACGGCATATAGTTCGCCACATGAGCCGAATCTCCCACACTACGTAAAGGGGAACACGTGCTGCCTCAACGGCACCGTATGCGCACCAGCGCTGAATTCTCCCACGCCTTCCGTTCCGGCATCCGTACAGGACGTCGGAACATCGTTGTATCTACGGCGAAAAATCCTGGAAAAACAACCCAGGTAGGTTTCATTGTGTCGAAGGCGGTGGGCAACGCAGTCACACGCAATCTGGTCAAGCGCCGGTTGCGTGAACTTGCCGCGCTCACCTGCGCCGCGCATCCGGAAGGCTACGCCATTGCTGTGCGAGCGCTTCCCGCCTCCGCGAGCGCCAGCTGGGATCAGTTGCGCCGCGACTACGAATCGGCACTCGAGACCGCGTTCGCTAAGCTCGACCTGCCTCAGAGCAAGGAGAAGCCGTGAGCCGTTCCCAGCGTGACCGCTGTGAAGAACGCTTCCACGCGCATCACAGCGGTACCTATAGCGCATCTGCTGAGACTCTGGGCCCCGACGAGCTGCTGGAACTAGCACCTAACGAATTCGTGAGGGCTGAAACTTTCCTGCAGGCACTCTACGTTCTACCGCAGAACCTGCTGATCGCGTGCATGAAGGCCTACCGCAAGGTCGTCTCCCCCCTCTACGGGGATGTGTGCCGCTACTACCCGACCTGCTCAGCCTACGCTCTGGAGGCGCTAACCACCCACGGTGCGATGGGCGGGCTTTCCCTGACGGTGCGCCGTATTCTGCGGTGTGTTCCCTGGGCGACCGGAGGTATCGACCCAGTCCCGGAGGGGAAGCGTACTTTCGCTCCCGGAGCAGAACCGAAAATTATTCTGCTCAACCACCCCCATCTTTACACCCCTCACACCGGTGGTGACGCTCGCCCTGAGTAGGCGGCGCCTCCCACACAATGACTTAGCCGAGTCCTTAAGGAGTATTCCCGCGTGAATATTTTTGATTTGATTCTTTGGCCGTTTAAATGGATCGTCTCCGTGGTCCTGTGGCTGTTCCACACTCTTTTCACCTCGCTGGGCATGGACCCGGCGTCCGGCCTGACTTGGGTTCTGTGCATTATCTTCCTGACCCTGGTGATGCGTACCCTGACCATTCCGCTGTTCGTCAAGCAGATTAAGGCTATGCGCGGTATGACCGCGATGCAGGGCGATATGGCGAAGCTGCAGGAGAAGTACAAGGGTAAGAAGGACCAGCTCTCCCGCCAGGCTATGGCTCAGGAGCAGATGGAAATGTACCGTAAGCACGGTACGAACCCCTTCGCCTCCTGCCTGCCGATTCTGGCGCAGATGCCGATCTTCTTCGGTCTGTACCAGGTGCTGATGAGCGTGCCCACCGCAGCGCAGAATAACCAGGGCGTGCTCATGCTGCCGGCTGAGCTAGTGCATCAGTTCAACGACTCCCAGATTTTCGGTGCTCAGCTCTTCGCGACCATGATGCACCCGGGGGCTGGCGACGCCACCGCGACCGTTGTTCAGGCGGTCATCATGATTGTTCTGATGAGCGCCACCCAGTTCTACATCCAGAAGCAGCTGAGCGTGAAGAACATGTCGGAGGCTGCTCTGAACTCTCCGATGTTCCGTCAGCAGCAGATGATTATGTACATCTTCCCGATCATCTTCGCTGTTTCCGGTATTAACTTCCCCCTTGGTGTGCTGTACTACTGGACCGTCTCGAACCTCTGGTCGCTGGGTCAGCAGTGGTGGGTTATCCGCAACAACCCGACCCCCGGTTCCCAGGCGGAGCGTGAGCTGAACGCCCGCCGTGCGGCGAAGGGCCTGCCCCCGGTGGGTAAGACCCGCGAGCAGCACGAGAAGGACCTGCAGGAGGCGCGTGAGCGTGCCGCAGCCGGTCAGCGCCAGCAGCCGGTGAGTAAGAAGCGCCAGAAGCAGCAGCGCAATAAGCAGAACGGAAAGAAGTAGTTTTCTTCCGTGATTCGGGCCGGGTTCTCGCCACGTGTGGCGCGGGCCCGGCGCCGTGTATGAGATACTTTTTACCCCTAGGACACCCCTCCGAACACCCCGAGGATTATTGTGACTGAAGCTATGGAATATGAGGACGAGCAGCTCGTTGAGGAGCAGCTGGTAGAGGAGCCCCTTGAGGGCGAAGAAGACGATTTTGAGGACATCGACGAGGAAGGCGATATTGCCGCTGACTACCTCGAGGAGCTCCTCGATATTGTTGATATGGACGGCGACATTGATATTGAGGTGCGCAATAACCGCATCTACCTGTCGGTCGTCAATGACGATGATGACAACGAGGAACTGCGCCACCTGGTTGGTCGCCACGGCGAGGTGCTGGAGGCTCTGCAGGAGCTGGTGCGCCTCTCCGTCCTGGCTGGTAACGGCACCCGTTCCCGCCTGATTCTGGATATCGCTGGTTACCGCGCTGAGCGCCGTGAGCAGCTGGAGAAGATCGCTGCTGACGCGATTGAGAAGGTGCGCGCTACCGGTCGTGATGAGCACATGAAGCCGCTGAGCCCGTACGAGCGTAAGGTCGTGCACGATGTGGTGGCTGCTGCTGGCCTGTACAGCGAGTCTGAGGGCGAGGGTCCCCGCCGCCACGTGGTGATTTCTCTTCCCGAGGTAGGAGCCTAGTATGGAGACTTCGATGGTTGCTCTCAATGAGAGCGAGCGCGCCGCAGCGGAGACTGTGTTCGGTGAGCGTCTGCCTCTGGCGGAGCGCTACGTGCAGCACTTGGCGACGACCGGTATTGAGCGCGGTCTGATTGGCCCGCGTGAGGTGCCGCGCCTGTGGGCTCGCCACGTGCTGAACTGTGCCGTGGTGCAGGAGTACATTGCACCGAATGTGTCGGTGGCTGATGTTGGCTCTGGCGCCGGCCTGCCCGGTCTGTGCCTGGCGATTGCCCGCCCGGATTTGAAGCTGACTTTGATTGAGCCTCTGGAGCGCCGCGTGATTTGGCTGAATGAGGTTGTCGAGGATCTAGGCCTGGAGAACGTGACCGTGCTGCGCTCGCGTGCCGAGCAGGCTGTGGGCGCCGTGGAGGCCGATGTGGTGACTGCACGCGCTGTGTCCGCCCTGGTGGGCCTGCTGGACATCACTCTGCCGATTCTGCGCGGCACCGGTGAGCTGCTGGCTCTGAAGGGTCGTAGTGCCGCGGAGGAGATTACTAAGGCGAAGAAGAAGCTGAACCGTTACGGTGCGCGTGAGACTGAGATTCTCACCGCCGGCGGTGACCTGCTGGAAGAGCCGACGACGGTGGTTCGAGTTCGCCTCTAAAAGTTTCGCCCCGAATGGGCGGTACCGCAATGAGCTAGTGAATAGGCTGGCTTACGCGGTACCGCCCATTTTTGTACGCTGGCTTGCCGGGCGCGCGGCAATTGCATCCGTAGAGTACATAGAATGACCTCTCGCGTGGAGTATTGACCTGATGCCGGGTACCCTTAAGGAAGGATTGAAACCTTAGACTCTTCTACATTAAAGCCTAATGGTTCAGTAAAGGGTACCGAGCCCTTCAGAACCATTCGGGCAGCACCAATGTTTCACGTGAAACATTGCAGACTTCATTACCTCGCGGAGTATGTTTCACGTGAAACATGTCGGGAATGAGTAGTGGCAGGGGAGTAGGGGAGTAGACCCGCCTCGCGCACAAATACCGCAGAGTATTGCCACGCGCGAGGCACCAGACGAAGCATCACCGTAGACACACCACCCGGAATATGGAAGGCACCCGATGACTCCTCAAGCTCAGAAATCTGTTGCAGATTTACTCCCCAAGCCTGTGCATACGCGTGTCTTCACCGTGTCGAACCAGAAGGGTGGCGTGGGTAAAACCAGCACCGCCGTGAACCTCGCAGCCGCGCTCGCGGAGGCTGGACTGAACGTCCTGGTTATCGATAACGACCCGCAGGGTAACGCTTCGACCGCACTGGGCATTGAGCACGGCGTGGATGTTCCCAGCGTCTACAACGTTCTGATTGAGGATAAGCCGCTTTCTGAAATTGTTCAGGAATGCCCCGATATGCCCGGCCTGTTCTGCGCCCCCGCCAATATCGACCTTGCGGGCGCGGAGATTGAACTGGTCTCCCTGGTGGCACGCGAGACTCGCCTCAAGAATGCTCTGATGGACTACACCGAGTGGCGCGAGAAGCAGGGTATGGAGCGCCTGGACTATGTCTTCATCGACTGCCCGCCGAGCCTCGGCCTGCTGACCGTCAATGCCTTCGTTGCGGCAGAAGAGATTCTGATTCCGATCCAGTGCGAGTACTACGCTCTGGAAGGTCTGAGCCAGCTGCTGAAGAATATTCAGATGATTCAGAAGCACCTGAACTCCAAGCTGCGCATCAGTACAATCCTGCTGACCATGTACGATGCTCGTACCAACCTGGCATTCCAGGTGGCAGAGGAGGTGCGCGAGCACTTCCCGGAGGAGACTCTGGGTGTAAAGATTCCTCGTTCGGTTCGTATCTCTGAAGCTCCCAGCTATCAGCAGACCGTCATTACCTACGATTCTTCGTCGACTGGTGCTCGCGCCTACCGCGAAGCGGCACAGGAACTCTCACGCCGTTCCGCATAATCTAAATCTTTTGAAATGAGCCCTTTTGAATTGTCTATTGATGATTCAAAAGGGCTCATTTTGTGCGGTATTTTCTGGGTGAAACCCGAGAAAACATCCTTAGTGAATTAATTATCAGGAATAATTTGGATTACGTGCCATGCAGTTTTCACTTCTGCTTTCGAGTGCTTATTTCGTTTACACTAGATGAAGAAGAAAAAATGAGCGGGCTCGTCCGGGAGTCCTAAGGAGTAACGATGGCTGAAAAGCGACGCGGCTTGGGTCGTGGCCTGGGGGCGCTGATCCCTCAGAGTACGAAGAATTCTGGTAATGCTGAGGCGAAGGCGTCCGAAAAGACTGCGGCAGCAAAGACTGCACCCAAGAAGGTGTCTACTCCGATTGAAGAGTCGATGACTGACGGTCTCTTTGAAATGGCTCACGAGGCCAAGCCGGAGAAGCAGCGTAAGAGCACTAAAGCTGAGTCTGTAGAAGCTAAGCCTGCTGAAGCTGCACCCGCTCAGGAAAAGCCTGTTGAAGCTCAGAAGGTAGAGGAGAAGGTCGAATCTCCCGCCTCCTCGCAGGATGTTTCACGTGAAACATCGAAGAAGAAGCCTCGCGTGGATATGGGTGCGGCACTGCGCAACACCACCCTGACTCGCCGCCCGGTGGACTTCTTCTTTGGTGAAGATGTCTCCACCCCGCAGTCCGCTTCTGAGGAACAGAGCGGCCTGGTTCCGGTTCCCGGTGCCCAGTTTGCCGAGCTGAACGTTCGCGATATCCACCCGAACCGCAAGCAGCCCCGAACCGACTTTGATGAGCAGGACATGGAAGAGCTCATCCACTCGGTGCGTGAGATTGGTGTTCTGCAGCCGATCGTCGTGCGTCCCTCGCGCGAAAACGGCACCGAAAAGTATGAGCTGGTCATGGGTGAGCGCCGCTGGCGTGCAACCCAGGCGGCTGGACTGAGCACCATCCCGGCGATTGTTCGTGAGACTGAAGACGGCGACCTGCTCCGTGACGCCCTGCTGGAGAACCTGCACCGCAGCCAGCTGAACCCCATTGAAGAGGCGGCGGCATACCAGCAGCTCATGGAGGAGTTCGACACTACTCAGGAACAGTTGGCTAAGCGTATTGGTCGTTCTCGCCCCCAGATTTCGAATACGATTCGTCTGCTGAAGCTGCCGGCTCTGGTGCAGCGTCGCGTTGCGGCGGGTATTCTCTCCGCGGGTCACGCGCGCGCCCTGCTGGCTCTGACGGACCAGGCTCAGATTGAGACTCTTGCACAGAAGATTGTGAATGAGGGACTGTCGGTTCGCGCAACTGAGGAGCTGGTGAACCATGCATCCGGCGCTGCGGAGGTGAAGGAGCGCAAGGCTCCTCAGCCTCAGAAGCACCGTGAGCGCCTGGATTATATTGCGGAGGCTTTTGCTGACAAGCTCGATACTTCGGTGAAGATTTCGCTGGGTGCTCGCAAGGGTAAGATGACCATCGAATTTGCGAATGTTGAGGATCTGAACCGCATTATCCGCGTTTTGGATTCTGATTTCTTGGGCTAAATTTTCGCGTAAAACAATATTTAGCAACTGAAATCAGTTGTATATACAAAAAACCCTCGGTGATGTTTCACGTGAAATATCACCGAGGGTTTTTCTTTAGCTTCTCGAAAGATTAGCCCAGGTGCTCGGAGAACTCAGCCAGCAGAGCGGGCTTCGTCTTAGCACCTACGGTCTTCTTGATGACCTCGCCATCCTTGAAAAGGTAGATGGCGGGAATAGAGGTAATGCCGTACTTCATAGCGGTATCGCCATTCGCCTCAACATCTACCTTGACCACGTCGACCTGACCGGCGTACTCGCCAGCGATCTCGTCAATCACGGGGCCGACCATGCGGCAGGGGCCGCACCATTCAGCCCAGAAGTCCACGATAACGGGCTTGTCGTTCTTCAGAACCAGTTCGTCAAAAGTGGCATCAGTTGCCTGCTGTGCACTGCTCATGGAGTGCTCCTTTCTGACACGGGGTGGATTCCCCTGCGAGTAATACGAATAGTTTAGAGGTTTTCGAGGTAGTGCTGCGCGTCCAGAGCGGCAACAGCACCGGAACCGGCAGCAATAATTGCCTGGCGGTAGGTCGGGTCAATCACGTCACCGGCAGCGAAAACGCCGGGAACGGAAGTCTTCGAGGAACGACCCTGAACCGCGATGGTGTGGTTCTCGGTAATCTCCAGCTGGTCACGTACCAGTTCCACGCGAGGATCGGAGCCAATAGCGATGAACAGACCCTGAACAGCCAGCTGGCGCTCAGAACCGTCCTTGGTGTTGGTCAGGGTGATCGACTCGAGGTTGCTCTCGCCGTGAACGGCGGTGACAGCCGAGTCCCAGACAACCTCAATCTTCGGGTTGTTGAACACGCGGGTCTGCATGATTTCCGAAGCGCGGAAAGAATCGCGGCGGTGCACCAGGTACACCTTGGATGCGAAGGTCGTCAGGAACAGTGCCTCCTCCAGCGCGGAGTCGCCACCGCCGACCACTGCGATTTCCTTGTCCTTGAAGAAGAAGCCATCGCAGGTTGCGCACCAGGAGACGCCGTAACCGGAGAGTCGGTCTTCGCCCTCGATGTTGAGCTTACGGACCTGAGAACCGGTGGTCATGATGACGGTCTTTGCCAGGTGAACGGCGCCGTCAGCGGTGTAGACCTTCTTCACGTCGCCGGTGAGTTCAACCTTCTCTACGTCCTGGTAGCGGATGTCAGTGCCGAAACGCTCAGCCTGCTGACCGATGTTCTCCATCAGCTCGGGGCCCTGGATGCCCTGAATGAATCCGGGGAAGTTCTCGACCTCGGTGGTGTTCATGAGGGAGCCGCCGGGCGCCAGGGAGCTGGCGAAGAGGACAGGCTTCAACTCGGCGCGTGCCGCGTAGATTGCCGCGGTGTAACCAGCGGGGCCGGAGCCCACAATAATGACGTTGTGGACGGTTGCGTCGGCCTCAACCTCGGCTGCCGGTGCCGCCTTGGTGGCGGGTGCGGAAGCGAGGTTCAGATTGCCCAGGGCGGAGCCTCCGAAGAGGCCTCCCAGATTCTCAGTCATCAGATATATCTTTCCGTTGTAGGTCTTTCGTTCTGCCCCTATAACAGGGCTTTATCCTCGATTATTCCATTTTTGGGGGACCCTTATCCAGATACTCCGCGCACTGTGAATCTTTGAGTAGCCACCCTGCCATAAAGAGTCATAAATAGACATCAAAAAGGGCGGGGCTTCCGAACTGTTGAGTTCAGAAGCCCCGCCCTTGTGTCTGGGGCGTGAGCGCACTGTCGGCGTCGCGTTATGGGTTGATTAGTCCACCTTGATTTCGTTGATGCGCAGACCGTAATTCCACGTTCCAATCGGCAGGGAGAGGCGGGGCAGCTCGTTGACCACGATGATCACGTAGGCACCCTTTTCCGCGCTCTGCTTGGAGGTGTCCAGGGTGACGACTGCATCCTTGCCTTCGAAGGTGCCCTTGCCGACCTCAACCGCACCGTCCAGGGATGCAGAGCTGTTGGTGTAGACGGTGAAGGAGCCGCCGGTGCCGGTGTTCTGCTGAATGGTCAACTTGGAGACGACGGTGGGGGTCTGCAGCTTCAGTGCCAGGCCGAATTCCTTGATGGTGCCGGCGTAGTTGGCGGTGCCGAAGCCGTAGCTGATCCATGCGGTGTTGGCGTTACCGTCGGTCAGGTTCGGGATGAGGGTGTCCATGTCGTTCATGAACGTGGGGTTCGAGGGCACGAAGCGAGCCACGGACGCGATCTTCGCCGGTGCGTTCGATGCCTTAGCGGTCGGGGATGCCGATGCGCTGGCGTTTGCCGCAGCCGATTCGGAGGCGGACATAGAGGACTTGGGGGTGTGCGGTGCGGCTGCCTGGTTGGAGCCGATTGCGCCCAGGGAGGTGAGGATACCGCCTGCGACGATGACGAGCAGCAGGACTGCTGCCAGGGCGACGGCCCAGGTGCCGCGGCTGCCGTCTTCTTCGTCTTCGTCATCCTCGTAGATGCTGGTGGGTTCGGAGTACGCGGTGACGGCTGCGCTGTCGGATGCGTTCCAGTTCTTGGCAGCGGTGATGCTCTCCTGGTTGGCGCTGGAAGCAGAGACCTTCTCGTAGGTGTTGGGGGAGCTGCCGCTTTCGGAGTCGCCGAAGATTTCGGTGCCCAGCGCGTCTTCTGCGTTGGAGAGTGCGTGGTTTTCGACCAGCAGGGTGTCCAGCAGGGTGTCGGGGCGGGTGTGGGAGGTGACGAGGTAGCGGCTACCTTCGGGGGTGATGCCCAGGTCGAGAATCTGGATGTTGCCGCGTGCGTTGGTTGCGAGCGCGCGGGAGTTTGCTTCCAGCAGTGCGCTGCGGCTGGGCGATGCGACGACGACCGAGACCTTACGGTTGAGAATCTGGTCGGTGCCTTCAAGCACCATGTCGGATTCTGCCGTAATGATGATGTGTGCGGTGATCTCGTAGCGGCCTCCGAGGACCGATCCGACCGGAATCTGTTGCGACAACGTGTTCTCCCGAGGTGGTTTCATAGTGCCTGCCGTGTGGCGGGCCCTGACTATTAGATTCTACCCGGCATTGAAGGATGCTGGGGCTGAGTGATAGTTTGTGGCGTCCGGGTGGTTGCCTGTGTCCTCTGCGGGCCCCGGCGTGGGGTGAGGTGGGTGCACGGGCAGCTACCCGGGTTGGGCGTTGTGTGCTGCTTTAGCGGCGGGCAAAACGCTCAAGTTTGGAGGTGAGGGGCGCCAGTAGTGCGTTGGCTTCCTTGACGCGGAAGATCTGTATGCCGGCGAGGTATGCCAGGCCCATGACGGTGCCGCATACGGCGAGGGTGATGATTGCGGTGAGCTTGGAGGCCCAGGCGAATCCGTCGAGCTGGTAGCCGCCGAGCAGCCAGAGCGCGATGGCTGCGATTCCGCCGGCGAAGAGGGATGCGAGGGTGGTGCGTGCGTAGGCGCTGACGATGCCGCGCTGGCCGTAGTAGCCGAGGCGGCGGCGGACCATGTGGTGGCTGATGAACATGATCAGGATGTTGTGCACCGGGTAGATGAAGGCGAGCATGTACACGGTGTACTGTGCGTCGAGCAGGGATGCTGCGAAGCTCATGATGACCATGATGATGGCGGAGTACACCTGGATGCGGAAGGGGGTGCGTGCGTCTTCGCGGGCGTAGAGCACGCGGCTGTAGAGGTAGTTGATGGTGAGGGTGGGGGTGCCGAGCGCGGTGATGACGATGAGCTTGGCGATGATGGTTGCTGCGATGGGGTCGCCGCCGCTGAAGAGCACGGCGACGGGGCCTGCGAGTACCATGAGTGCGACCATGCAGAAGACGGTGGCTACGGCTGCGTTGCGCAGGCCGTGGGAGAGCGCGTAGATGACGCTGTCGCTGTCGTCGGCGATGGCGGAGGCGCTCATACGGTTGAAGAGCACGGTGGCGATGGAGATGCCGATAACGCCGTGCGGGAGCATGTACAGCATGGAGGCGTAGTTGAGTGCCTGCAGGCCGGGGATTTGGATGCCGAGGGCGGCGTAGTGCTCGCGCTGGCCGACGATGCCTGCGGCGACCTTGGTCATGTAGAGGAACGCGAGGTTGGAGATGATGCCGGAGGCGAGGGTCCAGGCGGCGAGCTTGGAGGCTGCGCGCAGGCCGATGCCTCGCCATGCGAAGTCGGGCTTGAGGCGCAGGCCGAGCTTGCGTAGGGGGATGAACAGGACGAGTGCCTGCATGATGACGCCGAAGGTGGAGGAGCCAGCGAGCACGAGGGTCTGTGCGTTGGTCCAGTTGTCTACGGTGTGAATCGGGTTGGGGTTGGGGGTTTGTGCGCCGAAGAGGAAGATGAACAGGATCAGCGACAGGATGGTGATGACGTTGTTGAGTACGGGCGACCACATGTAGGCGCCGAATGCGTCTTTGGCGTTGAGGACCTGTCCGATGACGGTGTAGAGGCCGTAGAAGAAGATTTGGGGTAGGCACCAGAGGGAGAAGATGAAGCCGAGCTGTCGTTGTTCGGGGCTCCATCCTGAGCCCATGATGCTGATGATGGGCCAGGCGCAGGCGACGGTGATGAGGGTGATGAGGCCGATTGCGGTGACGGTGAGGGTGACGAGTTTGGAGATGTATCGTGCGCCGCCGTCTTGTGCTTTGGCTGCCTTGATGATTTGCGGCACGAGGACTGCGTTGAACACGCCGCCTGCTACGAGGACGTAGATGAGGTTGGGTAGGGTGTTGGCGGTTTCGAAGACGTCGCCGACGGTTGAGAGTGAGCCGATGGCTACGGTGAGCAGGATGGTCTTGACGAATCCGAGGATGCGCGAGACGAGGGTGCCTGCTGCCATGATTGCGCTTGAGCGGGCGTCGTTACGTGCCACGTATGTCTCTCCTGTTTCGGCGGGTGATTGCTTCTTTTAGTTTTTGGGGCTCTATTTAACGGGTGTTTAGAGCTGGGTGGTGATGTATTCGCGCGCGCTACGGGCAATGTGTTGCTCGTTGGCGAATGAGAGGCGGGTGGGGAGCTCTTCGAGGGGGACCCATGCGACGTCGATTGCTTCGTGGTCGGGGTCGTTGTCGATGCTCAGTTCGCCGCCGGTTGCTGCGAAGAGGTAGTGGTGCACGGTTTTGTGGATGCGCGTGCCGTTGGAGGTGAACCAGTAGGCGATGGTGCCGAGGGAGGCTACGGGGTAGCCGGTGATTCCGGTTTCTTCGCTGATTTCGCGTTGTGCGGCTTCGACGGTGGTTTCGCCGTGTTCGATGTGGCCTTTGGGTAGGCACCATTCGCGTTGTCCGTTGCGGTTGATGCGGGCGATGATGGCTACGGGTAGCTGTTCGGGTCGGTCAAAGTCGATGATGAGCCCGCCTGCGGAGACTTCTTCGGGGGCGGGTACCGCTCGCGCGGGCGCGGTGAAGCGCGTTTTGGGGGCGCGGGGTACGGGAATGCTCATGGTTCTACCTTAACCGATATGTGAGGGTTTGTGTGTCTCGGTTTGGGGTGAGATAGCTGTCTTTGGTGGGGTGTTGTGGGTGTGGGGTGGGCGCGTGGGTGGTTTTTCTGGCACGATTAAAGGATTATGTCGCTGTTTATTGATGTTGTGTCGAAGTACCCGGATGCCGCCGAGCTGGGAGAACTGTACCGTGCGGCGGGTTTTGAGCTGTACTTGGTGGGCGGTATTGTCCGCGACAATCTGCTGGATGATGGCGGCCATTTCACTGATTTTGATTTGACGACGGATGCTACTCCGGAGCAGAGTGAGCAGATTCTGCGTGGGTGGGGTGAGCATACGTGGGATATCGGCAAGGAGTACGGCACGATTAGTGCGCGTAAGAATGGCGTGGTGTATGAGGTGACCACGTACCGTGCTGAGGTGTATGTTTCGGATTCGCGTAAGCCGACGGTTGAGTTCGGTACGGACCTGAGTGCCGACTTGGTGCGCCGTGATTTCACGATTAATGCGATGGCTGCGGCTTTGCCCAGCGGCGAGGTTGTTGACTTGTTTGGTGGCGTTGAGGATTTGCGTGCGGGTGTTTTGCGTACTCCGCGCTCGCCGCAGGAGTCTTTTTCTGAGGATCCGCTGCGTATGATGCGTGCGGCTCGTTTTGTTGCGCGTTTTAATCTTGAGGTTGCCCCGGAGGTTTTCGAGGCGATGCGCGAGATGGCTGGCCGTATTGAGATTATTTCGGCTGAGCGTGTGCGTGATGAGCTGGTGAAGCTGATTGAGGCGGATTATCCGCGGGTGGGTTTGAACCTGCTGGTGGATACGGGTCTGGCGGATTATGTGTTGCCGGAGCTTCCTGCGTTGCGTATGGAGATGGATCCTGCGCATCACCATAAGGATGTGTATGCGCATTCGTTGAAGGTGATGGAGCAGGCGATGGAGAAGGAGACGGACAAGGATGGTCCGTGTCCGGCTCCTGATTTTATTCTGCGTTTTGCGGCGTTGATGCACGATATTGGTAAGCCGAAGACTCGTAAGTTTGAGAAGGACGGCTCCGTCTCGTTCCTGCACCATGAGGTGGTGGGCGCGAAGATGGTGAAGAAGCGTATGCGTGCGCTGCGTTTTGATAATGACACGATTAAGGCTGTGGCTCGTCTGGTGGAGCTGCATATGCGGTTCTATGGTTACCGCGAGTCGGGTTGGACTGATTCAGCGGTGCGCCGCTATGTGCGTGATGCGGGCGATCAGTTGGAGCGTCTGCATCGTGTGTCGCGTTCTGATGTGACGACTCGTAATCGTCGCCTGTCGCGCTCGCTGGCTGAGGCGTATGACGATTTGGAGCGTCGTATTGCTGAGTTGGCTGCTCAGGAGGAGCTGGATGCGATCCGCCCCGACCTGGACGGTGGCCAGATTATGCAGATTCTTGGTATTGCGCCGGGCCCGGTGGTGGGTGAGGCGTATAAGTTCTTGTTGAATTTGCGTCTGGATGAGGGTTCGCTTCCTGAGGAGGAGGCGAAGGCTCGTCTTCTGCAGTGGTGGGAGCAGCGTCGGGAGGCGTAGCTTCTGCGGTTTTTGGTACCGCATTGCATGGTTGAGGTCACGCGGTGCGGTACTGTTCTATCTGCTTTTTCTCGTGTATTGTTAAGAAATCTATGCGTGTTCCCCGCCCGGTGTGTTTCACGTGTAGGGCACAATGAATCTCCTGCTATGGAAATCCCATAGCCGTTTAGCCCAAAGGAGGGGTTTAATCATGCGTGCATATGAACTGATGGTTATCCTCAGCCCCGAGGTTGAGGACCGTGCGGTTGAGCCGTCGCTGTCCAAGTTCCTCGAGATCGTGACCAACGAGGGTGGTTCCGTCGACAACGTCGACATCTGGGGCCGTCGTCGCCTGGCATACGAGATCCAGAAGAAGTCTGAGGGTATCTACGCAGTGGTGAACTTCACCTCTACCCCTGAGACCGCAGCTGAGCTCGATCGTGTTCTGAACCTGAACGAGTCCGTCATGCGTACCAAGATCATCCGCCCGGAGGATCAGAAGATCTCCAGCAAGTAGTTGTTTCTTTCCGGTCGGCTGACCCCCTAAAAATGTCAGGGGGTTGCGCTGTACTGGATTCAACATACTTGTAACTCTTATCGAGGAGGCATCAAATGGCAGGCGATACCGTTATTACCGTTATTGGTAATCTGACTGGCGATCCGGAGCTTCGTTACACCCCTGCGGGTGCGGCGGTTGCTAATTTCACGATCGCATCGACTCCGCGTACTTTTAACCGCCAGACGAACCAGTGGGAGGATGGGGAGACCCTGTTCCTGCGTGCGTCGGTGTGGCGTGGTTACGCTGAGAATGTTGCAGAGACTCTGAAGAAGGGTACTCAGGTTATCGCGCAGGGCCGTCTGAAGTCTCGCTCGTACGAGACCAAGGAAGGCGAGCGTCGTACTTCGTTTGAGCTTGAGGTCGAGGAGATCGGCCCGACTCTGCGTTTTGCTACTGCTCAGGTGACTCGCGCACAGCGTTCTGCCGGAGGTAATAACTTCGGTGGCGGTGCGCAGGGTGGCTTTGGCGGTGGCGCTGGGTACAACGCTGCTGCTCAGGGCGGTTTCTCCGCTCCTCAGCAGAACAATTTTGCTGCTGCTCAGGGTAATGGTTACTCTGGCCAGTCTGGCTACTCCGCTCCGGCTGCTCCGGCGGCCCCCGCAGCTCCTGCTGCTGATCCGTGGAGTTCTCAGTCTGGTGGTAACTATGACTGGGGTAGCGGCGCCGACGACGAACCTCCGTTCTAAGCCGGTTTCGTTTTCCGAATAGTAATTTATCAATCCATCCCGCGGTTATCCGCCGCGGGCTCCCAACTCTAAGGAGCACCACGATGGCTAAGGCTGAAATCCGTAAGCCCAAACCCAAGCAGAACCCCCTCAAGGCTGCTGACGTCACCGTTATCGACTACAAGGACGTCGCACTTCTGCGCAAGTTCATCTCCGACCGCGGCAAGATCCGCGCTCGCCGCGTGACTGGCGTGACCGTTCAGGAGCAGCGCAAGATCGCTCAGGCTATTAAGAACGCCCGCGAAGTTGCACTGCTGCCCTACTCCGGCGCTGGCCGCTAAAGAGAAGGAGAGACAGTAACATGGCTAAGATCATTCTGACTCAGGAAGTTTCCGGCCTCGGTGCAGCTGGCGATGTTGTCACCGTTAAGGACGGTTACGCACGTAACTACCTGCTGCCCCGCGGCTTCGCCGTGACCTGGACCCAGGGTGGCGAGAAGCAGGTTGAGTCCATCCGCGCCGCTCGTGCGGCTCGTGCTAAGGCTTCTCTGGAAGAGGCTCAGGCAATTGCTGCGTCCCTGGCTGCTAAGCCGGTTGTCGTTGCACACAAGGCTGGCGCTGACGGCCGCCTGTTCGGTACCGTCAAGGCTGAGGCTATTGCTGAGGCTATTGAGGCTGCTGGCGTTGGCTCCGTTGACAAGCGCACCATCCACCTGGGTTCCGCTATCAAGCGCACCGGTGAGTACAAGGTGACTGTCCGCCTGCACGCTGACGTTGTTGCTAACGTTGTCCTGGACGTCGTTGCTGCTGCGTAAGTAGATTTTTAGATATTCGACGCTGGTGCTTTGATGCTGCGGCGTTGAGTGTCGGACGGGGTGTCCCTCTTCGTGAGGGGCACCCCGTTTGTTGTACCCATAGCTGTGCCCGCTCCGGTGCATGTTTCACGTGAAACATTATTTTTGGAGGCTGAGAATATGTGGTGTGCTACAGAAGAATTGGTGGTTAGAGCGGTTGCGACTGCGAGGTACACCAATTGACCCCGTAGACTGGTAGACATGGCTCGATCTTTTTCACGTTTGTCTTCTAGCGCGCAGCTTCTGTCCACGGGTGTGGTGTTGGAGTGCATCAATTTGCTGCTGTGCGCTCTAGCGGTTATCCCATTTGCGGACGCGAATGTTGCTACTGCTCTTCTGCTTCTTTTGCTGGTAGTTGGCGGCCTTGCATCCAGTGTTGCGATGGTGTGCGCGCTGGTGGGTCTGGTGAAGTTCCGTCAGTACCGCGTGACCAATATTTGCTTGGCGGTTATTTCTGTAGTGGCTAACCCGTTGGTGCTGCTGGGTCTGTATATGGCGGCTTATTAGCCCGGTTTAGAGTCCGCAAACTGCACAATATCAAAGCTCTCAGGGTTCTGTTGGTTTTCTCCCAGCTTGTTTCCAGCGAAATTCAATCCTCCCATAAGGTTGGGGGTGTTTACTATAAGTGTTGGTTCGAGAGGACTGCGATGTGAATGTGTGTGTTTCGTGTAGCGGGGTCGCCCGCTAGCGAAAGAAGGATGGCAAGGCAAAAGCGCCTTGCCTTTCTTCTTTTAACGCGACGTGTAGTTTCCGCGTGAAATCCGGGGCGCTACCCCCGATTTTGAAGAAAAATCTATTCCCAGCTTTCTTACAGCTTTAACCTACAGGGAATAAAGGTTTACGCGTAATACTTTATATAGATGGTTCGAGAGGGCCATCAGAAAGTTGGACTTTCCTTGCGGAAGTGGCTCTGATTTTCGTATGTATGTGTGTGTGATGAGACTGGGGTTGGATCGAGAGGTCCAGCTCCAGTTTCTGTTTAATCTCTAGGGGGTGCAGCAAGGGTGGCTGTAGTGGTGTTGCGGCATGCTGTAATAAAGGGCAACCATACTTCTATATAACGTCATATTTCCTTTCTCGGGGTGGCGGGTCTAGAATTGGGAAAGATAAATTTTGCATATTAAATACAAGTATTGAGGAGTTGTCTTCCGTGTCTAAGACCCCTTCCGTTCCCGGTACCGACCGCCCCGCCGAAAAGGCAGCAGGTCACTGGCTGCTGGCTCAGCTGGGCAAGAAGGTTCTGCGCCCCGGCGGCCGCGAGACCACCAACTGGCTGCTGGCTCGTGCTCTGGGCGGCAACATTGACGTCGTGGAGTTTGCGCCGGGCCTGGGTATTACCGCCCTGGAGATTGTGAAGCGTTCCCCCAAGAGCTACACCGGTGTGGATCTTGATCCCAAGGCTGCTGAAATTGTGACCGAGCGTATTGGCGCATCGACTAAGCCGAACTACCGTGTGGTGAACGCTAGCGCCCAGGAGACCGGTCTGCCCTCGGAAAGCTACGACGCCGTGGTGGGCGAGGCGATGCTGACCATGCAGACCGATAAGCACAAGCTGGAGATTATGCGTGAGGCGGCTCGTCTGCTGCGTCCGGGGGGCCACTACGCTATTCATGAGATGTCGCTGGTTCCCGATTATCTGCGCCCCGAGTTGAAGGAAGAGATTCAGAAGGATTTGGCGCGCACTATCCGCGTGAATGCCCGCCCGCTGACCGTTGCCGAGTGGACTGCTCTGGCGGAAGAGGCTGGCTTTGAGGTGCTGGATGTGTACCAGACCGATATGGCCCTGCTGGAGCCGAAGCGTCTGCTGGCTGATGAGGGCCCCGCAGGCGTTGCGAAGATTGCGTTCAATCTGGCACGTAAGCCGCAGATTCGTGAGCGTGTGCTGGGTATGCGCGGCGTGTTCCGCCGCCACGCCGACCATATTGGCGCTATTGGCATGATTCTGCGCAAGAAGTAAGAGAAGCGTATACAGCGAAACGGAGCCTTAGTATTCCTCGTTATGCGGTGGAATACTGGGGCTCCGTTTTACGCTGGTGAGGTTATGAGCCGCACAGACTCGGCTCAGTCACGTGTACGCCTGCCGGAGAATGTTATGAGCCGTATTCTTTTCTCGCCTGAAAGCTTCAATATGGGTGAAACCACGCGCTGTATCGAGATAGCGCGTGCAGCTCGGGAGCGAGGCCATACGGTCTTATTCCACGTGTATTCCCCTAAATACCTGGGACTGCTGGAAAACGCGGGGTTGCCCGTGCATCTTCGCGAACCGATTATGAGCGATGCTGAGGCTGAGCAGATTATGGCGCTGGATCAGGGCAGGGGAGTGCGGCACCCTTTTACGACCGGCATGGTGCGTCGAAGGGTTGCCGCTGAGCTTGCGGCTATCCGTGACTTTAGCGCGGATGCTGTGGTGATCGGTTCTAACCTGACGATGTTGCTGTCTGCGCGTATTGCCGGTGTCCCCATTTTCTATGCGCGCCCGTATGCGTACTCGTCGACGTATTTTTCGAAGAAGCCTGCAGCCAGCGAGCTCGCGGCGCCGGGATGGTTGCGGGCTGTGGCGCGGGTGTTTTCGTATAAGCCAGCTTCTTTTACGCGTGTGGCGCGTGAGCATGGGCTCACGCTTCCTCGCCGTACTGTTGATATGCTCAGTGCCGACGTGAATCTTATCTGTTCTCTGTTTACGCAGCTGCGCGGGGATTCTTTGGTAGAGCCTGATGTTGGTGTGGGGCCTATTTATTACCGTGCGCCCGGTGAACTGCCGCAGATTGTTCGCGAGCGCAGGGAGCGGCCACTGATTTACGTGGGAATGGGCTCATCCGGCTCCGCAGATATTTTGGTGCAGGTGCTGCAACAGTTGTCAGCCGCTCCGGTGGATGTGCTGGTTGGCGGCGGGGTGCAGCTCTCGGATACTCACCTGCTGGGCAGCAATATCCATTTCGCCGGGACTGTTCCGGCGCATCTGCTCACCGGTCATATTGATGCCTCGATAACCCACGGCGGTGAGGGAACGGTGCAGACGGCGTGCCTGGCGGGTGTACCGTTTGCCGGTATTGCGATGCAGGCGGAGCAAAGCTGGAATATTGAGGAGTGCGTGCGCTACGGTAACGCCCTGCGTTTTACGAAGAATGATGTGCGCCGCGGCAATGTGCGCGATATTCTGGGCCGTCTGCTCAGAGATGAGGGCATGCGCGCTAGGGCGCGGCAGCTGGGTGAGGCAATGCGCACCATGGATGGGGCGGCGCTCGCCGTTGAGAAGATTGAGGATTATCTGCGCGCTGCCCATTAGGCGTGTATATGTTTCGCGTGTGCCTTCGTGAGAAACTAGCATAGGAGTTCTACAGAAATTGTTTCTGGAACGTCGTAGATACCGGATTGAAACGCGAGGATAAGCATGTCTGAAACTGCCATTGATTATGGTTCCCGCACTATGCCTCATGATGATGTGGCTGAGCAGTCGGTGCTCGGTGGCATGCTGCTGTCAAAGGACGCTATTGCGGATGTGGTTGAGAGCCTGCGTGCGTCTGATTTCTATAAGCCGGCGCACGAGACGATTTATGAGGCGATTCTTTCTCTTTACGGTCACGGTAGCCCTGCGGATGCGATTACGGTTGCTGATGAGCTGAAGAAGCGCGGTGAGCTGACTCGTGTGGGCGGCGCGGCCTATATTCATACGCTGATTGCGTCGGTTCCGACTGCTGCTAACGCTCAGTATTACGCTGAGATTGTTAAGGAGCACGCGATTATGCGCCGCCTGATTGAGGCGGGTACGAAGATCGCTCAGCTGGGTTACGCCAATGAGACTGAGGTCGATACTTTGGTGGATCAGGCGCAGGCTGAGATTTATGCGGTGACTGATGGTAACGCGAAGGAAGATTATGTGTCTTTCTCTGAGGCGTTGGAGGAGACCATCAATGAGATTGATGCGAACTCGAACCGCCCCGATGGCGTGTACGGTGTGCCGACTGACTTTATTGAGTTTGATGAGCTGACCGGTGGTCTGCACGGTGGCCAGATGATTGTTATTGCGGCTCGTCCGGGTGTGGGTAAGTCGACTTTGGCTCTTGATATTGCTCGTTCTGCGTCTATTCATCATCAGATGACGACTGTGTTTTTCTCGCTGGAGATGAGTCGTACTGAGTTGGCGATGCGTATTCTCTCTGCGGAGGGCAAGATTTCGATGGGTCGTCTGAAGAAGGGCGACCTGGATACTGAGGGTTGGACGAACTTGGCGACTCTGCAGGGTCGTATTGATTCTGCGCCTCTCTTTATTGATGATTCGCCGAATATGACTCTGATGGAGATTCGCGCGAAGTGCCGTCGCCTCAAGCAGCGTAATGATTTGAAGCTTGTGGTGCTGGACTACCTGCAGCTGATGAGTTCGGGTAAGAAGGTTGAGTCGCGTCAGCAGGAGGTTTCGGAGTTTTCTCGTAGCCTGAAGCTGTTGGCTAAGGAGCTGGATGTTCCGGTGATTGCGCTGTCTCAGCTGAACCGTGGTTCGGAGCAGCGTACTGATAAGCGTCCGATGGTTTCGGATCTGCGTGAGTCGGGTTCTATTGAGCAGGATGCGGATATGGTGATTCTGCTGCATCGTGAGGATATGTATAACCCGGATAGTGAACGCGTGGGTGAGGCAGACATGATTATTGCTAAGCACCGTGGTGGTCCGACTCGTACTATCCCGTTGGCGTTTAGCGGTAAGTACTCGCGCTTCAACAATATGGCGAATGAGGCGCCTCCCCAGTACTAACCCCGTACTCAACTAATTCAGTACTAAGCGTTTCAGCGCTAGGCGTCAGCACTCTGTAGCTGTGCCCCTCTTCTTCTATTCCTTGCAGGATGGAAGGGGAGGGGCTTTTTGTATCTATAGGTAATAGGTATGGGCGCCCAGGCGCATGGTTAGGAATCGTGCAGGGTTAGGAATCAAGCGCAGGGTATGGGAATAGGGGCTGCGGAGGGGGTTCTAGAGGGCATTCTGTGAGGGTTTGAGTGGTTTCTTCTGCGTTTATAAGGTTTTTTGGAAGTTTTTTAAAGATTTTTTAGCACCCATAAAACGCACTGAC
>NZ_KV807679.1:713762-714098 GCF_001812085.1 Rothia sp. HMSC065C12
GAGTCGCCGCGGCGAGGAGGAAAAAACGAAGAGTTTTCTTCGGTGTTTCTCCTAGTCAGAAGCGGTTTGACTGTCTTTCAATTGTATAGTGTTTTGGTTTCTTGCTTAGAAGAATCTCAGGTTGCCGGTTGGTGATGGTGGAGGAGTTTAGGGAAGAAACATTGTGGTGTGAATCACGGAAAACGGATTTGCATGGCAAACAAGACGCTGGTATAGTTGATTGAGTTGCCGCGGGAACGCGGTAACAATGAAAATAACATGAATGACCGTTCAACGGTAAGGCTTCCTTCGAATGAAGGGGTTGAGGTGTTGAATCGGTGTGTTGCTTGAGAACTC
>NZ_KV807680.1:0-929 GCF_001812085.1 Rothia sp. HMSC065C12
TGAACTGCGCCCCGAAACTTGGACGCATTAAATAGTAACCCTTACACGGCCTCCAGCAGGGCCTGAACCCGGTACTCTACCGGAGTCAGGCCCTTAAGCTTTACCTGACGTCTTACTGTATTCCAATGCGTAATATAGGCATCAAGGTCAACCTTGAAACTCTCGAAAGTTGGCCAGTCTTGGCCGCGAAAAAACTCGTCCTTGAGGTGTCCAAAGACCTGCTCAGTGGCGCCATTATCAATGCAGTTGCCTTTGCGTGACATGCTCTGGATAAAACCGTTCTCAGCGAGCATACTGATGTAGGTCTCATGCTGATACTGCCACCCCATATCCGAGTGCAAAATCGGCTTAGCTCCCTCAGGTTTGGCATCCATGAGTACCTGAAGCATCTCTTGCTGCTGGGCAAGATTAGGGAACATCGAGATGGAGTGGGCAACAATCTCCTTGCTGGCAAAGTCATAAACCGGAGCGAGATAGGCCTTACCAAAGGAAAGCTTAAACTCGGTAACATCGGTGCCCAACTTCTGCCAAGGACCAGTCGCCGTGAAGTTGCGACCGATGATGTTGGCGAAACTTTGCCCCACCTCCCCCTTGTAGGAGTTATACCTGTGGTAGGCCCTCTCACGGCGTATACCGCAACGCAGCCCCATCTGACGCATCATCTTCAAAACCGTCTTATCGGCAATGCGCACCCCTTCCTCAGCGCGCAGGCACATAGCTACCTGCCTGTGACCACACCCGTTGGGGGTTCGCGAAAAGATTTGGGCGACCTTGGCACGTAGCTGCACTCTGGTTGGCTGCTGGGGGTGAGCCAGCGCATAGTAGTAGCTCGACCTGGCAAGGCCAGCAGCTTCGAGGAGATCACGCACCGCGTGTCCATGCCCTGAAAGCTCAGCGACCACTAGGGCTTTGTCCCGGTTTGGGAGCGC
>NZ_KV807681.1:0-1405 GCF_001812085.1 Rothia sp. HMSC065C12
GTCTTGACTCACCAAACCAACATTTGCCAACAAATCATCAGGTGATATGTCCTGTACCGACTTACCTCCCATGAGGATGTCTCCTTTGGAGGGCTTAAGCATACCCATGAGTGCATTTACTAGGGTTGTCTTTCCCGATCCGCTGGGCCCGACAATACCAATCATCTGCCCGGGACCAAAAGTGAGATTGATGTTTTTAAGAGCTAAAGAATCAGCTTTTGGATACTGGATAGCAAGATTCCTAATGGAAACGCTGGAAATCTCGAGGTAGGTATCGGCAACCGAATTTTTCTGCTTGGGCTGTGCGCTAGAAATAAACTTTCGATATATATCAATTGCGTTTGACCCCGCTGCCATCGAGCTAAGGTCGCTTCCCATCGAGCCAAGCGAGACTATAGCCGAGGTAATACCTATAACAGCTCCAGCAAGAGCACCGGGAGCCGGCACCGAGGCCGCTAGAAAAATAAGGGCTAAAGCTAGCAATGCAGCGCTTATAAAACCAACAATTGTATATATTCTGAGGATGTAACGAGCTAGGCCAATTTCCTCCTCACCGGATTTTTTCCGTTCTTGATTAGCACGATGCGCAAAGAACGACCGAGCATTAAGAATTGCAAGCTCACGAGCAGTAGTTATTTGTGCAATCTGGTTAGTGCTATGCCACGCGTTGTAGCTATATGAATATATTTTTTCCATTGCCTCAGCATTCTTACTCGAATAGAGATGTGACATCAAGGCAACAGGAATCATGCCTGCAAGCATGCAGAGTGAAGCATATACATTGATCTTTCCTACAGAATAGCTAAGAGCTCCCGTCGAAAAAATGATGAATATCAGAGCACCCATAGTGGAAACTTGAGACCCCAGGCTCCCCCCTGTCACAGCTTCATGAGCTGCCCTTGATGAGCGAGCATAATCACCGCTCGCGATTTCCTGAGAGGAACAAGTCGCCAGACGAGAAGATACGTTCTGAATACCCGTACTTGACATTCGAGAATTTAGAATCATACGCAGAGAGTCTGATGCTTGCCCCAGGGCAATGTATCCTGCCAGCACAAAACTAACCCCCAGGGCTAGCGGGAGCACTTCATCCTGGCTCTGACCCAAATGCTCAACAAGTCTAGTGACAGCCTCCATCTGCAGAGCAGGGAATAGTGATAGGCACACAACAGACGCTAGATAGGAGACGGTCCATACGGGGTGATTTCTGAAAGCATAAACCACGGACCAAACAGTATTAGCCATAATCTTACGCATCTTCATAGTCCCTTTCAGCGGAAGTTTTGCGCCCTGCAGAATCTTCAGAGATCTGATTTTTGAAAATTTCCATAAACTTTCCCTCTGCCTTCAGTAGCTCCCGGTAGGTTCCTTGTTCCACCACACACCCACCAT
Organism: Rothia sp. HMSC065C12; assembly: GCF_001812085.1. Classification (NCBI taxonomy): domain Bacteria; kingdom Bacillati; phylum Actinomycetota; class Actinomycetes; order Micrococcales; family Micrococcaceae; genus Rothia; species Rothia sp. HMSC065C12. Next base: position 1,393 of record NZ_KV807681.1, read on the forward strand.
CCAACACCACCAC